>NZ_JBFRCX010000002.1:0-680731 GCF_052113285.1 Rhizobium sp. YAF28 | reverse complement strand
CGGAGCAGCGTCGATCTGGTCATACGCCTTGAACTCACCGAAATACTTCGTGATCGCTGCCGTCAGAGACGTCTTGCCGTGGTCAACGTGGCCGATCGTGCCAATGTTGACGTGCGGCTTGTTGCGCTCAAACTTACTCTTTGCCATTTGAATGCTTCCTGTGGACGTAAATGGGTGACCCCGGCGAACCGGTTTAGTGCCGCCGTTTAAGGCTTTCGGCGAAATTGCGCAAGACTTAATTGCAGACGCCATTCTTGGCGTGTCAGCGCATATGGGAGATAATTCGCAACCCGCAAGACGATTCGTCGGCACCTGCCCCAAAACACCTGAAATCTAAGGTAAAATCGAGAGAAAGCCCGCTTCTGGCCTTGTTGATGCCAGCAGCGACTGCAATTTCTGCAGTCGTGACCCGGGTGCCGCGCGATCTCATCGGCGCGACGCCTGCCGACAAGATTATATTACATTTTACTAATTGATTTCACCGAACGGGAAAACTTGCATGATATCCCTCTAATATTCGGAGGGACACCCAATGCAATCGGAGAGCTATACCAACCACTATTCGGCATTCATGGAAGACCATCGTGAATTCGGCTATCCGCGCGAAGACGATGCAGGCACGGGCGTCAAAAAGAACACGGGCCAGTCTTCGGTCTTCATCGCCGGCATCGCCATAGGGGTGCTCGGCTACTGGATCATTGGCAATTTCATGAATCTCGTATTCGAGTTCTGAAAGCGGGCGTGATTCGTCGAGAACGGCAAGGAAGATGGAGCGGGTAGCGGGAATCGAACCCGCGTATTCAGCTTGGAAGGCTGCTGCTCTACCATTGAGCTATACCCGCGGGGTTGGTCCGATCCAATGACGAATGGTGGAGAGAGTTGGATTTGAACCAACGTAGGCTGAGCCAACGGATTTACAGTCCGTCCCCTTTAACCACTCGGGCATCTCTCCAGTTTTTCGTCCGGATCTTGAAGACCAAGTTCGTCAGACTTTGAAGCGTTGCCGCCCCGTCGTCTGCGCCGCGTATATGACCGGACGATTTCAGTCTGTCAACACGATGACAATGGAAAAGACAGGAAAAATTTCATCGCCTGTTGAAAGCCGGCGTATGAAAGAAGGCCTATGCGGCAACAGGCGCCATCGTTATAAAGCCGCATGAGCAAAGATAAGAAATCCGGCGACAAGCCCGCTATCGACAAGTCCGCAAAGGACACGCATTACGCAACCTTGCGACGCGCGCATCGCGACGGCAAGCGCGAACGCGGTGAGATTCCAACACCGGCACCACAGAAGCGCAAGCGTGGCGGAGACGACTGGAAACCGCCGGCGCTCGCCCCCGATCAGGTCTTCCTCTACGGTCTTCATACCGTTCGTGCCGCGCTTGAAAATCCTGAGCGCAAAAACATCAAGCTATCGGTGACACAGAACGCGCTTGCTCGATTGGAGATCGATCCTGATACGATCGGCATTCCCGTCGACATGGTCTCGCCGCAGGATATCGACAAGGTGCTCGGCCCCGAAGCGATCCATCAGGGCGTGATGCTGGAAACACGCCCCCTGCCCGTCCGGCGCCTGGAAGCACTGAAGGACAGCCCATTGCTTCTCCTGCTCGACCAGGTAACCGATCCGCACAATGTCGGCGCCATCATGCGATCGGCCGTCGCCTTCAATGCAGGCGCCGTTATCACCACCCAGAGACATAGCCCGACTGAATCGGGCGTGCTTGCCAAATCGGCTTCCGGCGCGCTGGAACTGATACCTTATATACAGATCACCAATCTCTCGGATGCGCTCGGCGAATTGCACAAGCTCGGCTTCTTCACGATCGGGCTTGATTCGGAAGGACCGGCGCCGCTGGAAGGCACGTTCTCAGGTGGTCGAATCGCGCTGGTGCTCGGCTCCGAAGGCAAGGGCCTGCGGCAGAAGACCCGCGAAACCGTCAGCGCGCTCGCCCGGCTCGATATGCCCGGCGCCATCAAATCGCTGAACGTATCGAATGCCGCGGCGATTGCCCTTTATGCAGCGGGACTGCACCTGAAGGCATAGGCCACAGTCGGCAGATCACTGTTGATATGTCGCAGAGAGAGGGAATGATGGTCGCCATTGCGGTTGAACACCCTCTTCCCTGGTCCATATTCCGCCTTGGAAAGAGCTTGCCGGTCACTATCATCGGCAGTGCATTCATCTTTGGGGCGCCGGCAAAAGGGAATCCGCACTATGGCAATTCGACCGCTGATCTTCGGCGTTCTTTTCATTGCGGTCCTCGTCATGGTCATTTTGAGCATCACGTGGGTGGACAGGTCTCACCCGATCCGCCAGCCGGATCCCCTGGCACCGTCGACGACGCCATCAAATCCACCTCCATCTGTGCAATAACCGATCCGGAACCCGCAACGTCGCCGGGCGTTTAATCCCACCAGACAAATAGGGATCTAGATGTTCATGCGCCTGATGATTGCCGTCGTTGCCGTTATGATTGCTTCGGTCCTCAGCATCGCGATGATGTCTCCGTCCGGTGCCGGACAGACCGGCAGCGGTACGAAGATCGCATCGAGCATGAACGAGCCGGCACGGAAGTGACTGCAAATCGCCTCATCGGATGAGGCGCAGAACACCATTCTCGATATTGCTAAGCAGTTTTGATTGCCCGGCATCATCGTCGCCGATGCCGCTCTGATTTACGACGCCGTGCAATGCGTTAAACAGGAATATGGCGGTGAATGCCGGCTCCTTCAGTGACCAAGCTCCCTCACGGCTTCCTGCTGCAAGCAATTGCTGGAGACTATAGATCAGGATGTTGCTCGTCAGGCCCTCGCGGCTTGGAGGCGGAGAAGCAGCAAAAACGAGATTGTGCAGGCGCGCGGCTTTTAGATATCCCATGGCGCAGGCTTTTGCCCAGGCCGTCAACTTGCCGTCCCAGTCGCCAGTCTCCTGCTTACCCACTTCTTCCACGATGCCGTTCAGAAGCTTCTGAACGAAGCGGGTCCGCAATGCTTCGATAACATCCGCCTTCGAAGAGAAATGAAGGTAAAAGGCACCCTTCGAGACGGCGGCACCTCGGGTGATCTCCTCGATCGTCGTATGCTCCACCCCCTTGTCGAGAAAGAGGCGTTCGGCCGCGACCATGAGGTCGTCCCGCCTTTCCTCGGCTGGTTTGGTTCTTGGCCTGCCGGCCATGCGTGATGTCATCGGAAAGTCCGTCAATGCCCGCGACGCTGAGGCTCCGCCCGGTGCAGGTAGCCCGCGAATACGTCGCGCATAGCAGTGTTTTCAATGTCGGGCAAAAGACGACCGACCTCCCCGCGGTGATAACCGCTGTGGGTGATGACATGGGCCAGCATCTCCTCCCGCGACATGCGGCCCTGCCCACCATCGGTGAAAGTGAAGTCAATCGTCTCTTCGAGCTCCTCGGGCGCCACCTGCACCATATAATCCAGATACCACCTGTCGGTTTTCCTAATCGCGGAAGCAAGATCTCCAAAAGCTGGCGGCTCGCTGGTCCAACTCGCCGTATAACCATGCGGCTCCTTCCGCAGGTTGGCAGCGAAAATCCGATCGACGATTTGAGCGTGATTGAGAACACGAAAAGCGGACTGGAGGTTTTCCGATAGCCCGCTTTCGGGAAAAGCAGCAAGCGCGGTCAGAAGTTCCTCATCAGCGCTGGCCTTATATCGAAAGAGAGAGGTCAGGAGTGTTTTTGCGGACATGGCGAACTCCATCGCGGCGATTGATGAACTGATCTTTAAATTATTGACTGGTGGTCAGTCAATAAAATTGTCAAATGCGCCGAATAACGATCAAGCAAAAATCCCGTCGCAAGTTCGAAAACTTGCAACGGGATTTTGCTAAAGCATGCCGCGTAAAACTGTGCAGCGGTTTTGCGATAACGACCTGCGTGAAGACAAAGACCTAAAGTGTGGAAAGCGAATCTGAAAGATCGCGGCATGCTTCAGGATCGGAAAATGCGTGGCTCGGTCAGCTATCAGCTCCGGTAGAGCCAATAGGGTCCATCGTGGTGGCGACGCCAATAATGACGCTCGCGCCAACGCTCTTCCCGCCACGGGCTCCAGCGGCGTTCATAGCCCCAGGCCGGACGCCAGTAGCGACGTTCACGCCACTCGCGACGCTCGCGCCAGTCACGGCGATCACCCCAATCGCGGTCGCCCCGGTCACGGTCGCCCCAATCTCGATCACCCCAATCCCGATCAGCGCCGCGGACCTGGATCACATCGCTCTGTTGCGAGGCTGCCGGACGGTCGAGAGGGATGGCCGCAGCCGGAGCTACGGCGGAAAACAAAGTACCGGCCGAAAGGGCGGCTGCTAGGAGAAAACTGGAGATCCTCATGGCTCACTTCCTCGTTTCTGATGAAGCGAGAATGACCTGATGCTCCTGAATTGCCGCTGAATCGACCCTTCAGTCTCTGTTCATGTAATGCAATGGCTTGGGAAAACTGGTGCCCCCGGCAGGGTTCGAACCCGCGACCCCCTGATTACAAATCAGGTGCTCTACCAACTGAGCTACAAGGGCAATGGCTGCGAAGTAGCAGATTCTGATCTTTTGTAAAGAAAATTTGCCCATTCCGGCAGCTCGGTAAAGCTATCCACAGCCGGTTGTCGATCAACGCTATGGTTGGGAAAGCCCGCTGGGGGCCATGTGGACATGTTCATCACCGGAATCACCGGCCGATCTATCAGGGCGATAAGATCATCCGAACTTCGCCCGCAACGCAAAACGTCTTGTCGTATAGGCCCTTTATCCTTTAGCTAGAGCAGCATAACAAAGGGCATTGCATGGGCCGGTCATTTCAGACGCTTTCTTTTATCGCCTCGCCGACCACGGAAGCACTCGCCGCGCGAGATGAACTGATTCGCCTTTACGGCGATGTGCCCGCAAACGAGGCCGATGTCATCGTCGCGCTCGGCGGCGACGGCTTCATGCTTCAGACACTGCACAGTACCATGAACAGCGGCAAGCTTGTCTACGGCATGAATTGCGGCTCGGTCGGCTTTCTGATGAACGATTACAAGACTACCGACCTGCATGACCGTATCTGTACCGCCGTTGAGAATGCCTTTCATCCGCTGAAGATGACGACATCCAATGCCGACGGCAGCAGTTCCTCGGCGCTTGCGATCAACGAGGTCTATCTTTTCCGGCAATCCTATCAGGCAGCGAAGCTCAGGGTGGAAATCGACGGACATGTGCGGCTGGAGGAATTGATCTGCGATGGCTTGATGGTGGCAACGCCTGCAGGCTCGACCGCCTACAATCTTTCGGCCCACGGCCCGATCCTTCCGCTTGACGCGCCCCTCCTCGCCATGACGCCGGTCAGCGCCTTCCGGCCTCGGCGCTGGCGCGGAGCGCTGCTTCCCAACCGGGTGACGGTGGACATCCATATATTGGAAGCCGAGAAGCGGCCCGTGAATGCGGTCGCCGACAATACGGAGATCAAATCCATACTGCATGTGCGCATCGCCCAGTCCGAGGACATGACCGCACGCATCCTTTCCGATCCCGACCGCTCTTGGTCGGACCGGATTCTGGCAGAACAATTCGAGGATTGAAATGATGGCGATGCGGCAAGCATTTATGACGGCGCTCCTCGTTTCCGGCTGGGCGATCGCCGCAGAGGCGCAGACCGTTCATGACGATATCCTGCCGGCCTCGATCATCTTCGCGACCAGCACCGGCTATTGGGAAGATGACGGTAATTCGTTGCCGGTCGAGCGTGCCCCGACAACCACGCAAAGCGTCAGCGCCCAAAATGTGAGCGAGGGGGATGCCAAGCAAGAGCAGCGGCATGGCTATTACAAGCTTTTCGCTGTGCGCCAGCCGGACAAGACCTCCAAAGTCTTTCTGCAGCAGATCGCGCAGAGAGACGCTGGCCCCACCATCATCTCGACGGTCGAACTGCAGGAAATCAGCGATCTCAAGCCCTATGTCACCGACATCCGGCCCGAAAATTCGAGCGGCCTCATCAAGGAACCGGGCCTTTTCGCCACGGTCTATCTGAAGACCGATCCAGCCGCCGAATCCGATGGCTGGACGGTGCTGATTGACGAGTTTGGGGACATTACTGTGGAGAAAGCGACCAACTGAGCGCCGCAGGCTATTCATCGGGACTAAGCATGAAACTCGGCTTTCGCGAAGGCGTCCTCCACGACGAGACGCGGCCGGACTGGGATGAGACCGGGCCAAGACCTGTCCGCTGGTCGCTCTGGTATCCGGCAACCGAGGGATCGATCGAAACCGAAATCCCGGGACGAAGCTGGTTCCGAAGGGCCGCGGTCGCCCGTGATGCGCCCGTTCAGCCGGCGACGAAGCCCTACCCGCTGGTCCTGCTGTCGCATGGTACCGGTGGCTCGGCTGCAGGGCTGGAATGGCTCGCCCGCCGCCTGGTCAATCGTGGATTTATCGCGCTCGGCGTCGACCACCACGGCAATACCGGCGGCGAAGCCTATCGCGCCGAGGGCTTTGCCTGCCTTTGGGAGCGTGCGCCCGATCTGAGCCTCGTGCTCGATCGCCGAAAAGACTGGCAGGGTGATCTTGCCGGGCATGTCGATACAAGGAGCGCGTTCGCCGCCGGCTTTTCAGCAGGAGCCCATACGGTGATGCTGCTTCTCGGCGCGGTCGCGCAATTCTCGCAGTTCGAACAATCCAGATTGAAGCCGGGGGGCCTGCGCGGCCCGAGGGAGTTTCCTGACCTCGCCGATCATATTCCGTCGCTGCTTCGCACGAGCACGGCATTTCGCGATTCATGGTCGCGGATGTCGCAATCCTATCGCGACGACAGGATCAAGGCCGCGCTGGTCTGCGCGCCGGGTCGATCTATCCGCGGCTTCAGCGAAGAGAGCCTGAGAGCCATCAATAAGCCTGCCCTCATTCTGGTCGGTGATGCCGACAACACGGCCCCGGTCGAAGAATGTTCGTCATGGCTGCATGCGCGGCTTGATCGAAGCACCTTCAAGATACTCCAGGGCGGCCTTGGGCATTATGTCTTCCTGCCCGAGGGCACGGCATTGGGGTTTTCCTTTGCAGAGCAACTCTTCACCGATCCGGCTGGCGTGGAACGTGCTGATGTCCACGAGGAGATCGCCGAACTATCGGGTTTGTTCTTTCGCGGAACAGGCATTCCAGTGGACATCTGAAAAAGAAAGAGCCCCGTTTCCGGGGCTTTCTATCTCAGGTCCGTCTTCGCCCACTCAGTCGACGTCGTCAACAACAGCATCGGCTGCGCCGCTGATGCGGTGAGCAAGTGCTGCTTCCATGAACTCGTTCAGGTCGCCGTCGAGCACGTCATCCGGAGCCGTGCTCGCAACGCCGGTGCGCAGGTCCTTGACGAGCTGGTAGGGCTGCAGAACGTAGGAGCGGATCTGGTGGCCCCAGCCGATATCCGTCTTGGAAGCGGCTTCGGCGTTGGCGGCGTCCTCGCGTTTCTTCAGCTCCGCTTCGTACATGCGGGCGCGCAGCATGTCCCAGGCCTTGGCGCGATTCTTGTGCTGCGAACGCTCCTGCTGGCACTGCACGACGATGCCTGTCGGGATATGCGTGATGCGCACGGCCGAGTCTGTCGTGTTGACGTGCTGGCCGCCGGCGCCCGACGAACGGTAGGTGTCGATACGGCAATCGCTTTCGTTGATCTCGATCTGTATCGAGTCATCAACGACGGGATAGACCCAAATCGACGAGAAGGACGTGTGGCGGCGCGCATTGCTGTCGTAGGGCGAGATACGCACCAGGCGGTGCACGCCCGATTCGGTCTTCAGCCAGCCATAGGCGTTGTGGCCCTTGACGACAAGCGTTGCGGACTTGATGCCGGCTTCTTCACCGTCATGCACTTCCAAAAGCTCGACCTTGAAGCGCTGACGCTCGGCCCAGCGAGTGTACATGCGCAGAAGCATGTTCGCCCAGTCCTGGCTTTCCGTGCCGCCGGCGCCGGAATGGACTTCCAGATAGGTGTCGTTGCCATCGGCCTCGCCTGACAGCATAGCTTCGACCTGTCGGCGGGCTGCCTCGGCCTGCAGGCTTTTCAGCGCGGCCTCAGCTTCCTTGACGATGCTTTCGTCGCCTTCTTCTTCCCCGAGATCGATGAGCTCGACATTGTCAGACAGCTGCTGTTCCAGCGCCTTGACGCCATTGATGCCGTCATCGAGCTGCTGGCGCTCGCGCATCAGCTTCTGGGCTTCCTGCGCATCGTTCCAGAGGTTGGGGTCCTCTGCCTTGTTATTCAACCAGTCCAGTCGTCTTACCGCCTGGTCCCAGTCAAAGATGCCTCCTCAGCAGGGTGATAGCCTGCTTGGTTTCATCGACTATGTTCTGGATTTCCGCTCGCATTTTCCTGCTTCTTTGCTTCGGTATTCTGTGAGTGCTGGTGACATAGAGACGCCCGCCGCGGATGTAAAGAGCCGTGGCGGGCGCAAAGGAAATCGGTCTCGATCAGAACAGGCCGGGCGTGTTGGTCTGGACCGCCTGGTTTGCCTGCGGCGACGTGCGCAGGATTTCTTCCGGCGCCATCGTGCCGTCCATGCCGATGACAGAGAAGCTGTCAGCCGGGCCGGTGCCCGGCTTGAAGGCTTCGATGATGGTGCCCGGCTCGCCGTCGACAGCAGCCATGCCGGTCTTGCGGTTGATCGCGATCATGTTCATGCCGGCCGGGACCACGAACTTGGATTCCGGCATGTCCTTGACGGCCGCCTGCATGAATTCATTGAAGATCGGCGCCGAAAGAACGCCACCCGTGCCGCCGCGGCCAAGCGGAGCCGGCGTATCGAAGCCCAGGTAAAGGCCTGCAACCAGATCCGGCGTGAAGCCGACGAACCAGGCGTCCTTTTCATCGTTGGTCGTACCGGTCTTGCCTGCAACGTCACGGCCGGAGAGATCGACCTTGCCAGCGGCGGTACCGCGCTGGATGACGCCCTGCATCATCGAGGTGATCTGGTAGGAGGTCATCGGATCGAGAACCTGCTCGCGGTTGTCGACGATATTGGGTTCTTCCTGGTTCTGCCAGTCGCCGGCATTGCAGCCTTCGCAGAGACGCTCTTCATGCTTGAAGATCGTCTTGCCGTAACGATCCTGGATGCGGTCGACCAGCGTCGGCTTGATCTGCTTGCCGCCATTGGCGATGACCGAGTAAGCCGAAACCATACGCAGCACCGTCGTTTCGCCCGAGCCGAGCGACATGGCGAGCAGCGGCGGCATCTTGTCGTAGATGCCGAAGCGTTCGGCATATTCGGCAACGATATTCATGCCGAGGTCATTGGCGAGGCGCACCGTCATCAGGTTGCGCGAATTCTCGATGCCGGAGCGCAGCGTCGAGGGGCCACTGACTTCGCCGCCGTAGTTTTCCGGCTTCCAGACCTGACCACCCGAAACGATCTCGATCGGCGCGTCCATGATGACCGAGGCCGGCGTATAGCCGTTGTCCATGGCGGCGGCGTAAACGAAAGGCTTGAAGGAGGAACCTGGCTGGCGCATCGCCTGCGTGGCGCGGTTGAATTCCGACTGGGCATAGGAGAAGCCGCCGACCATGGCGAGAACGCGACCGGTCTTCGGGTCCATGGCAACGAGACCACCCTGTACCTTCGGCGGCTGGCGCAGGCGATAGGAGGTCGAATTGTCGCCGCCGAGGCGCTCAACGTAAACGACATCTCCTGCCGAGACGGCGCCGACCGGCGACTTCGTCGTCTTGCGGTCGCCGGCGGCGGAGCGGAATGCCCACTGCATATCCTTGGCTGCAATCGAACCACGTTCGCGTTCGCCTGCGACTTTGCCGCCTCCATCCTTGGGCGGCTGGAGGCCGATATCGACGGCCTCATTGGACACGGCAAGGACGACCGCAAGGCGCCATTCCGGCACGTCGGAGAGAGCGGGAACTTCGGCGAGCGCCGGTCCCCAGTCGCCAGACGTGCTGATCTGCTTGACCGGTCCGTGGAAACCACGACGCTCGTCGTAATTGGTCAGGCCATCCTGCAGCGCCTTACGCGCAAAGAGCTGCATCTGCGGATCGAGCGAGGTGCGCACCGAAAGGCCGCCTTCATAAAGCGCCTTCTCGCCATACTGATCGATGAGCTGGCGTCGGACAGCCTCGGCGAAATAATCGGAAGCAAAAAGGGACGGTCCGCTGGTGCGGGCGGTGACGCCGAGTGGTTGCTTTTTGGCATCCTCGCCGTCGCTCTGGCTCACATAACCGTTCTCGACCATGCGGTCGATGACCCAGTTGCGGCGTTCAAGCGCGGCATCCGGATGGCGGAAGGGATGGTAGTTGGCCGGCCCCTTCGGCAATGAAGCGAGATAGGCAGATTCGGCGATCGTCAGCTCGGTGACCGACTTGTTGAAATACGTGAGCGAGGCACTGCCAATACCGTAAGAGTTCAGGCCGAAAAAGATCTCGTTGAGATAAAGCTCGAGGATCTTGTCCTTGCTGTAGGCCTGCTCGATGCGGAAGGACAGGATCGCTTCCTTGATCTTGCGGTCAATCGTCTGGTCGGAGGTCAGAAGAAAATTCTTCGCCACCTGCTGGGTGATCGTCGATGCACCGACCGGGCGGCGGCCGGAGCCGAAATTCTGAAGGTTGACGAGGATGGCGCGGCCAAGGCCGGTCAGATCGACGCCGGGATGGTTGTAGAAGTTCTTGTCTTCGGCCGAAAGGAAAGCAGCCTTCACGCGGTCCGGGATAGCCTGGATCGGCAGGAAGAGGCGCTTTTCCTTGGCGTATTCGGCCATGAGCGCACCGTTACCGGCGTGAACGCGGGTGGTAACCGGCGGCGCATAGCTGTTCAGCACCGCATAGTCAGGAAGATCCTTCGCGACATTAGCAAGATAGACGGCAATAACAGCCGCAGCGCCCAGGAACAGGACGCATGCTATCCCGAAGAAATATCCAAGAAGTCTAACCATATTTTCAGCTACCGGTATTTCTAATCATTAGATCGGCGCAGCCGCCACAATCGCACAGATCATGTCTCTTTGCACGTTGCGCGGCTTACTCCATGCGCGTTGGCGCCACAAGCCGATTTCCGTCTTACATGTTCGAAACATATAGACCGGAGTAACGGCGCGAATGTGAGCAAAATAGGGCCCGTCCCGCCACTTTCGCCTTCCCGGTCGGCAAGAGGTCCCGGTTTAGGCGCGAGTGTCACTTCCGGGCAACGCCCAGACTAGCCACCGTTTGCCATCAGGCTCGTGCGGTAACGTTTCACCGCATCGGTCAGGAGATCGGCCATCTTCAACCGCCAGGCATCGTCAAGCAGACGCTTTTCGTCCTCGACATTGGAGAGGAAGCCGAGCTCGAGCAGGATAGACGGGACGTCCGGCGCCTGCAGCACACGGAAGCCCGCGTGACGGTGCGGATTGTTGATCGTGCCGACCTGGTCCTTGAACGAGGCAAGTACGCTTTCGGCGAGCGAGATCGAGAAGGCCTGCGTTTCGCGCCGCGTCAGGTCGAGAAGGATATCGGCGACCTCAGGCGGCTCGGCGACCGTTTCCTTGCCGGCGATCTGGTCCGACAGGTTTTCGCGTTCGGCGAGATCGGCGGCGAGCTTGTCCGAGGCCTTGTCGGAAATCGTGTAGACCGTCGCGCCGCGAATATCTTTCTGCTCCAGCGTATCGGCATGCAGGGAAATGAAGAGGCCCGCATGGTTCTGCCGGGCGATCAGCACACGCTGCGAGAGTGACAGGAATTCGTCATCGTCGCGCGTCAGGAAGGCCTTGATGCCCGGCTCCTTGTTCAGGCGATCGGCCAGCGCCTTGGCGAAGGCGAGCGTCACCAGCTTTTCCTCGGTCTTCGTATCGACGCCGATGGCGCCCGTGTCGATACCGCCGTGGCCGGCATCGACAGCAATGACGAAATCGCCAGGTGCGGTCTTTTCCGGCTGGGGAATGGCACTCGTGGTCTCAGCCGCATCGGCTTGGTCGTTCCAGGACTGGGTCTTCACCAGTTCGGCGAATTTCTGCTTGTCGATCATCTCGGCATCGAGCACCAGCCGGTGGCCATTACCGCTCTCATCCGTCTGCACCTTGGCAAGGGCGAGCTGGACCGGGCGCGCCGCCGTCAACACGATGCGGGCGCTTCCTTCGTCCATGGCGCCATAACGGATGTCCTTGAAGAGGCCCCGCGCCTCAAGATCTTTGGCCGGAAAGCCGAAAGCGGTTGCCGGCAGGTCGACGACGATGCGCTCGGGATTGGCGATGTAATGGACGGAAAAACGAGGCTCACGGTCGAAATCGATGACGATACGGGTTCTGGCGTCGTCGCCGACGATACGCGCTCCGTAAGCCAGCAAGGGATTCTTTGCACCGGCTGCGCTGCCCGGAACCGCGCAAAGCGCTGCGAAGGCGAAAAGCCACGCCGCAAAACCCAGTTTTCGCCCTGCGGACAACTCCACCGCGATCCGAAACCTCTTAAACAATAGCCCGCCACACCCTATTTATTTCTGCGATGGACCCTACATCGCCTCCGCGGTCGCCCGCTAGAGGCGAGCGCACACGCACTGACCCTCGAATCGAGATCGCTCATCCCCGAGAAGTTTATGCGATACGAAATCCATCAATATTATGGCACATTTGGCTTTTCCCTTGCTATTGTGACAGAGAAAACATACAACGAATTTTAGGGTAGAAGTGTTGACGGGATAGAGTCGCCGCGAGGCAGCCAGCCGCCCCCCGGATCTGGCGCTACAACCGGTAATCGTCCGCCGTCTAGTGCATTTCCACCCGAGAACTGGATCCTGATTTTCCGGCTTCATGCTGGGATTTCATTGGTGGATCAGCCACCACGCTCTCAGGGAGCAAACTCATCGGACCCGAAACGGGTCTTCGTCATTGTCGATCACGCTTGGTTGTTGATGGTTTCGCAGCAGGTTTTATCTGAAGTGTACAGGCCCCGGAACGAAATGGTTCCGGCTGCGGTCTGGCTGCTGCATTCTCCTTCGCACCAATCGCGACTTTCATTATCCGGCGCGGCCACGGCGGACCGCATTCTTTCTGTGTCAACAGCAGTCGGGAATGCGCTCTCGCGGCCTCGCCGAGGAGCTCAGCTTACATGGCAGACAAAATGCTTATCGATGCGTCTCACGAGGAAGAGACGCGCGTCGTTGTCGTTCGCGGGAACCGCATAGAAGAATTTGACTTCGAGTCGCAGCACAAGAAGCAGATCCGCGGCAACATCTATCTTGCAAAAGTAACGAGGGTCGAGCCCTCGCTGCAGGCCGCTTTCGTCGATTACGGCGGCAACAGGCACGGCTTCCTGGCCTTTGCCGAAATCCATCCCGACTATTACCAGATCCCGCTTGCCGACCGTCAGGCCCTGCTTCGCGCCGAAGCCGAGGAGCATCGCCGCGACGAGGATGTCGAGCATGTCGAGACGGCGCCTCTCGTCGATCTTTCGACACAGGACCAGCCGGATATCGGCATCGTTCCGGTCGAGACTGATGTCGCCCCCGCTGTAGAAGCGGCACCGGCGGAAGAGGTAGTCATCGCTGCAGAGGCTGCCCCAGTTGCCGAGGAAACGCCGGCAAAGAAGCCGCGCGCACGCCGTAGCCGCAAGAAGGTAGTCGAGCCTGTCGCGGAAGAGACCGAAGCATCCGTCGCGGACAACGACGATGAAGGCTCGACCGGCGGCGAAATGGCCGCGATGGTCGAAACCGACTCCATTTCCGAGGACGTTTCCAAGCGCCGTCAGGATGATGACGACGATGACGACGACCACGGCGAAGAGGAAATCATCGAATCCGTTGGCGCCGAAGACGCGATGGAAGAGGTTCCGGACCGCGTGCAGCGCAAGCCGCGCAAGCAGTACCGCATCCAGGAAGTCATCAAGCGCCGCCAGATCCTGCTGGTGCAGGTCGCCAAGGAAGAGCGTGGCAACAAGGGTGCTGCTCTCACCACCTATCTTTCGCTCGCAGGTCGCTACTCGGTTCTGATGCCGAACACGGCGCGCGGTGGCGGTATTTCCCGCAAGATCACCAACCCCCAGGACCGCAAGCGGCTGAAGGAAATCGCCCGCATGCTCGAAGTGCCGCAGGGTATGGGCGTGATCCTGCGTACGGCCGGTGCGAACCGCACCAAGGTCGAGGTCAAGCGCGACTTTGAATATCTGATGCGCCTGTGGGAGAACGTCCGCACGCTGACGCTCGCTTCTACCGCTCCGTGCCTCGTCTACGAGGAAGGCTCGCTCATCAAGCGCTCTATCCGAGATCTCTACAACAAGGATATCAGCGAGATCATCGTTGCCGGCGAAGAAGGCTATCGTGAAGCAAAAGACTTCATGAAGATGCTGATGCCGAGCCACGCCAAGGTGGTTCAGCCCTACCGCGATATCCACCCGATCTTCTCGCGCTCCGGCATCGAAGCGCAGCTCGATCGCATGCTGCAGCCGCAGGTAACGCTGAAGTCCGGCGGCTATCTGATCATGAACCAGACGGAAGCGCTGGTTTCGATCGACGTCAACTCCGGCCGTTCGACCCGCGAACACTCGATCGAGGACACGGCCCTTCAGACGAACCTCGAAGCGGCGGAAGAAATCGCCCGTCAGCTTCGCCTGCGCGACCTTGCCGGCCTGATCGTCATCGACTTCATCGACATGGAAGAAAAGCGCAACAACCGCGCTGTCGAGAAGAAGCTGAAGGAATGCCTGAAGAACGACCGCGCCCGCATCCAGGTCGGCCGCATCTCGCATTTCGGCCTTCTGGAAATGTCGCGCCAGCGCATCCGCGCTTCCGTTCTCGAATCGACGACGCAGGTCTGCTCGCATTGCGGCGGCACCGGCCATGTCCGTTCACAGTCCTCCGTCGCCCTGCATGTGCTGCGCGGCGTCGAGGAATATCTGCTCAAGAACACCACGCACAACATCACCGTGCGCACGACGCCAGATATCGCGCTCTACCTGCTCAACCATAAGCGTCAGACGATCGTCGATTATGAAAGCCGCTTCGGTGTGGCGATCATCATCGATGCGGATGGCTCGGTTGGTGCGCAGCACTTCGCGATCGATCGTGGCGAGCCGGTTGAAAACCCGGTCAAGATCGAAAGTCTCTTCAATTTCGCAGCCATCCCCGATGACGATGACGACGATATCGTCATCGAGCATGACGAGGAGGAAGACGAAGAACTGGAAGAAAAGCCTGTTGCTGCCGAACGCCCGGCTGCTCGCGCAGAGGCTGAAGGCGAAGGTGGACGCAAGCGCAAGCGCCGTCGCCGCCGTCGCGGCCGCAATGGCAATGCCGAGCAGCAGGTTGGTGCCGATACTGTCTCTGACGTGGCTGACGATAGTGATGAGGGCGAGGACGACGGCAGCGAGGGCGATAGTGACGCCAGCGAAGCTCCAGCCGAAACCCACGCCGACGGCGAGGATTCGCAGCGCCGCAAGCGCCGCCGTCGCGGCAAGCGCGGTGGCCGCCGCAACCGCGGTGAAGAAGGTGCTGAAGTCAACGCCGCTTCCGAAGGTGACGAGGGCGACGATAGTGGAGCCGACGAGACGTCCGAGACCGCAGCGGAAGTGATCGAAGTCGTCGCAGCCGAAACGGTTGAAGCTCAGCCGGCAATGGCTGCTGTCGAAGCTGGCGAAAGTGTTGCCGAAGAGGTCAAGCCGGCACGCGGCCGTGGCCGCCGCAAGGCAGCTGCCGCACCCTCGCCGATCGAGGAGCCCGTAATCGAAGCGCCTATCGCTGAGACCGCGGCCCAGGCCGACTCGGAAGTGATGGAAGCGTCTGCGGATCTCGCAACACCGGCGCAGGAAGAGGCAAAGCCGGTTCGCGCCAACCGCGGATCGAACATCTCGTCTTCTGAGCCGACCGTCACCTCGACCCGCACCGAAAGCGCGGAAGCTGAGGGCGAAGGCAAGCCGAAGAAGGCTGGCTGGTGGCAGCGCCGCGGCTTCTTCTGAAAGCTGATTTTCGGCGATAAGTGATATGATCCGGCTGCGGCGACGCGGCCGGATTTTTTTGTGCCGTAGAGTGGCAGAGCCCAGTATCAGCCGGCCAGAAAAAAGTTCAGGATTAGAGTGTTCAGCGAACCAGATGGTGGTTTCCGAAGACGAAACAAGCTGCGGCACAAGACGCGTAGAGCCGCGCGAGGATCAAAAGCGCAGCCCGCCCTGATTTGCCCGCATTGACGCCGAGATGAATGTCGCTGATGGCCGCCTTGCGAGCCTGCGACACCCGCTCATCCGAAAGCGCAATGCAGTCGCCCTGCCCCTGAAGGCGTGGCAGGCGGTTCATGCCATGCTTGTCCGACACGAGAACGGTCTTCTTCGGGACTCAGCACCAGATAGAGGTGGAATAAATGTGACCGATCAGCCTGATATCGCGGTACAGATGGCTCGCATCCTGCCCACTGTCACCAGTCGCAAGCGAGATGGCGTAGACCTCACCGAGATCGTCTTGCCGCGCGTTGCGAAATGGCAGCATTTACGCTGCCGGCGGATAGAGCAGATCGACGATGTAGCTCGCATCGAAGCGGGAATCGAGCATGCCGTAGGTCGAGCGCCAGCCGCCTGCAAGACGGGTCTCGATGAAGGCATCGGCAATGCGCCCTGCCCCGAGCCGGTAAAGCTCGGCGGCGCCGGCAACGAGCGCCAGCTGCTCGACGAGCAAGCGGGCAGCGCCCTCGTCCTGTTCGCAGAGCGCGATCGCGGCGCGCAGCACGTCGATCGTCTTCTTGCCGGCCGGCCCAAGATCGCGCGCAAAGCCTGCAAATACCGTCTCGAACAGATCCTTGCCGCGGTTCAGCACACGCAGCACATCGAGCGCCATGACGTTGCCCGAACCTTCCCAGATCGCATTGACCGGCGCCTCGCGATAGTGGCGGGCGATCGGGCGTTCTTCGATGTAGCCGCTGCCGCCGATGCATTCCATCGCCTCATAGATCAGCGACGGGGCGATCTTGCAGCACCAGTATTTGGCGACCGGCGTCATGACGCGGGCATAGGCGGCATCTTCCGCATTGCCGCGCGCCTTGTCGAAGGCATCGGCCAGGCGGAAGGAAAGAGCCGTGGCGGCTGCCACATCGAGCGCCATGTCGGCGAGCACGCGCGTCATGATCGGCTGGTTGACCAGCATCTTGCCGAAAACGCTGCGGCCGCGGGTGTGGTGCACGGCCTCGGCGAGCGATGCGCGCATGATGCCCGAAGAGGCAAGCGCGCAATCGAGCCGCGTCAGCGTCACCATATCGAGGATGGTGCGGATGCCGGCATCGGGACCGCCGAGCAGGAAACCGAACGTATCGGTGAACTCCACTTCGGAAGAAGCATTGGAGCGGTTGCCGATCTTATCCTTCAAGCGCTGGAACTGCAGGCCATTGGCAGAACCATCCTCGAGCAGACGCGGCACCAGGAAGCAGCCCATGCCGTCCTTGGTCTGTGCCAGCATGATGAAGGCGTCGCTCATCGGCGCGGACATGAACCACTTGTGGCCGGACAGCCGGTAAATGCCTTCGCTGACCTTTTCGGCAGTGGTCTTGTTGGCGCGGACGTCGGTGCCGCCCTGTTTTTCCGTCATGCCCATGCCGATCGTCACGGCCGATTTCTGCATGGCCGGACGATTGGACGAGTCATATTTGCGCGACAGGATCTTCGGCGCCCAGTCCTTCTGCACGGCCGGTGAGGCCGAGAGAGCGGCAACGGACGCGCTTGTCATCGTCAACGGGCAAAGATGGCCGGATTCCAGCTGCGCCGTCAGATAGAAGCGGGCTGCGCGAATATGGTGGGCCTGATCCTTGGCCTCCGTATCGGCCTGCGGATCCCAGACGGAGGAATGCAGGCCGGACGCCATCGAACGGCGCATCAGCGCATGCCAGGCGGGGTGGAATTCGACGATATCAAGACGTTCGCCGCGCGGGCCATGGGTGCGCAGCTGCGGCGTGCCCTGGTTTGCCATGCGCGCCAGTTCCTGCGCTTCCGGCGAGGTGACGAAGCGGCCCATGTTTTCAAGGTCTTCACGGATGGTGCGTGGCAGTGTGGCAGTCAGATCGACGATCAGCGGATCGGATCGGTAGGCGTTGATTCCCGACCAGAGGCTCGGCTGGTTGAGTTCGGCGAGTTTGTCTTCAGTCCGGTTTGCGGAGGTCATAGTTCGCTTCTATTTCATGAGCCCGGCAAAAGGAAACCGGAAGTTCGTGATTCGCAGATTTCTGCTCTAGCGGGATTCGATGGAAAATGCATGGGGAACATGGGATTTGCGTACAGCACAAGCTTGCCCCTTCCCCCCGCACTCTTTATAGACCCCGCGAAGACAATAAGAGGCAGGGTCATGGTCTTTTTCCCCCACCGCCACCTCATTGGCATCAAGGGCCTCACCGAGCAGGATATTACCTATCTTCTCGACAAGGCTGACGAAGCCGTCAAGATCAGCCGACAGAGAGAAAAGAAGACGTCGACCCTTCGGGGCCTGACGCAGATCAACCTCTTCTTCGAGGCATCGACACGGACGCAAGCCTCCTTCGAACTTGCCGGCAAGCGCCTCGGCGCCGACGTGATGAACATGTCGGTCGGCAATTCCTCGGTGAAGAAGGGCGAAACGCTGATCGACACGGCTATGACGCTGAACGCGATGCGGCCGGACGTCCTGATCATCCGCCACTCCAGCGCCGGTGCCGCGGCACTTCTCGCCCAGAAGGTCTCCTGCTCCGTCGTCAATGCAGGCGACGGCCAGCATGAGCACCCGACGCAGGCGCTGCTCGACGCGCTGACGATCCGTCGCGCCAAGGGCCGGCTGTCCCGCATCATCGTCGCAATCTGCGGCGACGTCTTACATTCGCGGGTGGCGCGCTCCAACATTCTTCTTCTGAACGCCATGGGCGCGCGGGTGCGGGTCGTCGCTCCCGCTACGCTGCTGCCGGCCGGCATTGCCGAGATGGGCGTCGAGGTCTTCCATTCGATGAAGGAAGGGCTGAAGGACGCAGATGTGGTGATGATGCTGCGGCTGCAGCGCGAGCGCATGTCCGGCGCCTTCGTGCCGTCGGTGCGCGAATATTACCATTTCTACGGCCTCGACGCGGAAACACTGAAGGCAGCGAAGGAGGATGCTCTCGTCATGCATCCGGGACCGATGAACCGCGGCGTGGAGATTGCCTCCGAGGTCGCCGATGGCCCGCAGAGCGTGATCGCCGAACAGGTGGAAATGGGGGTCGCCGTGCGCATGGCCGTCATGGAGACGCTGCTCGTTTCCCAGAACCAGGGTCCCCGCACTGATGGAGTGGGCGCATGAGCAATCTCGTCCTCAAGAACGTCCGCATCATCGACCCTTCCCGCAATCTCGATGAGATCGGCACGATCGTCGTCAAGGATGGTCTCATCGTCGCGGCCGGCAAGGATGCACAGAGCCAGGGAACGCCTGAGGGTGCCACCGTGCGCGACTGCACCGGCCTCGTCGCGGCGCCGGGCCTCGTGGATGCGCGCGTCCATATCGGCGAACCGGGCGGCGAGCACCGCGAGACAATCGCTTCGGCAAGCCGGGCTGCGGCAGCGGGCGGTGTGACCTCCATCATCATGATGCCGGATACGCATCCCGTCATCGACGACATCGCGCTCGTCGAGTTCGTCAAGAAGACGGCACGGGACACGGCCGTCATCAACGTCTACCCGGCAGCAGCCATTACCAAGGGGCTCGCTGGTGAGGAGATGACTGAAATCGGCCTCCTGATGCAGGCAGGCGCCGTCGCCTTTACCGACGCACATTCCAGCATCTCCGATACACAGGTGCTGCGCCGGGTGATGACCTATGCACGCGAATTCGGCGCCGTCCTTTCCTGCGCCACGCGCGACAAATATCTTGGCGCCAATGGCGTCATGCATGAAGGCCTGCTTGCAAGCTGGCTCGGCCTCTCCGGCATTCCGAAGGAAGCGGAACTGATCCCGCTCGAGCGTGACCTGCGCATCGCGCAGCTGACGCGCGGCAACTACCATGCGGCGATGATCTCCGTGCCTGAGTCGGTCGAGGCGATCGAGCTTGCCCGCGCGCGTGGCGTGAAGGTCACCTGCGGTGTCTCGATCAACAATCTGGCGCTGAACGAGAATGACATCGGCGAATATCGCACCTTCTTCAAACTCTATCCACCGCTGCGCTCCGAAGACGACCGGGTTGCAATGGTGGATGCGCTGGCAAAAGGCGCGATCGATATCATCGTCTCCTCGCATGACCCGCAGGATGTCGATACCAAGCGCCTGCCCTTCGGCGAGGCCGAAGATGGCGCGGTCGGACTGGAGACGATGCTCGCGGCAGCGCTACGGCTTTATCACAGCGAGCAGGTCAGCCTGTTGCGGCTGATCGATGCGATGTCGACGCGGCCGGCGCAGATCTTTGGCCTCGATGCCGGCACGCTGAAGCCCGGCGCCAAGGCCGATATCGCGCTGATCGATCTCGAAGAACCTTGGCTTGTCTCCAAGGACATGCTTCTCTCCCGCTCGAAGAACACACCGTTCGAGGATGCGCGCTTCAGCGGGCGAGCCGTTGCGACCTATGTCGAGGGCACGCTGGTTCACGCATTGCAGGACTGAGGGCTGCCCTGCCCTTCCGGGCATCCTCTCGGCAAAAGACTTGGGGAACAAAAATGATATCTGATCTTGTCACCTGGCAGATTACCCTGCCTCTGGCGCTTGCCGCCGTCGTCGTTGGCTACCTGCTCGGCTCCATCCCGTTCGGTCTCATCCTCACGCGCGCCGCCGGCCTTGGTGATGTGCGCAGCATCGGCTCCGGCAATATCGGCGCGACCAACGTTCTACGTACCGGCAACAAGAAGCTCGCGGCCGCTACGCTTCTGCTCGATGCGCTGAAAGCCGCCGCGGCCGCCTGGATCATGGCTTATTTCGCAGGTGAGGAAGCGGGCATCATCGCCGGTTTCTTTGCCTTCATTGGCCACCTGTTCCCCGTCTGGATCGGTTTCAAGGGCGGCAAGGGTGTTGCCACCTATATCGGCACGCTGCTCGGCGTTGCGCCATCAATGGTTCTGCTCTTTGCAGCCGTCTGGCTTGGGGTTGCCTTCGTCAGCCGCTATTCCTCGCTTTCAGCGCTTGTTGCGATGCTTGTCATTCCGGTTGCATTGTGGATATTGGGCGACGAAAAGGTTGCGGCAATCATGGCGATCATGAGCGTCATCTCCTACTGGAAACACAAGGCCAATATCTCCCGCCTGATCAGCGGGACGGAAAGCAAGATCGGGGCTAAGGGGTAATGGACGCGCTCAGCGCAAAGCCAAAAGGAATTGCGCTGACGGAGAGACAGAGGATCGCCTGGCTGAGGCTGATCCGCTCCGACAATGTCGGCCCTGCGACCTTTCGCGATCTCATCAATCATTTCGGTTCGGCGGAAGCCGCTCTTTCCATGCTGCCGGAACTATCGGCGCGTGGCGGCGCGACGCGTTCGATCCGCATCGCCACCGAAGCCGAAGCATACCGCGAACTCGAAGCGGCGCAGCGCTTCGGCGCCCGCTTCATCGGCATCGGCGAGCCTGATTATCCGCAGGCGGTCCGCCAGATCGACGGTGCGCCGCCACTGCTCGCGGTCAAGGGCGATCTTTCCGTGCTGGACAGGCCGGCGGTCGGCATCGTCGGTTCGCGCAATGCTTCCGTCAGCGGCGCGAAGTTCGCGGCGATGATCGCCCGAGACTGTGGCCGGGCCGGCTATGCGGTCGTCTCCGGCCTCGCCCGCGGTATCGACACGGCCGCCCATCGGGCGAGCCTCGTTACCGGCACCATTGCCGCAATGGCCGGAGGGCTGGACCAGCCCTACCCGCCTGAGAATGTCGGATTGCTGGAGGAGATATGGAATGGCAACGGGCTTGCCGTCAGCGAGATGCCTTTCGGCTGGGAGCCGCGTGCGCGTGATTTCCCCCGCCGTAATCGGCTGATTGCCGGCATCTCGCTCGGCGTTGCGGTCGTGGAGGCAGCAGTTCGCTCCGGTTCGCTGATCACGGCGCGGATGGCGGGCGAATTCGGGCGGCTGGTCTTTGCCGTGCCGGGTTCGCCGCTCGATCCGCGCTGCCACGGCACGAACGGCCTTCTGAAGGACGGGGCGATGATCGTCACTTCGCCCGAGGATGTCGTGGAAGCGCTGGCGCCGCTCTCTCAACCCGATCTCTTCTCGCTGCCGTCAGCCGAAGAACCGAAGCGCGAAGGCAGCAGGATGTCGCTTCCGCCCGACGAAACGGATCGCACGCTCGTCATCGATGCGCTCGGTCCGACGCCGACGGAGGTCGACGACATCATCCGTCATACCGGTCTTTCGGCTTCCGCCGTCTATCTCGTTCTTCTGGAACTGGATATGGCCGGGCGGCTCCATCGCCATGTCGGCGGGCTGGTTTCAATTTCCATGGCCGACTGAGCCGCTATCGATGCGTGACTGCAGGTCTCCGGCTTCGACACAGGCCATTTCGATGAGATAACAGAGCATCTCCGCATTTTCGCGTTCTGCCACCTGGCGCAACTCTGCGAGCATCTGCCGGATGAAAGCAATGTTTTCAAGCGATGCCGAGCGATCGGCGTCTTTTTCTGCAGCCTTGGGCGCCATAATTGTCTTTATGAAATCGGAGAGCGCTGCTTTACCAGGAGCCCGAACCACACTTCAAAAACGATAGCGCAATCATCCTGAATTGCAATAGGTTCAGAATCTCGTAATGGTTGCGATACGCGGCAAAGAGGTAAAATTGAAGCAAACCTCTTGACCAGAGCGAATTCCCTGTCCATGTCGGGGGGCCGGTATTCATGTTGCAGTGCATGTTACGCCTGCCTCTCCGCCGGATCGGCATCTTTTTTAGAGAATCATCATGAATGTTGTAGTGGTGGAATCGCCTGCCAAGGCCAAGACGATCAATAAGTATCTGGGTCCAGGATACAAGGTGCTCGCCTCTTTCGGCCATGTGCGCGATCTGCCTGCCAAGGATGGATCAGTTCTTCCGGATCAGGATTTCGAGATGCTTTGGGAGGTGGACAGCGCGTCCGCCAAGCGCATGAAGGATATTGCCGACGCGGTGAAATCCTCCGATGCCCTGTTCCTGGCGACCGACCCGGATCGCGAAGGCGAAGCAATCTCCTGGCATGTTCTCGACCTTCTGAACAAGAAGCGTGTCATCAACGGCAAGCCGGTCAAGCGTGTGGTCTTCAACGCCATCACCAAGAAGGCCGTGCTCGATGCGATGGCCGATCCGCGCGACATCGACGTCCCGCTGGTCGATGCCTATCTGGCACGCCGCGCACTCGATTACCTCGTGGGCTTCAACCTCTCGCCGGTTCTCTGGCGCAAGCTGCCCGGTGCGCGTTCCGCCGGCCGCGTGCAGTCGGTTGCGCTGCGCCTCGTATGCGATCGAGAATCCGAGATTGAGCGCTTCATTTCCGAGGAATACTGGAACCTTTCGGCGCTCTTGAAGACGCCGCGCGGCGACGAGTTCGAGGCAAGACTGGTTGCCGCCAATGGCAAGCGGCTGCAGCCGCGCTCGATCGGAAATGGCGAAGAAGCCGGCAAGCTGAAGGCGCTGCTGGAAGGCGCCAGCTATGTCGTCGAAAGCGTCGAGGCAAAGCCGGTCAAGCGCAACCCGGCACCGCCCTTTACCACTTCCACGCTGCAGCAGGCGGCCTCCTCCAAGCTCGGCTTCTCGGCCTCGCGCACCATGCAGATCGCGCAGAAGCTTTACGAGGGCGTCGACATTGGCGGCGAGACCGTCGGTCTGATCACCTATATGCGTACGGACGGCGTGCAGATGGCGCCGGAAGCGATCGATGCGGCGCGAGGCGCCATCGGGGAACAATTCGGCGAGCGTTACCTGCCGGAAAAGGCACGTTTCTACTCGACCAAGGCGAAGAACGCCCAGGAAGCACACGAAGCGATCCGCCCGACCGACTTCAACCGCTCACCGGATCGCGTCCGCAAGTTCCTGGATGCCGACCAGATCCGTCTCTACGATCTGGTCTGGAAGCGCGGTATCGCCAGCCAGATGGCATCGGCCGAAATCGAGCGTACGACGGCTGAAATCATTGCCGACAACAACGGCCAGAAGGCTGGCCTGCGCGCCGTCGGTTCCGTCATCCGCTTCGACGGCTTCATCGCCGCCTATACCGACCAGAAGGAGGATGGCGAGCAGAGCGACGACGCAGATGACGAAGACGGCCGCCTGCCGGAGATCAATGCGCGCGAGAACCTCGCCAAGCAGAAGATCAACTCGACGCAGCACTTTACCGAGCCGCCACCGCGTTATTCCGAAGCCTCGCTCATCAAGAAAATGGAAGAGCTCGGCATCGGCCGTCCGTCGACCTATGCCGCGACGCTCGCTACCTTGCGCGATCGTGACTATGTGACGATCGACAAGCGCAAGCTGATCCCGCAGGCGAAGGGGCGTCTCGTTACCGCCTTCCTCGAAAGCTTCTTCACCAAGTATGTCGAATATGATTTCACGGCCGATCTCGAAGAGAAGCTCGACCGGATCTCCGCCGGCGAACTGAACTGGAAGCAGGTTCTTCGTGACTTCTGGAAGGATTTCTTCTCGCAGATCGAAGACACCAAGGAACTGCGCGTCACCAATGTCCTGGATTCGCTCAACGAAGCACTGGCGCCGCTGGTCTTCCCGAAGCGCGAAGACGGCAGCGATCCGCGCATCTGCCAGGTTTGCGGCACCGGCAACCTGTCGCTAAAGCTCGGCAAGTACGGCGCCTTCGTCGGCTGCTCCAATTATCCGGAGTGCAACTATACCCGCCAACTCTCCTCCGAAAACGGCGGCGAGGCCGAAGGCGCTGCTGTGAACGAGCCGAAGAACCTCGGCACCGACCCGACAACCGGCGAGGAACTGACGCTGCGTTCGGGCCGTTTCGGACCCTATATCCAGCGCGGCGACGGCAAGGATGCCAAGCGCTCCTCACTGCCGAAGGGCTGGAAGCCCGAGGATATCGACTACGAGAAGGCGATGGCGCTGATTTCGCTGCCGCGCGATATCGGCAAACATCCGGAATCCGGCAAGATGATCTCGTCCGGGCTCGGTCGCTACGGGCCGTTCCTGCTTCATGACGGCACCTATGCCAATCTGGAAAGCATCGAGGACGTCTTCTCGGTCGGTCTCAACCGCGCCGTGACGCTGATTGCCGAAAAGCAGGCCAAGGCGCCAGGCGGCAACCGCGGAACGCCGGCAGCCCTGAAGGAACTCGGCGCTCATCCTGACGGTGGCGCGATCACCGTTCGCGACGGCCGCTACGGCCCCTATGTCAACTGGGGCAAGGTCAACGCGACGCTGCCGAAGGGCAAGGATCCGCAGGCCATCACCGTCGAAGAGGCGCTGGCGCTGATTGCGGAAAAGGCAGGCAAGGCTCCCGCCGCCAAGACAAAGGCCAAGTCAGCAGCGAAGCCGAAGGCTGCGGCCGCTGAAGCCAAGACGACGAAGACCGCCGCAAAGCCGAAGGCAACCAAGGCAAAAGCGCCGGCGAAACCGAAGAAGAGCTGAGAGTGGCGAGAGAACCGCGCGAGACTACGAGAGCCATGGGCAAGCGCCCGGGAAAATTCGGACGCGCGAGCAGGGAACCTGCGCCTGAGCCGCTAAACATCGTGCACGGCATCTTGCCGCCGCGCGAAGTCATCTTGCGCTTCATCGCCGAACATCCGCAGAAAGCCTCCAAACGCGAGCTCGCTAAGGCCTTCGGGCTGAAGGGCGAAAGCCGCGTCGAGCTCAAGCACCTGCTGCAGGAGCTGGAGCAGGAAGGCATGCTGCAGAAGACCCGCAAGTCGCTGATCCGGCCCGGTGCGCTGCCGCCCGTCACCGTGCTCGACATTACCACGCGCGACAAGGATGGCGAGTTGATCGGCCGCCCGGCCGAGTGGCCCGAGGATCAGGGCGTAGCACCCGCTGTCGCCATCCGCCAGCAATCGCCGGCTGGCCGCCAGGGCAAGGGCAAGTCGCCCGTTGCCGGTCTCGGCGACCGCATCCTCGCCAAGATCTTCCCGGCCGTCGATCGAGGTGGCCCCGCCTATACGGCCCGCATCATCAAGGTGATCGACAAGCGGCGCGGCGCCAGCATGGGCGTCTTCAAGGATGCCCCCGGGGGGGCCGGACGCCTGCTGCCGATCGAGCGGCGCGGCGAGGAAATGGTGATCGACCCTGAATACAAGGGCGACGCCAAGGACGGCGATCTCGTCGAAGTGGAAATTGCCCGCCTCGGCCGGTTCGGCCTGCCGCGTGCCAAGGTTCTCTCGGTCGTCGGCTCGGTCGCTTCGGAAAAGGCGATCTCGATGATCGCCATCCATGCGCACGGTATTCCGCACGTCTTCCCGCCAGCCGCAGTCGCAGAGGCGGATGACGCCAAGCCTGCCACCATGTCGCATCGGGAGGACTGGCGCGACCTGCCACTGATCACCATCGACCCTGCCGATGCCAAGGACCATGACGACGCGGTCTATGCCGAGGATGATCCATCGGAAGACAATGCCGGCGGCGTTATCGTCACCGTCGCCATTGCCGATGTCTCCTGGTATGTGCGGCCGAATTCGCCGCTCGACCGTGAAGCGCTGAAGCGCGGCAACTCGGTCTACTTTCCTGATCGTGTCGTGCCGATGCTGCCGGAGCGGATCTCCAACGATCTCTGCTCGCTGAAAGAAGGGGTCGACCGCCCTGCCCTTGCGGTTCGCATGGTCTTCTCGAAGGACGGCCGCAAGATCGGCCATACCTTCCATCGCATCATGATGAAGAGTGCTGCCAAGCTGTCCTATCAGCAGGCGCAGGCGGCGATCGACGGCAAGCCTGACGACAAGACCGGGCCGATGCTGGAGCCAATCTTGAAGCCGCTGTGGCACGCTTACGAGACGATGAAGCGCGGCCGCGACCGGCGCCAGCCGCTCGAGCTCGACATGCCCGAGCGCAAGATCCTGCTGAAGCCTGACGGCACCGTCGACAGGGTCTTCGTGCCGCCCCGCCTCGATGCCCACAAGCTGATCGAAGAAATGATGATCCAGGCGAACGTTTGCGCTGCCGAGACATTGGAAAAAAAGCGCCAGCCGCTGATTTACCGTATCCACGATACGCCAACGCTTGCCAAGCAGGAGGTGCTGCGCGAGTTCCTCGCTACCCTCGGCATCTCGCTTGCCAAAGGCGGCAATATGCGCGCCAACAGCTTCAACGGCATCCTCGCCAAGGCTGACAACACGCCGCACCAGACGATGGTCAACGAGATGGTACTGCGCTCGCAGAGCCAGGCGATCTACAGTCCCGAAAATATCGGCCATTTCGGCCTGAACCTGATGAAGTATGCGCACTTCACCTCGCCGATCCGCCGTTATGCCGACCTGATCGTGCATCGTGCGCTAGTCGGCTCGCTCGGCTTCGGCGAGGGCGGCATCACACCGGACGAGGAAGCGACGCTCGACGACATCTCCGCCGAAATCTCCACCTTCGAACGTCGCGCCATGGCCGCCGAGCGCGAGACGGTCGATCGGCTCATCGCCCATCATCTTGCCGGCCGCATAGGCCAGGAATTCGAAGGGCGCGTTTCGGGCGTCACCAAATCCGGTCTGTTTATCATGCTGCCGGACTATGGCGCTGATGGTTTCATCCCTATATCTACGCTCGGCACCGACTACTTCATCTATGACGAGGCGCATCAGGCGCTATCGGGTGAAAAGACAGGTCTTGGCTATCGTCTCGGCGACGATGTGACTGTGCGGTTGGCAGAGGCGATCCCGCTTGCGGGCGCCCTGCGCTTCGAGATGCTGAGCGAGGGACGCAAGATGCCGACGGCTGTGCGCTCCTTCCACAAGGCGGGGCGACGCGACGCAAGCCGCGCTCGCAAGAAGATCGGAACGAGGCCACCGAGCGGGCGGCGCTGAAGCAACTCCAGCAAAAGTGCGCAGCGGTTTTGCGTCCGGAATTGCGTGAAGAGAAAGAGACGGAGCCTTTCCATATTTCGAAGAAAAATGGAAAGGCTCTGGTTCCGGGAAGGGAAAGATCGATGAGCACACCGACAGACGAGGTCGTACGCTACGGGGATACGCCCGATGCCGAGCGCCCGCTCGGACGCTCCATCATGCGCGGCATGCTGAACCGCTGCCCGGCCTGCGGCAGCGGCAAGCTGTTTCGCGCCTTTCTGAAGCCGGTCGATCATTGCGCCGCCTGTGGCGAGGCGATGTACCACCAGCGCGCCGACGACCTGCCGCCCTATATCGTCATCCTCGTGCTCGGCCATGTCGTCGTCGGTGGGTTCATGCTGACGGACATGGCCTTTGTCCTGCCGGTCTGGGTGCATCTCGCCATCTGGACACCGATCACCATCATCACGGCGCTCGTCTCGATCCAGCCGATCAAGGGCGGCGTCGTAGGCCTGCAATGGGCGCTGAAGATGCACGGTTTCGGCGGCCATGATGACGAACCAGAAGATTACGACGTACCCGGCCGGCAAGCTTGAACACCTTCACCTTCCAGACATATTTCGCGTGTAGTGGCAGCGACCAGAGCGCCACGGCCCATAGCCGACTATCTGCAGAGGATCGACACGGTCATCATCTTTTGTACGGGGAAAGCTTACACTCAAGAAATCGTCGGCGGATGCCAGAAATATTGTGAAACCCTGCCCGTCACTTGGATTTGGCATGCCTATGTCTTTCTATGTGGCTCCAGACGGACGATTCGTCCGCATACCTCTCTAAGGATGGATAAATGTCTCAGCCGAGGAACGGCACACCGGGCGATGTTGAGGAAATCCATTGGCCTTCTCTGGTGGCAGCCGTCTCGTCCATCTCCGCCGTCGGCATAGCGATCGGCCTGGGACTTCCTCTCCTCAGCATAATTCTCGAAAAGCGTGGCATTTCTTCCACCCTCATCGGCCTCAATACCGCTATGGCCGGTATTGCGGCGATGGCGGCGGCACCGATCACCACCAAGCTCGCGCATAAATACGGTGTCGCGCCCACCATGATGTGGGCGGTGCTGATCTCGGCGCTCAGCGCGCTCGGCTTCTACTATGCGCAGGACTTCTGGATGTGGTTTCCGCTGCGTTTCGCCTTCCACGGCGCAACGACCACACTCTTCATCCTCTCTGAATTCTGGATCAATGCGGCCTCGCCGCCTTCCAAACGCGGCTTCGTGCTCGGCATCTACGCGACCGTCCTTTCACTCGGCTTTGCTGCTGGGCCGCTGATCTTCTCGCTGCTAGGCAGCGACGGCATCCTGCCCTTCCTGGTCGGTGCCTTCGCGATCCTGCTGGCTGCGATCCCGATCTTCATCGCCCGGCACGAAAGCCCTGTCCTGGACGAGAAGCCAGAACTGCATTTCATGCGCTATGTCTTCCTGGTGCCGACCGCAACCGCGGCCGTCTTCATCTTCGGTGCAGTCGAAGCCGGCGGCCTGTCGCTCTTTCCGATCTTTGCGGTGCGCGCGCATTTCACCGAAACGCAGGCGGCCCTGCTGCTCACCATGATGGGTGTCGGCAACGTCATCTTCCAGATCCCGCTCGGGTTGCTTTCGGACCGTATCAAGGACAAGCGTCCCCTGCTGGCGCTGATGGCGCTGACCGGTTTCGTCGGAACAATGATGCTCCCGGTCCTCGTCAATAACTGGATTCTCATGGCCGGACTTCTGCTTTTCTGGGGCGGCTGCGTCTCCGGCCTCTACACGGTCGGTCTCAGCCATCTCGGCTCGCGGCTGACAGGTTCGGACCTTGCGGCGGCCAATGCGGCCTTCGTTTTCTGTTATGCCGTCGGCACCGTTGCAGGCCCCCAGGTAATCGGCGCTGCCATCGATGTTGCCGGAAACAACGGTTTTGCCTATGCAATTGCCGGTTTCTTCGGGCTTTATGCCTTGCTTGCCGGCATAAGACTGCTTTTCCTCGGAAAGCGGGCTTGACTTTTCGGGCTAGATTCGTAGTTTCGCGCCAGAATTTGCCGTGGAGCCTATCCGGTTTTCCACGGCTTTCATTTTCTTAAAGGCAGGACGACCATGGCCAAGGCTACCACTATCAAGATCAAGCTTCTGTCGACGGCCGACACCGGTTTCTTCTACGTCACGACGAAGAACAGCCGTACGATGACGGACAAGATGACGAAGACCAAGTACGACCCGATTGCCAAAAAGCACGTCGAGTTCAAGGAAACCAAGATCAAGTAATTACCTGATCTCACGGCTCTTTCAAAAAGCGCGCGCCTCCGGGTAGCGCGCTTTTTGTTTGCACTGGACTTCCTGACGGCAATGTTAGCGCAAACAAAGAAAAACGCCGCCCTTCCATCTTCGGGAAGTGACGGCGTTTTTACGAAAAGGGGGTCGGCCAGCATGCAAAACGGCACGAGGAACCGTTTGAGATTGCGTACCAGCCGACCGACCCCACGACCCAGGAGATGCGGCGGACCTGAGCATCATGGGGTATCGACAGCTCCTCCATGGGAGCGTTTTCTGTTCTGAGCCGATAATTTGCGCAAAAATGAAAGAAAATCAACAAATTCTTAATGGTAAAATTTCCGAGTATGATTCTATGGTTAAAAGTCCAGTTTTGGCACGTGTAAAGACGCAACCAAATCTCTTTTACCAAAAGGACAATATTTGATATCAGCAAGAATTTCAGAAATATATTACAACAACACCTCAGCCCCTCCCCTAACGTAAGGCGCCGGCGTTACGTTTTGTGAAATACGATTTACAGAGGCCAGACAATCAGGATGCAACTATAGTCCGCTCTTCTTTTCGCGTTCGACGCCTCTAGCTTTCGGAAGCAGGCGATACGTGTTATCGGAAGAAACACGCTTTAAAGTCCATTTTCTGGCTATCGGGTTGAAAAACCGGCGCCTTAGTTTCAGCCAACAAAATTAAATATTCGTAAGGTTCAGCTACTCCCAGTGGATAACCGAAAGCGACGCATTACGGAACGTTATGTCGTCAGGCGGCGGAGGCTACGACGCGGTTGCGCCCGGTATTCTTCGCCTCATAGAGCGCAAGGTCTGCCTGCTTCATGAGCTGGTCGGGCGTTATGACCGAGGCGATGCGCGAGGATATGCCGAAGGAGGCCGTAATATTCAGCGTTTCGCCCGACGACTTCAGCAGGAACGGCGTGCTTTCGATGGCCGCGCGCAAGCGCTCGGCAACGGCCGCGGCAATTTCCGGCGAGGTGTCCGGCATGACGACGACGAACTCTTCCCCGCCGTAACGGCAGGCAAGATCAGCGCCGCGGACGGTCGAGCGCACGCGGTTTGCGAATTCCTTCAGCACCTGGTCGCCGCCGTCATGGCCATAGGTGTCGTTGACCTGCTTGAAGCGGTCGATATCGGTAATCAGCACCGAGAGCGGCCGGCCACGGGCCATCGAGCGGTTGAAGAGCACATTGAGATGGTTGTCGAGATAACGGCGGTTATTGAGACCGGTCAACGGATCGGTGACAGCGAGTTCGATCGTCTGCTTGACACTGGCGCGCAGGCGGTCGTTGTAGCGCTTGCGGCGGATCTGCGTCAGGCTGCGGGCGACCAGCTCGTTCGGATCGACAGGGCGCACGATGTAGTCATTGACCCCGAGATCGAGCGCGCGGACAACCATCTCGTCGGCCCCCTGCTCCGTGATGATCAGGATCGGCAGGAAACGGGTCCGCTCCAGCGAGCGGAACTGCGAGCAAAGCCTGAGCGGATCGTATTCATCGAAATTGGCGTTGACGATGACGAGTTCGAAGGCGCTCTCGGCGGCTTCGAAAAGAGCCGCCTGCGGATCGGAGATGGCGACCACGTCTGCGACGGGCTTCAGCGTCTTGATGATGCGTTCCTGCGAGTTGGCACGGCTGTCGACCAGCAACACCTGTCCCGCCTCGTCGGAGCGTCCGTCGCCGGTGCGCATCAACTCGTCCATCCCCATCGTATGGGCGGTCTCGGCGCGCACGCGCAACTCGTCGCTCAGCGTCTTCAGGCGCAGCAGACTTTTTACGCGGGAAATGAGCTGCAGGTCGTTGACGGGCTTTGTCAGGAAGTCGTCGGCACCGGCCTTCAGGCCGCGCACGCGGTCGGTCGACTGGTCGAGCGCGGTGACCATGACGACGGGGATATGGGCGGTCTTCGGATTGGCCTTCAGCCGCTCGCAGACTTCGAAACCGTCAATGCCGGGCATCATGATGTCGAGCAGGATGAGATCCACCTGGTTGCGGTCGCAGATCGCCAGCGCCTCGTAGCCGTCGGCCGCGGTCAGCACGTCGAAATATTCTGCCAGCAGCCGCGCTTCGAGCAGCTTCACATTTGCCGGAATATCATCAACAACCAGTATTCGCGCAGTCATGAATCTTTTTTCCGATGCCTCAGGCGTCGCCCAAATAAGTCTTAATCGTCTCAATGAATTTCGGAACGGAGATCGGTTTCGAGACATAAGCCTCGCAGCCGCCCTGCCTGATCCGCTCCTCGTCGCCCTTCATGGCAAAGGCCGTAACGGCAATGACCGGGATCACATGCAGTTCGTCGTCTTCCTTCAGCCACTTGGTGACTTCGAGGCCGGAAACTTCCGGAAGCTGAATATCCATAAGTATAAGATCGGGGCGATGTTTGCGCGCAAGATCAAGCGCTTCCATGCCGTTGCGGGTCTGGATCGTGGTATAGCCCGAGGCCTCGATGAGGTCGCGAAAGAGCTTCATGTTGAGCTCGTTATCTTCTACAATCATCACCTGTTTGGGCATGATCAGCTGTCCCTACGTCCGCTCTTGAAGCCAAATGTCCATGATAAGACATTAGCTGACAAATGGCTCCATGAAACCGATAGTGCAAGCTACCGGTATTTGGTTGAAGAAAAGGTAACTCGACCACCGCAATGCAAAGCAATTTCAAGACTTCGAAACAACTTGCGGCGGCAGCCGATCCGCAAGAAACGGCCATCGCCGTCCTTGGCTGGCTTGCGAACGACCCGGATCTCTTCGGTCGCTTCCTGGCATTGACAGGCGTAGAACCCCAGCAAGTGCGTAATGCCATCAACGATCCTGGCTTTCTCGCCGGCATGCTGGATTTCCTCATGAACCATGAGCCGACGGCGATCGCCTTCTGTGAGGCGACGAACACGACGCCGGAAGCGCTGACTGGGGCATGGCGCCACTTCTCGCCGCCCGGCCTCGACTCTGGGGAATACTGATCGTGAGCAACAGCGCCGAATTCGACATCTCGCATATCCGCCTTGGCGACAGGCCGCTCATCGTCTGCGATGTCGATGATGTGGTGCTGCAATTCATCGGTCCTTTCCAACTGTACCTCAAAAGTCTCGGCCATGAATTTCTGCCGCGCTCCTTCCGTCTTCATGGCAACATCGTCTCGCTGGCCGACGGGGTTGCGCTTGAGGATCAGCATGTCAGCCGGCTGATCCTGGAATTCTTCGAAGCCCAGGAAAGCTGGCAGACGCCTATGGATCCCGTCGTTTCGACGCTCGAACGCTTGTCTGATGATGCCGACGTCCTGTTCCTCACCGCGATGCCACCGCAGTTTTCCGCCCACCGTCGTCGCCTTCTCGACAGCGCGGGCCTTACCTTCCCGTTGCTTGCCAGCGAACAGCCGAAGGGACCGATCGTGCAGGCGCTGCATGGCGGTCGCGATCTTCCTGTCGTCTTTATCGATGATATGGCGCGCAACCTGCATTCCGTGAAGGAGCATGTGGCAGATTGCCTGCTCATCCATCTCATGCCGGATTCGCCCGTTCACCGCTTCGCGCCGGCCGCCGCCGAGAATATCGCGCGGGCGAGAGACTGGGCTCATGCCGCCGAACTCATCGACCAACACCTTGCGGCACACACGATCAGCCGTGCAAATCCAGCCGCATGAGCGGCCGGCCGTCCTTGCGCCGCGCGATCGTTTCGAAACCTGCCGTGTCGAAAATCGCCGTGGAGCCGATGCAAAGCGTGACGGATTTCGACTGCTTCACATGGTCGATCGGACAGGCTTCCAGCAACCGTGCGCCCTGACCGCGGGCATAATCGACGGCACCAGCAAGCAATCTGTGGCTCAAGCCTTTTCCGCGCAGCTTCGGCAACAGGAAGAAGCAACTGACTGCCCAGATAGAGGGATCATGAGCGTCACCCTCCTCGAGTGGCCGCGAAACCGTTCGCGGCGAATTGAACTGCGGCACGTCGTGGCGCGGCCCCACCTGAACCCAGGCCACAGGCTCGCCCTCGATATAACAGAGAATGCCCGGCGGCGGTCCCACCTCAATGCGGCCCTGCATATGGGCCTTGCGCTCCGAAGGCTCCATCGTCGTGCGGACGGCATGCGGAAGGCGCAGTGCCACGCACCAACAATTATAGAAGGCACCCTGCGGGCCGAACAGCTTTTCGAAATCGCCCCAGCGCTCGGCCGTGACAGGTTCGAAACGAAGATCGATATCCACGGCCAAGCTGTCCTCCCTCTCTTGAGACTCAAAAGCTTAGGGCGTAATGTTGCAATGTTCAACCTTTGTTCTCACCATGGCGCCTGCATCTGACAAGACACCCGGCTTCTGTCGCGACTGCCTTGCCGAGCAGAAGGGAGACGTGCGTCGCTGCCATGTTTGCGGCAGCCCGCGTCTGGTGCGTCACAAAGAGCTCTATGATCTGACGCTCGCGCATATTGACTGCGACGCTTTTTACGCCGCCGTGGAGAAACGCGACAATCCGGAGCTCGCCGATAAACCCGTGATCATCGGCGGCGGCAAGCGCGGCGTTGTCTCCACCGCCTGCTACATCGCCCGCATCCACGGCGTACGCTCGGCTATGCCGATGTTCAAGGCGCTGGAGGCTTGCCCGCAGGCGGTCGTTATCCGCCCGGACATGGAGAAATATGTCAAGGTCGGGCGGGAGGTTCGCGCACTGATGCAGGAACTGACACCGCTTGTGCAGCCGCTCTCCATCGACGAGGCCTTCCTGGAACTCGGCGGCACGGAACGGCTGCATCACGATCCGCCGGCCCGCACGCTGGCGAAGTTTGCCCGCCGCGTCGAAAAGGAGATCGGCATTACCGTCTCGGTCGGTCTTTCCTATTGCAAATTCCTCGCCAAGGTCGCCTCCGATCTGCAGAAACCGCGTGGTTTTTCCATCATCGGACGCGAGGAAGCCGTGGAGTTTCTGGCGCCCCGTCCCGTGACGACCATCTGGGGCGTCGGCAAGGCATTTGCCGCGACGCTCGAAGCAGACGGCATCCGCACGATCGGCCAGTTGCAGCAAATGGAAGAGAACGACCTGATGCGTCGTTACGGCAGCATCGGCCAGCGGCTTTCCCGCTTGTCGCGCGGCATCGACGACCGCGAGGTGCATATCAACGATGCCGCCAAGAGCGTCTCAGCCGAAACCACCTTCTTCGATGACATCTCTCGTTATGACGATCTGGTGCCGATCCTGCGCAACCTCTCGGAAAAGGTCTCCTGGCGGCTGAAGAAGAACGGCATTGCCGGCCAGACGGTGGTGCTGAAGATGAAGACGGCCGATTTCAAATCGCGCACCCGCAACCGGCGCCTTGAAGACCCGACACAGCTTGCCGACAAGATCTTCCGCACGGGGCTCGACCTTCTGGAGAAGGAAACCGACGGCACGAAATTCCGCCTGATCGGCATTGGCGTCACCGATCTCGGCGATGCCGGCCGCGCCGACCCGCCCGATCTCATCGACCAGCAATCCGGCCGCCGCGCGGCGGCGGAAGCCGCCATGGACAAGTTGCGCGACAAGTTCGGCAAGGGCACGGTCGAAACCGGCTATACTTTTGGCGGCAAGGGGAACCGCTAGCCTACAGCATCAGGCTTTCCGAAAATCGGAATCGATTTTCGGAAAGCCTGATGCGTAGATTCCAAGAGTTAGAGCGTCTTTGTGCGTCCGAATGGACGCACGGCGCTCTAGGCCGGCACCGCGGCCAGTTCCTGTAGTGCCGCCGCCCTGTTCTTCGCAGCCTGTGCATAACCGGGTTCGATCGCGATGGCACGATCATAGCTTTCCAGCGCCTCATCGTGGCGCCCCAGTCGCCGTAAAACATTGCCGCGATTGTTGAGAGCGATGGCGTGACCCGCATCGAGAGCGATTGCCCGATCGTAACTTGCAAGCGCGCCATCGAAATTCGAAAGCCGCGCCTGGATATTGCCGCGATTGCAATAGGCTGAGGCGGATGTCGGTTTCGCCTCGATCGCATTGTCGACGCAGACTGCTGCGCCACGCAGATCGCCCTTCTGCAACAGAAGCAATGCCAGATGCTGCAGAGCATCGAAATGATCTGGCATGACTAAGATCACGTCGCGATAGCCAGCTTCCGCAGCAGTAAGATCGCCGGCCCGATGACGTTCGGCGGCAGCACTGAAATGGGTTTCGGGGTCACCGGTCAACCTTGGCCGCCGCGCCGCCTCGATTTTCGCCAGCAATGAGCTGGCTTGCGCATGTTTCTCGTCGACGGCCAGGATCTGCCGGCAGCAGAGTTCGGCGGCGGTCGGGTTTCCATTCCTGAAGAAATGCACCGCCTGATGCATGGCGATGCCAAGCGAGTGCGGATCGAGACGGTCGCCGATATTACGGCCGGTGAGCGTCGAGATCTGTAGCTTCTCGACGATATGATGCTCCGATCCGAGTAAATCCTTATAACTGTAATTGCCGGTGCCCATGTCGTAGATGCGGTAGCCATTTTCGATCGCCCAGCGCAGATTGTAGCAATGGAGCATGAAGCCGGGGCTGATCGAGTGGCGGAAGGTCAGGTCGCGGCTTCCGAGAAAGCACATCATCGACTTGCGGTAGGGATCGAGGAAGATGATGAAGGTGCCGACCGGCTTGTCCTGATGCCAGAGGATCGGCATGAAGACCGTGCCATGCTCGATGCAGGCCGGCAGCATATGACGGCTGTTGTCGAGAATGAACTTTCCGTAGCGCGGCTGGCGCTCGCCCCATTGCAGGTTCCACATCTCGTAAAAGAGCGCCAGGTCGCGCTCCATCGTCTCGGGCGTGACGTGCGTGATGCGCAGCTTGTTCTGCGGCGCGACCAGATCGCGCAGCGCTTTTCGCGCATTGCGCCGGGTCTTCGAGCCGAAACGCTCATCGACGAAGGTTTCGAAATCATCGCCGAGCGGCACATAGACATAGACGTCGTGGTCGATGTTTTCACCAACCGAGGTGATGTGCGGCCTGCGAGCGACCTTTCTCTTTGAAAATTCGGAAGCCGGAAAGGCCTCGAGGAGCGCCTTCAGTCTCTCCTCGGATATATAGACATCGTCGAGATCGAGATGTTTCCAATTGAAGGTCTGGAGGCAACCGGCAAAGGCGCTGAGCGCCGCTTCGACATCCTCGGGACGCGTCAGGAGGCCGTTATAGCCGGCATAGGGTGTGCCGCCGAGCCGCAGGATATTGACGAGGCCCTGCCCTTCCTCGAATTCGACATGCAGCTGGATGGGCAGGAAAGCCACGTATCGTTCATCCCCCTCCTGCCGCCTGGCGGCGAGAACGAACCACGACGCGCGCCGCTCCAGCCATTTGACGATCCAGTGCCAGGAGAGGAAGTAGTTCCCCTCCGGATCGGCAGCATAGACCTCGTTCCAGTTGTCTTTCAGGGCATGCAGATCATCGAACGCGGAAACAATATCGACATGCATTTCCAAGTCTCCCCCAAGACTTCTCCTTTTTTAGATTTGCATAAAATTGAATATCCCACAATCTCGTGATCAAAGCGGCGCCGCGTATTCAAGCCTTCGTTAAACTTCGCGTGCTTAACTCGCGTCGTTTTTGTGCATGTGGTGTATTGCGTCATGTCTGTGCGTGTAAGCGTTCTTATCGGGTTGCTGTCGGCAACCGCTCTTGTCCATCCGGCTTTTGCAGCAGACGCGCGCACGCTGCAGATTTTCGTGTCCAAGGATAAGCAGTCGCTGGCCGTCTATGACGGTGCGGAGGTCGTGGCGACCTCCAAGATCTCGAGCGGCAAGGACGGGCACACGACGCCGAGCGGTATCTTCTCCGTCATCGAGAAGCAGAAGTACCACGAATCCAACATCTATTCGAACGCGCCGATGCCCTTCATGCAGCGGCTGACATGGTCCGGCATCGCGCTGCACGAGTCTAGTTCCGTGCCGCGCTATCCGGCCTCGCATGGCTGCGTGCGCATGCCCGGCGCCTTTGCGAAATCGCTCTACAAGATGACCGAGATGGGCGTGCCTGTCATCATTACCGACAGTGAGCTGATACCAGAGCCGATTGACCATCCGACCCTGTTCCGCCCCGACCGGCCCGAACCGGCACCACTGCTGTCGGACGTGGAGCTGCGGCCGTCCATAGGTGACGCGAAGAAGCAGGTGCAGGTCGCCATGAACGAGACGACGGCTGCCCTGCCGATGCCGCAGTTCCAGCTGCAGGCGCCTGCTGCGGATAGCGCGCCGATCAGCATGCTGATTACGCGTCGGACGCTGCGTGAAAACGTCATCGATATCCAGACCCTGCTGAACCAGCTCGGCTTTGCTGCCGGCGAGCCTGATGGGCTGGCCGGTCCTGCGACCGTTCAGGCCATCAATGCCTTCAAGGCGCTGCGGCCAACGGAATTTGTCCGTGACAAGGGCCTGGTCACTGATACTCTCCTTAAGGAAGTTTACGCCGCGGCAGGCAAAGGCGAGCCTCCGAATGGCGTCATCATGGTACGCCAGGATTTCAAGCCGCTCTTCGAGGCGCCCATTACCATCGCCGATCCGGGTCTTGCTCTCGGCACGCACTTCTTCTCGCTGCATTCAGTCAATGAGGCCGCCGGCACGGCGGACTGGCTGGGCGTAACGCTGGAGAACAATCTCTCCCGCGAAACGGTGAAGCGGCTCGGCATCGCCAATCAGGAAAGCTCCATCATCAGCGGCCGTTCAATCGCCAGAGCGCTCAGCCGCATCTCGATGTCAGAAGAAACCCGTCACCGGATCGATGCACTGATCTCGCCCGGCTCAACGCTGACGATATCAGATACCGGCCTCGGATCCGAAACCGGCGAAGGCACGGGATTCATCACCATCACCCGCGAGAGCTGAGGCCTACCAAAGCTTCTCGCTGGCGCGTTCATCGTAGCTTCGGCGGGCGGAGATGATCTTTGCCTGGTTCGTTTCCGTCCAGACCACGAGCGCCTTGATTGTGTCGTGCAGCGTGCAGCCGAGCTCCGTCAGAGCATAGTCAACCCTTGGCGGAACGACGGGATAGACTGTCCGCTCGATCAGCCCGTCACGCTCGAGCTGACGCAATGTCGTCGTCAGCATGCGCTGGCTGATGCCATCGATGCTCTTGCGCAATTCGGTAAAGCGCAAGGTGCGTTTTTCGAGCAGGGCAATGACCAACAGCGACCATTTGTCGGCGATGCGATCGAGGATCTGGCGCACCTCACATTCCTCCCGCGAATCCCACTGGTGGACGTCGTAATCGCGGTCGGTGCTGCAGCAGTCACTCGGTGAGTTTGAAGTGCCTTCTTCCATGGCTGCAAACCATGCCTTATGTCAGCCTTGGTTACAATAGGGAACCGAGGATCAATATGTAACCATTCTCGCTCTTCCCTGCTTCACCGACAAGGAAATCAGAATGTCTACAAGTCCTCCACTGGCAGTGGATAGCGGAAGAATGAGCCGCAGCGCCGCCGGAATGCTCGCCGTTCTGTGCGGCGCGATCTTTCTCGAAGGCGTCGATGCGGCCATGCTCAATATCGCGCTTCCATCGATCCGGGCCGAGCTTGGTCTTTCGACCACCACGCTGAGCGCCGTGGTTTCGGCCTATGTGCTTGCCTATGCCGGGATGATGCTGCTTGGCGGGCGCGTCGCCGACATGTACGGCAAGCGCAAGGTCTTCCTGACGGCACTGACCGTCTTCCTGCTGTTCTCCGGCCTCGGCGGCTTTGCGACCGAGGGCTGGATGCTGCTGACGGCCCGCTTCGTGACGGGTGCAGCGGCCGCCTTCATGACGCCCGCCGGGCTTGCGCTCATCAATGGCAGCTTTCGCGAGGGATCGCAGCGTAACAGGGCCGTGCTGATCTATGCCGGCACGGCATCAGCCGGCTTCTCCCTCGGCCTTGTCATCGGCGGGCTTCTGTCCGCTGTCGGCTGGCGATGGGTGTTCTTCGCACCTGTTATCTTCTCCGCCATCCTGCTCGTTGCCGGCATGAAGCTGATCGTGGAGAACAAGGAGGACACAACCCCACGCCAGAGGTTCGACATTGCCGGTGCGGTGACCCTGACTGGCGCCATGCTGCTTGCCGCCTATGCGCTGACCCGGCTGGAACATGCCACCAGTGAGCTAACCTTGACGATCGCAGCAGCAGGCGCGAGCGCTGTGCTCTGGCTCGCCTTCATCCTGATCGAACGCAATTCGCGGGCGCCGCTGGTACGGTTCGGGATCTTCCGGTCTGCCGCCTTGGTACAATCCAACCTCGGAGCGATGCTCTTCACCGGCGCCTTCTTCGGCTTCCAGTTCATCGTCTCGCTCTACCTGCAGGAACTGCTCGGCTGGTCCTCTTTCGAAACCAGCCTCGCCCTCATCGTCATCGGCATGGACGCCATTCTGGCGCCGCTGCTGACGCCCCTGCTCGTCGAGCGCTTCGGTAATGGACGCGTGGTGCTTGGCGGCTTTGCTTTTGCCATCGCGGGCTACGCGCTCTTCCTTGGTATGGGGCTCGACTGGACTTATGCGGCGATGCTGCCGTCGACGATCCTGCTCGGCCTGGCCTTCTCGCTTGGCTACGGCCCGCTGACGATCATTGCGACTGAGGGTATTGCCGAAAACGAACAGGGACTGGCAAGCGGGCTGGTGAATACGTCGTTCCAGTTCGGCGCGGCACTCGGCCTCTCTGCCGTCAGCGCCGTCGGCACACTTGCTCTCGGCGATGGAGACAGCCCATCCGAACGCCTGGAAGCGCTGCGCACCGCCTTGCTGGTGCCGGTAGCGGCGACGTTGATCGGCATGGTCATCATGGGCTTCGGCAGAGGCCGCTGCGCGGATGCATCCTGCCGTCTGCAGGCCGGCTGAAAAATAATGGCGACCGGTGCACTGCCGGTCGCACTTTTCGTTCAGACGAGTTCGACGTCGACGACGCCAGGAGCAGCCCGCAACGCAGCTGCGATCTCGGGCGTGATGCGATATTTCTCTTGCAGCACCACTTCGACCTCGCGCTTGCCCTCCTCCTTGATGACGATGAAGGAGACGAGGCCGTCGCCCTTGGCGTTCAGATGTGCGGCGACGGCGCGTAGCGGGCCGGAGTCGCGGACATAGACGCGTAGCGCCTTCTGCATCTGCAGCGACTTTTCTTCCAGCGACTGGATGGTCTGCAGACGCAGGCTGACACCTTCCGGCCGCTCTTCGCCGATCGCGGTGATGACGAAGGATTTCCCGGGCTCGAGTATGTCAGAATACTGGTTCAGCATTTCGGAGAAGAGCACGGCTTCATACTGGCCGGAGGAATCCGAGAAGACGATGATGCCCATCTTGTTGCCGGTGCGCGTCTTGCGCTCTTGCTTGGAAATGACGGTGCCCGCCAGTCGCCCGTTCGCAGCACCTTGCTTCACCGCCGTCGAGAAATCCGCGAAGGTCTGTACGCGCATCTTCTGAAGGATGTTGTTGTAGCTGTCGAGCGGATGGGCGGTCAGGTAGAAGCCCAGCACCTGGAACTCCTTGAGTAGCCGCTCGGAGGCAAGCCAGGGCGAGAATGGCGGCAGGGCGATCTTTTCCGGGCCCGAGGATAGGGCACCGCCGAAAATATCCGACTGGCCGCTCAGTTTGTTTTCCTGGGCGCGCTGCGCATAGCCGAGCACGCGGTCGAGACCGGCCGAAAGCTGGGCGCGATCCAGGTTGAAGCAATCAAAGGCTCCGGCGTAGATCAGGCTTTCCAGCACGCGGCGGTTCACCTGGCGCGGATCGATCCGCAGGCAGAAATCCTCGATGCTGGCAAAGGGCTTATCGCCGCGCATTTCGACGATGTGATCGACAGCGGATTCGCCGACACCCTTGAGAGCCGCAAGCGCGTAATAGATACGGTTATCGCCGGTCTCGAACTGGCGGAAGGAGGTCTGGACGGAGGGCGCGATGACCTCGATGCCCAGGCGCTTGGCATCCTGGCGGAAGTCGTTGACCTTTTCGGTGTTCGACATATCGAGCGTCATCGACGCGGCCAGGAATTCGACCGGATAATGCGCCTTCATATAGGCCGTCTGATAGGAGACGATGGCGTAGGCGGCAGCGTGCGACTTGTTGAAGCCGTAGTTTGCGAACTTTGCGAGCAGTTCGAAGATGTTGTCGGCCTGCGGCTTCGACACGCCGTTCTGGACCGCGCCAACGACGAAGCGCTCGCGCTGCTGGTCCATTTCTGCCTTGATCTTCTTACCCATGGCGCGGCGCAGAAGATCGGCTTCGCCAAGCGAATAGCCCGACAGGACCTGGGCGATCTGCATCACCTGCTCCTGGTAGACGATAACGCCCTGCGTTTCCTTGAGCAGATGATCGATCATCGGATGGATCGATTCCAGCTCTTCATCGCCATGCTTGCGGGCATTGTAGGTCGGAATGTTTTCCATCGGACCCGGGCGATAGAGCGCGACCAGCGCGATGATGTCCTCAATGCAGTCTGGCTTCATGCCGATCAGTGCCTTGCGCATGCCGGCACTTTCAACCTGGAACACGCCGACCGTCTCGCCGCGCGAAAGCATCTCGTATGTTTTCTTGTCGTCGAGCGGGATCTTGGGAAGATCGACCTCAATGCCGCGCTTCCTGCAGAAGTCGACAGCGACCTTGAGCACGGTCAGCGTCTTCAGGCCGAGGAAGTCGAACTTGACTAGACCGGCCTGTTCCACCCACTTCATGTTGAACTGGGTGACCGGCATGTCGGAACGCGGATCGCGGTACATCGGCACGAGCTTCGACAGCGGGCGGTCGCCGATCACGATGCCGGCGGCATGGGTCGAGGCGTGGCGGTAGAGGCCTTCGATCTTCTGGGCGATATCCAGGAGGCGGGCAACCACCGGTTCCTTGGCTGCCTCTTCCTGCAGCTTCGGCTCTTCCTCGATCGCCTTGGAAAGCGGCGTCGGGTTTGCCGGGTTGTTCGGCACCAGCTTGCAGATCTTGTCGACCTGACCGTAGGGCATTTCCAGCACGCGGCCGACGTCGCGCAGCGCGGCGCGCGCCTGCAACGAACCGAAGGTGATGATCTGCGCCACCTGCTCGCGACCATATTTCTGCTGCACGTAGCGGATCACCTCTTCGCGGCGGTCCTGGCAGAAGTCGATATCGAAGTCGGGCATCGAGACGCGTTCCGGATTGAGGAAGCGTTCGAAGAGCAGCGAGAAACGCAGCGGATCGACGTCGGTGATCGTCAGTGCATAGGCGACGAGCGAACCCGCACCTGAACCGCGGCCGGGACCGACCGGAATATCATGCTGCTTGGCCCATTTGATGAAATCCGCAACGATCAGGAAGTAGCCGGGAAACTTCATGCGCTCGATGACGCTGAGCTCGAATTCCAGCCGTTCACGATAATCCTTCTCCTCGTAGCCGGCCGACATTCCAAGCTCGGCAAGGCGCATGTCCAGCCCCTCCTCCGCCTGGCGGCGAAGTTCGAGCGATTCTGCGCGCTCGGCCTCCTCGGGATCATCGGTCGCGCCGGTGAAGCGCGGCAGGATCGGCTTGCGGGTCTTCAGAATGAAGGAACAGCGCCTTGCGATCTCGACGGTATTATCCAGTGCCTCAGGCAGATCCGCGAAAAGCTTTTCCATCTCAGCACGGCTCTTCAGATAATGGTCCGGCGAGAGGCGGAAGCGGCTGTCGTCGGAAACGATCGCGTTGTGCGCCACCGCCATCAGCGCGTCATGCGCGTCGTAATCGTCTCGTGTTGGGAAGAAGGCCTCGTTGGTCGCCACCAGCGGCAGATCATGCTTGTAAGCAAGGCCGATGATCTTCTGTTCGTGCCGCTTGTCGTAGGTTCCGTGCCGCTGCAGCTCGACATAGAGCCGGTCACCGAAGAGGCGCTTCAGCGCCAGCAGCCGCGTCTCTGCCGCAGCAGCATGGCCGTCCTTAAGCGGCATGTCGACAGGGCCGGTCGAGGCACCGGTCAAAGCGATCAGCCCCTCGGTACCGATTTCCTCCAGCCAGGAGGAACGGATATGGACAGCCTGATTGCTCTCGCCGCCGAGATAAGCGCGGCTGACGAGATCGACCAGCCGCTCATAACCTGCGTCCGTAGCGGACAGAAGCACGATCGAAGGCAATTTGACCAGCGCCTGCTGACCGCCCCGCTTCTCGGTGTCGAGGCCATCTTCCATGTCGATCGACACCTGGCAGCCGATGATCGGCTGCAGACCGTCGTCCAGCGCCTTCTGGGAAAATTCCAGGGCGACGAAAAGATTGTTGGTATCGGTGATGGCGATTGCCGGCTGGCTGTCGCCCGATGCCTTGTAGAGGATCTTTTTGAGGGGCAGCGCGCCCTCGAGCAGCGAATAGGCGGAGTGGACCCTCAGATGGACGAAGCCCGGTTTCCCGCCGACGACTGCGCCAGCAGCACCTTTTTCCGCATCCGCCATGATCTGCCTTTCGAACCGCCTCACTGAAGAGTGCGCATTGTCGGCATTGTCGGCGATTCTGTCCAGAAAAAGTCCTGCTTCGGGACCGCATGGCTGCCATGCGATCCCCTGAATTCTTACATTGCCATGACGATCAGCGAGAAGCTGGTAATGAACATTGCGATGGAGGTGAATGCTGCGATATCACGGATCATGTCAGTCATTTGGCTCTCCTTTTGCTCTTATGTTTTTAATTTGTTCCATGTATGTTCTGTTGTCAACAGGTTTACCCCCCGCTTCTGCGGGACATGGTTAACATCGGAGCAGTGGGACGATGGACACGCAGGAACTCAACGGCTTCATTGTCGAAGCCAAATCGCAGACTTATGTTGCCGGCGCCAAGGCACAGCCTTCCTATCGGATCGGCGCCCATGACCTCGGCTACAAGCGCGGCATCTGGCGCTATCTCGACAGCTATTTCGGCGGCACGGATTTTGCCGGTCAGGAAGTGGTGTGGCTGGAGGAAAAGCCGGTGTGGGCGATGAACTATTTCGGGCGGATCATCGAGCCCGGGATCATCGACGGAACTGTCGCCGGCACGATCATTAGCGCCGCGCTGTCACAGCTCTACAAACAAGGCCGCTTCCTCGGCGGCATGGTCTTCGATCATTCGCTGGGGCGCTATGTCGATACGAGCGAAGGCGACTGCACGCATTTCCGTGGCCATGAATTCATCCTTGTCGATGGTCACAAGGCCTATGAGCTCGATTATCGCGGCGGGCTGATTATCCCCTGATAATCAGAAATCCACGACCTTGCCGTCGGAGATCGTCACGCGCCGGTCCATGCGCCGGGCGAGCTCGTGGTTGTGTGTGGCGATCAGCGCGGCAAGGCCGGACTGACGCACCAGAGCCTCGAGAGCGTCGAAGACATAGCTGGCGGTTTCCGGGTCGAGATTGCCGGTCGGCTCGTCGGCCAGAAGCAGGCTCGGTGCATTGGCAACGGCGCGAGCGATTGCCACGCGCTGCTGCTCGCCGCCGGAAAGCTCGCCCGGGCGATGCGTACCGCGGTGGCCGATGCGCATGTAATCCAGAAGCATCTTTGCCCGCTCGCTCGCTTCCTTCCATGAGAGACCGGCGATGAGCTGCGGCATCATGATGTTCTCCTGCGCCGAGAATTCCGGCAGCAGGTGATGGAACTGATAAACAAAGCCGATCTCACCGCGGCGGATGGCCGTGCGCTTGTCATCGGAAAGGCCATCACAGGGGCGACCGTTGACCATTACCTCGCCGCCGTCAGGATGCTCCAGCAGCCCTGCGACATGCAGCAGCGTCGACTTGCCGGTGCCTGACGGCGCCACCAGCGCCACCATCTCACCGCTCGACAGGGTGAAATCCGCACCCTTGAGGATGGTCAGCAGCGTTTCGCCCTGCCCGTAATGGCGCTCGACGCCCGAAAGCTTGAGAACGACGTTGCGTTTCATGAATGCGGCATTCCTTGGATTGGGCCGGGGATTTGACCTTGGATCACGGCCCTATTCGTAACGAAGGGCCTGGACGGGGTCGAGGCGGGAGGCGCGCCAGGCGGGGAAGATCGTCGCGATGAAGGAGAGCGTCAGCGCCATGATGACGACGGACACCGTTTCGCTCACATCCATTTCCGCCGGAAGCTGGCTCAGGAAGTAGAGCTGCGGATCGAAAAGCACCGTGCCAGAGACCCATGAGAAGAACTGGCGGATGGACTCGATGTTGATGCAGACGAGCACGCCGAGCAGCACGCCAGCGATCGTGCCGACAATGCCGATTGCAGCTCCCGTCATGAAGAAGATACGCATTATTGCGCCGGCGCTCGCGCCCATGGTGCGCAGGATCGCGATATCGCTGCCCTTGTCCTTCACCAGCATGATGAGGCCGGAGATGATGTTGAGCGCTGCGACGAGCACGATCAGCGTCAGGATCATGAACATGACGTTGCGCTCGACCTGCAGGGCGGAAAAGAAGGTCTGGTTGCGCTGACGCCAGTCGGTGATGGCTATCTGCCGACCGGCCGCCTCCTCCACCTTGGGCCTCAGATTGTCGATATCGTCGGGGTTATTGACGAAGAGTTCGATCGACTGCACCAGCCCGTCGGCATTGAAATAAAGCTGCGATTCCTCGAGCGGCATATAGATGATCGAGGAATCGTATTCCGACATGCCGATCTCGAAGAGACCGGAGATCTTGTAGGATTTGATGCGCGGATTGACGCCCATCGGCGTCACATCACCTTCCGGTGACGTCAACGTAATCAGGTCACCGACCCGCAGGCCGAGCTGGTCGGCCATGCGCGTGCCCATCAAAACGCTGTCGCCTGCAGCAAAGCCTACCATGTCGCCGGACTTGATATTGTCGGATACTGCCTTGAGCTTGGTCAGGTCTTCGGCGCGCGTGCCGCGCACCAGCGCACCGGTGCTGCCGCCCGTCCGCGAGGAAGCCAGCACCTGGCCCTCGACCAGCGGCAGCGCCATCTTGATACCGGGCACCGCCTCGAATTTCTTCACGAGGTCGGCATAGTCGGTGAAGGGACCATCGACCGGCTGGATGATCATGTGGCCGTTGATACCGAGGATGCGGGAGACGAGTTCCGTGCGGAACCCGTTCATAACAGCCATGACGATGATCAGCGTCGCAACGCCCAGCATGATGCCGACAAAGGAGAAGCCGGCAATCACCGAAATGAACGCTTCCTTGCGGCGGGCGCGCAGATAACGCCACGCCACCAGGCGTTCGAAGGTGGAAAATGGCTTGCCAGCCGGACCCAAGCCGGATTTGGAACTCCGGTCCAATGCTGCCTCTGCCATTTCGCCTCCGTCTTTCTTAAGCCACGAACCTGTTAATCGCCGCCTCGATGGTCATCGTCTCGCGGGCGCCAGTCTTGCGGTCCTTCACTTCCACTTCGCCATTCGCGACCGCGCGCGGACCGGCAATGATCTGGTACGGCACGCCGATCAGGTCGGCGGTCGCAAACTTGGTGCCGGCACGGTCGTCCGTGTCGTCATAGAGCACATCCTTGCCGGCCTTGGTCAGCGCCGCGTAGATCAGCTCGCAGGTGCCGTCGCAGGCTTCGTCGCCGGCCTTCATGTTGATGACCACGACATCGAAGGGCGCGACCGACTCCGGCCAGATGATTCCGTTCTCATCATGCGATGCTTCGATGATGGCGGGAACAAGGCGTGTCGGGCCGATACCGTAGGAACCCATGTGAACGGTATGTTCCTTGCCGTCGGGACCCTGGACCTTCGCACCCATCGGCTCGGAATACCTGGTACCGAAGTAGAAAATATGACCGACTTCGATGCCGCGCGCAGAAAGACGCTCGCCTTCCGGAATGGCGTTGAAGGCGGCCTCGTCATGCATCTCGGAGGTCGCGGCATAAAGCGACGTCCACCTGTCGAAGATCGACTTCAGGCCGTCAACGCTATCGAAATCCGTATTTTCCACGGGAATGTCAAAATTGACGAAATCCTTGTGGCAGAAGACTTCAGACTCACCGGTATCGGCAAGAATGATGAACTCGTGGCTGAGATCGCCGCCGATCGGGCCGGTGTCCGCGCGCATCGGAATGGCGCGCAGGCCGAGACGATCGAAGGTGCGCAGATAGGCGGTGAACATCTTGTTGTAGGAATGTTCCGCACCTTCGCGCGTCAAGTCGAAGGAGTAAGCGTCCTTCATCATGAATTCGCGCGAGCGCATGGTGCCGAAGCGCGGACGGATCTCGTCACGGAATTTCAGCTGGATATGATAGAGATTGAGCGGCAGGTCCTTGTAGGACTTCACGGAGGAACGGAAGATATCCGTGATCACTTCTTCGTTGGTCGGGCCGTAGAGCATCGGACGGTCCTGACGGTCCTTGATGCGCAGCATCTCCTTGCCATAGGCGTCGTAACGGCCACTCTCCTGCCAGAGCTCGGCCGACTGCAGCGTCGGCATCAGAAGCTCGATGGCGCCGGCGCGGTTCTGCTCCTCGCGGATGATGTTGTTGACCTTGTCCAGCACCTTCTTGCCGAGCGGCAGCCAGGAATAGATGCCCTGGGACTGCTGGCGCACCATGCCGGAGCGCAGCATCAGCCGGTGAGAGACGATTTCCGCCTCCTTGGGGTTTTCCTTCAGGATGGGTATGAAAAAGCGGGACAGACGCATGGCGGATTCCGGTACAGTTGAGACGCCGCTTACCCAAGCGGAATCGACGGCATTTGTTAAAGATGGGAGCGTTCATAGCCGCTTCGCGGCAGGAAGGAAACCCGCGACCGGTGCCAGCTGCCTCCCGCAGACGCATGTTAGCGCCCACAAATTGAGCAGGCGCGAAAAAGCGCGTATTTATAAGGGCTTGAAGGCAAATCTTGTCAACAGAAAAATTTTGCGTGAGTGTAGCAAAAATGCAAAAAAAGCTAATGACAAAGCACAATCTTTGAGCTAGCTTTAGCTCACAAAACAGGCAGGAAGGTTAAATTCTTGCCGAACTCGCGGTCAAGTCTTGGGAGGATCAGATCTTAGGCGCGCTCGTCGCTGCCCCGGTAACGGTTAAGGATCACGCGATAATTAAAACAAGGCTTTTAGCCTTGTTTTTTTTTGCTTTTTCGGCTTCCACCATTCCTGAAAAATCAAGCTCGCCTTTCGTTAAGTAAGCTCGCCTTCCGTTACGCAAGCTCTTTGCCTCACTTGCGTGACGTACGTATGACAGATTTTTCGCGGTTGCATTTACATCTGCTCAAAGATTGAGCAAAAGCCATCCCTAATAGAAGCTAGGCCCTATTTGTGGAAGTGCATCGAAGCCGAGACCGAAATAGGTCGAGCAGATATACCAGAAGCCATAAATTGCACCTGAAACGAGCGTCGTCAGCGAAAAAACAAAAACCGGACGAAAACGGGTCGGGGCGCTCGGCACGGTGCCCAGCACAACATCATTATCGTCCGCCTGGGTGCGCAGGCCGATCGGCAGTACGGCAAAAAGCGTGATCCACCAGATGATGAAATAGACTGCGAATCCCTGGAGGAAGGCCTGAAACATCTTGGTTCCCGTCGATATGGTGCCTTGGCGGCAGGTTTTGGCTGCTTATAAGGCGGAATGGCCGCGAGTTCAAAGGCGGTGAACAGTTTAGGTCACTCTGACGCAGAGCTTCAGACCTGTTCCAGCTCGATCAATGTACCGAAGAAGTCCTTCGGGTGGAGGAAAAGCACCGGGTTGCCATGCGCGCCAATCTTCGGCTCGCCATTGCCAAGCACCCTCGCCCCCGATGCCGTTAACCGATCGCGGGCGGCGAGGATATCGGCGACCTCGTAGCAGATGTGGTGCATTCCGCCCGACGGGTTCTTCTCGAGGAAGGCCGCAATGGGTGAGGCTTCACCGAGCGGCTCCAGCAGTTCCACCTTGGTATTCGGCAGTTCCACGAAAACGACCGTCACGCCATGCGCCGGTAGTGCTTGCGGCTGCGAGACCGCTGCCCCCAGAGTGTCGCGATAGCTCGCGACTGCGGCGGCCAGATCAGGCACGGCGATGGCGATATGGTTCACCCGGCCAAGCATCATCAGACCCTGGTGATGAAGACCGTGACGAGAGGCTTCTTGCCCCAGGTATGATTGGCGGCAGCGCGCACGGCGCGGCGCAGAGCCTCCTGTACCATGTCGATATCCTTCCGGCGGGCGCGTGGAATGCTCTCGAACGCCCCGATCGCGGCGTCGAACAACCCATCTTCCATATCCTCGCCCTCGTCGTCATAGACCGGCAGGCCGATCGCCACGAGATCGGGCTCGCCGATGATGTCGTAGCGGCTGTCGAGCACGATGCTCAGGGCGACATGGCCGACATAGGAAAGCTTCTTGCGCTCGCCGATGCCCATCTCATCGAAGTCACCGATCAGTGACCCATCCTTGTAGATGCGGCCATGCGGCGCCTCGTCGATCACCTCGACCGGTCCCGGTGCAAGCCGCAACACATCACCGTTTCGCACGCGCGGCACCGTCGGAATGCCCGACTGTTCGGCAAGCTCCTTATGCGCCGTCAGATGCGTTGCCTCGCCATGCACGGGCACAACGACTTTCGGCCGTGTCCACTCGTACATCTTCTGCAACTCGTTGCGGCGCGGATGGCCGGAGACATGCACCAGCGCCTCTGTGTCGGTAATGATGTGAACGCCCTGCTCCACCAGACCGTTCTTGATGTCCTGGATCGCCTTCTCGTTACCGGGGATGGCACGCGAGGAGAAGACAACGATATCGCCGGCGGTGAACGCCACATTGCGCATCTCGTCACGGGAGAGCTTGGCAAGGGCAGCGCGCGGCTCGCCCTGACTGCCGGTGAGGATCACCACGACCTTGTCACGCGGGATGAAGCCGTAATCTTCCTCGGAAATGAAGGGCTTTACGCCTTCCAGCAGGCCGATGTCCTGAGCAACGTCGCACACACGCTTCAGCGAGCTTCCGAGCAGCAGCACTTCGCGACCGGCGGCTTCGGCGGCTTCGGCGACAGTGCGGATACGGCCGACATTCGAGGAGAAGGTGGTAATTGCCACACGTCCTTCGGCATTCTCGATGATCTTGCGCAAGCTCTCCGAGACATCCTTCTCGGAGGGCGAAACGCCGTCACGCAGCGCATTGGTGGAGTCGCAGAGCAACGCCAGCACGCCCTCATCGCCAATCTGACGGAAGCGCGCCTCGTCGGTCAGCGGTCCGAGCGACGGCTCATGGTCGATCTTCCAGTCGCCGGTGTGGATGACATTGCCGAGCGGCGTGCGGATCACCAACGACATGGGCTCGGGGATCGAGTGATTGACGGCGACACCCTCGATGCTGAAGGGGCCGACATTGATCGTATCGCCGGCCTTGAAGATCGTCACCGGTACTTCGCCGATCGCATCCTTCTCGAAATTGCGCTTGGCTTCCAGCAAGCCGGCCGTGAAGGGCGAGGCATAGACCGGCACGTTGAGGCCCGGCCAGAGATCGGCGAGCGCGCCATAGTGATCCTCATGGGCGTGGGTGATGATGATCGCCTTGAGGTTCTTGCGCTCATTGGCAAGGAAGCGGATATCCGGCAGGACGAGATCGACACCCGGCAGATCCGGCCCCGGAAAGGTTACGCCGCAATCCACCATGATCCACTGGCGATGATCCGCCGGGCCGTAGCCGTACAGCGCGAGATTCATGCCGATCTCGCCGACGCCGCCCAGGGGCAGAAATACCAGTTCGTCCTGTTTCGCCATAATGTTTGTTTTTTCCACTATCCAAAGAATACATCGCCGGCCGCAATCGGCATTATCCTGCCTGCGCCGGTATCGAGCATCAACAGGCCATTATCATCTATTCCGGCGAAATATCCTGAAATCGACCTGTCGGGCAGATTCACGGTTATCTTTTCGCCAATGCCGCAGGCAACCGCACGCCATAGCGCCGTGACCTCGCTTATACCCTGCCCCTCGTCCCAGATATCCAGCACTTCGGTCATCGACGCAAAGAGGTGGGCGAAGAGTTCTTCGGGCGAAGCCGCACTTCCCTGATCACGCAGGCAGGTCACCGGATAGATTGGGTTGTCCGGCATGACGGATACATTGATGCCGATACCGATCACCACGGCATGGCGACCATCCGCCAGCCGTTCGCCTTCCACGAGGATGCCGCAGGTCTTCTTGCGGCCGATCAGGATATCGTTCGGCCATTTCACTTCCAGCGGCTCGGCGCCCGGCGGCAACACGCTTCGGATCGCCTGATGCACGGCGACCGCGATTGCCAGCGGCAGGGAGGCAAGGCGCTCCATAGGCGCCGGATCGATCAGAAGAAGGGAGGCGTAGAGATTGCCGCGCTCGGAAACCCAGGGACGGCCCCGACGGCCGCGGCCGCCGGTCTGTCTTTCGGCGGTCACCCAGAGCAGACCGCCATCCCCTGCCCGAGCCCGGGCAAGGCATTCCGTGTTGGTCGACGACGTATCCGACAAGGCCTCGTGCCTGATATCGCCGAGCGATATCCGGCGCCGCTTGTCGGAAGCCATCAGAACAGCGTTGCCGCAGCGAGCTCTGCCGCACCACCGATCGGACCGCCGATGAGAACATAGGCAGCGACGAAGAGGCCGGAGAGACCGAAGACGAGGCGCAGCGAACCGGAAACGCGGGCGAACTCGCCGGTCGCCTCATCGAACCACATCAGCTTGATGACGCGCAGGTAGTAGTAAGCGCCGACGACCGAAGCCAGGACACCGATGACGGCAAGCGCATAGAGCTTGGCTTCGATGGCGGCGACGAAGACGAAGTACTTCGCAAAGAAGCCAGCGAGCGGCGGGATACCGGCAAGCGAGAACATCAGTGCGGTCAGCACGACAGCCATGAAGGGGTTCGTCGTCGACAGGCCGGCGAGATCGCTGACATTCTCGACAACCGTACCGTCCTTGCGGCGCATCGACATGATGATGGCGAAGGAGCCGAGGGTCATGACCATGTAGATCGCCATGTAGAGTATGACGCCTGTGACACCCGTCTGGTTGCCGGCTGCGAGGCCGACCAGTGCATAACCCATGTGACCAATCGAGGAATAGGCCATCAGTCGCTTGATGTTCTTCTGGCCGATGGCGGCAAACGAACCGAGCAGCATGGAAGCGATCGAAATGAAGACGATGACCTGCTGCCAGTCGGTCAGCACCGGCTCGAAGGCGGTGATGACGATACGGGTCATCATCGCCATGGCGGCAACCTTCGGTGCGCTCGCCAGGAAGGCAGTGACCGGGGTCGGCGCGCCTTCATAAACGTCCGGCGTCCACATGTGGAACGGAACGGCCGAGATCTTGAAGGCGATGCCGGCGAGGATGAAGACGAGGCCGAAGATCAGGCCGAGCGAGCGTGCTCCTTCGACCGTGAGCGCCTGGGCAACCTCGGCGAAATGCGTGTGACCGGTGAAGCCGTAGACCAGCGACATGCCGTAGAGCAGCATGCCCGAGGAAAGCGCGCCAAGGACGAAATACTTCAGGCCGGCTTCGGTCGACTTCAGGCTGTCGCGGTTGATCGCAGCGATGACGTAGATCGCCAGAGACTGCAGTTCGAGGCCGAGGTAGAGCGCAATCAGATCATTTGCCGAGATCATCAGCATGATGCCGAGCGTGCAGAGCACCAGGAGAACCGGGAACTCGAACTTGTCGAGCTGGTTTTCCCGCGCATGACCCATCGACATGAACAGCGCGACCAGAGAACCGATCAGGGCCAGCACCTTCATGAAGCGTGCAAAGCCGTCGGCGAGATAGACGCCGCCATAGGCAAGGCCGTCGCCGGGAACGAAGATCAGCCACAGGCCCGAGATGGCAATCACGATCATCGCCAGCGCGCTGACGAGCGGACCGGACCGCTCGCCCGAGAAAACGCCGATCATGAGCAGCAGAAGGGCACCGATCGCGAGGATGATTTCCGGCGCGGACAGGTACAGGCTCAGGGAGATTGTTTCAGCAGTCATGTCCTAAAGTCCCGTCATTTCATCGACAGCGCAACATTCTGCGCTGCCTGCACTGCGGCCGAATAGCTGTTGATCAGATGGTCTACCGAAGCTGCGGTCGCATCGAAGACCGGAGCCGGATAGACGCCGAAGAAAATAGTGAGCGCGACCAGCGGATAAAGGATGACCTTTTCACGCGGCGAAAGGTCGAGCAGAGCCTTCAGCTTTTCCTTCTCCAGCGCACCGAAGATCACCCGGCGATAAAGCCAGAGCGCATAGGCAGCCGAGAGGATGACACCGGTGGCGGCAAAGAGCGCAACCCAGGTGTTGGCGCGGAAGACACCGATCAGCGTCAGGAATTCGCCGATGAAGCCCGAAGTGCCCGGCAGGCCGACATTGGCCATAGTGAAGACCATGAAGGCCACGGCATATTTCGGCATGTTGTTGACCAGACCGCCGTAAGCCGCGATCTCGCGGGTGTGGGTACGGTCATAGACGACACCGACGCAGAGGAAGAGCGCGCCCGAGACGATGCCGTGCGACAGCATCTGAAAGATCGAACCCTGCAGGCCCTGAGCGTTCGCCGCGAAAATGCCCATGGTCACGTAGCCCATGTGAGCGACCGAGGAATAGGCGATCAGCTTCTTGATGTCGTCCTGCATCATCGCGACCAGCGAGGTGTAGATGATAGCGATAACGGACAGCGCGAACACGAGCGGCGCGAAATGATCCGAAGCGACCGGGAACATGCCGATCGAGAAGCGGATCAGGCCGTAGCCGCCGAGCTTCAGAAGCACGCCTGCCAGGATGACGGAACCGGCCGTCGGCGCCTGGACGTGTGCGTCGGGGAGCCAGGTATGGACCGGCCACATCGGCATTTTCACCGCGAAGGACGCGAAGAAGGCAAGCCACAGCCAGGTCTGCATTGCCGGCGGGAACTTGTAGGCCAGCAGCGCGGTGATGTCAGTCGTGCCGGCCTGCCAGTACATGGCCATGATGGCGAGCAGCATCAGCACCGAGCCGAGCAGCGTGTAGAGGAAGAACTTGTAGCTCGCATAGACGCGGTTCGCACCGCCCCAGACGCCGATAATCAGGAACATCGGAATGAGGCCGCCTTCGAAGAAGACGTAGAAGAGAACGATATCGAGCGAGACGAAGACACCGACCATCATCACTTCAAGGATGAGGAAGGCGATCATGTATTCCTTCAGGCGCTTCTCGATCGAGAGCCAGCTTGCGAGCACGCAGAAGGGCATCAAGAAGGTCGAGAGGATGATGAACAGCATGGAGATGCCGTCGACACCGACATGGTAGCCGATACCGGTGCCGAGCCAGCTATGCTGCTCGATCATCTGGAAGCCCGGATTGGCGTTGTCGAAACCGATCCAGATGAAGAGCGAGAGGATGAAGGTGAAGACCGTGGTGATCAGCGAAATCCACAGCACGTTCTTGCGGCCGTTCTCGGTTTCGCCGTTCATCAGCAACAAGAGCACCACGCCGACGAGCGGCAGGAAGGTGACCGTTGAAAGAATAGGCCAATCGGTCATCAGAAGGAACTCCCGAGCATCATCCAGGTAACGAGCGCTGCAACGCCGATCAGCATCGCGAAGGCATAGTGATAGAGGTAGCCGGTTTGCAGGCGCACGACGCGGTCGGTAACGTTGACGACGCGGGCGGCAATGCCGTTCGGACCGTAGGTATCGATGACGCCGACATCACCCTTCTTCCAGAGGAAGTTGCCAAGCGCCTTGGCGCTGCGCACGAAGAGGAAGTCGTAGAGCTCGTCGAAGTACCACTTGTTGAGCAGGAACTGGTAGAGCACACGGTGCTGCTCGGCGAGCTTGCGCGGCGTCGACGGCGACCTGATGTACATGTACCAGGCGGTAACGAAACCGAGCAGCATGGCGATGAAGGGACTGAGGCCGACCCAGGCCGGGACGTGATGGAATTCTTCCACCAGTTCGTTCTCGGCACCAGTGAAGAGTGCGCCCTTCCAGAACTCGGCATATTCCTCGCCGTAGAAACGGCCTTCGAAGAGCACGCCCGCGACGACCGCGCCGATCGCCAGGATGTAGAGCGGCACCAGCATGACCTGCGGCGATTCATGGACGTGATGCATGACTTCATGCGAAGCGCGCGGCCTGCCGAAGAAGGTCATGAAGATCAGGCGCCAGGAATAGAAGCTCGTGAAAAGTGCCGCAATAACGAGCAGCGTGAAGGCGAAGCCCGCAGCCGGCGAATGCGACGCATAGGTAGCCTCGATGATGACATCCTTGGAGAAGAAGCCTGCAAAACCGATCGGGGTGAAGGGGATGCCGACACCGGTGATCGCGAGCGTACCGATGATCATGAGGCCGCCGGTAACTTTGATATGCGGGTACAGACCACCCATATGACGCATGTCCTGCTCGCCATCGACGGCGTGGATGACCGAGCCGGCGCAAAGGAAGAGCAGAGCCTTGAAGAAGGCGTGCGTGAAGAGGTGGAAGATCGCCGCGCCATAGGCGCCGACGCCGAGGGCGACGAACATGTAGCCGAGCTGCGAGCAGGTCGAGTAGGCGATGACGCGCTTGATGTCGTTCTGCACAAGGCCGACGGTCGCCGCGAAGAAGGCAGTGATCGCGCCGATGATCGTCACGACGACGAGTGCGTCCGGCGACAGTTCGAAAAGCGGCGACATGCGGGCGACTAGGAAGACGCCGGCGGTCACCATTGTTGCGGCATGGATGAGTGCGGATACCGGGGTTGGGCCTTCCATGGCATCCGGCAGCCAGGTGTGCAGCAGGAACTGCGCCGACTTACCCATTGCGCCCATGAAGAGCAGCAGGCAGGCGCCGGTCAGCGCATGCGCCTTGTCGAGATGCATGCCGAAGAGGTTCAGGATCACTTCACCGGCTTCACCGCCGCCTTCCGCCGGAGCGAAGGTCGAAGCATTGGCGAAGATCGTGTCGAAGTTGATCGAGCCGAACAGCACGAAGACGGTGGCAATACCGAGCACGAAGCCGAAGTCGCCGACGCGGTTGACGATGAAGGCCTTTATTGCAGCCGCCGATGCCGAGGGCTTCTTGTACCAGAAGCCGATCAGCAGATATGAGGCGAGACCCACGCCTTCCCAGCCGAAGAACATCTGGGCGAGGTTGTCGGCGGTCACCAGCATGAGCATGGCGAAGGTAAAGAGCGACAGATAGGCGAAGAAGCGCGGGCGATGCGGATCGGTGTGCATGTACCCGATCGAGTAGACGTGCACCAGGGTCGAGACCGTATTGACGACGATCAGCATGACCGAGGTCAGCGTATCGACACGCAGAGACCAGGAGACGTCGATGCCGCCGGACTGGATCCAGCGCAGAACCTCGACCTTGATCACGCCTTCCGGATGGCCGAGCGCAACCGTGAAGAAGACGACCCAGGACAGGATGGCGGCGATGATCATCAGGCCGCTGGTGACATATTCCGACGCCTTGGCGCCGATCGCACGGCCAAAGAAGCCGGCAATGATCGCACCGATCAAGGGAAGGAAGACGATAGCCTTATAGAGGAACATGAGCCGCTCAGCCCTTCATCATATTGACGTCTTCGACCGCGATCGAACCGCGGTTGCGGTAGAAGACAACGAGAATTGCGAGACCGATCGCCGCTTCAGCAGCAGCAACAGTCAGAATGAACAGTGCGAACACCTGGCCGACGATGTCGTTGAGGAACGACGAGAAGGCGACCATGTTGATGTTGACCGACAACAGGATCAATTCGACCGACATCAGGATGACGATGATGTTCTTCCGGTTCAGGAAGATGCCGAAGATGCCGATCGTGAAGAGGATGGCGCTGACCGTGAGATAGTGGGAAAGTCCGATGACCATGTTCTTTGCTCCTTGACCTCTCGGCTCAGCTCACGCCTTGGCCCGGCTTGACCTTGATCACCTCGACGGCGGTCGCAGGCGTGCGGGCAACCTGGCGGGAAATATTCTGCCGCTTGATATTGGTGCGATGCTTCAGCGTCAGCACGATCGCGCCGATCATGGCGACCAGCAGGATCAGACCGGCGATCTGGAAGAAGTAGACGTAGTTCGTATAGAGCACATCGCCGAGAGCCGCCGTATTGGTGCGTTCGGTCAGTGCCGGGATCGGCATGGCGACCGTCTTGGCAATCTCGGGCGAGATCGAGCTGCCGCCGATGACGACGATGAGTTCGGCTGCGAGGATGAGACCGATCAGCGCGCCGATCGGCGCATATTCGAGAACACCGGCGCGAAGCTCGGTGAAGTCGATGTCGAGCATCATCACAACGAAGAGGAAGAGAACAGCGACCGCGCCCACATAGACGACGAGCAGGATCATCGCCAGGAATTCGGCACCCAGCAACAGGAAGAGACCCGCTGCATTGAAGAACACCAGGATCAAGAACAGAACCGAGTGAACCGGGTTCTTCGCCCAGATGACCATGAACGCCGACGCTATCGCGACAAAGGCGAAAAGATAGAAAAATAGAGCCTGCAGACCCATGTTGGTGCCTTTTTCATCTTCCCCCGGGCAGCCGGGAGTTTCCCTGCCCGATAGGACTTCGCACAGCTTTCGCCGGCAAAGCCCCGGTGCATGTTGACCGCGGTGAGCAAGAGTGCTCTTCCCGCGGCATTTCAAATTTCAATCAACGATACGGCGCATCGATCGCCATGTTGCGGGCGATTTCACGCTCCCACCGGTCGCCGTTTTCGAGGAGCCTCTGCTTGTCGAAGTAGAGTTCTTCACGGGTTTCGGTGGCGAATTCGAAATTCGGGCCTTCGACGATCGCATCAACAGGGCAAGCTTCCTGGCAGAAGCCGCAGTAGATGCACTTCACCATGTCGATGTCGTAACGCACTGTGCGGCGCGTGCCGTCATTGCGGCGCGGGCCGGCTTCGATGGTGATCGCCTGAGCGGGACAGATCGCTTCGCACAGCTTGCAGGCGATGCAGCGCTCTTCACCGTTGGGATAACGGCGCAGTGCATGCTCGCCGCGGAAGCGCGGGCTGACCGGACCCTTTTCGAAGGGGTAATTGATCGTCGCCTTCTGCTTGAAGAAATAGCGCATCGACAGGAAGAAGGCGCCGACGAATTCCTTAAGAAAAAGCGAGTTGATGGAGGCGGACAGGCTTCCCATCTTCAATCTCCAATTTTGCCGGAAACGAGGTTGGACATCAGCCTGCCCATCCCGTCAGTTTCAGCACGAATGCAACGATGACGACCATGGCGAGCGACAGCGGAAGGAAAACCTTCCAGCCGAGACGCATGAGCTGGTCGTAGCGGTAACGCGGCACGAAAGCCTTGACCATGGCGAACATGAAGAACACCAGGCACGACTTCAGCATGAACCAGATGATACCGGGCACCCAGTTGATGAGCCAGAAATCAACCGGCGGCAGCCAGCCACCCAGGAAGAGGATCGTCGTCAGCGAGCACATCAGCACGACGGCCGCATATTCGCCGAGCATGAACATCATGTACGGAGCCGAGCCGTATTCGACCATGAAGCCGGCGACGAGTTCGGATTCTGCTTCCGGAAGGTCGAAAGGCGGGCGGTTCGTCTCGGCGAGCGCAGAGATGAAGAAGACGATGAACATAGGGAACAGCGCCAGCCAGTGCCAGTCGAGGAACGAGTTCGGCAGGCCGAGCATCGTACCGAGGCCGGTGCGCTGGGCATTGACGATGTCAGTCAGGTTCAGCGAACCGACGCAGAGAAGAACGGTAACGATGACGAAGCCGATCGAGACTTCGTAAGACACCATCTGTGCGGCGGAGCGCAGCGCGCCGAGGAACGGATACTTCGAGTTCGAAGCCCAGCCACCCATGATGATGCCGTAAACTTCGAGCGAGGAGATCGCCAGGATGTACAGGATGCCGACATTGATGTTGGCAACCACCCAGCCGTCAGCAAGCGGCACGACCGCCCAGGTCGACAGCGCCAGAAGCACGGTCACGAGCGGGGCGAGCAGGAAGACCGCCTTGTTGGCGCCGGCCGGAATGACCGGCTCCTTGAAGACGAACTTCAGAAGGTCGGCGAAGGACTGGAACAGGCCGAAGGGGCCGACGACGTTCGGACCGCGGCGCAGCTGGACGGCAGCCCAGATCTTGCGGTCGGCAAGAAGGACGTAAGCAATGAAGACCAGCAGGCAGACGAGCAGCAGCAGTGACTGACCGATCATGATGATCGCCGGCCAGACATAGGTCGAGAAGAAAGAATCCATGAGTTCCTGCCCTTACTCTGCCGCGACTTTGAAATTGTTGCGGGCCAATGCCGAGCACTCGGCCATGACAGCCGAGGCGCGCGCTATCGGGTTCGTCAAATAGAAGTCTTTGACCGACGACGCAAACCCGGATTTGTTCATCTTACCGGCTTTTTTCGCCAGTGCGGCAATTTGGGCGCTATCACCTTCGGTGATCTCATCGATGGCCGCAAAATGCGGGAATGCCGCATAGAGTTTGCTGCGCAATTCGCCGAGAGAATCAAAGGGAAGCTTCTTGCCGAGCACGTCGGAAAGGGCGCGGATGATCGCCCAGTCTTCGCGGGCGTCGCCCGGTGCGAAACCGGCGCGATTGCCCATCTGGACACGGCCTTCGGTGTTGACCCAGGTGCCGGACTTTTCGGTGTAGGCAGCAGCCGGCAGGATGACATCGGCGCCATGTGCGCCGTTATCGCCATGCGAGCCGATATAAACGGTGAACTTCGCAGCCTTGGTCGAGAAGTCGAGTTCGTCGGCGCCGAGCAGGAAGAGCACGTCCATGGCCTTCAGCATCTCGGCGGCATTGGCGCCCTTGGCGCCCGGCACGAAGCCGAGGTCGAGGCCGCCGACGCGCGACGCCGCGGTGTGCAGCACCGCAAAACCGTTCCAGCCTTCAGCGATCGCGCCGACATTGACGGCGAGCTTGGCGGCGGTTGCGAGAACGCCTGCGCCATCCGTGCGGGTCAGAGCGCCCTGACCGATGATGATCATCGGCTTGGAAGCCTTGGAGAGGACTTCGGCGAAGGCGTGGCCGCCGTCGAGAATGTCCTTCAGCGTATCGGGGCCTGCGCCGAGGTAATCATACTTATAGCGCATCTCGCCGCCCTCACCGATCACACCGATCGGGAAGCCGCCGCGACGGAAACGCTTGCGGATGCGGGCATTGAGGATGGCGGCTTCAAAGCGCGGATTCGCACCGACGATAAGCAGCGCGTCGGCCTGTTCGATGCCTGATATAGTCGGATTGAAGAGGTAGCTTGCACGGCCGAGCGACGGATCAAGTGCCGCCCCATCCTGGCGACAGTCGAGGTTCCCGGAACCCAGCGACTTTACCAGTTCGGACAGGGCATACATTTCTTCAACCGAAGCGAGGTCGCCGGCAATCGCGCCTATCTTTTCGCCCGACGTTGCCGATACGGCAGCCTTGATGGCGCCGAAGGCTTCGCCCCAGCTCGCCGGCTGCAGGCGGCCGTCCTTGCGGACGTAAGGGCGGTCGAGGCGCTGCGTCTTCAGGCCGTCCCAGACGTGACGGGTCTTGTCGGAGATCCACTCTTCGTTCACCGCCTCGTTGACGCGCGGCAGGATGCGCATGACTTCGCGGCCGCGGGTATCCACGCGGATTGCCGAACCGACAGCGTCCATGACGTCGATCGATTCGGTCTTGTTCAGCTCCCACGGACGGGCCGTGAAGGCGAAGGGCTTGGAGGTGAGCGCGCCGACCGGGCAGAGGTCAACAACGTTGCCCTGCAGCTCGGAGGTCATGGCCTGCTCGAGATAGGTGGTGATTTCAGCGTCTTCGCCGCGGCCGATCAGGCCGAGTTCGGAAATGCCGGCCACTTCCGTCGTGAAGCGGACGCAACGCGTGCAGTGAATGCAGCGGTTCATGACGGTCTTGACGAGCGGGCCGATATACTTGTCTTCGACGGCGCGCTTGTCTTCCTGATAGCGCGACGTGTCGATCCCGAAGGCCATGGCCTGGTCCTGCAGATCGCATTCGCCGCCCTGGTCGCAGATCGGGCAATCCAGCGGATGGTTGATCAGCAGGAATTCCATCACGCCTTCGCGGGCCTTCTTGACCATCGGCGTGTTGGTGAAGACTTCAGGCAGTTCGCCGTTCGGGCCGCCGCGGATATCGCGCACGCCCATGGCGCAGGAAGCCTGCGGCTTCGGCGGACCGCCCTTGACCTCGACGAGGCACATGCGGCAATTGCCGGCAACCGACAGACGCTCATGGAAGCAGAAGCGCGGAACTTCAGCACCGGCCTCTTCGCACGCCTGAATCAGCGTGTAATGATCCGGAACTTCGATCTCGTTACCGTCAATCTTCAGTTTTGCCATCGTCACTCAGTCCTGTTTCCCATTCGCCGGGCACCGGCAAACAAACCTATTTTTGCAACATCCATATTGCCAAGACAGACATTTCGTCCGTCCTGGCGCCGGAATTGCCCAAATTCTCTTTCGCTGGTTCCGAGACCCGAAACCCGCCATCGGCACCACGACCCGGAGCCCCTGCCCCGTCGATCAATATGCCATTCTTCCGGCCATCGCCTGCGGCCGGAAACCTATTTCTTCCTGCGACCCCGTGTCGCCAGGACCTTGGCCTGGCCAACCCAGTCGTCACGCAGGATGCGGCCATCGAAGCCGAGTTCGGCGTCCAGGCTCGCAACGTCGGCATCGCTCCATGCCGCGATATCAGCAAAGGTGCGGATGCCTCTTTTGTTCAGCACCTGCTCCAGCTTCGGACCGATGCCGGCGATCAGCTTCAGGTCGTCAACCTTCCTGGACCTTGCGGCCGGCTTCGCCTTGGCAACCGTCGGCTTTACAGTTTCTACCGTCGGGGCCCTGGTGGAAACCACCGTCAGCTTCGGCTTTACAGCCTTGCGAACCGGCATAGCCGTTTCAGCCGGGCGGCGAATATTCTCCGGACGGATGGCCATCTCAGGCGTTTCTTCATCCGGCGGCGTTTCGTCGAGCGCTGCGGCTGCCATGTTCGCCGTCTCGAATGCTCCCTGCAGCGCGCCGAAGAAGACGCCGGCCATCTGCGTGGAAATGCCGAAACCGATCGCCGTGGCTGCGGCAAATGCCGCAGCTTGATGCGCCATCAGCGGATGAACGGGCATCGCACGCGCATTTTCCAGCATGCCGGCAGCAAGACGGCCGAAGTCAGCCGCGAAATCGGCTGCCCCTTCTCCCACCTTGCTATCGGATGCCTTGGTCGTCATGCGCTTACTCTGCCGCCTCCAGAACCGCACCGTGATCGAGCGCACTGGCCGTATACTGGTCGATGCGGGCTTCGATTTCCGGACGGAAGTTACGGATCAGACCCTGCACCGGCCATGCGGCGGCATCGCCGAGCGCGCAGATGGTGTGGCCTTCGATCTGCTTGGTGACCTGGAACAGCATGTCGATTTCGCGCTTCTGGGCGTTGCCGCGTGCCATACGCTCCATCACGCGCCACATCCAGCCGGTGCCTTCGCGGCACGGCGTGCACTGGCCGCAGCTCTCATGCTTGAAGAAGGCCGAGATACGGGCGATCGCCTTGATGACGTCGGTGGACTTGTCCATGACGATCGAGGCGGCCGTGCCGAAGGAGGAGCCGACGGCGCGCAGACCGTCGAAGTCCATCGGGCAGTCGATGATGTCCTTGGCCGGAACGATCGGGCACGATGCGCCACCCGGAATGACGGCCAGCAGGTTGTCCCAACCGCCGCGGATGCCGCCGGCGTGCTTGTCCACCAGTTCGCGGAAGGTGATGCCCATGCTCTCTTCTACGGTGCACGGCTTGTTGACGTGACCGGAGAGCATGAAGAGCTTGGTGCCGACGTTGTTCGGACGGCCGATGGACGAGAACCAGCCGGCACCACGGCGCAGGATGGTCGGGGCAACGGCGATCGATTCGACATTGTTGACCGTCGTCGGGCAGCCATAGAGACCCATATTGGCCGGGAATGGCGGCTTCAGGCGCGGCTGGCCCTTCTTGCCTTCAAGGCTTTCGAGCAGCGCGGTTTCTTCGCCGCAGATATAAGCGCCGGCGCCGTGATGGACGAAGATGTCCATGTCCCAGCCGAGCTTGTTGTTCTTGCCGAGAAGGCCGGCATCATAGCATTCATCGATTGCGGCCTGCAGCGCTTCGCGCTCGCGGATATATTCACCGCGCACATAGATATAGGCAGCGTTGGCGCCCATGGCGAAGCTTGCGACCACGCAGCCTTCGATCAGCGTATGCGGATCGTTGCGCATGATGTCGCGGTCCTTGCAGGTGCCGGGCTCCGATTCGTCGGCATTCACGACGAGGTAATGCGGACGGCCGTCGCTCTGCTTGGGCATGAACGACCACTTGAGACCCGTCGGGAAGCCTGCGCCGCCACGTCCGCGAAGGCCGGAAGCCTTCATCTCGTCGATGATCCAGTCACGGCCCTTTTCGAGGATCTGCTTGGTGCCATCCCAGTGGCCGCGGCTCATCGCGCCCTTCAGGGATTTGTCCTTAAGGCCGTAGATGTTGGTAAAGATGCGGTCTTTATCTTCTAACATATCTCACACCTCTTACCGCGGCTTCTTGCCGAAGACCTTGATATATTCCGCTTCGCCGCCCTTGGCGAGCGCCTTGGCCTGCTTGACCCAGTCATCGCGCTCGATGCGGCCGCGGAAATTCAGGAAACCATCGACCCATTCGCGTTCGGCCTTCTTCCAACCCGCGATCTGCGAGAAGGTGAAAATGCCGATTTCGTTCAACGTTGCTTCGATCTTCGGACCAACGCCGGAAATCATCTTGAGATCATCGGGAGCGGCGGGCTTTTCGATGCCGGCCGGGCGATTCTTGTCGGTCAGCGACGGCTTTACAACGGCTTCAGCAACAGGTTTCGGCGCGGGTTCGGAAGCAGCCGTACCGGACAGCGGCTGAACTTCGGCAGCCTTCGCGTTCTTGGCCGATGCCTTGGGAGACGTTGCCGGCGTCTTCAGCGACGCGTTGGTCTCTGCATCGGTGCTCTTCGGGCGAGCGGCCTCGGAGGGCGGAACCGGCGCGCCGTCGACAGGCGCGGCAGCCGGGGCCTTCTTAACCCCAGTGCGGCTGACAGCAACATCGTCCAGCAGGGTCGTCGGGCCACCTTCGGGTGAGGACAGGTGACGGTCGATCTGCGGGCCGACCTTGACGCTCGCCCCATTTCCTGCCGCGAACGTATCGATGATTTCTTCCAGGCGCTCCGGCGTCAGATCCTCGTAGGTATCCTTGCCGATCATCACCATCGGAGCGTTGACGCAGGCCCCGAGACATTCGACCTCTTCCCAGGAGAGCGTGCCCTCGGCGTTGCGCTCGAACGGATGCTGGTGGATCTTGCTGCGGCAGACCCCCATCAGCTTTTCCGAACCGCGCAGCATGCAGGGCGTCGTGCCGCAGACCTGCACGTGAGCGCGGGTGCCGACGGGATGAAGCTGGAATTGGGTATAGAAGGTCGCGACTTCGAGGACACGGATATAGGCCATGTCCAGCATGTCGGCGATCTTTTCGATCGCCGGACGGGTGACCCAACCATCCTGCTCCTGCGCACGCATCAACAGCGGAATAACCGCGGACTGCTGACGGCCTGCGGGATATTTCTGAATCGTCTTTTCCGCCCAGACCGCATTTTCATCGCTGAAAGCGAATGCGGCCGGCTGGAATTGATCTTCGGCTAATCGACGAACGGACATTCTTCCTCACGCCTTGTCAGTTTAGCGTTCCACACCGCGAAGCAGTCAAAGACTGCATTTCACAGGCATAGGCCGACTGGTCTTTTTGCATAAACACCACGAACTTGCCGCCATTCGGCACGGCGGCCTTGATTTGATAGCCCTTGGACAAAAGATCGCCCATGGACGATTGCTCTGCCGGCGGCTGCGCTTCCTCATGGCCCAGCGGCGTGCCGAGCTTTCCGGCATCCTGCGCAAAGGCGGAGGAAGCCGAAAGAAGAAGTGCGGCTGCGAGCGGCAGAGCCTGCATCAGCGGTCCACCTCGCCGAACACGATGTCGAGCGAGCCGAGAACGGCCGCGACGTCGGCAAGCTGGTGGCCACGGCACATGAAGTCCATCGCCTGCAGGTGTGCATAACCCGGAGCGCGGATCTTGCAGCGGTAAGGCTTGTTGGTGCCGTCGGAGACGAGGTAGACGCCGAACTCACCCTTTGGCGCTTCGACGGCAGCATAAACTTCGCCGGCCGGAACGTGATAGCCTTCGGTATAAAGCTTGAAGTGGTGGATCAGCGCTTCCATCGACCGCTTCATCTCGCCGCGCTTCGGCGGAACGACCTTGCCGTCGATCGAGGAGAACGGTCCCGCCTTGGCATCACCGAGCAGGCGGTTCACGCACTGCTTCATGATCTTCACCGATTCGCGCATCTCGATCATGCGGATCAGGTAACGATCGTAGTTGTCGCCGTTCTTGCCGATCGGAATGTCGAACTCGAGATCCGAGTAGCATTCATAGGGCTGCGCGCGGCGCAGGTCCCAGGCAGCGCCCGAACCGCGCACCATGACGCCCGAGAAGCCCCAGGCCCAGCAATCTTCCAGCGAGACGACACCGATATCGACGTTACGCTGCTTGAAGATGCGGTTGCCGGTCAGAAGGTCGTCGATATCGTCGAGCTTGCCCGGGAATTGGTCGCACCACTTGCCGATATCCTGCACGAGCTCTTCCGGCAGGTCCTGATGGACACCGCCCGGACGGAAGTAAGCGGCGTGCATGCGTGAGCCGCTAGCACGCTCATAGAACACCATCAGCTTTTCGCGCTCTTCGAAGCCCCAAAGCGGCGGCGTCAGCGCACCGACGTCCATGGCCTGCGTCGTGACGTTCAGCAGGTGCGACAGAATACGACCGATTTCCGAGTAGAGCACGCGGATGAGCTGGCCGCGAATCGGGATCTCGATGCCGAGCAGCTTTTCGACCGCCATCGCATAGGCATGTTCCTGGTTCATCGGCGCCACGTAGTCGAGGCGGTCGAAGTAGGGAACGGCCTGCAGATAGGTCTTGGTCTCGATCAGCTTTTCGGTACCGCGGTGCAGCAGGCCGATATGCGGATCGACGCGCTCCACGATTTCGCCGTCAAGCTCCAGCACAAGACGCAGAACGCCGTGCGCTGCCGGATGCTGCGGCCCGAAATTGATGTTGAAGTTACGGACGTTATGTTCGGTCATGGCGATGGGCTCGCTTTTTCAGGTAGTCAGTGAACAGCAGGCTTTCGGCCCGCCACACGCCTCAAACTTACTGCTTCGCCTTTTCGTCGCCCGGCAGCACATATTCCGTGCCTTCCCAAGGGGACAAGAAATCGAAATTGCGGAATTCCTGCTTCAGTTCGACAGGTTCGTAAACGACGCGCTTTGCCGCATCGTCGTAGCGAACTTCAACGAAACCGGTCGTCGGGAAGTCCTTGCGCAGCGGATGGCCTTCGAAACCGTAGTCGGTCAGGATCCGGCGCAGGTCCGGGTGGCCGGTGAAGAGCACCCCGTACATGTCCCAGGTCTCGCGCTCGAACCAGTCGGCGCCCGGATAAACGGCGCAGGCGGACGGAACCGGCGTATCCTCGTCGGTCGCCACCTTCACGCGGATGCGCAGGTTCTGCTTCGGAGACAGAATATGATAGACGACATCGAAGCGCAGTTCGCGCTGCGGCCAGTCGACGCCGCAAATATCCGTCAGGTTGACGAAGCCGCATTTGGCGTCATCGCGCAGGAAGGTCAGCAGCGGAATAAGGTTATCGCCAGTCGTCGTCAGCGTCAGCTCGCCATATTTGAGCTGTGAGGCGGCAATCAGGTTGCCACGCGCTTCCGAAAGGTACGACGAAAGCTCAGTAAGGGCTTCGCTCATAATTCTCTGTCCTTACCCTTAGCGTTCGATCGTGCCGGTGCGGCGGATCTTCTTCTGCAGCAGAAGCACGCCGTAAAGCAGCGCCTCCGCCGTGGGGGGACAGCCCGGCACGTAGATATCGATCGGCACGACGCGGTCGCAACCGCGCACGACCGAATAGGAATAGTGGTAGTAGCCGCCGCCATTGGCGCAGGAGCCCATGGAGATGACGTAACGCGGCTCGGGCATCTGGTCGTAGACCTTGCGGAGCGCAGGCGCCATCTTGTTGGTCAGCGTGCCGGCGACGATCATGACGTCGGACTGGCGCGGCGAGGCACGCGGGGCGAAGCCGAAACGCTCGACGTCGTAACGCGGCATGGAGAGCTGCATCATTTCGACGGCGCAGCAGGCAAGACCGAAGGTCATCCACATCAGCGAGCCGGTACGGGCCCAGTTGATCAGCTCATCGGTCGAGGTGACGAGAAAACCCTTGTCGGCGAGCTCGTTGTTGATCTCGCCGAAGAACGCGTCGTTGCTGCCGATCGGCTTGCCGGTGGAGGGATCGATAATCCCCTTCGGCTGCTGCGCTACGAGCGTCTGATTGCTAGCGGGGGCTACTCCCATTCCAGGGCTCCCTTCTTCCATTCATAGATAAAGCCGATGGTCAGCACGAAAAGGAAGACCATCATGGACCAGAAGCCGAACCAGCCGATGGCGCCGAAGGAAATGGCCCACGGGAAGAGGAAAGCGACTTCAAGGTCGAAGATGATGAAGAGAATCGACACGAGATAGAAGCGGATGTCGAACTTCATGCGAGCGTCGTCGAATGCGTTGAAGCCGCATTCATAAGCCGAAAGCTTTTCCGAATCGGGCGCCTTGAAGGCAACGGCAAACGGCGCAATGAGAAGCGCCAGGCCGATAACGAGCGCGATGCCGATGAAGATAGCGATCGGAATATAGGAACTGAGCAGTTCAGTCATCATGTTCATCCCTGCTTGCGGGCGGCGCCTGGCGGCGCAACTGGGCAAATGCCCGGCAAGCGAACGTGCGTTGCAACAAGCCGTGGTTAGCGCAGCCGGAGCCCCGGCGCAAGACTTTTACAGAAGCTATTCGAACAGCGTGAGACGGACATTATCAAGCAGATGCAACGATGTCGCGACAAATCCGCAAATGTCGTGGAAGGCCGCATGGCTGACCCTCGGAAACTGCATGGCTTTTCGGAGATAAATGGCGCGAGTGACGGGGCTCGAACCCGCGACCTCCGGCGTGACAGGCCGGCACTCTAACCGACTGAGCTACACCCGCGCATTGGACCTTTCGGACCGTGAGGATACCACGCAACCGGACAGACGGCGTCAAATTGACGCCTGCTTTGAAATGGCGCGAGTGACGGGGCTCGAACCCGCGACCTCCGGCGTGACAGGCCGGCACTCTAACCGACTGAGCTACACCCGCATTCTTTCAAGCAATCCGGTGCCTGAGCACCTTCTCCAAACGGGCTGGCCGTTGGGATGAGCGGCTAACTAAGGGGTTCGCCTTTTAGTGTCAAGCAGGTTTGGAGACAAAACCATGACAGTCCTGAAATTGTTTCGGAAAGCCTTCTCGATCCTCCCGGCAAATCGGCGATTCTGCTTTGCCTGCGGACCTCATATCCGTTGCGTCAGGTTTTCCACAAGCAGCCCGCACGGATGCGGTGGGGATGCCTGAAACGCCTCGGCCCGCGACAGAGCTTCGCAACGGAAGCTCGAATCGCATGCGCTCTCTCAGAGCCTGAAGTCGGGCAGCCGCCTCAGGCCTTGCCAGCATATTGCTCGTCGCTGACCTGCTCCAGCCAGTCGGCGACGCTGCCGTTCAATGCTTCCTGGATGGCGATATGGCTCATGGCGGTCTCGGGGCTTGCGCCATGCCAGTGCTTCTCGCCCGGCGGGAACCACACAACATCACCCGGGCGGATTTCCCTGATTTCCCCGCCCCATGTCTGAGCGAGGCCTCTGCCTGACGTAACGATCAGCGTCTGCCCCAGGGGGTGCGTATGCCAGGCAGTGCGCGCGCCCGGCTCGAAGGTCACGTGAGTGCCCCGCACGCGCGCCGGCTCCGGCGCCTCGACGAGCGGATCGAGACGAACTGAGCCGGTGAAATAATCGGCCTGGCCCTTCGTGGAAGGGCGCGAGCCTGTAGCCTTGATATCCATGATCTTTCCTGTTCTTCCGTCGTCTGCGGTTGAAGCCGTCGTGGACAAGGATATTTGATCGCAGCAGGCGATCCAAGCGCCATCGGCAATTGCCGCCCTACCCGGCGCCTGCTACTGCGAGGGCCTTTCATCACGAACGGAGGATTTCCATGAAACATCATGCTTTTGGCCGCCTGCCCTTTACCGTCACCGATGTGGGCTTCGGCGCCTGGCAGATCGGCGGCTCCTGGGGCGATGTCAGCGAAGCGGACGGCCGCGCTGCCTTGAATGCCGCGCTCGACGCCGGCATGACCTTCATCGATACCGCCGACGTCTATGGCGACGGCCGTTCCGAAAAGATCATTGCCGAAGTGCTGAAGGCGCGCGGCGGTGAACGCCCGATGGTCGCGACCAAGGCCGGCCGCCGTCTGAACCCGCATGTCGCTGATGGCTACACCAAGGCCAATCTGGAAGGCTTCATCGACCGCAGCCTGAAAAACCTGCAGGTCGACAGCCTCGATCTCGTGCAGCTCCACTGCCCGCCGACGGAAGTGCTCTATCGCCCGGAAGTCTTCGCAGGTCTGGACGAGCTGCAGAAGGCCGGCAAGATCAAGGGCTACGGCGTCAGCGTCGAGAAGGTCGAGGAAGCACTGAAAGCGATCGAATATCCCGGCGTCGTCAGCATCCAGATCATCTACAACATCTTCCGCCAGCGTCCCGATCATCTGTTCTTCAGCGAAGCCCGCCGCAAGAACGTGGCGATCATCGCCCGCGTGCCGCTCGCCAGCGGCCTGCTCTCCGGCAAGATCACCCGCGACACGAAGTTCGCAAGCGACGACCACCGCAACTTCAACCGAAATGGCGAAGCCTTCGATGTCGGCGAGACCTTCTCGGGCGTGCCCTTCGAGGTCGGCCTGCAGGCCGTCGAGGAAGTACGCAAACTGGTGCCGGCGGGTGCGAGCATGGCCGCCTTTGCGCTGCGCTGGATCCTGATGGCAGAGGCCGTCACGGTCGTCATCCCCGGCGCACGCAATGCCGAGCAGGCCAAGGCCAATGCGGCCGCCGCCGATCTTGCGCCGCTCTCGGCTGACGTCATGGCGGCGACACGCGAGATTTACAAGCGACTGATCGCACCGCATGTCCATCAGCGCTGGTAGGCCCTGACTGATTGCTCAGGCCCGGCCGGCCAAGACGGCCGGGCCTGATCTATCCATCCGGCCCGTGCTGGATCACACCGTTACGACAATCTTGCCGAACTGCTCGTTCGATTCCAGGAAGCGGTGCGCCTCGACGATCTGCTCGAAGGGGAATGTCCTTGATATGACGGGTTTGAGAGCACCGGATGCGAACCCTTCCAGAATAAACCGCTTTGCCGCGTCCAGCCGGGCCGGATCGCGGGTGATTTCGTGAACGAGATAGCCGCGCAGCGTCAGACATTTTCCGAGCACGGCAGGCAGAGGAAAGGGCGTCGGCGCCGAGCTCAGTCCGCCATATTCGATGAGAATGCCGCCCGATGACATTGCTGCCGTCAGCGGTCCGAAGATCGGGCCTGCCACGGCGTCGAAGACGACCCGCACACCGTCCGCCCCGGCGATTTCCCTCAGCCGCATTTCAAGGTCCTCCTCCTGCGATGCAATGACATGCGCGGCACCGACATCCTGCAATGACTGACGTTTCGCCGCGGTCCTCGTGATCGCGATCGGCGTGGCACCCACCATGTTGACGATCTGGATCGCAGCAAGCCCCACGCTGCTCGATGCCGCGGTAACGGCAATGAAATCACCCTTCTGCAGCCGAGCAATATCGATAAGAGCGCCATAGGCCGTGAGATATTGCATCCAAATCGCGGCTGCCGCCACCCAGGAGAGCGACGGCGGGTGCCTGACTACGTATTCAGCGGGAAATGCGACCAGTTCGCCATAAGCCGGTGTGCGCACCATGGAGATCGGCGGAATGATGCTGACGCCGTCACCCGGCGCAAAGCCATCCACGCCCTCGCCTACCGCCTCGACGATGCCGGCCGCTTCGAGGCCCAGCCCAGATGGCAAAGGCGCAGTCTCGATGTAGTTGCCGGACCGGAGCAGCGCCTCGGCTCTGTTGATGCCCAGCGCCTTGACGCGGATTTGAACCTGCCCCGGCCCGGGTGCCGGTACATTTACATCCTCGATGCGAAGAACCTCGGGACCACCCAGCTCGTGAAAGCGGATTATGCGTGCCATTTCCATCGACTCCAAAACAATTGAACCGAATGAGCTATGACAAGCGGACGACAGAAGATAAATTCGCCAGAAAGCAAGACAGAAGAAACTATGGGTTTGCAATATGGATCGTCTCACCAGCATGACCGTCTTCGTGAAGGCCGTGGATCTGGGCTCATTTGCGGCAGCGGCAGCAGCACTCGGCCTATCTGGCCCCATGGTCGGCAAGCACATCCGCTTTCTGGAAGAGCGATTGGGGGTCAGCCTTATCAGCCGGACGACACGCCGCCAGAGCCTGACGGATTTTGGGCGCGCCTATTATGAGCGCTGTCGGATGATCCTTGCCGAGACGGAGGCGGCGGATGCGCTCGCGATCGATCATCTTTCCGAACCATGCGGCAAGCTGCGTGTCACCATGCCCGTGCATTTTGGGCGTCATTGCGTGCTTCCGGTTCTGATCGAGCTTGCAAAGCGATATCCGAACCTCGAACTCGATCTGTCGCTCAGCGATCCCATTACCGATCTCGCCGATGACGGTTACGATCTCGCGATCCGGACCGGCGAACTGGCAGACAGGTCAGGCATTATCGCGCGCCGCGTCGCGCGCCAGCGCATGGTGGTCTGCGCCTCAGCGAGCTATCTCGATGCGCATGGTAGACCTGAGCAGATCGAAGATATCGGCAGGCACAATGCGATCATCTACGCACGCTCTGCCCGCTTCAGCCCATGGCTCTTCCCGCATGGCGACCAGCCTCCGGTGGAAGTTCGGCCGAACAGCCGATTGCGGCTCGATGATCTCGATGCAATTGCAGATGCGGCAACGGCCGGCATGGGGCTTGCCTGGCTGCCTTACTGGCTCATCCGCGACCGCGTGCAGGCTGGAGCGCTGGAAGTGCTGCTGCCGGGTCAGCCGGAGTTTCTCTATGACTGCCATGCGCTTTGGCTGCAGACACCGCACCTGCCGCTCAGGATCCGTCTTGCCGTCGACGCATTGGCGGCCGCACTGCCCAAATTCATGGTCTAGGTCCGTCGGGTCGTCAGTGTGATTGAGCCAAAGAAAAGGCCGGGCAAAACCCGGCCTTTCCATTTCGCGGGAATGCGAACTCAGTTCGTAGCGGTCAGGTTGACCGGGAAGAACAGGGTTTCGCCCGAGGAGTCGCTCACACCGTCATTGTCGGTCACAGCATAGGCCTTGCCTGATGCGTCGAAGGCGAAACCTTCCAGCTTGTCGAGAACATAGCCATTGGTGGCCGACTTCAGGTCGCCGATGAAATCATGGGCTTCCGTCTTCTTGACGACCGGCAGTTCGGCCCCGAGCTTGCCGGGCTTCAGGTCGGAGATTGCGACCTTATAGAGCTTCTTCAGCTTGGCCGCATCGCCGACGAGGTTGTCGCGCTCGATGATGTAGACGCTGTCGCCCTGAGCGGTGATTTCGGAGAGGCCGACCCAGCCGCTCTCGGTCTTATCAAGCGGATAGCGGACGCCGCCCCATTCCTTCTTCTTGGGGTTATAGGAGAGGAGCTTCACAAAGCCCTTCTCGTCGTCGTTCCACTCGCGCTGAACGGCCATCCACAGCGTTGTATCGTCGCCGGTACCGATGATCGTGACACCTTCGAAGCCGTAGCGGATTTCGTTGGCGAGCAACTCCTTCGGCAGGGCGATCTCGGTCTTGATGTCGCCCTTGGCGGTAACATTGTAGAGCGCATGCGGAACCAGGCGCTCGGTATAGCCTTCCGAAGCCAGCCAGAAGGAGCCGTCGGCGGCAACAGCGATGCCTTCGATATCGAGCTTCTGAGCCGGAGCGCCGTCACGCTTGACGACCAGCGCATCGGTGATGACGGCCGGCTTCTTGGTGGCGTCGATCGTGTAGATCGTCGGCTGCGAACCGAGGACGCTGTCGCTGACGGCGTAGAGCATGCCCGGCTTGCCCGGAACGGCGGCGAGGCCCGAAAGGGCTGCAAAGCCGATCGGATTGCCGTCCTTCTCGGCGGAGACAATGTGCGGATAGGCCTTCTCGCCTTCGCGGCGCTCGTAGATCATCACGTGCGAACGCGCACCGCCGTCTTTGCCGAGGTCGAGTTCATTGGCGGTCGCAAGCAGGTTACGCTGCGGAATGGCGATCGCGCCTTCCGGAGAAATACCCGACGGCAGGATCTGCAGCAGTTCCGGATCGGCGCCCGTGTCCTTGTAGACGCCGACGACGGAAGCGCGCTCGGCGAGCAGGAAGAACAGGTTGTCAGTGCCGAACTTGGCCGCTTCGAGACCTTCCGGCTCGACGCCCTTCGACGAGGAGCGGCTTTCCGGATAGTGGCCGAGCGCGGCGACGGCACGCTCGAAGGAGCTGCCGGATTCGAAGAGGACCTTGCCGGTCTTGTCGAAGATGGTGAAGCCGCGCGAACCGCCTTCATAATCGCCTTCGTTGGCGACGACGAGACGGTTGTCGTCCAGCCACTTCACAGCGTCGGGCTCGCGATGGACGCCCTTCTTCTCGCCGGTAAATTTCAGGGCGCCGTCACGCTTGGTGTCGATGCCGGTGAGATCAACGGTGCCGGCGGTGAAATGCGTCTTCACCGTGCCGGTCGCGCCGTCGAGGATGATGATCTCGTTATTTTCCTGCAGGGTCAGGGCGATTTCGTTCTGGCTGTTGAAGGCAACGAATTCCGGCTCCGGATCCTCGGGTGCAACGCCGGCGAGACCGGCCAGGGCAACGTGCTTGATTGTGCCACAATCGACGGTACCGTCGGTCTTGACCTGGAAGACGACGAGGTCGCCTGCCGGCATCTGCGGGATCTTGCCGTCGTTGACATCTTCGTCGCGCTCGTTTTCGATCGCGATAGTGCCGAGCGTCCTATCCTTGTTGAGGGCGATCGAATCAGGCTGGCCGCCGAGATCGCAGGTGGCATCGATCTTCTTACCGGCGATATCGACGATCGCCAGACGGCCTGACGGCTTCTGCTTGCTTTCGCCGGTGTTGACGGCGACGAGCGCCTTGCCGGCTGCAGTCGTGACCGAGGTCGGTTCACCGTCCATCATCAGCGCGCCGCCGGCCTTGGGCGCTTTGGCATCGGTGATGTCGATGAAGCCAATCGCGCCGAGCGGACTGTCGCTGTAGATCAGCGTGTTACCATCCTGCGAAGCGGTAATGATTTCGGCCGAGGTGGCCGAAAGCTTGTCCTTGTCAGCCGGCAGGTTGGTCGCGACCGGGAAAGAGGCGATGCGGTTGAAAACCGGCTCGGCCGCTGCCGGGAAGGCAACGGATGCAAAAAGCATGGCAGCGAGCGCTGCCTTGCGCGAAGACAATGTCATTGAAAATCCCCCAATGTCGAAAAAATCGAACAGAGGTTTTTTGCGGGACTGCCATGACAGACACATGACAGCCTGCGACATTTTGTACGGTTTGCGTCAGGCCGCCTGCCGTTCGCGACGCATCTCGCTGCGCATGATGAAGAGCGACGCGGCGAGGATAAGCGCAGCGCCGAGCCACAGATAACCAGCCGGCGCATAGCCGAAGAAAAGCCAGCCGGCGAGCACGTTCAGCGGCAGCTTCAGGTCGTCGAAAGGCTGCACATAGGCAGCGTCGGCACTGGCATAGGCGAGCGTCAGCAGATATTGCGCCACGACCGTCAGGAGGCCTGCCAGAAGGAAGAGAGCAAGTGCGGCGCCCGTCGGCACCACAAAGCCCGCCGCGAGCGCCAGGCCGCCATTGATCGGCGTCAGCAGCACCAGCAGCCACACGGTGATCGTCTCCGGCTTCTCAATGCCGGTCAGGCTCTTGGTGATGAGCGAAGAGGCGCCCCAAAGCAGGGCCGAGATAACAGGCAGAAGTGCTGCCCAGGTGAAGCTGTCCGACCATGGCTGGAGGATGATCATGGCGCCGATAAAGCCGACACCTGTCGCCATCCAGCGAGTGGGGCCAACACGCTCGCCGAGGAAAAGGCGTGCGCCGAGAATGATGAAGAAGGGCGAGGTCATGACGAGTGCGATCGCCTGCCAGATCGGCACGGAGGCGAGGCCGGAGACCCAAGCCTCGACGCCGAGCGCGGCAAGGACGACACGCACGATATGCCGCCAGGGATAATCCGTGCGCATGGCAGAAAGGCCAACCTTGCGCAGGAAGGGCAAGGAGAAAAGGAAGGCGAAGCCATATTGCCAGAAGGCTGCGGAGGCCGCCGGGAAGGCAAGCTTCATCGTGAGCCATTGGGTGACGACATTGAGGAGCGAGAAGACGACGCCTCCAAGCACCATGAAGGCTGCACCGGCGAAGGCGCGGGAGTGCGAAACTGCAAGGGAATTCTGATTCATGTCTTCCATCCGGAATAGGGACCAAACATAAATCAGGACGCATGAGGCTACAGAACGCAGACGCCGACAGATCCCTGCCCGCGCGCGGCCATGCTCATTCTCTTTCATCCGGACTCTAACCGTCGGCTCCGGAATCACACCGGATCTGCTGACCCTTCCCAAACCAAGGCTTGAGAAGGCGCTCGCGGGCTCAGGCCGTAGCCCTTACCGCCGGTGGGGACTTTCACCCCGCCCTGAGAACATCACCGTCGTAAGACAAAGCGCTGCATGCCGCAAGCGGCGAAAACAAAAAGGGGTCCGGCGATGCCGAACCCCCCTCGAAATCCTGCGCGACCGTTCTCGTTTACGGCCGGCGGACAATCTCGTATCAGCCGTTGACGGCGTCCTTCAGGCCCTTGCCGGGCGTGAACTTCGGCACGTTGCGTGCCGGAATGTCAACTTCGGCGCCGGTCGACGGGTTGCGACCCTTCGTGGCAGCGCGATGAGAAACCGTGAAGCTGCCGAAGCCAGCGAGACGGATGTCGCCCTTGTTCTTCAGCTCGGCCTGCACAACATCAAAAACTGCGTCTACGGCAGATGCTGCGTCAGACTTCGTCAGTCCAGCCTTTTCGGCTACTGCGGACACGAGTTCATTCTTGTTCATGTTTCCACCCCTTTCTAAATGGTTTGAAACAACTCAATCTGTAAGCTAGGCGCAGAAATCGCTTTCATCAGGCCCGCCGAGAACCCAAAAACCCTGCAAATCAAGGAAAAGCAAGCGTCTACATGACGTTTTCACAAAAAAGGCCGGCGTTTCCGCCGGCCTTTTTCAGGATTTGCAACAATTGGGCATAAATGTGGCCGCCAAAGCTCAATGAGCGATGGCTGCACCTGCATCATCGAGCCCTTCGACAGTCGCGATGACGGGCGTTTCCACCGTGCCATCCCACTCGATCGGCTCGGGACGACGGACCAGCGCATGCTTGATCACTTCGCCCATGCGGGAGACCGGAATGATCTCCATGTTGTTCTTCACGTTGTCCGGAATCTCTGCCAGATCCTTGGCATTCTCTTCCGGAATCAGCACCTTCTTGATGCCGCCGCGCAATGCGGCCAGCAGCTTTTCCTTCAGGCCGCCGATCGGCAGGACACGGCCGCGCAGGGTGATTTCACCCGTCATTGCCACATCCTTGTTGACCGGAATGCCAGTCATGATCGAGACGATCGCGGTTGCCATCGCGACACCTGCAGACGGACCATCCTTCGGCGTTGCGCCTTCCGGCACGTGCACATGGATGTCGCTCTTGTCGAAGAGCGGCGGCTGGATGCCGAAATCGACGGCGCGCGAGCGGACGTAAGACGCCGCTGCCGAGATCGATTCCTTCATCACTTCCTTCAGGTTGCCGGTGACGGTCATGCGGCCCTTGCCGGGCATCATGACGCCTTCGATCGTCAGCAACTCGCCGCCAACTTCCGTCCAGGCAAGACCCGTGACCACGCCGACCTGATCCTCACGCTCGGCTTCGCCGTGGCGGAAGCGCGGAACGCCAAGATAATCGTCGATATTCGCTGCCGTGACGTGAACCGACTTCGTCTTGCCCTTGATGATCTCTGTGACCGCCTTGCGGGCGAGCTTCATCAATTCGCGTTCGAAGTTACGGACACCGGCTTCGCGGGTATAATGCTGGCTGATCGCCATCAGGGCATCGTCGCTGACCGAGAATTCGCTCGGCTGCAGCGCATGTTCCTTGATGGCCTTCGGCAGCAGGTGCCGCTTGGCGATCTCGCGCTTTTCGTCTTCGGTGTAGCCGGCGATACGGATGATTTCCATGCGGTCCATCAGCGGAGCCGGGATGTTCAGCGTATTCGCCGTCGTGATAAACATCACGTCCGACAGGTCGTATTCGACTTCCAGGTAGTGGTCCATGAAGGTCGAGTTCTGAGCCGGATCGAGTACCTCGAGCAAAGCCGAAGACGGATCGCCGCGATAATCCTGGCCGAGCTTGTCGATCTCATCGAGCAAGAAGAGCGGGTTGGACTTCTTCGCCTTCTTCATCGACTGGATGACCTTGCCGGGCATCGAACCGATATAGGTGCGGCGGTGGCCGCGGATTTCGGCTTCGTCACGGACGCCACCGAGAGCCATGCGGACATATTCACGGCCGGTTGCCTTGGCAATCGACTGGGCGAGCGAGGTCTTACCGACGCCCGGAGGGCCGACCAAGCACAGGATGGGACCCTTGATCTTGGTGGCACGAGCCTGGACCGCCAGATACTCGACGATGCGCTCCTTGACCTTTTCGAGACCGAAGTGATCGGCTTCGAGGATCTTCTCGGCATTGTTGAGATCGGCCTTGATCTTCGACTTCTTGCCCCAGGGAATACCGAGCAGCCAGTCCAGATAGTTGCGCACGACGGTGGCTTCCGCCGACATCGGGCTCATCTGGCGCAGCTTCTTCAGCTCCGCATCGGCCTTTTCACGGGCTTCCTTGGACAGTTTGGTCTTGGCGATGCGCTCTTCCAGTTCGCTCATCTCGTCGCGGCCTTCCTCGCCGTCGCCGAGTTCCTTCTGGATCGCCTTCATCTGCTCATTCAGGTAGTATTCGCGCTGGGTCTTCTCCATCTGGCGCTTGACGCGCGAGCGGATGCGCTTTTCGACCTGCAGGACCGAGATTTCGCCTTCCATGAAGCCAAGCGCCTTTTCGAGGCGAGCCTTGACGCTGGTGGTTTCCAGCATCTCCTGCTTCTCGGTGATCTTGATCGACAGGTGCGAAGCAACCGTATCGGCGAGCTTCGAATAGTCGTCGATCTGGCTGGCCGCACCGACAACCTCGGGCGAAATCTTCTTGTTGAGCTTCACGTAGCTCTCGAATTCCGACACGACGGAACGCGACAAGGCTTCCAGTTCGACCGGATCGTCATGCGGCTCTTCGAGCACATGGCCGAGGGCTTCGTAGAAATCCTCGCGGCTCGTATAGGTATCGATCTCGGCGCGGGCACGGCCTTCGACCAGAACCTTTACGGTGCCGTCAGGCAGCTTCAGGAGCTGCAGCACGTTCGCAACCGTACCGACGCGATGGATCGCTGACGGGTCCGGATCATCATCGCTGGCGTTGATCTGGGTGACCAGCATGATCTGCTTGTCGGAACCCATGACCTCTTCGAGCGCGCGGATCGACTTTTCCCGTCCGACGAACAGCGGGACGATCATATGGGGGAATACCACGATGTCGCGCAGGGGGAGAACAGGATAGGCGGTGCTGGTGCTCGCTACAGACGTTTTCTTCGTCATTTTTATTCCTTTCCATCGTCCCGTTACCGGGCTCTTTGGCGCGGCCGCTTGGGACCGGCCGGCACTCTCACTTGTTGTTACAAGTGGAGGTTCTGACTACGCTTTTCAAGCCACGTTAACGCCCGCGTTCCACGGTTGTGACAGCTTTATTACATGGAACGCCAACACAATGAAGCGCCTATCTGGAGCGACGCTTACCATTTCCGAACCGCCTAAAATAACAACGCCAGCAACACGCTACGGAATCACAGCATCATTGCCAAGGGTCATCCTTTGCGCAATATCGGCGAAGGCTGTTTTCAACCTTGCCCGCAACTATTATCAGCGCCCGGCACCTGTTTTCAAATAGAAAGGGGCCTGCACAAGGCAAGCCCCTTAAAATAACGGTTCTCAGCTCAAGCTTCAGGCCGAAACGTTTGCCTTCTCGTCCTGGCGGTCGGCGTAGATATACAGCGGACGGGCCGAGCCGCGTGCGACCTCTTCGGAGATGACGACTTCACGAACGCCTTCCAGCGCCGGCAGTTCGAACATCGTGTCGAGCAGGATCTTTTCCATGATCGAACGCAGGCCACGAGCACCGGTCTTGCGGATGATCGCCTTGCGGGCGATTTCGCGCAGCGCGTCCTCGTGGAAGGACAGTTCCACGTCTTCCATCTCGAACAGGCGCTGATACTGCTTGATCAGGGCGTTCTTCGGCTCGGACAGGATCTGGATCAGTGCATCCTCATCGAGGTCTTCCAGCGTCGCCAGAACCGGCAGACGACCGATGAATTCCGGGATGAGGCCGAACTTGACCAGGTCTTCCGGCTCTAGTTCGCGCAGCACTTCGCCGACGCGGCGGTCGTCCTGTGCCTTAACGGTCGCGCCGAAGCCGATCGAGGTCTTCTCGCCGCGAGCCGAAATGATCTTGTCGAGGCCAGCAAAGGCGCCGCCGCAGATGAACAGGATGTTCGTCGTGTCGACCTGCAGGAATTCCTGCTGCGGATGCTTGCGGCCGCCCTGCGGCGGTACGGAAGCAACCGTGCCTTCCATGATCTTCAGAAGCGCCTGCTGCACGCCCTCGCCCGATACGTCACGGGTGATGGACGGGTTGTCGGACTTGCGGGAGATCTTGTCGACTTCGTCGATGTAGACAATGCCGCGCTGGGCGCGCTCGACATTGTAATCCGCAGCCTGCAGAAGCTTCAAAATGATGTTTTCGACATCTTCACCGACATAGCCGGCTTCCGTCAGCGTCGTCGCATCGGCCATCGTGAAGGGAACGTCGATGATGCGGGCGAGCGTCTGGGCAAGATAGGTCTTGCCGCAGCCGGTCGGGCCAACCAGCATGATGTTCGACTTCGCCAATTCGACGTCGCCGTTCTTGGAGGCGTGCGCGAGACGCTTGTAGTGGTTGTGAACGGCGACCGACAGGATCTTCTTCGCCTGACGCTGGCCGATGACATATTCGTCGAGGACCTTGATGATGTCCTGGGGCGTCGGGACGCCGTCACGGGACTTGACCATCGAGGACTTGTTCTCCTCGCGGATGATGTCCATGCACAACTCGACGCATTCATCGCAGATGAACACGGTCGGTCCGGCAATAAGCTTCCGGACTTCATGCTGGCTCTTTCCGCAGAAAGAACAATAGAGGGTGTTCTTACTGTCGCCGCCGTTGCTGCCGCTGACCTTGCTCATATCACTTTCCTTCCAGCACGCCGCATTTCGAACGCGAAATCACGGTCCACTCAATCAGCTCCCTGGCAGCACTCCCTACCCGGAGTTCCTGCCGACAAGGGCTTCAGGGGGTACGAACCGGGCCCAATCAATCATGTCCGGGTACCGGCGGCAACGAATTCCCCTTCGAATGCCGAATGCTATGTCACAAAAATTCAACATAGCATTAATAGTTACTATTAGCGTCTCCGCCGCCAGATGAAACCCCTTGTTCAATCACAAATGGGATAGAACTGTGGCGGCGAAAACACCATCCCTATTAATTACTAGGCCTGATCGCCTTCCATTTCGATGCGCGAGGTCAGAACCTTGTCGATGACGCCCCAGGTCTGGGCCTCGTCCGCATCCATGAAATGGTCGCGGTCAAGGGTCTTTTCGACTTCCTCATAGGTACGGCCCGTGTGCTTCACATACACCTCGTTGAGGCGGCGCTTCATCTTCAGGATGTCGCGGGCGTGGCGCTCGATGTCCGATGCCTGACCCTGGAAACCGCCCGAAGGCTGATGGACCATGATGCGTGAATTCGGCGTGGCGAAGCGCATGTCCTTGTGACCGGCGGCCAGAAGCAGCGAGCCCATGGAAGCGGCCTGACCGATGCAAAGCGTCGAAACGGCCGGCTTGATGAACTGCATCGTGTCGTAGATCGCCATGCCGGCAGTGACGACACCACCCGGCGAATTGATGTAGAGCGCGATTTCCTTCTTCGGGTTTTCGGCCTCGAGGAAGAGAAGCTGGGCGCAGACGAGTGTCGCCATATGGTCCTCGACAGGGCCCGTCAGGAAGATGATGCGTTCCTTGAGCAGGCGGGAATAGATGTCGTAGGAGCGTTCACCGCGATTGGTCTGTTCCACAACCATCGGCACGAGTGCCATAGCGGTATCGACTGGGTTTCTCATGTGCGTCCTTTTAACGTCTTTCCGGCGAAAGCCGGGAATCAAAGAAAAATGCCTTGTCCCTACATAGAGTGTCCCAGCCCCCCTCTTCAAGACACGCATAAGGATAACGTTAAGAAGCAGGCGCGACATATGGCTTTGACATTTCCCTATCCCGTTTCTCCCAAACGCTTGTTAACGGCGAGGCCAGACCTTTGGCTCTCACAGTTATTCTCTGCGACAGGATGAAGGAAGGCTTACCGCGCCCGATGGATCTCACGGGTATTTACCGGGCGGAAAGCTTACCGGCAGATATCGACGAAATTGCCGAGCGCAGATCTGTGCCATTAATCAAACAGCGAGCTTCTTCGGCAAGGATGCGGCCAATTCTCAAGGGGTTGCTGCCGTGTTCAATGTCACTACAGGTCTGTCCATCTGGTGTTCCGAAGCCCTTACGCTGGCTCTGGTTCTGTTCGTGGCCTGGCGCCACGACCGGAAAAGCGGCGCCTACCTTTATTGGGGGCTCGGCTTCCTGTTCAGCGGCATCGGCTTTGCGCTGGTTGCGGTCCGCGGCGAAATCCCCGACCTGCTTTCCATCGAGATCGGCAATGCCATCGCCCTGCTCGGACAAAGTGCCTGGGTCGCCGGCTTCCTGGCGCTCGACCGCAAGAAGATGGAATGGTGGGCGCTTCTGCCGCCAGTAATCTGGCTTGCAGGCGTCTTCCTGCCGTGGATCAACGAGGATTATTCCAACCGCGTCATTCTCTACAATCTCGCCTCGGCGACCGGCGCCACTGCGCTTGCCATGGCGATAGCCGCCGGCGATATCCATCGCGAACGCACGCGCATCATGCTGATGGCCGTCTTTGTGCTGCAGGCCTTCCTCTGCTTCGGCGTGGCGCTGGCAATGGCGCTTATCCTGCCCTCGGATAAGCAGGCGACGAATTTCAGCGGCGGGGCCGCCATGGCCAGCGCCTTCCTGCTCACCATCGCCTTCGCGCTCACCTGCCGCCTCATCATGGAACGGTCGGAACGTCACCTGCGCTTCCTGACGCTGACGGATTCGCTGACGGGCGTGCTGAACCGCCGCGGCCTGCTCGGCTATTTCGACAAGATCCAGGAAAAGGCACATGACGAGCAGCACCAGGTCGGTGTCATCCTCTTTGACCTCGACCATTTCAAGCGCGTCAACGACCGTTTCGGCCATCAGTCGGGCGATGCCGTCCTCACCGCCTTCGCCCGCCTTGCCCGTCAGTATATCCCGAACAATATCTTCGGCCGCATGGGCGGCGAAGAATTCGCGGCCTTCGTGACCGTCCGCGACCAGACGGAAGCCGAAGCGTTGGCGGAATCGATCCGCGCCGAATTCTGCCGCCTGCCGGTCAGCACGGGCGAGGCACTGATCCCCGCCACCGTCAGCGTCGGCATCGCGCTTTCCTCGGCGATCGAAGCCAATATCGACCGGCTGGTGTCGGCCGCCGACCGTGCGCTCTATTCGGCAAAAGCTGCCGGCCGTAACTGCACGGTCGTCTTCGGCGAGGAAGAAGCGGCGGCACCCGCGCCTGGCGAGCCGAACTCCCATGCCGGCGAACTCGTGCCGACGGTCGACGATCAGGTGGAAGCACTACGCCGCATGGGTGTACTTTCCCGCGCAGGCTGAGTGGCCATCTTTTCGAGGCAAGGCAAATCCGCTAAGCCTCTGCCCATGATGATACCGCCCTTCCTCAAGATCGATCCAGCCACCCGCCATGTGTCGCTCGACGGCAGCGACCCGGCCTTCTACGGCAACCCGAACGCGGTCTATGCCGCGCTCCATGCCCATTGTCCCACCTTCTACTGGGAACAGCAGAAGCAGTGGTTCGTCACCGGCTACGATCATGTGAACGGGCTGCTGCGCGACCGCCGGTTCGGCCGGCAGATCCTGCATATTGCCAGCCGCGAGGAGCTCGGCCTGCCCGAACCTGAACCGCACCTCGCCGCCTTCGATCTCGCCGAGCGCTATTCGCTGCTGGAGCTGGAGCCGCCGGAACACACGCGGCTGCGCACCCTCGTCAACCGCGCCTTCGTCTCGCGCCATGTCGAGAAGATGAAGCCGGAAATCGAAGAACTTACCAACAGGCTGATCGACGCCTTTGCCGACAAGGGCGAAGTCGAGCTGCTTTCGGCCTTTGCCGATATCATCCCGGTGACGATGATCGCCCGCATGATCGGCATTCCCGAGGAAATGGGGCCGCAGCTCCTCAAGTGGTCACATGCCTATGTGCGCATGTATATGTTCGGGCGCACCCGTGCAGACGAAGATGCTGCGGAGCAGGCGGCACGGGAATTTTCCGATTATGTGAAGACGGTCATTGCCGTGCGCCGGTCCGAACCGCGTGACGACCTGCTGACACATATGATCCATACCGAGCACAAGGGCCAGTACCTGACGGAAGACGAGCTCATCTCGACGACCATCGTGCTGCTCAATGCCGGCCATGAAGCGACGGTCCACCAGATCGGCAATTCGGTGCGCATCATTCTGGATAGCGGCTACAACCCGGCTGAGCTTTTCCGCGACGAAACCGCCACCGAGCGCACCGTCGAGGAGTCACTGCGCATCTGCGCGCCCGTCCACATCTTCCAGCGCTGGGCGCTCGAGCCCGCCGAGATCGACGGCATCGCGTTCAAGCGCGGCGACAAGGTGAGCATGATCCTGGCCGCCGCCAATCACGATCCAGCGAAATTCAGCGATCCCCTCACCTTCAAGCCCGACCGCAACGAGGCACCCAATCTCTCATTCGGCGCCGGCATCCATTTCTGCATCGGCGCGCCGCTGGCGCGGCTGGAGCTCAACGTCGTGCTGCCGATACTGTTCAAGCGCCTGCCGGGGCTCAAACTTGCCAAGACGCCCGTCGTCAAGGACGTCTACCACTTCCACGGGCTCGATCGCCTGGATCTCGTCTGGTAAGCCTTCATATCCGACACTCGGAAACGAAAACGGCCGGCAAGCTCATCGCGTGCCGGCCGTTTCTGTTCCGCGAGGAAATATCGCATCAGCCGTAACGGCCGGTGATGTAGTCTTCCGTACGCTTGACCTTCGGAGACTGGAAGATCTGCGCGGTCGGGCCGTATTCGATCAATTCGCCCAGATACATGAAGGCTGTGTTGTCAGAGATGCGGCTTGCCTGCTGCATGTTGTGAGTGACGATGACGATCGTGAACTCGCCCTTCAACTGCGCGACCAGCTCTTCGACCTTGGCAGTCGAGATCGGGTCGAGGGCCGAGGTCGGCTCGTCGAGAAGCAGCACCTCCGGACGCAGCGCCACGCCGCGGGCGATGCAAAGACGCTGCTGCTGGCCGCCCGAAAGGCCGAGGCCGCTGCCCTTCAGCTTGTCCTTCACCTCATCCCAGAGAGCGGCCTGACGCAGCGCCTGCTCGACGCGCACGTCCATATCGGCCTTGTTGAGGCGCTCGTGGTGGCGAATGCCATAGGCGATGTTGTCATAGATCGACATCGGGAACGGCACCGGCTTCTGGAACACCATGCCGACGCGGGCGCGCAGTTCATTCATCGAGAAGCTCGGGTCGAGGATGTTCTTGCCGTCGAGCTTGATCGAGCCGGTGGCGCGCATCTTCGGATACAGCATGTAGATGCGGTTCAGGATGCGCAGCAGGGTGGACTTGCCGCAGCCGGACGGACCGATCAGGGCCGAGACCTGGCGCTCCGGGAAGCTCAGGCTCACATCCTTGATCGCGTGGGCGTCGCCGTAATAGAAATTGACTTTCTCGAGGGAGATCTTATCTCTCGCCATCGGCTTTTCCAGCTTGCTGGCAGTATCGATAGTGTCTGCAGACTGAAGCATCATTTCCCACCTTTTCGGTTCAGGACGGAGCGCGATACGACGCTCAGGATTAGAACGACGGCCGTCATCACGAAGGCACCGGCCCATGCAAGATTCTGCCATTGCTCATAGGGGCTCATGGCAAACTGGAAGATGACGACGGGAATGTTCGCCATCGGCTGCGACATATCCAGGCTCCAATACTGATTGTTCAGAGCCGTGAAGAGGAGCGGCGCGGTTTCGCCCGAAATGCGGGCGATCGCAAGCAGGATACCGGTGAGGATACCCGTGGAGGCGGCACGATAGAGGACGTTGAGAGTGACCTTCCAGCGCGGAATGCCGAGCGAAAGGGCTGCCTCACGCATGACATCGGGAACCAGCCTCAGCATCTCGTCGGTCGTGCGCACCACGACCGGCAGGAAGATGAAGGCGAGCGCGATGCCGCCGGCAAAGCCGGAGAAGCGTGAGGTCGGACGGACGACCACTTCATAGACGAACAAGCCGATGATGATCGACGGCGCAGAGAGCAGGATATCGTTGACGAAGCGGATGGCCTCGCCGAGCTTCTTGCCGCGGGCGAATTCCGACAGGTAGGTGCCGGCGAGCACGCCGATCGGTGTACCGATCACAACGGCGAGAACGACCATCAGCAGGCTGCCCATGAACGCGTTGGCGAGACCGCCGCCGTCTTCGCCGGGCGGCGGTGTCATTTCCGTGAGAAGGCTGGGGCTCAGCGCAGACAGACCGTGGACCAGCGTCGTCCAGAGTATCCACACCAGAAAGACCAGGCCGAGTACGGTGGCGATGCCGCAGAGCGTCAGCGCGATTGCGCTGCCGATCTGGCGGCGGCGGTAGAGGGAGCCCGAATAGGTAGCCATGATTATTCCCCCCTCTGCTTTGCCATACGCACCAGCATGAGTTTGGCGGCCGCCAGAACGATGAAGGTGACAACGAAGAGGATGAGGCCAAGTGCTGCCAGCGACGACCGGTAGAGGTCGTCCGAAGCCTCGGCAAACTCATTGGCGAGCGTCGCGGCAATCGAGGTGCCGGGCTCCATCAGCGACACGGCAATGTTATGGGTGTTGCCGAGGACGAAGGTGACCGCCATGGTCTCGCCGAGCGCGCGGCCGAGACCAAGGAAGATGCCACCGACAACGGCAGTGCGGGTGTGCGGAATGACGATGTCGCGCACCACTTCCCACTTTGTCGAACCAAGCGCATAGGCCGATTCCTTCAGCTGCGCGGGGACGACTAGGAAGACGTCACGCATGACCGACGAGATGAAGGGGATGATCATGATCGCCAGCACGATGCCTGAGGTCAGCATGCCGATGCCGAGCGGGGCACCCGAAAACAGCGCACCGATCAGCGGGATCGGACCCAGCCAGTCGATGAGCACCGGCTGGATGTAATCCGACATGAACGGAGCAAAGGTGAAAAGACCCCACATGCCGTAAATGATCGAGGGGATGCCGGCGAGAAGCTCGATGGCACCGCCGATCGGTCCGCGGATGGAGCGCGGCGCAACTTCGGTAATGAAAACCGCGATGCCGAGGCTAACGGGAACGCCGATGATCATGGCGAGTGCCGAGGTGACCAGCGTGCCGTAGATCGGCACGAGACCTGCGAATTGCTGAGCAACCGGATCCCATTCGGTGCCGGTCAGGAAGCCGAAGCCGAAGGTGCGGAAGGCAAGAAGCCCGCCCATGGCCATGGAGATCGCCGCTGCCAGCAGAGCGGCGAGAACAAACAGGCCGCAGCCCAAAACTATCCAATAAAAAATCCGATCGCCTGCGGCGCCGTCGCGGCGCTTCACGCCCGCGGTGTCGGCGGGCAGCGATGCCAATGCTTCGCTCATATCCGTACGCTCTGCTGCTTTGAGGGGGTGTCAAAGGCATTCGGGGCAGAAAGCTTGGCTTTCCGCCCCGACCGCAGTTTCGTCAGGATCAGCTCTTGAAAGAGGCCGTCCAGTAATCTTCGATCTGCTTCACGAGCGTGTCCGGAAGCGGAACGTAATCGAGCGAGGAAGCTTCCTTCTGGCCCTTTTCGAGAGCCCACTTGAAGAAGGAGAAAGCAGCCTTGGAGCGTTCAGCGTCCTTCGGCTCCTTGTACATGATGGCCCAGGTGGTTGCCGTGATCGGCCAGGCCTTTTCGCCCGGAGCGTTGGTCATGATCAGGTAGAAGTCCTGAGCCTTGCCCCATTCTGCGCTTGCAGCGGCAGCCGAGAAGCTTTCAGCGTTCGGCTTCGGATACTGGCCGGCAGCGTTCTGGATGAGAACGTAGGGCAGCTTGTTCTGCAGGGCGTAGGCGTATTCGACGTAACCGATCGAGTCCTTGACGCGGGTAACGTAAGCAGCAACGCCTTCGTTGCCCTTGCCGCCGATGCCGACCGGCCAGTTAACGGCAGTGCCTTCACCAACCTTCGACTTCCAGTCCGGGTTTACCTTGGAGAAGAAGTTGGTCCAGTTGAAGGAGGTGCCCGAGCCGTCCGAACGGTGAACAACTGCGATCTGGCTGTCGGGCAGCTTCAGGCCCGGGTTCAGATCGGCGATGGCCTTGTCGTTCCACTTGGTGACGTTGCCGAGGTAAATGTCAGCGAGGACCTTGCCGGAGAGCTTCAGTTCGCCTGATTTGATGCCCTTGACGTTGATGACGGGAACGATGCCGCCGACAACGAGCGGGAACTGGCCAAAGCCGCCAGCCGTCAGATCTTCCGGCTTGAGCGGGGCGTCGGAAGCGCCGAAGTCAACCGTTGCAGCCTTGATCTGGGCGATACCGCCGCCCGAACCGATCGACTGGTAGTTCAGCTTGTCGCCGGTTTCCTTGTTGTAGTCTGCCGACCACTTCGAAAGAACCGGATAGACGAAGGTCGAACCAGCGCCGGTAATATCGGCAGCGGAGGCCGAGACTGCCAGAGCGGCAACCAGGCCGGCGCCGAGGCAGGCCGAAAGAAGTTTCTTGGTGAGCATTTGCGACTCTTCCCTGATGGAACGAAAGGACGACGAGGCTCGGCGCCATGGAGGGGGTGTCCACTGTCAGGGGCGCTGAATTTCCTCGTCACGGGAAGGCGGCTAGGCGTCTATTATTACAGTTTGATGACAGTTTGTGACGGGTGACATGAAATGCAACGCTGTGCATAAGTCGCTGAAGTCACTGACTTTCCTAGTGAATCGCGCGCTGACAAAGCCTTCGTAAATGAGGTGCGGCCCTATTGCCGCAGGGCTGCGGTCGATTGCCGCAGCAATGCGTGAAAATGTCGTTTTCAGACGCCAAAATGCTCCGAGGACCGGACGACCACCCGAGTGTGCTGCCGCAATCTATGCGGCAAGCTCTTGAAGCTTGCTGGATATCTCGAGTGCCGACATAGGTTTTCCGATCAGATAGCCCTGCAGCTGGTCGCAGCCGGCCTCACGCAGGATCGCCGCCTGGCGCGTATTCTCGATACCTTCAGCTGTCACGGGAATCTGCAGAGCGGTCGCCAGGGAGATGGTGGCTCTCAGAACATCGGCGCCATTCGAGGCTTGGTCGAGAGCGGATACGAGCGAACGGTCGATCTTCATGCGATCAAACCCGAACTGCCGCAATGCGCCGATGCTTGCATAGCCGCAGCCAAAGTCATCAAGCGCGAATTTTATACCGACCTGTTTGAGGTGATCTATCGACCTGCGGGCCTGTTCCGGATTTGTCATCAGGACGCCTTCCGTGATCTCCAATGTCAAACGCTTCGGATCGAAATCGAGCTCCTGCAGAAGCGAGATCACTTCGGCGGCGAATTCCGGATTGCAGAGTTGGACCGGCGAAACGTTCACCGACAATGACAGGCCAGGCCAGTTCTTGGCATGCCCGATCGATGTTTTCAGCATATGAGCGCCGAGCGCATCGATGAGGCCGCACCTTTCGGCGAGCGGGATGAAAATCTCAGGGCTTATGTTCCCTGTTGGAACTCGCCAACGCGCTAGCGCTTCAAGACCAGTAACAGCACCTGTCGCAGCAGAGACGAGAGGCTGGAAAAAGGCTTCGATCGCACCATTGCTAATGGCGCTCTTCAACAAAGCTTCCATTTCGGCGACCCTCTGGCGTTCCAGATCCAGCTCCGGGTCGTATTCGATCGCCCGGCCTCTGCCGTTTGCCTTGGCACGATAGAGCGCCATATCCGCCCTGCGGAGAAGCTCCAAAGGCGGTACGTCTCCGTCACGTGCGGCAGCTCCGATGCTTGCGCCAACTTCGATCGTTCGCCCTTCGATTTTGAAGGGCTCGGTGAACAGCGCCAGAATAGTCTCTTCTATCTCCCCACGCGCGGCGGTTCCAATCTGCACCAGCGCAAACTCGTCGCCTCCCAGCCGGGCGGCCGCAACGACTTCAGGGTGACAGGCGATCAGGGCGTTCGAGACGATCCGGATCAGGTCATCCCCTACCGCATGCCCCCAGGCGTCGTTGACAGCCTTGAATCCATCGAGATCGACCAGATAGAGCCGGGGTGGCGCAACATCGGTATCTTCCAGCTCTTCCAGCAGTGCGAGAAGCCCGTGCCTGTTCAACAGGCCGCTCAGGCTATCGTGGTTCGCTTCGAAAATCGCCGCTTGCGCCAATTGGCGCAGGCGGCGCGCCTCTGCTGCACCCACCAGCAGAACACCACCCAGAAACATCGCAAGGATGATGACAGCAGCCGCGACGTAAGGATAGACTTCGTGAAACACGGCGGTTCCGGGCGCTTTGCTGGGCCAGACAAGATGGCCTATGACGCCACCTCCTATGTCCGTGATCGGTGTGTTCAGCAGGCCCGACTCGGGCGCGGCGGCGAGGCGCAGCCCTTCGAGTTCATGCTCGTCCGAAAAAGTGTCGAGAACCTCCGACGTGAGATCCTTGTAGAGGCTCAGCACACTCAGCTTCGGAAGCTCGCCTTCTGCGGTGAAAGGCTGGATTGCCTGTGACACGATCAGCGCGATGCCCGTTTCGGTTCGGATGAAATTGACCACCGGCGCCTGTCCGGATTCAGCAGCTTTGTCGATCTGCTGGTAAAAAGCTTCGCCGAAAGAAGCACTAGGCTGGAAGGGCTTGCCTTTGGCATATGCGGAGATGACCGAAGAGCGGTCGGGGCCGATCACGACCGCGCCGTCATAGAGCGGATAATCCGCTGTGGTCTTGCCCCAGTTCTCATAGGCCCAATCCGTGGCGTCAGGAGATGAGATCGCTTTATAGGCATCATCCCATACGGCGTTGTCCGTGGTTGTCGCGCTCAAACGATTGGCAAAGGCCGAGATCGCTGCACGGGCAGCGCGCGTGGCCCTGGCATCATCGATCTTGTTTGCAGACCGGTTCATCGTGGCGACGACATGGGCCATGAGGCCCGTCAGCACGAGAGCGACGACGAGGAAGAAGATGGTTGTCGCAATGATGGAAGACGTTTGGGTTCGAACGTGCCTACCTGCAAGATTCGACGACATGCCAATCCCGAAAAGATGAATTGCAAGGCCATGTCTATGGTGACGGCAGGAGACATCATGTCCGCAATGCGCTGCAGATAAGATCTATCATTTGATGATGTAGACACTATTAACGAGAATGATCAAAAGCCATCCATCCGGGCAGCTTTTTAGACCTTGATCACATAATCCTTGCGAGTCGTTTCAACGACTTCCCAGGTTCCTTTAAAGCCTGGCCTGAGGATTATCCGGTCGCCCGCCTTCAGATGAACCGGCTCACCGCCATCCTCGGTCACGATCGAATGGCCGGAGAGCAGGCTGAAATATTCCCACTCCTCATAGACGATCCGCCACTTGCCAGGCGTTGCCTCCCAGATGCCGGAATATAGGCCGCCCTCGGCCTCCTCCAGGTTCCAGGTGCGGAATTGCGGATTGCCGGAAATGATGCGCTCGGCGGCGGGAGCGCCGACTTCCGGTTCGACGCTGTCGATATCGAAGGAGATCATGTTTGCCATGGTTATCGCGCTGAGGTCAGAAGTTTCAGGCCGAAGCCCATGAAGATGACGCCGGCCGCGGCGTCAAGTGTTCTACGGCCGCGCGCATAGACGCCTGCAACGGCAGGGTTGCGCAATACTGTCAGCACGAACGAGTACCAGAGCGAGGAGACCAGAACCATCGTGGCGACGGCAGCAGCACCCTGCATCCAGCTATGCTCGGCCGGCAGCGTCGCCGCAAAGAGCGAGGCGACGAAGAAGGCCGATTTCGGATTGGCGAGGTTGGTTGCGAGCCCCGAATAGAAAGCCTGCTTCGGGCCGATCCCTGCCCGCACGGCTTGCGGCTCTCCACTGCCCGCCTTGCGCCAGGTGCTCCAGACGAGCTTTGCACCGAGGAAGCAGAGATAGAGCCCGCCGGCGACCTTCAGGAACAGATAGGCGAAAGGTGCGGCCGCAAAGAGTGCGCTGATGCCGAGCCAGCCGGCGAGCCCCCAGCAGAAGGTGCCTAGGATGACGCCAGCGATGACGGCCACTGCCGCGCTTCGCGAACCCTCCAGCGCCGTCCGGACGACGATGAGGAAGTTCGGACCTGGCGTGATGGCGGCCACCGCCCAGATGGCGGCGACGGAAAGCAAAAACATGAAGGCTTTTCCTCAGGTGTAGTCCGTCACATAGCTTTGACAGACTTCTCATTGAAATCAAACGATTTTAGGGATGATAGCAGCCACCATGTCCGGCAATTTCCGCGAATGATCGGCTTGGCCGCCTTCACGCCAAATCCGTCACCACCAATAAAAGATCGCTGCAATTACAGCGCGCTCCGTGCCTCTCAGCCGGCTTGCGCGAGCGCCTGCGCGGCCGCACGAAGAGCGGGCGTGTCCCTCCCCTCCGTCAGCCGCTCATAAACGGGTCGAAGCAGCCCATCGGCTTCCTCGGTCCGCCCATGCTCCGTCCAGAGCCTCGCCAGATCAGTTGCCGCCCGGATTTCCCAGGCGCCAGCGCCTTGCCTGCGGCTCACGTCCAATGACAACGTAAAACAGGTCTCTGCATCCATGTGGCTCAGTCCTGGTGCAGCCAAAAGAATGCAGCCCCTCAGCCGCAGAAGCTCCGGAAGGTAGGAATAGTAGCCCTTTTCCTCGATCAGCTGCTCGGTTTCCTCTGCGAGTTCCCATGCTTCGGCAGATCGCCCGCCGGCCAGAAGGCCCATGATGAGAACGAAGTGGAACCGCACTGTGAAGAGTTCGAAGCGTGTGGCGTGAAGATCCTCCAGCTGTTTACGCAGCGCCGTAACGCCGGCTTCGAAGTCACCCCGCCGTATCGCGATCTCGGCCTTGTAAGCATGCCCCATGGAGAGATATGGGCCGAAAGCCTGGGTCTCCGCGCGGGCGATGAAGGAAACCAAGTGTTCCTCCGCCACGTCGAAATCGCCGATCCACAGAAGCGTCGCGATCGAACTCAGCGAGATCGCGAAGGATACGGGATGGCGCATCGTCTCCGCATCCTTGAAGCATTGGCGGATCACCGCGCGAGCCCGGTCGGTATGGCCTTCCAGCCAGAGATTTGTCGACCAGCCTATCCTGGCCCAGGTGTAGTGATCGAAGCCGTAATGCATCTGCTTGCTGGCTGGCGAAAGAGCGGGCTCGACAACGGGTTTCAGCGTCGCATGTGCTTCAGCGAGGCGCCCGACCAGACAGTAAGAGAGGCCGAGAAGAGCCCTGGATAGCGTGGTCGCCGCAGGATCGCCTATTCGATCGGCGATCTCGGTGCAGCGCTCGGCGTATTCCACGCATAGCCTGAACTCGCCGCTGCGCAGATGGAAGAAGTGGATCGGTCCCAGCAGTCTTGCGGCATTGAGGTCGTCGCCGCGCGCTTCGGCTATCTCCAGACTCCTGTTCAGCGCGGCAGCCGACATCTCGTTGTGGCCTCGCATGAACATCATCGATACTCCGAATGCCGCCTGGAGCTGCATCTCCTCGCTCGTGCCACGGGTGGCATCGTCCAGCGACTGGAGTGCGCGCTCCGTCCATCGTTGGCACTCCGGCAGCAAGCCCATCGCACGGAAGACAGGAGCAACGGAGGCGACAAGGCCGACCCCGAGCGATGTGTCGCCGTTCTCTCCAAAACACCATTCAAGTGCGCTGCGAACGTTATCGACTGCATTGAAGTGCGGCGCTCGCTCCAAGGGGGTCGAGAGCGACGTCCACTCGCTGCCGTTCTGTTCGAACCAAAGGCGGCAATAGGCTGCGTGCCGCCTCGCCAGTTCCTGCCACTCGTCGTCCCTGCCGAGTTCGATCACGTAGGCGCGCGTGGTGTCGAGAAGCCGGTAACGCATCATGGCACCGATCGGGCGGGCGGCCACCATCGACTTTTCCACTAGATTGTCGATAGCCGCAAAAACCGAAGCACGATCGAGCGTGTCGTTCGTCACCACCTCCAAAGCAGCATCGAGTGGAAAATTTCCCACGAACACCGCGAGCCTGCGCAGCACCGCACGTTCGGTTTCGGACAGAAGCCCATAGCTCCAGTCGAGGGTGGCCTGCAGCGTTTGCTGGCGCGGCGGGGCTGTCCGCAAACCCTGCCACAGGTGTGTCAGCCTTTGATCGAGCAATGCTGCGGTCTGCTCCAAACCATAGGCCTCGACGCGTCTGGCGGCGAGTTCGATGGCCAGGGCGACCCCGTCGAGCTTTCGGCATATGTCGCAGACAATTGCAGCTTCGGCCTCGTTTCCGTCGAGTTGGGCACCGCTGGCTATCGCACGTTCGACGAAAAGCTGCGCTGCCGGATATTGCTGAACGGCTGCGGACGGCGCTTCATTGACTTCCGGTGGATATCCCAAAGCATCCAACCTGTAGATGCGCTCGCTGTCGATGCGCAGCGCCTCACGGCTCGTCGCAATGATATGCACCTGTGGTGCGGCGTCCAGAATGGACGAAGCAATGGTGGCGACCGTTTCCACCAGGTGCTCACAGGTATCGAGGATCAGGAGAAGGCGTTTGTCCCTGAGAAACCGCATCACATCGGGTGTCGCGTCTTCGGCCTGGACCGGAAGTCCGAGCAGGGCAGCGATCGTCGTCGCAGCAAGTTTCGGATCGGCGACCACGCCGAGATCAACGAACAGCACGTGTCCGGCAAAAACCTCGGCGGCCTGATGGGCTGCAGCAATCGCGACGGTCGTCTTTCCCACTCCGCCCGGGCCGACGATCGTGACGAGCCGGGAATCCGTCAGTTGTGCGCCCAGCTTCATGACATCGACGTCACGGCCGACCATTCGGGCGAGCCGTGGAGGAAGGTTCGCATGCGGAAACACGTCCTCGACGAGCGGGCTATCGCGATGATCGGGCAACACGGCGACAGTGGGTGCGACGAAGCAGTAGCCCCTCCCCGCAATCGTGGTGATGTAGCGCGCGCCGTCCTGGCCATCGCCGAGGGCCTTGCGTAGCCCGGCCATATGGAAGCGAAGGCTGCCTTCCTCGACGAGGGCGTCGGGCCAGACCCTGTCCATCAGCTCCTTCTTGCTGACGATTTCATTTGGGGATGTCACGAGCGCTACAAGAATGTCGAGGGCACGTCCGCCCAGTTCCACAGGGACACCCTCCCTGCTCAGAAGCCTTTCGCCTACCGCCAGCTTGAACGGTCCGAAGCGAATTCCCTTGATATCCCCGACTGCTACGATCGCCATGGCTCATCCCTCTGGCCGACGTCTGTGCGCTGGCGGACATTAGTCCAGCAGTTCGATCCGTGCCACTACCCGAAGGTATTGAAACGGGAGAAAAACAGTCGATGCGCGAATATCGGCTGTTGTTAACATGCTCCGCTTTCGTCTCCTGACAACAGCTAACAACGCATAACGGGCGCTTCTCGGCATACGGCAGTAGGTTTCGGTCAGCACAAACGTGCAACTGCAACATCCTGATCCCCGAGGAGAAAGCCATGATCAAGACCGAAGTCGCTGATGCAATCGACCAGGACCGCCGCCGTTTTCTCGCCGCCGCCTCCCTGGGCGTGGCGGTTGCAAGTTCAGGCGCGCTTCTGCCTTCCCATCTGCTTGCTGCCACAGCCGATGAGGCGATCAAGCCGTTCCACGTTCATTTTCCGAACGAAACCCTCAAAGACCTCCATCGCCGCGTCGCCGCCACACGCTGGCCGGATCGCGAGACGGTGAGCGACCACTCGCAGGGCGTTCAGCTCTCCACCATCAAGAAGCTCGCCGACCACTGGGCCAAGAACTACGATTGGCGCAAGGTCGAAGCGAAGCTCAACTCCTACCCGCAGTTCATCACGAAGATCGATGGGCTGGACATCCACTTCATCCATGTGAAGTCCAAGCACGAGAATGCGCTGCCGATCATCATCACCCATGGCTGGCCGGGATCGATCATCGAGCAATTGAAGATCATCGGGCCACTGACCGATCCGACAGCGCATGGCGGCAGCGCCGAAGACGCCTTCCATGTCGTCATTCCCTCGCTTCCCGGCTATGGTTTCTCCGGCAAGCCGACTGAGCCGGGCTGGAATCCGCCGCGCATCGCCAAGGCCTGGGCCGCGCTCATGCAGCGTCTCGGTTACACGAAGTATGTCGCCCAAGGCGGTGACTGGGGCAATGCCGTCACCGAACTGATGGCGGTGCAGGAACCGGCCGGCCTTCTCGGCATCCACACCAACATGGCGGCCACCGTACCTGCCGATATTGCCAAGCTGCTGTCGTCAGGCGCCCCCGCACCCGACAGCCTCTCGGCCGATGAAAAGCGCGCCTATGAGCAGCTCGACGATTTTTACAAGAACGGCCTCGGTTATGCGATCGAGATGAACAACCGGCCGCAGACGCTCTATGGCATCGTCGACTCCCCGATCGGCCTTGCCGCCTGGATGCTCGATCATGACATCCGCAGCTATGACATGATCGCCCGCGTCTTCGACGGAAAACAGGAAGGGCTTTCGAAGGACGATATCCTCGACAACGTCACGCTCTACTGGCTGACGAACACCGCAATCTCTTCCGGCCGGCTTTATTGGGACAACGCCCACTTCCCCTCCGGCGGTTTCTTCGATCCGCGCGGCATCAAGATACCGGTCGCGGTCAGCGCCTTCCCCGACGAGATTTACCAGGCTCCGAAGAGCTGGGCCGAGAAGGCCTATCCGCAGCTCATCTTCTACAACCTCCCATCCAAGGGTGGCCACTTCGCAGCCTGGGAGCAACCCATGTTCCTGACCGAAGATCTGCGCGCCGCGTTCAAGCCGCTTCGCAAATCGATCTGACAACAGGGCGGCGCGGTGCGCGCCGCCCGACACAGCGATCTCAACCCCTTATCGAAGAAGGAGACAGACAATGCGCGACAATCAGATCGTCGATTCCAGCTTCACCGCCATCATCAATGCGCCGATCGAGAAGATCGACATTCCCAACTGGTGCTTCACACTGCCGGAGAAGGAATATCAGTCCTGCTCGCCAGCCCATATCGCCGCCGGCTTTACGACCGCGCCTGACGGCACGCGCATGTCGATCAACGTCGAGACGATCGGCGGCAGCCTGATGGTCCAGCACTATGTCGAGACGCTCGGAGAGAAGGATCATCTGATCCTCGATTCAGACTCCGACGTCTTCACGCCGACCGGCCGCGTGACCATCCATGTGACCTGGGAATTGAGCGTCAAGGCAATCGACAAGGACCGCTGCGAGTTCACCAACCGCGTCCAGTCCTTCGCCACCGACGAAATGTTGGCGAACCTGGATCGGCAGGGCATCCCCTTCGAGGTGTTCCGCACGCAGCGCCAGCCGATGTCGATCGCCCATAACAAGGGTGAGACGCCGCTCTTTGCAGCGAGCATCGAGCGCTTTGCGCTTCGTAACCAGTCATCGTCGAGAGCCGCCTAAGCGCCAAAGGAGGATGCGATGACCGAACTGTCCTACGAACACGGCATTACCGGGCTTCTGGTGGTCGACCCGTATAACGACTTCATTTCCGAAGGAGGCAAGATCTGGCCGCGCATACAGGCGGTCGCCGAGGCCAACAATTGCGTCCCGCACATGGAGCAGATTCTCAAGGCGGCACGGCAGGTCAAACTCCCCGTCTTCTTCGCGATGCACCACCGCTTTCGCGAAGGCGACTATGAGAACTGGAAGTATATCGCCCCTATTCAGAAGCTGGCCTGGAAGCGCAAGACCTTCGAGTTCGGCACCTGGGGCGGAGAATTCAAGGCGGAGTTCGTTCCTGCTGCGGGCGAGGTCGTGGCATCGGAGCATTGGTGCTCCAGCGGCTTTGCCAACACCGACCTCGACAACCAGCTCAAAAGGCGGGGCATCCACAGACTGATCGTCATCGGCCTGATCGCGCATACCTGCATCGAGGCAACGGTCCGCTTCGCAGCCGAGCTTGGATACGACGTGACGGTCGTGAAGGACGCGGTCGCCGACTATTCCGACGAGATGATGCATGCGGCGCTGGAAATCAACATGCCGAACTACGCCAGCGCCATCGTGACGACCGAGCAAATCCTCGGAGCATTGGCGGCCATGCAGAACATGGCACCGGCGGCGTAACCGGCCGTATCGAGAGCTGAAGGAGGTCGGCCGAATGGCCGTCCTTGGCGCCCACGGCATTCGCCAGCGCTCATAGACGTCGCCGACGCCTGACCGAAGAAGTAAACACCCGCCCAACAGGGGCATCCGCAACGAAAGCAAAAAGGAGTGCGTCATGGACCAGAAAATGAACCCCAAAGTCCTCTACACCGCAAAGACACACGTCACCGGCGGTCGCGAACACGGTGTCGCCCGCAGTTCCGACGGGCGTCTCGATGTAAGGCTCGGCGTACCGGGCACGGCGCGCATCGGCACCAATCCCGAGCAGCTCTTCGCAGCAGGCTGGTCGGCTTGCTTCGAGAGTGCCATCGGGCTCATCGTGAAGAAGAAGCACATCACGCTCGGCGGTGACGTCACGATCGATGCCGAAGTCGATCTCAACCTGTCCGACACTGACGGCTACTCGCTGACCGCTCGCCTTAACGTCGGCATTCCAGGCGTAGAGCGCGACGTCGCCCAATCGCTGATCGACGAGGCGCATCAGATTTGCCCGTACTCGAAGGCAACGCGCGGAAATATCGACGTCACGATCAAGCTGGTCTGACGAGGCCGACTGGCCGCGACCGGTGCCAAGAAGGAGCGCCTGCAGTAACGTCAGGCCTTCGTGATCGCGTTAACGCAGTCGCTCAACAAGGACAGTCTGGAAGCGGTCCACGCTTCCAGACTGTCCTCCGAACAACTCGATTGCCCGCCTGCCACAACGGATCGACGTACTGGCGCCGTCTACTTCATCGGCTTACGCCAGCTTTTTCAAGGCGGCGACCGGTTCCTTTGCCAGCGGTCTCGCCGAGGCAGGGTTCTGGCCGGTGATGAGGCGGCCATCAACGACGACATGGGGCTCCCAGTTGGCCACGGACGAGTACTGGGCACCCTCCGCCGTTAAGGCGTCCTTGGCCCAGCCGGCAGATCAAAAGCCGATCAGAATCTTTCCGACAATCTTGCCGCTTTCCTGCAGTTCATGCGCCTCAGCGATCTGATCCAGCACGAGCGTCACCGCGATCTTCGGAACGTAGGCTCCCGAAGCCGCGCAGGCAGAGACTTCCTCGGCCGCTTCCCGCATCGCTGGTTCCGGCATGGTGTAGACGTAGACGAAACGGAAAGCGAAGCCACCGAGCAGCGCGGGGAAGAAGGGGATCGAGAGCGTGGCTTGCGGCGACTCCGTGGAATAGGCCGAGACAACGCCGTCACGCGCGAGACAAGCGACTGCGGTGTCAATATTGGCGGTGATGTCCACGTCGACAATACGGTTGACGCCCCGGCCGTCGGTTGCCGATCTCACCGCCTGCGCGACATCCTCCCTATACCTGTTGATGACGAGATCGGCCCCTGCCGCACGCGCGACGTCCGCCTGTTCGTCTCGACTGACAGTCGCCGCCACCCATGCCCCGGCCCACTTGGCGAGAAGAATGGCGGCGTTGCCAACCGAACCCGCGCCTCCCTGGACGAGAACCCGCTTGCCGCGCAGGTCCCCATCGGCGAACAGGCATCGATGCGCAGTCATCGCAGGGACTCCGAGCGATGCTCCGGTCTCGAACGACACGTTGGCAGCAAGTCCGACAGCCTGCCCGGACGGTACCAAAACGAACTCCGCCGCGGTACCAAACGCCCTGCCCGTCTGCGCCATATAGACCCACACCCGCTCGCCGATACGGGCGTCGGGCACGCCGGGACCGACGCGGTCGATGATGCCCGCTCCATCCTGGTGCGGGACGATCCTCCGGAACGGCATCGCCTTTCCGCCAAATCCGGTTCTCGTCTTGATGTCGGAAGGATTGATGCCCGACGCGAGAACCCTGACCCGGACTTCCCCGGCCCCGGGTTGCGGATCGGGAAGTTCGCCGATGGTCAGCACTTCTCTCGCAGTCCCTTGTCTTTCGTAGAACGCAGCTCGCATAACGCACCTCTCACAAAAAGCTCGCTTCCAGCTAGGTGCGACACACGCGAACTTGCAAGTAGGCAATAGTTTTGCTTATAGGGATACAAAGTACACTATTGGAGCGCAGGATGGACGTCGATTATAAATGTCCGGTCGAGATCACCGTGGATGTCACAGGCGGCAAGTGGAAGCCGATGATCATCTACCGTCTCCTCGACGGCCCGCGTCGGTTCGGCGAGCTACGCCGCCTGGTGGGAGACCCGAGCCAGCGTTCGCTCACGATGCAGCTGCGCGAACTCGAGGCCGACGGGATCGTCACCCGCAAGGTCTTCGCGGAGGTCCCTCCCCGTGTGGAATATTCCTTGACCGAGTTCGGGCAGACCCTCGCGCCCGTGCTGATGGCGATGCGGGATTGGGGCATGTCTTTCCGGGACCAGCGCCGTTCGACATCAAGGTGACCTACCCCGTCCGCGACTACAGCTGTGGCCTGCAATGATCTGTTTCGCCCGTCCTGTCTTCTTTCCATGTTGAAGTCTCTCATCTCTACGATACGCAAACCAATAGAGGCGATGTCGATGATGTTCGATGGAAGTCAGGCAATTGACTGGATGATGAGCGAATATGAAGCGATCCGCAGTCAGATCTTCGACAGCGACTGTTCGAGATCGGCGATGATATCCTTAACGTCTTCGATGCCGACGGAGAGGCGCACGACATCAGGCCCAGCGCCGGCCGCAATCCTCTGCTCATCCGTCAACTGCCGGTGCGTAGTGGACGCCGGGTGGATCACCAGGGAGCGCGTGTCGCCGATATTGGCAAGATGCGAGAAAAGCTCCAGCCCTTCGACCAGCGCCTTGCCGGCCTCGTAGCCGCCCCTGACGCCGAAGGTGAAGACCGAGCCTGCTCCCTTGGGCGAGTAGCGCTGCTGCAGGGCGTGGTTCGGGTCATCCTCCAAGCCGGCATAATTCACCCAGGCGATCTTGGAATGGGCCTTCAGCCATTTGGCCACATCAATCGCATTGTCGCTATGGCGCTGCATGCGCAGCGGCAGCGTCTCGATGCCGGTCAGGATCAGGAAGGCGTTGAAGGGCGAGAGGGCCGGGCCGAGGTCGCGCAGGCCGAGCACGCGGCAGGCGATCGCGAAAGCAAAATTGCCGAAGGTCTGGTGCAGGACAACGCCATTATATTCCGGCCGCGGGCTGGAGAGCATCGGATAGTTGCCGGTCTTCGACCAGTCGAAGGTGCCGCCATCGATGATGATGCCGCCCATGGAATTGCCATGACCGCCGAGGAACTTGGTCAGCGAATGCACGACGATATCGGCGCCATGTTCGATCGGCCGGATGAGATAGGGTGTCGCCATGGTGTTGTCGACGATCAGCGGCAGATCGTGGCGATGGGCGATTTCGGCGATCGCGGCGATATCGACGAAGGTGCCGCCGGGATTGGCAAGGCTCTCGATGAAGATCGCCCGCGTCTTGTCATCGATCTTGCTCTGGAAATCATCAGGGTCGTCGGAATCGGCCCAGCGCACCTGCCAGCCGAAATTCTCGAAGGCATGGCCGAACTGGTTGATCGAGCCGCCATAGAGGCGGCGGGCGGCGACAAAATTCTCGCCGGGACGCATCAGCGTGTGGAAGACGATCATCTGCGCGGCATGGCCTGAGGCGACGGCGAGCGCTGCCGTGCCGCCTTCAAGGGCCGCGACGCGTTCCTCCAGAACCGCCTGGGTGGGGTTCATGATGCGGCTATAGATATTGCCGAACTGCTGCAGGCCGAAAAGGGCTGCGGCATGGTCGGAATCGTTGAAGACGAAGGCCGTCGTCTGGTAGATCGGTGTAATCCGCGCGCCGGTCGCCGGATCGGGCTGCGCGCCCGCATGGATTGCCAGCGTGTTGAATCCCGGATCGTTTTTGGCCATGTCGTCCTCCCGTACAATTGTTGACGGGCGCGATCATAGCCGCTCGAATGTGAAAGTTAACCGCGATCTTTTTCAACCGCGGCGCGTTCCGAGGAAAATCCGTTCTGCCCGACCGCGTCAACCAAAAAGACGCGGATACTCGATCGCCGGGCAACGGTTCATGACGACCTTGATGCCGCCGGCTTCGGCCTTGGCGGCGGCCGCGTCGTCGCTTACGCCGAGCTGCGCCCACACAACCTGCGGGCGGGGCTCGAGTGCCAGCGCTTCGTCCACCACCCCATCAAGATATTCGGATGCGCGGAAGACATCGACCATGTCGACCGGTTCGGGAATGTCGGCGAGACGTGCGTAAACGGTCTGGCCCTGGATCTGCTTGCCCGCCTGCCCCGGATTGACGGGAATGACCTTGTATCCGCGCGACAGGAGATAGCCCATGACACCATTGCTCGGCCGGGCCGGATTGGGCGAAGCCCCCGTCAGCGCGATGGTTTTGACGGATTTCAGAATGCCGGAAAGATAGTCGTCGGCGTAGGCATCATGATCCATATCTGGTGTCTCCGGTCTGGTGCCGCAGGAGGCGGATTTGACAGTCGCGATTCATTGAAACCGGGCGGCTCGTTTCGACGTATATATAGGTGCCGGAAATATCAGGGAGAAATTATGCCATGAAAAAAATAATCCTTGCGCTCGCGCTCGTGCTAGCTGCCTCGCCGACGCTTGCGATCTCACGCTACAATCCGCTTGCCATGAGCTGCCAGAGCGTGCGGGCGGCGATCCACAACGAAGGCGCCGTCATCTTTCGCTATACCTCGCCGCGCGGCCTTCCTCTCTACGACCGCTATGTCCGCAACAGCTACTATTGCGACGCGACCGATTATGCGGAATGGACGAGCATTCCTTCCAAGGACAACCCCAAGTGCCGGGTGCTGAACTGCCAGAATATCGACAACCTGGACGGGATGCTGTTCATTCCACACTATAGTCTCTAACTCTGCATTTATTCGGAATTGTGAATATTATCGATCCTTTCGCACCTGCGAAAGGATCGGACGATCAATCTAGGGATACAAAATATCGGCGACACCTCTCCCGGTTGTTAATTTATAATCATTTCAAAGTTATAGAATAATGTCTATATTTCAGCATCATAGGATTGTCGACACTCTCTTTCTACAGATGAATTTCACCTTTCATACATAATTTGATCACGATATGTTCATGCGTCCATTAGCGACATCTCATAGTTGTGTGAGCTGAGCGTAATTGAACGTATTTCGAGCGCACGCAGAAATTGCTACAACGATGGGCAATTGTTCACCTGATCAATCCATGCTATTGAAAATTCGACCGTGCGGAGTACACCTTCCGGGGCAAATCACGCAAACCCAGGTTGTTATTTCAAGGCAGGTTCAAACGGGAAAGCTGTGATGTTTTCCCCAATTTTGTTGCACTGCTCCTGGACCATCCACCTTGCCCCTCGATGTTCTTCTTCTCGTCCTTTTCGGTGCTCTTCTGCATGCGACATGGAATGCCATCATCAAAGCCGGCAAGGACAAATCGCTTGATGCGGCGCTGATCTCTGCAGGCGGCGCGGTCGCCTCGCTACCTTTCCTACCGTTGCTCCCCCTGCCGCAGCCACAGGCCTGGCCCTTCATCGGCGCTTCCGCCATCCTGCAATTTGCCTATTTCCAGCTGGTCGCCGCCGCCTACAGGGCCGGCGATATCGGCCTGGTCTATCCGCTGATGCGTGGCGGCGCGCCCCTGCTCATCGTCGCCACCAGCGGCTTCATCCTGGGAGAGCATCTGACGGGTGGAGCGCTTGTCGGAACCATGACGATCTGCGTTGGCATCCTGACGCTCGCCTTCGAAGCCCGCCACGGCAGCCGTCACGCGATCATGCTGGCGCTCATCAACGCCTGCGTCATCGCCACCTATACCTATGTGGACGGCATCGGCGCACGGCTTTCGGGCAATGCGATTTCCTACACGCTGTGGATGTCGCTTCTGCCGCCGGTTCTGCTCTTTGCCTGGGCGCTTTCACAGCGCGGTCTGTTGACTGTCGCCACTCACGTCAGGCGCAACTGGTGGCGCGGGCTGATCGGCGGGGCGGGCTCGATTGCCTCCTACGGGTTGGCGCTCTGGGCGATGACGAAGGCTCCGGTTGCGACGGTGGCGGCGCTGCGGGAAACCGCCATCCTGTTTGCGCTTGTCATCTCGGTTCTGGTGCTGAAGGAAAAAGCCAGCATCTGGCGTTACCTCGCCGGCATCATCATCGCGCTCGGCGGGCTGATCCTGAAACTTGCCTGATCACTCGCCCTTCCATTCGGGCGTGCGCTTGCCAAGGAAGGCGCCGATGCCCTCTTGCGCATCATCGGTCAGCATGCTGTCGACCATCACGCTTGCGGCATAATCATAGGCTTCCGCGACGGGCATTTCGAGCTGCTTGTAAAAGGTTTCCTTGCCGATCCTCAGCGCCTGCGGCGACTTCGAGGCGATGACGGAAGCGTATTTGTTGACCACCTGCGTGAGGTACTGCTTCGGCACGATACGGTTGACCAGACCGAAATCCTTTGCAGTTGAGGCGTCGATCGTCTCGCCCGTCAGCAACATCTCCATCGCCTGCTTGCGGTGGGCGGCGCGCGAAACGGCGACAGCCGGCGTCGAGCAGAAAAGCCCGATATTAACGCCTGGCGTGCAGAAGGTGGACGTATCCGTGCAGATCGCGAGATCGCAGCTCGCGACGAGTTGGCAGCCCGCTGCGGTCGCGAGTCCGTCGATCTCGGCGATGACCGGCTTTGGCAAGCGATTGATCTCCAGCATCAGATCGGCGGCCAGCGCAAAGGCCTCTTCGAAGAAGGCGACACCTTCGTCCTCGTCGGCGCGATGAGCGGTCAGCTCCTTGAGGTCATGACCGGCGGAAAAGACATTGCCGGTCGAAGCGATGACGACGATGCGGACGTCCTCGTCCTCGGCTGCACCCTGCAGCTCGCCCATCAGCGTTTCCATTGTCGATATCGACAGAACATTGGCCGGCGGATTGTTGAGCGTCAGGCGCAATATGCCGCCGGAAAGCTGACGGAGCACGAGGGCGCCCTCGCCTGAATTGTTGTTGTCCTTGCGGAAGGATACGATCTCGGCCATTGCATGTTCCTGTGTGCTGTCTAAATCCCGCTTTTGTGCCACAAGGGTGGGGCGATTTCGAGCCGAATACCGCAATGCGACGGCCTTGAAGGGCGAAACTTCCTGTTTTCAGGCACCCTAAGATGGGGTATTCACATACCGCACTGTTAAGATATTGTTTTTATTTACTTATTTTTCCGATCGTCAAAATGGCTTGTATTGACCGGCTAATCGATTGTCGCTATAAGCCGCGCCGGAAATGCAGCCTTTGCGGGCTGCTTTCTTTTTGGTCTGTCTTACGGCCGACCAACCAAGCAACAAGAAACGCCCCTCGCCTTCGGGCATGGGGATCCAAGAGAGAGTAACAATTATGGCAACCTTCTCCCAGAAGCCTGCAGAGGTGGAGAAGAAGTGGGTCGTCATCGACGCCGAAGGGCTCGTCGTTGGCCGTCTCGCTTCCGTTATCGCTATGCGTCTGCGCGGCAAGCACAAGGCAACTTTCACGCCTCACGTTGACGACGGCGACAACGTTATCGTCATCAACGCCGACAAGGTCGTTTTCACCGGCAAGAAGTATTCCGACAAGGTTTACTACTGGCACACCGGTTATGCCGGCGGTATCAAGGAGCGTACGGCTCGCCAGATCATCGAAGGCCGCTTCCCGGAGCGTGTCCTCGAGAAGGCTGTTGAGCGCATGGTTCCCCGCGGCCCGCTCGGCCGTCGCCAGATGAAGAACCTGCGCGTCTACTCCGGCCCGAACCATCCCCACGAAGCCCAGCAGCCGTCCGTCCTCGACGTCGCCTCGCTGAACAAGAAGAACGTAAGGAGCGCCTGATAGTGGCTGACCTCTCTTCCCTGAAGGATCTCGGCACGTCGTCTGAAGTAGCTGCTGCTGCTCCGGCTCACGTCCGCAAGGTCGACTCGCTTGGCCGCTCCTACGCGACCGGTAAGCGCAAGAATGCTGTTGCCCGCGTCTGGGTCAAGCCGGGCTCCGGCAAGATCATCGTCAACGGCAAGGAATTTGCGGAATACTTCGCTCGTCCGGTTCTGCAGATGATCCTGCGCCAGCCGATCGTTGCTGCTGCCCGCGACGGCCAGTTCGACATCGTAGCAACCGTTGCCGGCGGCGGTCTTTCCGGCCAGGCCGGTGCCGTTCGCCACGGTCTTTCGAAGGCCCTCACCTACTTCGAACCGGGCCTGCGCTCGGTGCTGAAGAAGGGTGGCTTCCTGACCCGCGACAGCCGCGTCGTCGAACGTAAGAAGTACGGTAAGGCCAAGGCCCGCCGTTCGTTCCAGTTCTCGAAGCGCTAATCGCTTTCGGACATGCTTTCATGGAAAGGCCGGGTTTTCGCCCGGCCTTTTCGTTTATTCGGGCTTGTTGAAGAAAGCCTCAAGCCGATATCCATCAGGATCGATGATAAAGGCGGCATAATAGAACTGGCTGTAGTCGGGACGGATGCCCGGCGCACCATTGTCCTCTCCGCCATTGGCAAGTGCTGCGGCATAAAAGGCATTGACGGCCTCCTCACTCGTGGCGACGAAGCAGAAATGCAGTCCAGAGCCGCGATCGGCCGGCACCGGGCGCTCTACTTCACTCACCCAGAAGGCAGGCCTCTCGGCGCCGTATCCCATCGTTCCGTCGAAATTCGACAGACGCTCATAGCCGAGCGGCGCAAGTACCGCATCGTAAAACTGGCGCGATCTATCGAGGCTTTTTACCCCGATTGAAATGTGGTCGAACATTGCCCGTGGCTCCTTCCTGGTTCCGTCGGCGCAGCTTCTTGGAAGCGGTTTGCGAAGTCAACGCGCCACACTCACCTATTGTCGCCGGTACTGCCGGCTGCTAAAGCCGCATCAGGTTTCAAATCGGACAAGACAGGACCTCACATGGGAGCCACCCCGTCCGCAGACAGATAGGCCGCAGCAACCTTTTGAAGTTGTTGCGGCATCTGTCCGATCAATCCAGACTGCGATGAGAAGGCAGATCGCCGACGGATGAACTCATTCGAGCGGATGAATACCTATGCCTTCCCAAAACAGGAACTGGACTTGCTCCCTGCCGGCAGCGCTGCTGCTTCTGGCGCCCTTCGATATCCTGGCCTCGCTTGCCATGGATATCTATCTCCCCGTCGTCCCGACGATGCCTGAAGCACTCGGCACATCGGCGACAGTCGTTCAACTGACGCTCAGCCTCTACATGCTGATCCTCGGCGCCGGACAGATGCTCTTCGGCCCTCTGTCTGACCGGATCGGCCGCCGCCCGGTGCTGCTTGGCGGCGCGCTGCTGTTTGCGGCCTCTTCGCTGCTGCTCGCAGCCACGTCGTCGGCCGCACTGTTCGTCGTGCTGCGTCTGCTGCAGGCGGCCGGCGCGTCGGCAGCACTTGTGGCGACCTTTGCAACGGTTCGCGATGTCTATGCCGTAAGGCCGGAAGGCGCCGTCATCTACAGCCTGCTTGGCGCGATCCTCTCCTTCGTGCCGGCGCTCGGACCGATCGCCGGTGCATTGATTGCCGATCATGCCGGGTGGCGTGCCATCTTCCTGCTGCTCGGCGGACTGATGCTTGCGGCAACCCTCAATGCATTTAGAGGCTGGCACGAAACGAGACCTGCGGCGGCGGCCAATGTCACGATCAGCATGCGCGCGATCCTGACGAATGCGCATTTCTGGACCTACACGATTGGCTTCAGCGCGGCGATGGGAGCCTTCTTCGTGTTCTTTTCCACTGCACCTCGTGTGCTGATCGATCATGCCGGCTTTTCCGGTCTCGCCTTCAGCCTTTCCTTCGCAACGGCCGCAGCGGTGATGATCATGTCCGCACGCTTCGCCGGCCGCTTCGTCGCGCGATGGGGAATGGCCGGCAGCCTTGCCCGCGGCATGGGCCTGCTTCTTGTGGGCGCATTGCTCCTCGGTCTCGGTGACGTGTTGCTTGCTCCCTCATTCGCCAGCTTCGTCCTGCCGATGTGGGTGATTGCCGTCGGCATCGTGCTGACGACCGCAGTCACAGCGAACGGTGCGCTGGCGGCCTTTGGCCAAACAGCCGGAACGGCGGTTGCGCTCTATTTCTGCATCGAAAGCCTGATCGTCGGCTGCGTCGGTACGCTCTTCGTGCTGCTATTGGATGGCAATACGGCATGGCCGCTCGCCGGCTATTGCGCGTTGATGGGTATCGTCACTCTACTTGCGTTGCGCCATATCCGCGCTCACTGCTGAGATCAAAGGGCGGCGGAGAAGATCCGCCGCCTTAGCTTGAAATCTGTCGGAAGCTCGCCTACCCCTTCCTATAGAGACAAGGAATCCGAGCATGTCCTCCACCCAGCCCTCGCCCTTCGCCACCACGCCCGAACCGCCCTATTACGTCGTGACCTTCTCCTCTGTTCGTACCGAGGGCGACAATGGTTACGGCGCGATGGCCGACCGGATGGCGGAACTGGCGCTGCAGCAGCCGGGCTGTCTCGGGGCCGAAAGCGCGCGGGATGCCGATGGCTTCGGCATCACCAATTCCTACTGGGCCGACGAGGAAAGCCTGAAGGCGTGGAAACAGGTGGCAAACCATCTTGCCGCCCAGCAGCTCGGCCGCAAGCGCTGGTACAAGCAATATAAGGTTCGCATTGCGCGGGTAGAACGCGCTTACGAATTTACCGCAGAGGAAGGAGCCTCCCATGGCGAATAAGACCATCGACCATGCCTTCACGGCACAGAGCCTGACATCGGCTGCCTCCGACCCGACCTTTGCCGGCGCGCTTTCCTTCATGCGCCGCCGCTTCACCAAGGATCTGACAGGAGCCGATGCCGTCGTATGGGGCATTCCTTTCGATGCCGCGACCTCCAACCGGCCGGGCACGCGTTTCGGGCCGCAGGCGATCCGCCGGGCTTCCGCAATCTTCGACAATGATCCGCAATATCCGTTCCAGCGCGATCTCTTCGCCGAGATGGCCGTCATCGACTACGGCGACTGCCTGCTCGACTACGGCAACCATCAGGACACGCCCGCAGCCATCGAGCGGCAGGCGAGCGCCATTCTCGACAGCGGCGCCTTCCTGCTGACCCTCGGCGGCGACCACTATGTCACCTGGCCGCTCTTGAAGGCGCATGTCGATCGCCACGGCCCGCTGGCGCTCGTGCAGTTCGACGCGCATCAGGACACCTGGCTGGACGACGAGCGCCGCATCGACCACGGCTCCTTCGTGGCCCGTGCGGTCCGCGCCGGTCTCATCGATCCTGACCGCTCGATCCAGATCGGCATCCGCACTCATGCGCCAGAGGATTTCGGTATCCATCTTCTCTACGGCCATCAGGTCGAGGAAATGAGTGCGACGGACATCGCATCGATGATCATCGCGCATACGAAGGGTTCGCCTGCCTACCTGACCTTCGATATCGACTGCCTGGACCCGGCCTTTGCGCCCGGCACCGGCACCCCGGTCGCCGGCGGTCCTTCCAGTGCGAAGATCCTCTCCGTGCTGCAGCGACTGAAGCAACTCGACATCCGCGGCGCCGACGTCGTCGAAGTCTCTCCGCCCTATGACCATGCCGACATCACCGCCATTGCGGGGGCGACGGTCGCAATGTATATGCTGGGCCTCCACGCCGAACGGCGCGCGACGGCAGGATGACTGCTGTTATCAAATTGATTCAACTTCATGGCAAACTGATTCCGGAAACAACCAGAACTCACTGAAAGTGCAGGATAATCATGGCAGCAAAGATCTTCATCGATGGCGAGGCTGGAACGACGGGTCTGCAGATCCGCGAGCGTCTGGCGGAGCGCCGCGATCTTGAGCTGCTGTCTATCCCGACCGAAAGCCGGAAGGACAAGGCGGTGCGTGCTGCACTGCTCAACGAGGCCGATATTGCCATACTCTGCCTGCCTGACGATGCGGCCAAGGAAAGCGTCAGCCTGATCGAGAACGACGGTACGAAGGTTATCGACGCTTCTACGGCGCATCGCGTCGCCGAAGGCTGGGCCTATGGCTTTCCGGAAATGAGCAAGGAGCAGGCCGGCGCCATCGCCTCGGCCAAGCGCGTCGCCAATCCCGGCTGCTGGCCGCAAGGCCCGATCGCCACGCTGCGCCCGCTGATCGAAGCCGGCCTCGTACCGGCCGATTTCCCGGTCACGGTCAACGGCATTTCCGGTTACACCGGCGGCGGCCGCACGATGATCGAGGATTATGTCGCCAAGGGCGAGGATGCGCCTGAATACATGCCCTATGGGCTGAGTTTCAAGCACAAGCACCTGCCAGAGCTGCAGCGCTACGCCAAGCTTGGACGCGTGCCCTTCTTCCAACCAGTCGTCGGCAATTTCGCGCAGGGCATGGTCGTGACCGTGCCGCTGCAGCTCTCGCATCTGCCCAAGGTGCCGAAGGGTGCTGACCTGCATGCCGCGATCGCCGACTATTATGCCGGCATCAAGGGTTTCGTCGAGGTCGCTCCCTTAGAGGTATCGGAGCGCACGCCGGAACTCAACCCGGAAATCTACAACAACACCAACCGCATGCGCCTGCACGTCTTTGCCAATGACGATATCGCGCAGGCGCTGCTCGTCGCCGTCTATGACAATCTCGGCAAGGGCGCTTCGGGCGCCGCCGTGCAGAACATGGACCTGATGCTTGGCGTATAACGCCCAGCAATTGCCTGTTATCAGGCGCCTGCGTTAAGACAGGGCCTTCCGCCCTGTCTCTTCCCGAGATACGGAGCCCCGATCGATGACGCTGTAAGCGCTGATGGCCGGCCTGCGCGCCTGGTTTGATGCCGCTCTCCCCGATCACGGCATCTCCTCGCTGATCATATTTGCTTTCGTCGCCGGGCTCGCTCGCGGCTTCTCCGGTTTCGGCGCAGCACTCATCTTCATTCCGCTTGCCGGCGCCGTCATCGGGCCGAAGCTCACCTCCCCTGTGCTGCTCGTCATCGACGGGCTTGCGACGCTCGGCATGATCCCCGCCGCATGGCGCGGGGCGGACAGGCGCGAGGTCTTCACGATGGCAGCAGGTGCCGCCCTCGGTGTTCCGGCCGGAACGGCGGTTTTGGCGCTTATGGACCCGCTTTTGTTGCGCTGGATCATCTCGGCGATCGCCATCTGCCTATTGGTGCTGCTTGTCTCCGGCTGGCGCTATCATGGCAAGCCGGTCGCTCCGCTCAGCGCGGCGATCGGCCTCATTGCCGGTCTCTTCAGCGGCGCGGCACAGCTCGGCGGGCCGCCTGTCGTCGCCTACTGGCTCGGTGGCAAGAGCAATTTCACGCGCGTGCGCTCGAACGTCATCCTCTACTTCTCGATCTCCACCGTCTTCAGCTTCGTGGGCTATTATTTCGGCGGGCTGTTCGTCTCCACGGTCTTCGCGCTCACCATCGTCACGCTGCCCGCCTATGCCGTCGGCCTCTGGGGCGGCTCAAAGCTCTTCGGCCTCGCCAAGGAGAGCACCTTCCGCATGACCTGCTACATCCTGATCGCGGCCTCGGCGATCGGTGGCATGCCTGTCTTCGACAGTCTGCTTCGTTAGTCCCCGACACGATTGCCCGCCTGCTATGAAAGCCTTACACTCCCCCATGTGAGGGGAGCTAAATGGCGTCGGTTCTGATCGGCATTGCCATCATTGGAGGCACGACCGCAACGGTGCTTGCGGCCTATTATTTCATGCATCTGCTCATGGGCGGTGACCCGGGCGGGCGCGACAGGGAGCTGGCAAGTTCAGTCATCACCCGCATCGCCAGCCTGCATGCCCTCATCCTCGCTCTCGTTTTTGCGCAGGAAATGATCGAATACCAGGCGCTGCGAACGGAAAGCGCGGTGGAAAGCAATGCGGTCGGCGATGTCTTCTATGATGCCGAGCGCTATGGCCCGGAGGCGCAGGCGCCAATCCAGAAAGCCCTGAAAGATTATGTGCGCATCGTCATCGAGCAGGAATGGAACGAACTCGGGCGAACCGGCGAACTCTCTTCGGCGGCCTGGGATCAATGGAACAACGCCTATCTGAAAATTCTCGAACTGGCTCCCGTCAGTGCCAAACAGCAGAGCCTGCGCGGCCACATGCTCGATGAAATCCATACGATCTCGGAATCCCGAGACCGGCGGGAAAACAGCGGTACCGATTCCATCAGCCTGATCTTCTGGTTTGCGGCGGTTTCGGGGGTGATCTTTACCGCCATCGGTTACTACCCTTATCCGCCTGATGGCCGCAACCTGCTGCTATTATCGATCTTCGGTGTTTTTACCGGCATCATCCTCTTCTTCATCTACGCCTTCTCCAATCCCTACAGTCCGCCCGCCACGCTATTTCCAACAGCTTTCGAGCGCTTGCAGGAGGAAATCAGCGGGCCGGATCCGTAAGTGGAAATGGCCCGAAGACCTCGCCCAAGCCTATTGCCGTCATGCGCCAAAGCAAAAGACTGTCGCTTTTCGCTGCGTTTTGCGGTAAAAGCGGCACGCTGTCAGCAAGGCCGTGCTGCTTGAACGGCGCGCAGCCCCTGTTTCACGCCGATGGGAGGCACTCATGAAAACGATCCTGAGCAACCAGAAGAACAAGATCAACACTCAGGATATCCGTCTTCATGTCCAGTTTGCTTTCACGCGCGAGGAAAAACCCGCCGCGTCTTAACCGCAGCTTCTCAACAGCATCGCAATCCCACGACAGGCGCCGGCTGCGCCTGCGCAAGTTCCTGTCCTACTTCCGGCCGCATCTTCCGCTGCTCATGGCCGATACTGCCTGTGCCGTCGTCGTTGCTGCTGCCGCAGTAGCGTTGCCGCTCTGCGCCAACATCGTCATGAGCCATCTCATCGGGCTCGCCGATTCGGCTTCGGCCTATTGGCAGATCCTCGGCATGGGCGGCGTCATGCTGGCCATCGTGGCAGCCGAGACAGGTGCGATCTTCTTCGTCGATTATCGCGGCCATATGATGGGTGCGCATATCGAGGCGCATATCCGGCAGGAACTGTTCGACCACTGCCAGAAACTCTCCTTCGGCTTCTACGACCGGCACCGCACCGGCCAATTGATGAGCCGCATCGTTGGCGATTCGTTCTGGCTGGGAGAACTTTTCCATCACGGGCCGGAAGACCTTCTGATCGCTATTCTCAAATATAGCGGGGCGATGGCAGTCCTGTTCTTCATCGACCCGCAACTGGCATTTCTGATCCTCCTGCTGACGCCTTTTGCCGTGGCTTATGCGCTGCACTTCAACAGGCGCATGAACCGTGCCCTCGAGGCGAGCAAGCAGGAAATCGCCGCCGTCAACGAAAGGGTCGAGGATGCGCTGGCCGGCATCCGCGTCGTCCAGTCCTTCGCCAACGAGGATCTGGAGCGGAAACGCTTTGCCGCCCTGAACAGGCGCTTCCTCGAAAGTCGCGCCGATGGCTACCGCAGCGAAGCCTGGTTTTCCGCTGGTGCCGAGACCTTCGCCCAGATCATTACGCTTCTGGTCGTCATCCTCGGCGGATTGCGCATCCTTGCGGCGGAACTCACCATTGCCGATCTCCTGACCTTCCTGCTCTGCGTCGGCGTCCTCGTCGATCCGGTCAAGCGGATGGCCAACCTCGCCCGGCTCTGGCAGGAGGGCTATACGGGCTTCGTGCGGGCCATGGAGATACTGGAGATCGACCCAGACGTCGTGGATCGACCTTCGGCTCATGCGTTGCATACCCCGAAGGGAGAGATCCGGCTCTCGAATGTCGATTTCAGCTATGAGGACGGAGCGGACGTGCTCAGCAACCTGTCGCTGACCATCCGCCCCGGCGAATTCGTGGCACTCGTCGGCCCCTCCGGCGTGGGGAAAAGCACGCTCTGCGCGCTGCTGCCCCGCTTCTATGATGTCACCGGCGGCTCGATCGAAGTCGATGGCACCGATATCCGTGATGTGACGCTCGCCTCGCTGCGCCGGCACCTCGGCGTGGTGCAGCAGGATGTCTATCTCTTCGCCGGAACTGTGGCGGAAAACCTGCGTTACGGCCGACCGGATGCGACAGACGAAGAGGTGGAGGCCGCAGCCCGTGCTGCCCATGCGCATGATTTCATCATGGCGTTGCCGCAGGGCTATCAGACCGATATCGGCCAGCGCGGCGTGAAGCTGTCTGGCGGGCAGCGCCAGCGGCTGACAATCGCTCGCGCCTTCCTCAAGAACCCTGCCATCCTCATTTTCGATGAGGCGACGAGCGCGCTCGACAATGAAAGCGAGCGGGCCGTGCAGAAGGCCTTCCTGACGCTCGCCAAGGGACGCACGACGTTGGTGATCGCCCATCGCCTTTCGACGATCCGCCACGCCGACCGCATTCTGGTGCTCACCGGCGACGGTATCGTCGAAGAAGGCAATCATGACAGGCTGATGGAGAGCGGCGGCATTTATGCCAATCTCTATGGGCTGCAGGCGAGCATCTGAGGTCCTGGGATTATGAGATGCGGAACAGTTCGGCAGACAGGGCCTGAACTGTTCCGCAGATCGACCAAGTGCTATTTCTCTTCACGCCTACAGCATCGGCCCGAAAATCGGAACGATTTTCGGAAAGCCTGATGCGTAGATTCCAAGAGTTAGAGCGTCCTTAGTGCGTCCGAATGGACGCACGGCGCTCTAGGGAGGAACACCATGACAGTGCTGCGCATCGTTCCGAATATCGCCGCCGCTTCCATCGAAGACGTGCGCAATTTCTATTCCGGGCTGTTCGATCTCGACATCGTCATGGATCATGGCTGGATCGTCACCCTTGCATCCGACAGGCGCGCAATCACCCAGATCGGTATTGCAACGGAGGGTGGATCGGGAACCGCAGTGCCCGACATTTCGATCGAGGTCGATGATGTGGACGAGGTCCATCAGCGCGCTGTGACGGGTGGGCATCGGATCGTCTACGGGCCAGCCGACGAGCCCTGGGGCGTACGGCGTTTCTATATTCGCGACCCCACCGGCAAGCTGCTGAATATCCTCTCTCACGCAGGCTAAATGGGTTTGCCTGAGACGGGACGATCATTGCAATGCCACCGAAAGCCTCTATTCTGCGACAGCCAATCCAAGGCACGAAATAACTGCTTTCATTGAGAATTTTCGAAAATATCCGGATCACGCCATGAACACATTAAACCGCCCGGACTTGAGCGATATTCATCAGGGTGACTGGGTGGACCGGCTGTTGCCGGGCGCATGGCGACCTTACACAAGGCTCGCGCGGCTCGATCGTCCAGTCGGAATATGGCTGACGCTGTTTCCATGCTGGGCGGCGCTGTTTCAGGCCGCCCATGGCCTGCCCGATATCCGGCAGCTAGCCGTCTTCACGCTTGGCGCCCTGCTGATGCGAAGCGCCGGCTCCACGATCAACGATATCGCGGACCGGAAATTTGACGGCCATGTCGAGCGAACCCGTTTTCGGCCTCTGGCGAGCGGGCAGATCGGCGTCAGTCAGGCGTTGACCTTTCTGGCCGTCGAGCTCGCCTTGGCGGCGTCTCTCCTGTTGTTTCTGACACCCTATACGCGGCTGGTCGCCCTCTGCGTTCTGCCGCTTGTGTTCGTCTATCCGCTCTGCAAACGCTTCACCCATTGGCCGCAGGCGGTGCTCGGCGCAGCGTTCAACTGGGGCATGCTCATGGCCTGGGCCGAAATTGCCGGCCATATTCCGGCCGGAGCCGTGCTTATGTGGGCTGGAGCCATCGCGTGGCAGATTGGCTACGATACCGTCTATGCCTATGTCGACGTGAAGGACGACAGAAGCCTCGGCCTGAAATCTACTGCGATCCTGTTCGGTCGGCATGGCAAGCTCATGATTGACCTGTTCTACGCTTTGACGATCGCCGCATGGTCGCTCGGCGGCTGGCTGTCGGGCATGTCCTTGCCTTATGCGTTCGGAATGCTCGTGATTGCCGCACACCTTGCCTCGCAGACCTGGCGCATCGATCTCGCCCGTCCTGAGGTGAACTACCGCCTGTTCCTGGCAAACATTCTGACCGGGCTATTACTGGCGGCCTCTGCGCTCACCGGAACTTGGTGAGCCCTATTGGCTCAATAAGAGCAGGGCCGATTATCGCTGGGACGGAAACCGCCGGCGCAGGCCGGATTCAGGGACGTATCCTCGCCATAATCATATCTCCCCGTCGATGTACAGCCCGAGGCGATTGCGGAAAGCGTGATCAGAGCGCCGGCCATTACGAATGTACGAAATCTGTTCATGTGAACATCCCCCTTCATAGGATCGCCCATGCGCCAAGCCGACAATCTAGCATGTCACGGCAAATCCATGCGAGGAGCATCGCATTGATCCCATTCACTCTTCCGCGAGCCAGGGGATAAGGACGTCTCTATTCCTGCTCAGTCGCGCTCGGCGATAACAGTTGCGCGGGGATATTCGCCGTAATAGCCGCGCCAGTTGGCGACCGCAAAACCGAATACCACCAACGCACCTGCCTGATGCAACAGGGCCCAATGCAACGGCACCTCGAGCAGCAGCGTGGTGATGCCGATTGCCGCCTGGATCGTGACGAGCACGAAGAGCACCACGGCGCGGCGTGCATGGGTGGTCGAGGCAGCCGCGCGCAGCGTGATCACCATGTTGATGAGGGCCAGGGCGAACAGCGTGTAGGCGCCGAAGCGGTGGATGAACTGCACCGTCTTCGGGTTCTCGAAGAGGTTGATCCAGAAGGGCTGCTGGATGAAGAGATCGCCGGGCACGACGGCGCCGTCCATCAGCGGCCAGGTATTGTAGGCAAAGCCGGCATCGAGGCCGGCGACCAGTGCGCCGAGATAGATCTGGAAGAGGGAGAAGATGGCGATCGCTGCCGCCCAGCGGTGGGAATTCTTCGTCGGGGCAGCATCATCGGAATGCGGCGAAAGCCCGCGCATGATCCACATGCAGGAGGCAAATATCAGGCAGGCCATGACGAGATGGGTGGCAAGCCGGTACTGGCTGACATCCGTGCGCACAGACAGGCCGGAGGAGACCATCCACCAGCCGATGAAGCCCTGCAGGCCACCCAGCGCCAGGATGCCGGCAAGCGGCCAGCGCAGGCGCTTCTCGATCCTGCCCGTCACCCAGAAAAAGACCAGCGGCAGCGCGAAGATCACGCCGATGCCGCGCGCAATCAGCCGGTGCGCCCATTCCCACCAGAAGATGCTCTTGAACTGATCGACCGTCATGTCGCTGTTCAGCTGCTGGAACTCGGGAATGCGCTGGTAGAGCTTGAATTCCTCTTCCCATTCGGCGGCATTCAGCGGCGGGATGACGCCGTGGATCGGCTTCCATTCGGTGATGGAAAGGCCGGAATTGGTGAGCCGCGTGGCACCCCCCACAAGCACGAGACAGAAGAGCGCCAAAAGCACGAAACCCAGCCAGATGCGCACGGCGCGGCGATTGTTATCCTGCCTGCGCACTTCAGTGCGGATCGCCTGCTCCGGGCTCAAGTTCGCGACGGCCATGATGTCTCCTTTTATCCGGCAGTTGATTTGCCCCAGCGGCTGATGCAAAACAAGCCCCGAACCTTTGCGGCATGCCGTCGCGCCGGCTCAGTCCCATCCGTTCGAAAGTTATACGATGCCCGTCCGCCTTCGCAAATTCATCGGCACGATCCTGATCATCATCCTCGTGCTTTTCTATGCGATCGTGGCGAATACGATCGCGGTCGCGACGCTCGGCAATGCGCCCTGGTGGGGGCATCTCCTTTACTTCGCGCTCACCGGCCTGCTCTGGGTGCTGCCGGCGATGGTCATCATCAAGTGGATGGCCGGTCCGAGACAGCGGTAGGGGCCGATTAACGACGGAATAACCCTGATTTGTGGAAATCCTCACTGAGGGGCGGCGGTTAAACCAAATATACGTCTGGCCGCCTTACCTTCCTCTGCAGCAATCTCTCGATCGGAGAAAGATACGTGCAGACGCAGAGGCTCGATGCTCCTGAACAAAAGTTCGACGCTGTGGCGCAAGCTGAAGCCGGCATTTCCCGGCTGCGGCAACTCAGCGTGAAACTTGCCATGGCCGAACTCGATATCCAGCTTTTCGACAGGATGGAGCCCCTGGAAGAGGAATGGCGCGCGCTGGAGCGTGACAACCTTTCCTCGCTGCACCAGAGCTATGATTGGTGTGCCGCCTGGGTGGCGGCTTTCCGCCGTCCGCTCGCCATCCTGCGTGGCAGCAGCGGCAACCGCACCGCCTTCATCCTGCCGGTGGAAATTGTCGCTTCACGCGGCATGCGGATCGCCAAATTCATCGGCGCCGACCACAGCAACATCAATACCGGCCTGTTCTCACAGGACTTTGCCGCAGACAGCGATACGGTAGACAGCCATCATCTTGCTGCCCGCCTTCGTGCAGCACTCGCCGGCAAGGCCGATCTGCTTCTTCTGCAAAATATTCCACTGGAATGGCGCAGCCGTCGCAACATGCTCTCGGGCCTGCCCATGGTGCAGAACCAGAACCACGCCTATCAGCTTCCGCTCTTCGATACGTTCGAGAAGACGCTGCAGCAGTTGAACGCCAAGAGCAGGCGCAAGAAATTCCGCGCGCAGAGCCGGCGGCTGGAGGCGGTTGGCGGCTTCGACTATATCGCGCCTGAAGCATCCTCGGAGCAACACGAACTGCTCGACATGTTCTTCCGTCTGAAAAGCGCCCGCTTCGCCTCGCTCGGCCTGCCCGATGTCTTTGCGGATGCGGAAACCAAGGCCTTCCTGCACGGCCTGATCGACAAGCGGAATGGCGACAATTTCGGCCTGCAGATGCGCGTCCTGCGCCTGAAGGGCGACTATGAGGGACGCATCGCCGCGCTGTCGGGGATTTCCCGCAAGGGCGACCACGTCATCTGCCAGTTCGGCGCGATCGACGAGGATCTGGTTGCGGATGCAAGCCCCGGCGAATTCCTCTTCTGGCAGATGATATCAGGTCTGCACGGCCAGGGAGTTGCGCTCTTCGATTTCGGTCTCGGCGACCAGACCTACAAGCGCTCCTGGGCGCCAGTCGAAACTGACCATTACGATGTGGTCCTGCCAATCTCCGGCATCGGCATCGCAGCCGGCACGGCGCACCGGGCAATCACTCGTGGCAAGGCCTTCATCAAGGCCCGCCCTGGCCTTTATAAATTCGCCCAAAATATCCGTGCCAAGGTCGGGTAAGCATGTCGCGCAAAAGTGTGCAGCGGTTTTGCGACAATGACATGCGTAAAACAAAGATTTAAAGATCAGGCGGCGTGACGCGCGGGGCTGCGCATGGCAGCCTCTTCGCCACCCGACATCAGGACGACGCGCTCGTAGCCGGCGCTCTGGAAATCCTGCATCATGCCGACGAAAGTAGCCTCGTCGATCTCGGGCAGCGACAGGATGATCTCGATTTCCTTGCTGCGCGTCAGCCGCGAAACACCGGCGACATCGGCCGCGCCACATTCGACAATGACGATATCATAGGCCGAAGTCAGAGCATCGAGCAGTAGCGAAAGCCTGTCGACGCCCCGCATGGCGTGGCGCACATCGCTCACACCCTGCGGGATCAGATGTGCATCGGACATACGGTCGCCATGGATCGTCTCGCCGAAGGCGGCCTCACCGCAGAGAAGATCGGTGACGCCCAGTGCCTCTTGGTTCTCGGCCATCAGTTCGCTTGGATAGCCGGAGCCGGTCATGTCGATCACGATTACGCGGCGTCCGGTATCGGCGAGCACGCGCGCCAGGGCAACGGTCGCGGCCGAACCATTGTCACCAGTCGGAGATATGGATACGGCAAGCGGAGCGCGGCAGTCGGTGAGATAACGCGCGACTGACGAAACGGAGAATTCGTTGTCGTCGGCAGGCGCTTCCCCTACCAGCTCGGCTTCCGGCTCCTCATCCTCATCAATGGCAGCCGTCAGCATGCTCGGTTTGGCGACCTTCAAGGCGGGAACGGGTGCTGCGTCGCCCTGCCCTTCTTCCTCGACCCTGTCCTCGACATCGGGGGCTTCCACCGGGCGCAGCGCACGGCCGCTGAAGAGTTCGGAGAGCATGATGACAATCGCGCTCATGATGAGTGTTGCGACTGCGGCAACGACGACGATCGGCACGACCTTCGGGAAATAGGGATCGACCTGCTCGATCGCCTTCGAAACAATGCGGGCGTCCGCAGGACTGGAATTCCGGTCGGCGCGGGAAGCGGCCTCGCGGTAGCGGACGAGGTAGGTTTCGAGAAGCTGGCGCTGGGCATTCGCCTCCCGCTCCAGTGCGTTGAGACCCACTCCGTCCTCACCTGCTCTGGCGCTGTTGGCCTGCAGCGTATCGGACTGCTGTTCCAATTCCTGTTCGCGCAGATCGGCAACCTTCGTCTCGTTCTCGATGCTGGCAAGGATCTTCTGCGTTTCCTGGCGGATTTGCACGCGGATATCGGCAAGCTGAGCGCGCAGGCTCTTCAGCCGCGGGTGGTTGTTCAGCAGGCTCGTCTGCAGGTCGGAGATCTGCGATTGGAGGCCGGATTCCGTCGCCTTCAGCCGCTGGATCGCCTGCGACGACATAATATCACTTAGCGTGTCTGAGGCTTCGCCCGAAGAGAGCGCGTTGCGCACGGCCTGCGCCCTCGCCTCGGCATTCGCCTTGTCGGTGCGCACGCGGGTCAGCTCGACGGAGATGTCGTTGAGCTGCTGCGCGGTAAACGTCGTGGTGCCGTTGGTCTGCAGCAGGCCATGGGTGGTGCGGTAATCGGCGACCTTCTTCTCGGCCTCGCTCACCTTCTGGCGCATGCTGTCGATCTCCGGCTCGAGCCAGCGCGTGGCTTCGGTGTTGGAGTCGAGCTTGGCGCCACTCTGGATAGCCAGGTAGACCTGCGCCATGGCATTCGGAATGCTGGCGGCGAGTTTTGGATCCTTGGAGGTGAAGGTGATGCCGATGACGCGCGAGCCCGGCACCTGATAGACTTGCAGGCGCTGAGTGAAGGCGTCGATAACGCGCTCTTCCGGCGGATTTTCCAGCGGGTTTTTCTTCAGGTGCAGCGCCACGAGGATATCGGTGAGCGCAGAGCCGTTCGCAGCCGCATCGAATTCCGGCAGATTATAGAGCTTCAGATTGTTGATGACCTGCTTGATAAGGTCCGCCGACTGCAGGATCTGCACCTGGCTCGCGATATTCAACTCGTCGAGCAGTGGCCCGGCACTGGCGTCGTTTGTCTGGGTATTGGCGAATGCGGGAGCGCGCGGCTCGATAAGGAGACGCGTCTCGCTGCGATATTGCGGTGAAACTATCTTGGCGCCGGCAAAAGCGACAGCCGCACCCAATGCGGTGATCGTCAATATTCTCAGACGACGGGCCCAGACCGCGCGCACAAGCTGGCCGAGGTCGATGTCCACATCCTGATCACTCGCTACGCGGGACATACTCATTACTCCAATACGAACTGCCCCAAGCGTAAACGACCATGGTAACTCAACGGTTAATGGCAATTCCCTCGCAAACAAGACGCTCCTGATAAAGGAATTGCGGAAATCGGCGGATTTTTTACCGGGCATTAACCCTAATAGATCGATAACGGCTCGACCGATTTATCTTCCTGTGAGCAAGCGGATGCCCTTCGTCCAGCCCAAGACCTTGATGGCTATGAGCCTTGTCGCCATGATGGCTGCACTGGCGGGCTGCACGACCTATCGGCCGGCGCCGAAGGCCTTCAACCAGGCGACGATCCAGCCCTATTCGCTCGATAGCGGCGACCGCCTGCGCATCACCGTCTTCGATCAGGCAACGCTGACCAATACCTATACGGTGGATCAGGCCGGTTACATCGCGTTCCCCCTTATCGGCCAGGTCCCTGCCCGCGGCCGCACCCTGCAGCAGCTTTCCGGCCAGATCGCGCAGAAGCTGCAGCAGGGATATCTTCGCGATCCTGATGTCACGATCGATGTCGACCGCTATCGCTCCGTCTACATCATGGGCGAAGTCGGCCAGCCCGGCCAATATGCCTATGTTCCCGGCATGACCGTGCAGAACGCCATCGCAGTTGCCGGCGGCTTCACCAGCCGCGCCAACCAGAGCATGGTCGACGTCACGCGCAAGATCAACGGACAGGTGCTGACGGGCCGCGTCAATATTTCCGGCCCGATCATCGCCGGTGACACGATCTATGTTCGTGAACGGCTCTTCTAGCTTATGGAAGAACAAAGGCCCCTCCGCATTCTTCACTGCTTCCGGTCGCCGGTCGGCGGAATTTTCCGCCATGTCCGCGACCTGGTGGAGGAACACAGCCGGGCGGGCCACGAAATCGGCATCATCTGCGACAGCTCGACCGGCGGCGAATATGAAGACCGTCTCTTCGACGATATCCGTCCTTATCTTTCGCTCGGCCTGACGCGTATTCCGATACGGCGCTCCATCAGCCCGGCTGATGCCATGGTACTCTGGAACACATTCAAGGAAATCAGGAGTTTGCGGCCGGATGTGCTGCACGGACACGGCGCCAAGGGCGGTGTGCTTGCGCGACTTGCCGGCTCAGCCTTGCGGGTCAATAGGTATCGCGTAGCCCGCCTCTATACCGCGCATGGCGGAAGCCTGCATTATTCCCGCGCCTCCATGCTCGGCCAGTTCGTGCTGCGCATGGAGCGGCTGCAGGAATATTTTACCGATGCGCTCGTCTTCATCTGCGAATATGAACGCCAGACCTATGCGACCAAGGTGGGGCGGCCGCGGGTCACCAACCGTCTGATCTATAACGGCATCGGCGCGCGGGACTTTTCAGACATCCCGACCCGCTCCGATGCCGTGCACTTCATTTATGTCGGCATGCTGCGCGACCTCAAAGGCCCGGATCTCTTCATCGATGCCTTCGCCAAGACCGAGCGCCTGCTCGGCCGACCGCTTTCGGCGCTGATGATCGGCGACGGGCCGGAACGCGACCGTTATCGCGAGATGATGGTGGAGCGCGGCCTCGGCAAGCGCATCGGCATGCTGCCGGCCATGCGCGTGAAGGATGCCTTCTCCATGGCGCAGAACCTCGTCGTTCCCTCCCGCGCCGAAGCCATGCCCTATATCGTTCTGGAGGGCCTCGGCGCCGGCAAGACCGTCATCGCGTCGCGCGTCGGCGGTATTCCCGAGGTGCTCGGTGCCGATAGTCCCGCACTGGTGGCACCGGGAGATTCCGACGATCTGGCGCGGGTGATGGCGGAAGCACTGACGGTACCCGGCTGGCACGACAAGGTCATGCCCTCTCCCGACACGGTCAAATCGGTCTTTTCCGCGTCGGTCATGGCGCGCGAAGTGCTGAAACTCTACGGCGAACTCGTCAATCCCGCTGCGGCACAGGCGATCCCGGCCGCCTCGTAAATGTTTCTTAGGGGCTTTCTGTTATCCCGCTCACATCAACGAGCGATGAAGCCCCATGAACAAGCTGGAAAAGAGCGGACAGTTCGACGTCGAAGCCCTGCGCAAGCAGGTCTCCGATACGGAGACGCGCAACGACGCCTCCAGACATGCTGCCGGCGAGACGCCTGGTATCAATCCCTATGCACGTCAGATCGCCGAACAGTTCCGAGACGGAACCTATTCGCCGACGATCATCATCGGCCAGTTGCGGCTGCTGGAATTCCTGACACAGTTCGTCATCGGCCTTGCCGCCTTCTATTTCGCGCCTGGCGACGGCAGCGACAGCATACTGATGCGGGCCGTCATGGCGGCAATCGTTTCGGCGTTGACCGTCGTAGCGCTTCAGCTTGCCGATACCTATTCCATTCCGGCTCTCAGAGCTCGCGTCCGGTATCTGCCGCGTGCCTTCGCAGCATTCGCCATCATCTTCGTGCTGACAACAGGCGCTTTCTCGCTTCTGCGCGGTCTCAGCGCTGCAACCGCGGAATCCTACGGCATCTGGTTTATTGCAGGAGCGCTCTTTCTGGTTATCGAGCGTTTCCTCGTGGCACAGGGCATGCGCAACTGGGCGCGCAACGGTATCATGGAGCGCCGCGCCGTCATCGTCGGCGGCGGCGAGCCGGCCAAGGAACTGATCCGTATGCTGGAGCAGCAGGCGGATAACGACATCCGTGTCTGCGGCATCTTCGACGACCGTGGTGAGAAGCGCTCTCCGATCATGGTCGCCGGCTATCCGAAGCTCGGCACGGTGAGCGAACTCGTCGAATTCGTGCGGATGACGCGCATCGATATGCTGATCATCGCACTGCCGCTTTCTGCCGAAGCGCGCATCTTCGAACTTTTGAAAAAGCTCTGGGTGCTGCCAGTCGACATCCGCCTTGCCGCACATGCCAATCGCCTGCGTTTCCGCCCGCGTGCCTATTCGCATGTCGGCGCGGTGCCGATGCTCGACATCTTCAAGAAGCCGATCCGCGACTGGGATTCCGTTGCCAAACGCGCTTTCGACATCTTCTTCACCATCATCGCACTCTGCCTGCTCTGGCCCGTCATGGTCGCGACGGCGATTGCCGTGAAGGCGACGTCGGAAGGACCTGTTTTCTTCAAGCAGAAGCGCCATGGCTTCAACAATGAAGTCATCAATGTTTTCAAATTCCGCTCCATGTACACCAACATGAGCGATCCGACGGCGAAGGCCGCCGTCACCAAGGGCGATCCGCGCGTCACCCGTGTCGGCCGCTTCATCCGCAAGACCTCGATCGACGAGCTACCACAGCTCTTCAACGTGCTGAAAGGCGAGCTTTCGCTGGTAGGCCCGCGTCCGCACGCCGTGCTCGCCCAGGCGCACGACCGCGCTTTCGCCGATATCGTCGACGGCTATTTTGCCCGCCACCGCGTCAAGCCCGGCGTTACCGGCTGGGCGCAGATCAATGGTTGGCGCGGCGAAGTCGACAATGACGAGAAGATCAAGTTCCGCACGGCTTACGACCTTTACTACATCGAGAACTGGTCGCTCTGGTTCGACCTCAAGATCCTGTTCCTGACGCCGATCCGGCTGCTCAACACGGAAAACGCCTATTGAGCGCGATCGACGCCTCCCCTGCGCGCGTGGCCCAGCCGCAACGGCTGACGCTCCGCCTCATCGGTTCGGCGGCGGTCGCTTTCGGGGTTTTTCTTTCCGGCTTCGTCATCGACGAGCCCGCGCCTTATGAATTGTGGATGGCAGGGCTGATCGGCCTGTGGTTCATACTCGGCCTAAAGATATCCCGCACCACCGCGCCGTTGCTGACGCTGCTGCTGACCTTCAACATTGGCGGCATGCTGTCGCTCACCCAGATGCGGGATCTGGCGACCGGCCCGATGTATATCGCCGTCTCGACGTTCCTGGCGCTGACCTCCATCTTCTATGCCGCGATCATCGAGGACAGCCACAAGCGGCTGCCGCTGATCTTCAATGCCTGGAGCTTTGCGGCTGTTATCACCTCCCTGCTCGGTATCCTTGGCTATTTCCACGCCTTTCCCGGCTCGGAAGTCTTCACGCTTTACGACCGCGCCAAGGGCGCCTTCCAGGATCCGAACGTTTTCGGCCCCTTCCTCGTGCCGCCGGCGCTTTACCTCGTGCACGGCATTCTCGCCGGAAATCTCAAGACGTCACCGATCAAGGCGGGAGCACTGCTCATCCTGGCGCTAGGCATCTTCCTCTCTTTCTCACGCGCCGCCTGGGGTCTCTTCGCCTTTGCCGTGGTGGTGCTGATCTTCATCATGCTCTTGAAGGAGCGCAGCGGCGCCTTCCGGCTCAGGGTGCTGATCCTGTCGCTAGGCGCGATCATCCTGATGGTGGCCTCGCTGCTGGTCGCGCTGCAGGTTCCCAAGGTCAGCGAGCTCTTCTCCGCCCGCGCCCAGCTCGTGCAGCAATATGACGGTGAGCATCTCGGCCGCTTCGACCGCCATCGCATCGGCTTCCAGATGATGATGGAACGGCCGCTCGGCATCGGGCCGCTGGTCTTCGGCACCATGTTTCCAGAAGACGAGCACAATATCTGGCTGAAGTCGCTGACCACCTACGGCTGGCTGGGTTTCATCAGCTATGTCGGCATGCTGTGCTGGACGCTCTATCTCGGCTTCCGCAACATGCTGCTCGACCGGCCATGGCAGCCTTTCCTTATGGTCGCGTGGATCTCCGTTCTCGGCCATGCGGCGATCGGCAACGTCATCGATATCGACCACTGGCGCCACGTTTACTTGCTGTTCGGCATCGTGTGGGGCTGCGCGGCGCTGGAAGTTCGCCACAAGCGCTCGACCCGCTCACAAACACTTGAGAAGTTCCGCAAAGGCGCTAGATTTCAGGCATGATTACAGGGACACAGATACGCGGCGCACGCGCCATGATCGGCATGAGCATCGAGGAACTCGCAGCTCATGCCGGACTTTCCGTCGAAACAGTCCAGGCGCTGGAAAATGGCGAATGGGCCGGCGAGACGCGCGCCACGATCGACGTGCGCAACACGCTGGAAGCCCACGGTATCATCTTCATCGCCAGCGGCAATCAGGATGAGGGCGGCCCCGGCATACGCATGCGCGCCCGCAGCTCCAACGATGACGGCATCCGGCCGGAAAATCTCAACGCTGCGAACGACGATTGACGGAACCAAGCGCCATCTCAGGCGTTTGGCCTGTCCTGTCAATGTGTTGGGGGTAGCCTATCTTGAATCGCAATAGCGGTCTTTATCTTGTCATCGGCGCGCTCGTCGTCGTGGTCGTCGGCCTCGGCGCCTACATCTTCCATGAGGAGAGCAAGCCTGAGGGCATCGAGATGAGCATCGGAAAGAACGGTGTCTCGATCGAGCAGAACTGAGCTTAGAGCCCTTTCTGCTCAGCGCAAAGCACTCTGGATCGGGGAGCTTTAGAGATAGGTCTTGGCGAGAATGGTCAGCTTGCCGCTGTCCTTCACGCCTTGCTTGTAAAGCTGAATGATGGCTGCGCCGATCCTGTCGGCCTCCGGCGTGCGGGGGGCGATGCCGCTGTCATCGCAAATCTGGCTCAGAACCTGCGACAGCAGGTCGATATCTTCCGAAAAGAGCGGTAGATCCTGGGGATGAACTGACGATTTCAACATCGCGCCGCATTTCCCTCAGAGGGCAATAACGCATCGTTCTGCGCAGCCGACGCCCTCCCTGCCAGCCATGTTCTTATTATGCGCGTGGCCCAAAACTTTAGCAACTGCGCAAATCAAAATCGTCGGGAACAATCTCTTGTCTCGCGCGTTACAGGGCCGTTTGGAATTCATATGGAATGAGAGAGCCGTGAGCGAAAAACGCTTCCCCTCGCCCGTGAGGGTCAAATCTCCAAGCAGCAGCTTCATCGTTTCAACTGCCTGGGAAGCTGTCGAATATCTCAAGCGCTGGCCGGCCAAGCGCGGCCGCGAATATCGCATAGCACTCCAGCACTGCCTCGACGCAACGGACGGGCTGAGAAGCCCGCGCGCGGCACAGGTGTCTTTCGCGATGGCTGCCAGGACAGCTGGGCTGCTGCTATGAGGATTGATAGGCCGGTCAGAATTCAGCTCAGAATTTCAGCCGGCCGCTCGCCTGATGAAACTGATACTGACTGAAGCCTTCGACAATCACCTTGGCGCCAACCTCGGCGACATGCTCTTCGGCAAGCTCCGCGAGCGCAAGGGCAACATCCCCTTCCGGCCAGCCGGCTTTCACGGCTTCGTCAGCGAGAGCCTTGAATGCAGCGGTAAGGCTCTGCCGGCAATCCTGTGTCTTATTGTCGATCGTCATAAGCCCGAAACTACACTTTTCTACGATTTCTCTTCACTACACCCTCAGCAACAAAATTGCGAATAAATTTCAATTTTCAGATAATCCAAAATTGGGACGATCGCGTAGATCAACTTCAATCATAGGTAGATTTCGTCCCGATATGAAATAAATCCCCCGCTCCACGCGGGGATATTTGACAGAAATATTAAAGAAATAGTTTACCGAAAATTTAGTATATCAAAAATTACAACCTAAACCTCATATTATTCCGGCAAAGGTCGACGCAGCTTGTCGTCGCGTTGCTTATGGGCGGGAGGATTTCCATGCTGCTCCGTCGTATGCAAGGATTTTTGCCGCTTTGCGCGGACTTTTTTCAACAGTCAGCGGCGAGTTGTGTGGCCTCTGGACGGCTCCAGCGAGGCAGGACACAAGCTCCTCAGAAAACATTCCCCAGGACAAGTTCCGTTTTATGATCACGGCGGCATTTTTCCCTTGCGTCCAAAAACCGAAAAGTCTAACAGAAGCAAGCCGTTTCGGCAGGTCGGGGCGTAGCGCAGCCCGGTAGCGCACTTGACTGGGGGTCAAGGGGTCGCTGGTTCGAGTCCAGTCGCCCCGACCATTTAATCCCTTGAAATCTCAGTCTTTCCGCATCTCGCAAGAGTGAGGGCGCGCGGCGCGGCCTCAGCGCGATTCATCCGTCCATATGCGGCGCTCGCCGCGGTAGATGTACCGGCCCGAGCCCTGGCGGGTGTTGTCGCGGTAATAATCGCGACGATTGCGGTTGCGGTCGTCACCGGCGCAACGCTCGGGAAAGCGGCGGCAATCCTGGTAGGTTTGCCGGTCGACACGCGGATTTCTCGGATCGACAGCCATTGCATTACCGGCAACCACTGCTAAAGCTAAGGCAAGAACGATCCTGATCATTTCACTCTCTTCAATTTCCCGCAGACCATTGCCTGGAGTTTACCACATGCTGCCAAGCCGCTCACTTCTCATCGGCATGATCGTGACGCTGGCCTCCTCGCATATCGCATTGGCAGAAAACGTCCGGTTCCGGAACGCCAAGGAAAACGAAATCCGTCAGATGCTGAAAGGCGCCAGCGACTTGCGGAAGGCCTCGAACGGCTATGAATACCGTCCAGGCAATAAGAACGGCTATAAAATTTCAGACGGTCAGATCTGCGTTCTTTTCCCCAACAAGCAGACTGACTGCATTTCAATCAAGACGGACGGCAACGTACTGCAGATGCTCGACAACAAGGGCAATCGCATCAAGCTCTAAGCCTTGCCGGCTTCTGCTCTGCCGATTGACCATCCAGTCGGGCCGTAACCCCCTCCCGGAACCTTTACCCAAAAACCGCGTTGGAAACCATGATTTTGCGGGTCGCTTGCCCGTAGCCGCGATGTGCCATGCGTCGATGCGGTTTCTGTCCGAGGCAGTCGGATCTCAACGAGTTTTCGGCCGGCTCTTGCCGGCAGGGGGAAATCATGAAACGTCATCTCGTATCGGCCGCAGTCGCCAGCTTCCTCGTCACCGGCCTCGTTGCCGGCTCGGCCATGGCGGCTGATGCCATCGAAGAGGTGCCGGCCGCACCGGCAGCCGAGATCGCGCCAGTCTTCACATGGACGGGCGTCTACGTCGGTGTCGGTGGCGGGCCAACCTGGGCCAATGGCGATTTCGACGTCTTTTCCGAAGACATGAATGGTGGCCTGATCACTGGCTTCGTCGGCTATAACTGGCAGCTCGACAACAATTTTGTCTTCGGTATCGAAGGTGACGTTTCCTATAACTGGGACAAGGCCGATGTCGGCCCGTTTGAAGTCGGCCTCGAAACTGCCGGCTCCGTCCGAGCCCGGCTCGGCTATGCGATCGATCGCGCTCTGATCTATGGCGCGGCAGGCTGGACGGGTGCGCAGGCCCATATCGACGGCCCCGCCGGCAACGACAGGGATACGCTATCAGGCTGGACGATCGGCGCGGGCGTCGACTACGCCTTCACCAATAACGTCTTCGGCCGGCTGGAATATCGCTACAATGATTACGGCAGCGCCGATCTTCTCGGGCTCGACGGCGACATCGACCAGCATGTCGTGATGATCGGCGTGGGCTATAAATTCTGAAGCCCTCTGCCTTCAAGACTATTCAGGCTGCCAGACTAAAGCACGTCGCGATCTTTCAGATTCGCTTGTCGCGCTTTAGGTTCTTGTTTTCGCATGTCGCTATCGCAAAACCGCTGCACACTTTTGCGCGACACGCTTTAAGCGGCTGAGAGCGCGAGCTTACCATCCGCCGCCACATGCGGTTGCCATGCGGCATAGTTGGCGATGGTGAAATGCGGTGTCTCGAAGGGCGTCGCATGGGTTTCGGTGATGACAGTGACATCGGCTCCGGCACCCTCGCCGGCGAGAATGCCTGCAACCGCATCCTCGAATACCAGGCAGCGGGTGGGATCGACGCCAAGGCGGCTCGCGCCGAGCAGATAGCATTCCGGGCTCGGCTTGCCTGACGAGACTTCCTCGCCGCTGACGATCATTTTCGGCATGGGAATGCCTGCCGCCGCCATGCGGCGGACGGCGAGTTCGATCGGCGCCGAAGTGACGATCCCCCAGCGATCCGCGGGCAGTGCATTCAGGAAGCGGATGGAGCCCGGAATCTCGACGATGCCCTCGAAATCCTCCATCTCCTCTTTCAGAAGCAACTTTGCCTCAGCAATCGGATCGACACCGGGAAGGCCGAGTTGGCGAATGGAGTCAGATGCACGAACACCATGGATGGTCTTCAGAAGAACCTCAGGCTCGAAACCATGGCGGAGCCCCCACTCGCTCCAGACGCGCTCGACGACGGCGATGGAGTTCAGCACGGTGCCGTCCATATCGAACAGGAAGGCATCGTAGGTCTTGTCGAGAACGCGATGGGAAGTGGACAAAGGAGGGTTCCTTGCGAAGCGGAAAGCCGTCAGGCCTTCCGCGACTAGCCGAGCACAGGAGCGGCGTCAACCTAAAGCATCTCGCGCAAAAGTGTGCAGCGGTTTTACGATAACGACATGCGTCAAACAAAGACCTAAAGCGTGGCGCGCGAATCTGAAAGATCGCGACGCGCTTTAGTCGTTGACCTCCGGATGGGTGATGCTCCTCACATCCGCAAGGCCGCGTGTGGCATCGCGATTGCCAGTGGCAGCCGCAGCCTCGAAAACGCGCGTGGCGTCACCATACATCTTCAGATTCATGTAGCTGTAGCCACGCAGTACCATGAGATCGACGCGCTCCTGCTGCAACTGGGCGCGCTGGTCGAGAAAAATGAGCGCTTCGCGATAGCGTCCGCCTTCGAAGGCGGCAAGCGCGCGATCGGCAAGGATCGCCACCTGCAGTTCGGAGGCGCGGTCGCGGTTCTGCGGCGCCTTGGTGGCCGCGACTGCGGCACTGTTGGAAAGGCCGGCGCGCAGATAGGCAAGGCTCTGGCCGTAGGCGGCATCCTCACGCTCCTTGCGCACAGGACTTGCAAGCGCCGCCTCGAAAGCCTTCACCGCCTCCATAGGCCTGTTGATGTCCATCAGGCACCAGCCGCGTGTCAGCGCATCGCCGGGATTGAGGCGGGTGGGATCGATGGTTGTGGAGCATCCGCGAAGCTGGCGCGGACCACGTTCGACCGCAACCGTCTGCATGACCCTGGCGGGCCTTGCCGGCGCAACGGGCTGGGCCTGCACTTGGGACTGCTGGGATTGGAATTGCGCGGGGGGCCGAGGCTCTGGCTGGAAGGCTGCACTGCGTTCGGTCGGCGCAGACTGGACTTGCGGTGCTGTGGGCTGAATTGGAGGCTGCGGCTCTATCGCAGAACCGGGGGCCGGCAATGGAGCGTTGGCTCGCGAGCCGGCAGACGTATCGTTCAACGTGGCAATGCGGGGCGAACGACCGGCCCAGAGACGCTGGATCTCGGCAACTCCGGCACGATCGTTCAACTGCTGCCGGGTAACGGCAAGGCCATAGGCTGAGGGTTCGTCATCCGGCTTCCAGCGCAGTCCCGTCTCGAACCAGCGAGCGGCCGTCTGGAACTGGTTCAACGAACGGGCATACCAGCCGAACTGTTGAGCCGTCGGCACGTATTTCTGCTCGATGATCGTGGCGGCGATGCGACCGAGCACGTCCTCGCTCAGATCGGCCGGCGGCTGCAGGGCCATCAGATTGGCGGTCGCGGCAAGATAGGTGGCGGTCGCATCCTTGGAATCGTCACGCCATTTATACATGACGTCCTCCGCTTCCTGCGGCGACTTGCGGGCAATCAGCGCCAACGCCAGGCCCTGCGAGGCAACAGCGGAATCCTGCTTCTCATGGGCGATGCGGAACCATTTTTCGGCATCCGCCTCGTTGTTGCGGCGAAGCTGATACCAGCCAAGCAGCAACGCGTCCGAGGGTAGCCCCTGCTCTTTGGCAAGCCTCTCGACGCGAGAGATATAATCGGGAGCGACTTCGAGCTTTGCATCGTCGTTGCCATCGGCAACAAAGCGGCGGGCAAGATCATCGCGCAGGCTGTCAAATTCTCTGACACCATTGGCATCTGCAGGTTTTTCGAGAGAAAGCAGCGCCTGCATCGAACCATATGGCAGAAGAGCGGCAGCCTTCTGGATCGTCGCCACGCGTTCGGCCGGCTCGGTGCAATTCTTCAGGATGTAGGTGTAGGCATCCTGCCCGCGCTGCTGCCTGTTCGTCTCAACGAATGCTTCGGCGACGCGCCAGAGCACATCGATCTCAGCACAGGTCAGCAGGCTCGGCGTTTCGGCCGCGATATCGATGACCGTCGCATATTGCTTGAGATCGGAGGCATTGATGAGCCGGGTTCGGGATTCGGCGACATCGAGACGGTCGAGCAGGTCGGCCGGCGGCTGCCAGCTTTCGGCGGCCTGGCGATCGGCGATCGCCTTGCGCAGCTCGGCATAACGACCCTCGGAATAAAGCCGCCACATGTTTTCGAGTTGCCGGTCGCCGTTCTGTGGAATGGCGAGCGGATCGGCGGGCGGCACCCAATTCGGATAGAGCGCCTGAAGGCGGGAAATTTCCGCCTGAAGGCGAAGCTTGTCGCCGCGGCTGGCGAAATAACGAAGGGCACTTACGTCAACGACCGGCTGCTGGCCTGCTGCCGTGCCTGCTGGCGGCGGATTGGCCGGCGTGGTGGCGGCACCGGCGGGAGTCGCTGATGGTGTGGTCTGCGGGACGACCGGAACCGGAGCCGGCTGCTGGGGCTGATTTGTCTGCGCCTGATTTGTCTGGGCTTGGCTTGTCTGGATCAGATCCGTCTGCGCCGGGCTCTGGGGCTGATCGCCGGAATTATCCTGTGTCGCGGCCTGGATTCGTTCCGCCACGGTCTGCACGTCGATCGGCTGATTGGAAGGAGTATCCGGCCCCTTTATGCGCCCCATCATCATGAGTTCGGGGGTCCTGCCACCAAAGCCGAAACGTTCCTGCAATGCTTCACGGTCCTTCAGCCCGGCGATGAGAGTCGCCACCAGGACTGCTGCCGTTATCGCCACAACAGAAGATTTCACAGACACTCTGGATGCTTCTCCCCGACATAGGCCAGCCCCAGAAGCTGAAGCGTTGATGGATAATAATAGGCGGGCGCAAATTGCAGCGCTTCGGCAGGTAGTTTGGTTCCGTCTAATACACAGGCCACAACGTGGTTAACAATTTCATAACCAGGGTCGGAAAGCTCGGTCTTCGGCTGCCCGGTAGTAAGATCGATGGTGGCGGGCACACCGTTTGCGGTCATGCCTTCTTTGAGACGCGTCAGCAACGCCCTGTCGGTCACGCCGCCTCGCGCCAGATAGAGCGGGATACGGATCGCATTGTAGCCGAATTCAATGTCAAAACCTTCTGCCGGCTGCGGCTGGCGCTTCAGGCTCACCCATTCGGCGGGCAGCTTGCGCGGACCGAACTGCATGGCCTTGAGCAGTGAGAGACCATCATCCGCGAGTTTCTGCCACTGATTGGACGGTGCAAGTGCTGCCATGACGGGAAGCGCTTCATAGACCCAGTAGGATGGGTTGATGACGGGGCCATCGTCGCGATCCGCGCCGGAGAAGCCTTCCGCACCGGGCATCAGCAGGGTGCGGCCGGCAAAATCGGCTACGGTTTCCGACAGCGTCGACTGCGCTATGCGGGTGGCCGCGGTGATATAGTCGGCTCGGTTCCAGGCGGAGCCCGCCAGCGCAAGGGCATAGGCGATCAATATGTCGCCGTCGGAAGCATTGTTGGTGTCGGTCACATGCGGCGTGGCTGACGGATCCCATTTCCAGACGGCAAGGCCGTCATTGCGCAGCAGCAGTTCGGTGCGGGTGAAATACCAGATCTGCTCGAAATCGGCCGGGCTTGCGGCGAGATAAGCGAGCAGCAGGCCATAGCCCTGCCCTTCGCTATGGCTGATATTGCCGTTGCCGTTATCGACGATGCGGCCGCTCGGATCGAGGAACTTCGCCTTATAGGCAGCCCATGCCTCGCTGCTGATCCGCGGCTGCTGGGCAGAGGCCGGCTCACCGGCGAGCGCCAGCATCATCGTGCCTGCGAGCAATGTGGCGATCCAGGTCTTCATTTCGACCTGCCGAGCCTTGAGAGCATTCTGGAAGTGGCCAGACCGATCAGCAGCGACAACACGACCAAAAGGAAAGAATAGGAGAGAATATTCGTCGACAGCCAGTTGGCGGCGATCAGGCGATAGTTGGCGATCGACAAGCCGTCAGTGGGCACGAAATCGAAGCGCGTGACCGGAATGCTCTCGATCTCGCCAGTGCGGCTGGAATAAGTGGTGATATGGCCTGCGATTTGCGGCCAGTTCATCTGGGTAGTGAGCGCATTCAGCCCCTCGCGCAGGTCTTTGGCCGAGGGCGACGTCACGACGGTCCAGGCACCGCCGCCATCCGGGCTCTTGCCTTGCGCGATCATCAAGGTCGCAGCATTCGACGGCGTGAATACCTGTTCGGCATTTGGGACGAACTGCAGCGAGCTGGCAGTGATGTCGAAGTTGCGGCGCAGCCATTCGCGGAACGCCTCTATGCGGCCCTGTAGTGCGCCGCCGGTGATGCGCGAGCGCCATTGCTCCAGCGCCTCGCGATTATCGATTTCCGTCGGCTGTGAATCCGTCACCGGCCGCCAGGAAGCCTGGCTGGCGGTTGCGACATTGACCTGGGCGAGCGCTGTTGCCGGCATCTGCGAAATCGAGCCGATGAAAATGGCGTTGCGGTCACCGACCACGCCCGGAGAGGCGACGGGTTCGATTGCGATCGGGTGACCGGCCATGATGGCGAGCTGACCAAGCAGGGTCGCCGCGGCCGATAGCGTGCCGGCATCGGTACGGTCGATGAACAGCGGCGTCGGATCGGGATTGCGCCCATAAGGGTAGGATGTGCCGGCCATGGCCGCGAGGTTCGGACGCTGCCCGACGCGGGCGAAATCCGGCATATGAAATTCGGACGTGTCAAACAGTGCAAAGCGCGGCGCCTGCGAGGCCGTCGCACCGGGGACGCAGGCCGCATCGTCCTCAGTCATCAGAACTGCCTCGATGGCGATCGAATTCAGGCCAGGCTTGAAGTGCCGCATGGTCACGCGGATCGGAAGCTGGCGGAAAATACCGCCGTTGGTCGTGGCGATCGGCACGGTGGAGGCGATGTTGCCGTTTACATAGACGTCGATATGGCTGCCGGGGAGCACTTTGCTGGAATAGGCGGCATCGAGCAGGATTTTCGCCTCGCCATAGGCATTGGCATAGAAATCGGCCGGCACGGCGACATTGAAGCCGGTGCGGAAGCGGCGGCCGGAGAAGTCGACGGTGCGTATGCCGAGCTGCGAAAGCGGGATGCGCGTATCGGCAAAGAGAAGCGGCGCGTCGGGCGCCGTCCAGCGCTGCGTGGTCAGCACGTCGCGGCGTATTTCGGGGGCCCGGTCGGTCGGAGACACGATGGTATCGATCGCTGTCGAAACCGCCTGCCAGGATGGACCGCTGATCAGCAGGATGGGCGAACCACTGCGCGGATCAGTGACAAAGGCGGCAAGTGGGGCGCTTTCAGCGCCCTGGGGAAGGCTGGGGAAGATCGGCCGCAGCTCGGCCGTGGTACCAACGAGCACGCCCATCTTGCCGGGACCAGCTGCAGGAAGCGTGCCGGTACTGAAGGCAAAGACCTGGTTCGGCATGCCGCTCAGGAGCGACAGGCCCTGCGCCAGACGCAGGAGCGGCTTGGTGGTACCGGGCTGTTCCATTGCCGGAACGACCAGATCGAATTGCGTCTTGCCGGTGCCATCGACGCCGATAGCGCGGATTGCATCCGTGCCGGAAAGCTGGCCGGCATCGCTGCCGGCAAAGCTCAGATAGGTGCCGGCCGGATCAATGTTCGACCAGAGTTCATAGGTGGAGTCGATGCTGCAATCCGTGCGGTGACGCTGATTGGCTTCGAAGGTGATGAGGTTGGCGCCGGGTTGCAGCAGGCCCTGAGGAACCTCGAAGCTGACCGCCGATGGGCTGTCGGGTGAACCGACCTGCTGCTGGCCGATGGCACGATTGTTGATGAACACGGTCAGCTGCGACACTTCGGGAGCGACGACGATGGCGTTCTGATAGGTGAACGTGAACAGCGCTTTCGCCGCCGCCTGCTCCGTTGTCAGATAGATCGACCATGACCTGCGGTCGTATTCACCACTGAGGGCGAGTTCGGAGAAGGGCACGATATAGCGCCTGAAATCACCGGATTGCGGAGCAGACGCGACAGCACGGACGGCAGGCGGCGTGGCCGGCTGCGGCTGGGCCTGCGCCGGGGCGGAAGGCGTTGCCGACGCCGGTGCGGGTGCCGCGGGGATGGCGCTGATCGGCGGCGCGGCCGGCGCGGGCGCCTGCGTCTGCGCCGGTGCGGGAGGCGGCACCGGCTGCGGGGCAACCGTCTGCGGCACGACGGGAACAGGAGCCGGCGCGGGCTGGGTGGGCAGTCTCAGGCGCGGAGCGACTGGCGGCGCACCTGCCGGACGCTCGCCAGACATGTCGAAAGGGCTGATCTGCGCATAAGCGAGAACCGACGTGCCGACCAGAAAAAGGGAAGCGGCGAAGAGCTTTCTCATCCGGCGTTCACCTTTGCCGCCTGCTGCTGTCGATGCGCTTCGCGCTCCGGCCGCATGCTGCGGAAGAAATACACCAGGCCACGGCTCGTCTGGTAGAGCGAGAGGCCGAGGAACCAGACGGTGCCCCTGATGAGGCCGGGATTACGGCGGCGAGAAGCCTGGAACTGCGTCCACTGATCGGAATTGGCGAAGATCAGGTCGGCGATCAGGCGGTGATCCAGCGCGCTCTTCGGCTGATACTGGCAGCCGACATTGGTGATATCGCCCGAGGGTTCGATGTTGCGGACGATGAGCGGCAAGGTTTCGAGATCGGCGCCGCTATAGGGACGGAAGCGGATTTCGCCGAGGGCGCCGACCTGCACTGCATCGAAATGCTTGCTGAAGATGTGCAGGCGCGCGCCGTGGACGGAGACATCCTCGATGGAGGCCGTGTACCACTGGTCGCCGACGCCGAATTCGCAGCGCCGGTTGACGCGCACGCGACGGGAGGACGCCCTCTCCCCGCGCTCGGAGACGACGCCGAGCGCGCAGCCGGCAAGGATGAGGTTGATGATGTTCCAGCCGCCAACGACGAGGGTGACATCCGCCTTATAGGGTTCGGCGTAGATCTTGTAGATGGTGATCGCCACAGCGATGATCTGCACCGCGAAGATGACGAAGAAGGGCCTGCTGATTTCCGACAGGCGGCTGACGGCAATGGATTCGTCCTTCGCTGTGACCTTGAAGGTCGGCTTGCGCGGATTGAGCATGACCGAGACGACAGCCGGCAACAGGTGCACCGTCTGCACATATTCATAGAGTTCGGAAATCCATGGCCAGCGGAACGATCCGTAGAGATAGTTCTGCATCATCAGGTTCACGATCATGTAGGCGAGCGTATAGGCTAGGAACTCGCCGCCGGAAGCCGTGAAGATTTCCAGATCGAAGAAGAGATAGAAGAGCGGCGCGAAGAGGAAGATCGTGCGCGGGAACGGGAACAGCCAGAACAGCGACGAGGACATATAGCAGAAGCGCTGCGGCAGGGTGAGGCCGCGCTTGAGCAGCGGAAAGCGAAAGCGCAGGATCTGCATCATGCCCTGCGCCCAGCGGCTGCGCTGGCCGATGAAGCTTGCGAAGGTGGCCGGCTGCAGCCCGGCGATCAGCGGCTTGTCGAGATAGATGCTGTTCCAGCCCGCACCGTGAAGGGCAAGCGCGGTCTCGCAATCCTCGGTGATGCTGACACCGCTGAAACCGTTGGTGGATTGCAGCGCGCGGCGGCTCAGCACCGCTGCCGAACCGCAGAAGAAGGCGGCGTTCCACTTGTCGAGGCCGCGCTGGATGATGCCGTAGAACATTTCGTTCTCGCTCGGCATCTTTTCGAAGGTGCGCAGGTTGCGCTCCAGCGGGTCAGGATTGATGAAGAAGTGCGGCGTCTGGACGAGGAAGAGCTTCGGGTCATCGTCGAAATAACCGACGGTCTCCAGAAGGAAATCGCGCGCCGGCGCATGGTCGGCGTCGAAAACGGCAATCAGCTCGCCGCTCGAATGCTGCATGCCGTTATTGAGGTTGCCGGCCTTGGCGTGCTCGTTGCGGTCGCGCGTCAGGTAATTGACATCGAGATCGATGCAGAGCTGCTTGAGCTCGGCGTGGCGGGCTGCGGCGGCCTGCGCTTCGATCAGCTTGCCGGAATTGCGCTTCTGCAACGTGCCGCCATCGTCCAGCAGCCACACATGCAGCTTGTCGGCCGGATAATCCATCGCCTTGGCGGCGGCGAGCGTATTGGCAAGCAGGCCGGCATCTTCGTTGTAGGACGGCACGAAGACATCGACATGGGGAAAGCGCTCGAGCTTGCCGGCGCGCGAGGGGCGCGGCGGCAGCGGGGTCGCGACAATGAAGAGCGACAGCGCCAGCATCATCACGCTATACATTTCAGCAAGATAGAGCAGCAGCCCGGGAATGAAGTTTGCGAGCTGGTTGACCGGCGGCAGCGTATTGGTCGTGCGCCAATAGACATAGCGCAGGACGATGGCCGTACCGAAGGCGAGCGCCACGAGACGCCATGTGCCCTCACCCTTCAGCACCTTGATGAGCGCCATGACCGTGACGACGGTGATGCTGGCGATGAGTTGGGTCTGCAGATTGACGGGCAGCGTGATCAGGGCGATCACACAAAGCGACACCAAGGCCCATATGACAACACTGCCAGCTTTACGCATGAACGTTCCTTCGAAATGGCTCAACCGCTGCGCGTCGGCGCATTGGGCATATTTGCTATTTCCGGCAGGCGGCTGTCATGGCCGCATCGCCTATGCAATCAGGCGAAGGCACGGTCACACCGATCGGCCTTGCCGTTTGTTGGATCGGCGCCGGCGCCTCTACCGGCGGCTCTATCGCATTCGTCTGCGTGTCGTCATTCGGCAACGGCACGCGAGGGCCGACAGGCGGCTGCAGGACCGGCGCGACGGGTGTCGGCTGCACCTGCACGCGGCGTACGGATACGGTCCGCGACTGGCGGACCGCGGCCGGAGCGGGCTCGTAACCGATCGGCATCGTGGTCGGACGATAGCCGCCTTCATCGGGATAGATTGGCGCGCCGGTCTGGCCGAGCGCCGGATTGGCCGGTGGCGGAGCGCCATAGGGATTCCAGATATCGCCGTCGAAAGTGCCGGTGACGGTGTAGCCGTAGACTATACCGAGAAGCTGGCGCTCGGTAGCGCGGGCATCGCAAAGGCGCAGGCGGATCTGGATCATGCCGAAGTTGCGCGCCTGCGTGTGCGCGGACCGGCTGGAGCGGATCTGCTGCCAGGCATAAATGCAGGTATCGCCAGCGCGGCTGCTGCCCGAGGCATAACCGAAGGGACCGTAGCTGTTCTGCAGGAAGGTCGCTGATGTCGCCATTGGAACGCCGGGAACCGAGCGCGCCAGCTCGCGGGCGATATCCCCTTCCCGGATCATCCTGTAGGAGGCGCTGCCGGCCCCGGAATTGGTGCCTGACCCGCCAAGGAATTGAGCTTTCAGGAAATTCTGGCCCTGAACAGATGAGGACGTGAAGAGCGATATCGTCTGCTCCACACCGTTTCCGCGCTTTTGTTCTACGACGCTGACGATCGACGGACCACCGGGGGGCGGCAGCACAAGCGCCTTTTCCGGCTCTACTGTCTCAGGCCCGGCAGGCTGACGCACTCCACCCGTCGACGTGCAGCCGGCTATCATGGCAGCAACGGCCACCACCGATATCGTCTTAGGAAAATGCATGTCCTGGCCGTTGCTATCGTATTTTTAATCTCTGTCTGAAGGGACAAAGCGCGACGAATTTCCGAATCAACAACCCCTATGTCGTTCATTAGGAATAAACGATGCTTATGGTTAACAAATGGTCAACATCTCGACCACAGTTGTACCGGGTAAAGTTGGCAGACGCTCCACCTTTGCGGGCACAGCCACACGAGAGGAAATGAACGCCGTCTGGCAAAGGATGGTCCGGAGGCTCTCAACCTTGCCGGGTTCTGCACTTCTCGCTGCTTCGCCGGCGGAACCATGAAACATGGCTGGCGTTTTCCCAATGGCTGGGTACGAAAAGGAGAATATCCATGCGCAAGACCATGCTGGCCGCGGCCGCCCTCATGCTGACCGTAAGCTCCACCGCCTTCGCGCAGAGCAGCGTCATCATAACCGATCCGGCGCCCACCGGTTCGACCGTCGTGCTCCCGGGGGAAGTACGCACCTATGTGATGGAACAGAGCGTCCCCTCCGTCGTCTATGACGGCGACATCGCCGTCGGCACGACGCTTCCCAACACAGTGGAAATCCATACCGTTCCCAACGTGGACGGCTATGGTTATACCGTCATCAACGAGCGCCGCGTGATCGTCGAGCCGCAGACACACCGCGTCATTCAGGTTCTGGAATAGGCTTGCGGCACGGCAATGAGGCTCTTCCCGGGCCTCACGCCTGTTCCGCAGGAGGCTTGCTGTTCAGCACTTCGCGGACCTTGTGGGCGAGCTGTTCCAGGCTGAAGGGCTTGGCAAGCAGTGAGACGCCGTGGTCCAGCACACCATTGTGAACAATGGCATTGCGGGTGTAGCCGGTCGTGTAGAGTATCCGGATTTCCGGCCACTTCTCCATGACGGCATCGGCAAGCTGGCGGCCGTTCATCTGCGGCATGACGATATCGGTGAAGATGAGATCAACGCGTTCGTTCTGCAGAACGTCCAGCGCCTCGGGACCGCCTGCGGCTTGCAGCACGCTATAGCCGAGTTCCCGCAGGCTTTCGGCTGTCATTTCCCGCACACTCTCGTCATCCTCCACCACGAGAATGGTATCCTCGATGCTCCCCTGCGGGATCGGTGTCATCGACGGCACCGAAAAACGTACGTCGCCCGAACCGACATGGCGCGGGAGATAGATCTTTACCGTCGTGCCACGATCGATCTCGGAATAGATCTTGATGTGTCCCCTGCTCTGCTTGACGTAGCCATAGACCTGGCTGAGGCCGAGGCCCGTGCCCTTGCCGGGACCTTTCGTGGTATAGAAAGGATCGAAGGCGCGTTCCAGAACCTCGGGCGACATGCCGATGCCGGTATCGGTGATACTGATCATCACGTATTGGCCGGCCTCCACCTCCTGGTGCATGCGCGCATAACGGTCGTCCAGTTCCGTATTGGCCGTCTCGATGGTCAGATGCCCGCCATCGGGCATGGCATCGCGCGCATTGACCGAGAGGTTGAGGATGGCATTTTCAAGCTGGCTCAAATCGGCGAAGGTCGGCCAGAGGCCACCGGCCAGAACAGCTTCGATCCTGATCTGCTCACCCAGCATCCGGCGCAGCAGGTCCGACATGCCGCCGACCAGCTTGTTTGCATCTATGATTTCCGGCGCCAGCGGCTGCTGACGTGAAAAGGCGAGCAGGCGCGCGGTCAGCACCGCCGCGCGCTGCGCCCCGTCCCTTGCACTCTGGATCGAGTTCAGGAGGCGTGGATCCTCCTTACCGTTCAGCCGCCTCTGGGCAAGATCGAGGCTACCGACGATGATCGCCAGCATGTTGTTGAAGTCGTGAGCGACGCCGCCGGTCAGCTGGCCGATGGTTTCCATCTTCTGCAACTGGCGTACCTGCGCCTGGGCGGCGGCATGTTCCGCCATCTCTCGTTTCAGTTCGCCGGTGCGTTGCGCAACCGTCTCTTCCAGTTTCCTGTTAAAATCGTTGAGTTCTCTACGCAGGCGCGCCTGCCGGCCGTGCGAGACGACGATCGCCTGCATCAGTCCGACGATGATGAATGCATTGACGACGAAGGTCGACAGGCCGATCCACTGGCCGAAGGTAACGGGCCAAAAGATATCGTGCGGCTCGACGAAGAACTGCTGGACGACGAAACCTGACAGAATGGCGGCGACCGCCCCTGGCCCGGCACCGCCGATGAAGCTTGCGATCAAGACGGCGGGCAAGAAGCTCAGAAAGGGAAAGCCGGAGAGATAATCGCCGGCAGCAACGCGCAGCAGGAAGGTGAATGCAACGGCGGCGACAGCGAGCGGATAGGTCAAACCCGGCCTATGACGCAGCCAGTCCGTGGCGCTCAACAAATCCATTTCCCAGCCTCATCCCTTCCGTTGCGAAAACGGCTCTCCAGCTTTTGCATATCGAATCCGGCCGGGCAATATGTCGTTTCTCGCACTACGGCGATCCAGCCTTGACGAGCAGCCGGCTCGGGACAGATAAGCCCTGATACCCAGCAAAGGGCCTGGCATGGTCTACGCAAGGGTAGAGGGTGAAAAAACCATGAAAGACATATTCATCGTCGAAGACGATGCGCTGATCGCCATGCTCCTTGAGGAGATGCTCGAGGATCTCGGCTACCGCGTCAGTGCGAACGTTCCGGATCTGGAGCAGGCGCTCGATGCAGCCCAGAACAAGGAATTCGACGCGGCTATCCTCGATGTATCATTGGCCGGAAAGAGTTCGCTGCCGGTCGCAAAGCTGCTCGAGGCGCTCGGCAAGCCCTATGTCTTTGCAACGGGATATGGCAGCGCGCCCGAAGGCAGCAATTCAAGCCAGCCTATCCTGCGAAAACCGTTCCAGCTCGCCGATCTCGAAAAAGCGCTCAAGGGCATGCAGGCCTAAAGCGAATCGCGATCTTTCAGGTTCGCTGCCGCGCTTTAGGTTCTTGTCTCACACAAATCGCTATCGCAAAATCGCCGCGCACTTTTGCGCGATGTGTTTTAGCGCACCTGATCGAGCAAGCGCTTGCATTCCAGGAGATCGTAAAGCGCTTCCTGGAGAAGCGCACGATCCTCCTTGCCGACACTCGACTTGCCGACCGAAATTTCCGGCTGATCATCCTCGCCGCTGACGAAATTGAAGAAGCGGCGCGTGATCGGCGGCTTGGCGCGGCCGACGATCTGGTCCTCTTCCGCCATGGCGACGCGCGGTTCGCCTGCGACGGTATCGTTCAAGTTGCCCGAGAGCGCTTCGACGCTTGCAAGATCGCCGTGACCGACCGCGACGACAAACTTGTTGCCGTTGGTCTTCAGGAGCTTCTGCACGCCCTTGATCGTATAACCGTGATCATAGAGCAGATGGCGGATGCCTTTCAAAAGATCGACATCCTCCGGCCGGTAATAACGCCGGCCACCGCCACGCTTCATCGGCTTTATCTGCGGAAAGCGGGTTTCCCAAAAGCGCAGCACATGCTGCGGCAGGTCGAGATCATCAGCAACTTCGCTGATGGTGCGAAAGGCATCCGGGCTCTTGTCCAACGTCATACTGCTACGCGACCTCGCGGATCGATCCAAACGGCGACTCATCATATTTCAACGGTTTGGAGCCGCGAATTCAAGTCACGTCTTCGCGTTGCGCACAGCCAGAGGAGCTACGCGGCAAAAAACTTTTCCGTTCAGCGGAGAAAAAGATGATCAGGCAGCCGGATTTTGCGGCTTGGTTTTGCCCTTGCGGGCAACATGGGATTTGAGAATGCGCGTCTTGAGCACATTCGAGGCCTTGAAGGTCATGACGCGGCGGGGAGAAATCGGAACTTCCTCGCCGGTCTTCGGGTTGCGGCCGATACGCTCGTTCTTGTCGCGCACCTGGAAGGTTGCAAAGGAGGAAAGTTTGACGGTTTCGCCGCGCACGATGGCGTTGCAGATTTCGTCGATCACCGTTTCAACCAGCTCAGCAGATTCCGTCCGGGAGAGACCGACCTTCCGAAAAACGGATTCCGCCAGGTCTGCTCGCGTCACTGTCTTTCCGGTCATGGTTTCCCCGCCCAATAGAAAATATTTTGTGAAAGTGGACGAAGATTATTTGTCTTGTGCCTCACGGTCAAGCTCTTGTTCGCCGCCAGTTTTTTAGGATTTGCGCCTACCAGCGCAGCAAAACCGCACCCCAGGTGAAGCCGCCGCCCATGGCTTCCAGCATCACGAGGTCGCCCTTCTTGATGCGTCCGTCGCCGGCAGCCGTCGCAAGTGCCAGCGGAATGGAGGCAGCAGACGTATTACCGTGCAGATCGACGGTAATGACAACCTTTTCCGGGGCAATGTTCAGCTTCTTGGCCGAACCGTCGATGATGCGGCGATTGGCCTGGTGGGGGACCAGCCAGTCGAGATCATCTGAAGTCGTTCCGGTCGAATCGAAAGCGGCCTGGATGACGTCGGTAATCATGCCCACGGCATATTTGAAGACCTCGCGGCCTTCCATGCGCAGCTTGCCGACCGTACCCGTCGAGGACGGACCGCCGTCGACATAGAGTTTTTCTTTGTGCGAGCCGTCGGAGCGCAGATGTGCGGTCAGCACGCCGCGGTCTGCCGTCGTCCCCTCGCCTTCGGCTGCTTCCAGCACGATCGCGCCGGCGCCGTCGCCGAAAAGCACGCAAGTGGTGCGGTCATTCCAGTCGAGGATGCGGGAGAAGGTCTCAGCGCCGATGACGAGCACGCGCTTGGCAAGACCGCCACGGATATAGGAGTCAGCCGTCGTTACCGCATAGACGAAACCCGTGCAGACGGCCTGAACGTCGAAGGCGAAGCCATGCGCCATACCAAGACGATTCTGGATGTTGACAGATGTCGCCGGGAAGGTGTTGTCGGGCGTCGAGGTGGCACAGATGATCATATCGATATCATCAGGCGTCAGCCCGCCATTTGCGAGCGCGGCACGCGCTGCAGCCTCGCCGAGCGACGCCGTCGTTTCGTCATCGCCGGCAATGTAACGCTGCCGGATGCCGGTACGCTGGACGATCCATTCGTCCGACGTATCGACGACACCTTCCATTTCGCGGTTGGTCATCACGCGTTTCGGAAGTGCAGCTCCGAAGCCACGAACCACTGATCGGATCATATTGCTTGAACCCCGTCGCTCACGCGGCTTCCGGCCCCATCGGGGGCAGCCGCTTGGCATGATATTTTTTGAGATCGTTTTCTATTTTCTGGGTCAGGCCATTCTTGGCCATGTCATAACCGACTTCGATGGCCGCGGCTATGCCTTCGGCATTCGCTCCACCATGGCTCTTGATGACGATGCCGTTCAAGCCAAGAAACACGCCGCCGTTGACCTTGCTCGGATCAAGCTTCTCACGCAGCATGTCGAAGGCGCTCTTGGCAAAGAGATAGCCGATGCGGGCAAGCAGCGTGCGCGACATGGCGGCGCGCAGATAGGCGCCGATCTGCCGGGCCGTGCCTTCGGCCGCCTTCAGCGCGATATTGCCGGAAAAGCCTTCCACCACCACGACGTCGACCGTACCCTTGCCGAGATCGTCGCCCTCGACGAAGCCGGAATATTCGAGCGAATCAAGATTGGCCTCGCGCAGCAGGCGCCCGGCTTCCTTGACCTCTTCCTGGCCCTTGATTTCCTCGACGCCGACATTCAGCAGGCCAACGGTCGGACGCTCCACCTCGAACAGGGCTCGCGCCATGGCGCCACCCATGAGAGCGAAATCCATGAGCTGCTGCGAATCGGCGCCGATCGTGGCGCCGACATCGAGCACGATGCTTTCGCCCTTCATCGTCGGCCAGATGGCGGCGATCGCCGGGCGTTCGATATTGGCCATCGTGCGCAGACAAAACTTGGCCATCGCCATGAGCGCGCCGGTGTTGCCGGCGGAAACGGCGACATCGGCCTCGCCCGACTTCACCGCTTCGATCGTGCGCCACATGGTGGAGACATAGCGGCCGCGGCGCAGCGCCTGGCTCGGCTTCTCTTCCATGCTGACGGCAAGTTCGCAATCATGAAAGGTCGACTTTTCCCTGAGCTTGGGAAACTTCGCCAGAACCGGGTCGCACTGTTCCTTGATGCCGTAAAAGACGAAGGAAATATCCGGGTGCCTGTCCAGCGCCTTGGCAGCACCGGGGATGACAACCTGGGGACCAAAGTCGCCACCCATGAGGTCGAGAGATATTCTGATCACGCGTCCCTGATCCTTCTCTTTCGCCTCAAGGACGAAATTTCGGCCAAAATACCGGTTTTGGCGTCGCTTACAACTGAATTGTGGCAAATGCCGGAGATGCTTCAGTCCTTTTTCCAGTCCTTGAGCGCGGCGAATGCAGAGGGCTTCCGGTCATTTTCCCCCGTATCCTCGATATGGGCCGCGAACTCCACGCCTTCCTTGCGCGGATAAGGATCGATGGCAAGTGCTGCGAATTCTGCGACGACCTCACCGGCATCGATCGTATCGCCGGTAAAGATTTCCGGCAGGTCCGGGCCATCGGGATCCAGCACCATTTCACCGGTATCATTAGCCGGATGGCGGGCGAGCTTGGAATTTTCAGGCACGAAGATCTGCTCGAAGGTCTCGTCGATCTCGGATTCGACGGGCTCGAGGGTGACGATACAGGATTGGACGATCTTCGCCTGCACGCGTCCCTTGACGCGGATACCGTCGCGCTTCCATCTGTTGATCTGCAGTTCGGCACGGAGATTGTCCACCGACACGACGTTCCAGCTTTCGGCCAGCGCCTTCAGCTCATCCTTGTCGGCGCTCACGCGGACCTCGACCGGATTGGCGGAGATGTGTCCGACCTTGACCGGATAGGAAAAGGAAATCTCGCTCGGATCTTTCTTCATGATTCTACTCCTCAGGCGACCTCGGGAATCGTCGCCGAACCGGTGGCGATCGCCTCTTCGGGAATGGCCGACAAGTGGGCTTCCGCCGCCATCATCCATTGCGCGAGGCCGCTCATGTCGGCGGCCCCGGCGGTTTCGGGATAAATATTGCGCTGAAGCGCTGCGGAAAGAGCGGCGGCATCACCGGCATCCATAGCCTTCGAATAGGCTTCCAGCCGGCCATAGAACATGCCCGCGAGCTTCTTCATGCGCTTCGGCACGCTGTTGTCGCCGATGCCGAGTTCGCGAATCGAATAGTCGATATCCTGAAAGAAGGCATCGACGATTTCCTGGGCGATCTCCTGGCCGCTCGTCCCGGAGGTGCGGGTGCGGCGGAAAAACAGGATCATGGCGATCGACAGCATCTCGAAGCGGCCCATGACGGTATCGGGCACGTCAAGGCGCTCATAGAGCTCCGGCATGCGGGCAGCGGCCGTAAGAGCCGCATATTGCCGCTCGACGATGGTCTGGTTGCTGTTTCTCTTACCGAAGAGCCCGAAGATCATTTGTTTTTTCCGGAAATGCCGCATTCTTGGCGCCGAGCGGCACCGGGCCTTGTTGCATGATTTCGAAAGCTGGTTTACCGAAGCAGGCGCGAATTGCAATGCTGTTCGTGGCCGGTTTCGGGACAGGTGCGCTCCGGTGCACAACGAGGCGGATCGGGAGAGTTCGACCCCGGAATGGCCACAATGGTTTTGCAGGAGGAAGCACGCAGTATTTGGAATGGCTGCTATCGATACTCAAGGGAGTAGATGTCGTTGAAGAAACGGTATTTCAAGTCAGACATGAAATTCTTCAGCAATGCGGCCATAGCCATCATAATCGCCTCCACCACCGCCCTTTCAGGCTGCCAGACGAGCACCGTGCTGAACGGCGGCTATATCGTCGACCAGCAGTCGCTGGCGCTGGTGCCTGAGGGTTCCAGCCGCGAGCAGGTGCTGCTGTCGCTCGGTACACCGTCCACGACAGCAACCTTCGACGGCGAAGTCTTCTATTACATCTCGCAGCGCCGCCAACGCTCGATGGCCTACCAGAAGCTGCGCGTCACCGAGCAGAGCATTCTCGCCATCTATTTCGACAAGGACGGCGTCGTGACCCGCCGCGCCAACTACACCCTGCAGGACGGCAAGGTATTCGACACGATTGCCCGCGTTACGCCGACGGGCGGGCGCGAACTCACCTTCCTGCAGCAGATGCTGTCCGGCGGCAGCGCGGCCAATGCAGCCAAGAGCCTCTTCGGTGGCGGTGCCGGCGGCACACCGCAGAACCCGTCCAGCCTGCGCTAAAGCAAGCTGTTTCCCATACAGAAAACCCGCCGGAACGATCCGGCGGGTTTTTGTTCTGTTGGCTAGCGCGTCTTAATGCGCAAGAATCGCCAGCAGCAGCAACGCCACGATGTTGGTGATCTTGATCGCCGGGTTGACGGCGGGACCGGCCGTATCCTTGTAGGGATCGCCGACGGTATCACCCGTCACCGATGCCTTGTGAGCCTCCGAGCCCTTCATATGGCGCACGCCGTCCTTGTCGACGAAGCCGTCTTCGAAGCTCTTCTTGGCATTGTCCCATGCGCCGCCACCCGAGGTCATCGAGATCGCGACGAAGAGACCGTTGATGATGACGCCGAGCAGCGATGCGCCAAGTGCTGCAAAGGCCGACGCCTTGGAGCCGGAGATGATGAGCACGCCGAAATAGACGACGATAGGTGCCAGCACCGGCAGCAGCGACGGGATAATCATTTCTCGGATCGCGGCCTTGGTCAGAAGATCGACGGCCTTGCCGTAATCCGGCTTTTCCGTACCCTGCATGATGCCGGGCTTTTCCTTGAACTGCCGTCGCACTTCTTCGACGATCGCACCAGCCGCACGGCCGACGGCAGTCATTGCGATCCCGCCGAAGAGGTAGGGAATGAGACCTCCGAAGATCAATCCCGCCACCACATAGGGGTTGGAAAGATCGAAGGAAATTTCGCCGATGCCGGCAAAATAAGGAAACTTGTCGCCATTCGCCGCAAAATATTTGAGGTCATAGGAATAGGCCGCGAAGAGAACCAACGCACCGAGACCAGCAGAACCGATGGCGTAGCCCTTCGTAACAGCCTTTGTCGTATTGCCGACAGCATCAAGCGCATCAGTGGACTTGCGTACCTCTGGTGGTAGATGGGCCATTTCGGCGATGCCGCCGGCATTGTCCGTTACCGGTCCGAAAGCGTCGAGTGCTACGATCATGCCGGCGATACCAAGCATGGCTGTGACCGCAATACCGGTACCGAACAAACCGCCGAGCTGATAGGTGGCAAGAATGCCGCCGACGATGACGATTGCCGGAAGTGCCGTCGATTCCAAGGATACCGCAAGGCCCTGGATGACGTTGGTGCCGTGGCCGGTGACCGATGCCTGGGCGATCGAAACGACCGGGCGCTTGCCGGTGCCGGTATAATATTCGGTGATGACGACGATCAGCGCTGTGACGACGAGGCCAACGAGACCGCAGAAGAAAAGCTTCGTGCCGGTGACGTCGAAACCAGCGACCTGCCCGAGCGACCCCCAACCGACCGTCATCGAGGTCGCGGCACCAAGACCAATGATGGATAGAAGGCCCGTCACGATGAGGCCCTTGTAGAGGGCGCCCATGATCGAGCCATTCGAGCCGAGCTTGACGAAGAAGGTGCCGATGATCGAGGTGATGATGCAGGCGCCGCAGATTGCCAGCGGATAGATCATAGCCGACTGCAGGATGGGTGCGCCGGCAAAGAAGATTGACGCAAGAACCATAGTGGCGACGACGGACACTGCGTAGGTTTCGAAAAGGTCGGCCGCCATGCCGGCGCAATCGCCGACGTTATCGCCGACGTTATCGGCAATGGTTGCGGGGTTGCGTGGATCGTCTTCCGGAATACCGGCCTCAACCTTGCCGACGAGGTCGCCGCCGACGTCGGCACCCTTCGTAAAGATGCCGCCGCCGAGACGGGCGAAGATCGAAATCAGCGATGCGCCGAAGCCCAGCGCTACGAGGGCGTCGATGACCTCACGCGAGCCGGCCTCGTGGCCGAGCACGATCGTCAGCACATAATAATAGATGGAGACGCCGAGCAGTGCGAGCCCGGCAACCAGAAGGCCGGTGATCGCACCCGACTTGAAGGCGATGTCCAGACCGGCCGAGAGGCTGGCTGATGCGGCCTGGGCGGTGCGCACATTGGCGCGGACGGAGACATGCATGCCGATGAAGCCGGCAGCACCCGAGAGGACGGCGCCGATCAGGAACCCGATCGCTGCCGTGGCGGAAAGGAGCAGCCATGCTGCAATGAAAACGACAATGCCTACGATGGCAATGGTTCTATACTGACGCGTCAGATAGGCCTGGGCGCCCTCGCGGATATAGCCCGCGATCTCCTGCATGCGGCTGTTGCCCTGGTCGGCAGCAAGCACCGACCGGGTTGCCCAGATGGCATAGACCACCGAGAGCAGGCCACATGCGATTACCAATAAAAGAATGGTCATTCGCTCTTTCCTCCCATAAGCCGGAACTCACTCCTTCTCCGGCGACGAATGCTGCTGAATCGACTCCTCTCCATAGAAACGCTCAGCTGGCGAGCGGAGATTGCGTGGTCGATAACGTCGCGTCAAGACTGCAAAACTTCAAAAGCCTTGCAGTTCCGAAGAAAGAAAGGGAGGGATCGTTTGGCGGCTAAGTGCCTATTTCTTCTGGTCGCCGCGCACCTGCTTGGCGATGCGGTCCAGAACGGCGTTGACGAGCTTCGGCTCATCGTCGTCGAAGAAGGCATGAGCGATCTCGACATACTCGGTAACGATGACGGCGACCGGCACGTCCTTGCGGTCGACGAGTTCGAAAACGCCGGCACGCAGGATGGCGCGGACAGTGCTGTCCAGGCGCGACAGAGCCCAGTCGTCCTGTAGGGCAGAGGCAATCAGCGGGTCGAGGCGGAGCTGGTCGCGCACGACGCCTGAGACGATCGAGCGGAACCAGCCGGCATCGGCCTTCAGATAGGTTTCGCCGTCAAGTTCCTGGCCGAGGCGATGCGCCTCGTATTCCGCCACGATTTCCAGAACGCCGGTGCCGCCGATATCCATCTGATAAAGCGCCTGCACAGCCGCGAGGCGTGCAGCGCCCCGCTGGTTGGCAGCCTTGACCGGTCGTTCGGTATTTTCGTCAGTCATTCTTTATGCACCCAACTTCTTCTTCAGCTCGATCATGGTGAGAGCTGCACGGGCGGCGAAACCGCCCTTGTCCTTTTCCGAGCGGCGCGCGCGCACCCAGGCCTGTTCATCGTTCTCGACGGTCAGGATGCCGTTGCCGATGGCAAGGGACTCGCTGACGGCGAGATCCATAAGCGCGCGCGAGGACTCGTTCGACACGATGTCGAAATGATAGGTCTCGCCGCGGATGACCATGCCGAGTGCGACGAAACCGTCATACTGCGTGCCGTCATTATCCGCGCCATCGAGCGCCATGGCAATCGTCGCCGGAATTTCCAGCGCGCCGGGCACAGTGACGACGTCAAAGGTGGCGCCTGCTTCTTCCAGCGCGAAGGTCGCGCCTTCCAGAAGAGCATCGGCCATGTCGTCATAGAAGCGTGCTTCGACGATCAAAATATGGGGAGCGGTCTCTTTCGGCATGGTTCACCTTCGGTTGGAGGGGCATTTTCCACTCGGGCAGGCCGCGGTCAAAACATGCCTTCGAACGAATGGCAAGCAAATTCGGGTGGCGCTCTGAAGGAAAGACAAAATATCTGCAATGGGATAGCTCAGGCGCGCTTCGTCGGGTGCAACGACGCAAAAAACATGCTTAGCCGGCTGACGCAATAACGGCAAATCCAAGGCAGAATTCATGAACAATTTGTAATTGATTTTCAGTAGCTTAATCCATTGAAAGAACAATGCTGCAGCGCCAAATCTCAGTCGTAACGCAGACGATCCCCTGTTGACAGCCGACCGCCGCTGCAGACGAAAGGATACCATCATGAACCGCCTTGCTAAAATCACCATTGCCGCCGCTTTCTCCTCCCTCGCATTTGCCGGCGTCAGCCAGGCTGAAAGCCTTGGCATGAATAGCGCAGAGGGCATCGAACAGACGCTCCGCACCTTCCAGGGCAACAACTTCGACATCCAGCCCGTCTATAACTGGCACAACCTCGACGACGAAAGCACCGGCCCGCGCTCCGTCCTCCAGCGCTCCCAAAGCGCTGTCCACGCCATTCAGGCTTCCATTGATGCCAATAGGTCGCTGGCACACCAGCTCAACAATGATGGCGTCAATATCCGCAATGTCGTGAACGCCGAACAGGCAGCCGACGGCGGCATTACGTTCTACGTTCGCTGAGGCTGCCAGCTTGGAAGGCGGCATGGGCGGTTGATCTCCTCACCGTCCGTTCCGCCTTCTATCGAAATCGCTGTTGCATTTTCCGCCGGATTGGATTGTCTTCTCGCCAAAGCGGAGGACCCCATGGCGACGAACGCAACACCGGTCATCAACACGGCCGATCTCTCCCTCGAACACTGGACGAGGGGAAGGCTCTTCGAAAGCCGCGACACGTCTTTCGGAAAAGATCTGGGGCTTGCCAATCTCGGCATCAGCTACAGTGAAGTGCCGCCCGGCAAATCCGGCTGCCCTTTTCACAACCACCATGTCGAGGACGAGCTCTTCTATATCATCGAGGGTACCGGAGAATATCGCTTCGGCGACCAGCGCTATCCGATCAAGAAGGGCGATGTGCTGGGCGCCCCCTCGGGCGGGCCGGAAACGGCCCATCAGATCATCAATACCGGATCAACGCCGCTTATCTATTTGGGCCTGTCGACCAAGGCGAAGACCGAGATCTGCGAATATCCCGATTCCGGCAAATTCCTCGCCAAGACCAATCGCGACGGCAGCTCCTTCGACCATATCGGCCGGGGAGAAAATGCACTTGATTACTGGGATGGCGAGCCGGGCCTTTGATAAAAAGCACCGTCGTCACCCCTCGCTTGAGAGCATCCTATTCATGATCGATATTCCGACACTGGAAACCGGACGGCTCATTCTGCGCGCGCACCGGCTCGATGATTTCGACGCGCATTTCGAACTCTGGCGCGACGAAGACGTCGTGCGCTTCATCGGCGGCGTGCCTTCTACCCGCGAACAAAGCTGGTCGCGCCTGCTGCGCCTTGCCGGCATGTGGCATCACATGGGCTTCGGTTTTTTCGCGATCGAAGAGAAGGATGGAGGCCGCTTCATCGGTGAAGCGGGTTTCCTCGAAGCAAAACGCGAGATGCAGCCTTCAATCGAAGGCACGATGGAGGTGGGCTGGGCGTTGATCCCTTCAGCCCATGGCAGGGGCTATGCCACGGAGGCGCTGAAGGCGATCATCGGCTGGGGCGAGAAGCAGTTTCCGGGACGGTTGATGACCTGCATCATCAGCCCTGATAATGCGCCGTCGCTCAAGGTCGCGGCCAAGCTCGGTTTCAGGGAAACGGCGCGGACCGACTATAACGGCCCGATCATTCAGTTTTCGCGGTAGGAAACTCGGCAAGACGAGCGGCATAACGCGCCATCGTATCGACCTCGAAATTGACGAAGTCGCCGGCCTTGCGCTCGCCCCAGGTCGTGACCTCCAGCGTGTGGCGGATCAACAGCACGTCGAAATCCGTGCCATCGACAGCATTGACGGTCAGCGACGTGCCATCGAGCGCGATCGAACCCTTGGGCGCCACGAATTTCGCGAGTTGGGTGGGTGCGCGCAGGCGGAAACGCGTGGCGTCGCCCTCTTCCGTCACAGACAAGATCTCGGCCTTGCCGTCGACATGTCCGGAAACGATGTGGCCACCAAGTTCGTCACCGATCTTCAGCGAGCGCTCGAGATTGATATGGCTGCCCGCCTGCCAGGTGGAAATAGTGGTGAGGCGCAGCGCCTCTTCCCATGCTTCAACCTCAAACCAGCGGCCGTTGCTGCCATCCTGCGGCAGGCCGGTCACGGTAAGGCAGATGCCTGAATGAGAGATGGAAGCGCCCATATCGATGGTCGCCGGGTCGTAATTTGTCGCGACGCGAAGCTTGATGCCTTCCTTCAGCGCCGAAACGGATTCGATCGTGCCGACATCAGTGACAATTCCGGTGAACATCAATTCTCTCTTTCGTATTCGTCCAGGCGATCCGCGCCGAATATGTAAGTGCCCCTGTGGGCGAAACCGGATGGTATGTCGGTTGCCTGCAGCGGGGATTCAATACCGCCGTCGCCGATGACGACAGGCGCATGATAAAGCTGGATGCGATCGACGAGTCCGGCTTTGAGGAAAAGCTTCGCAGTCTTCGCGCCGCCTTCGACCAGGAGCGAGGAGATGCCGCGTGTGGCAAGCGCCGGCAGCAGGACTTCGGGGTGATAGGGATTACAGTAGAGGACCTCGACGCCGGCGGCTTCGAGTGCGGCGCGGCGGGAGTCCATCTCGGTGGGGTCGGCGGGTGCGTTACCCCCCTCTGTCCTGCCGGACATCTCCCCCACAAGGGGGGAGATTGGCTGGGGGCTGGCTCCCTGCTCTACATTTTCCGTTGCGGGTGACGAGCTACCATCTTGGGAATTCGGAGCAAGCGCCTTGCCGATCTCCCCCCTTGTGGGGGAGATGTCCGGCAGGACAGAGGGGGGTGTCCCGTCCGCCTCCGATCCCAGCGGTGAAATCTCTTCACTCGCCACCACAATCACCGGCACCTCCCGCGCCGTTTCGACAAGCTTGCTCGTCAGCGGCAGGGCCAGATTGGGGTCGAGCACGATGCGAACGGGTGATTGCGCTTCAAGGCCCGGTGTCCGCACCGTCAGCAACGGATCATCCGATATCGCCGTGCCGATTCCGACAAGAATGGCATCGGTTTCGGCCCGCAGCGCCTGCACCTGGGCACGGGCCTCCGGACCTGTGATCGCCACCTGCCCTACCCCCTCGCGGCCGATCATGCCATCGGCGGAAACCGCAAGCTTGAGAGTCACATAGGGGCGGTTTTTCGTCTGGCGGGTGAGATAGCCTGCCAGCGATTGCCTGCCCTCTTCCTCCAATACGCCCGAGGTCACCTCGATGCCGGCATCGCGCAGCATGGAAATACCGCGGCCGGAAACTCTGACATCGGGATCGGTGACGCTGATGACGACGCGACCGACGCCATAAGCGATCAGGGCCTCGGCGCAGGGTGGCGTCTTGCCATGATGCGAGCAGGGTTCAAGCGTGACATAGGCCGTCGCACCACGGGCAAGTTCACCCGCTTCGGCGAGCGCCTGCGGCTCGGCATGCGGGCGGCCGCCGAGTGCGGTCACGGCACGGCCGACGATCGCGCCATCTCGAACGATGACGCAGCCGACGGATGGGTTCGTGGAAGTCTGGCCCGTATGCCAGCGCGACAGGCGGATCGCGGCTGCCATGAAGCGTTCGTCCTCAGGCCGCGCGATCCCCTCGCTCATGGTCAGACGTCCAGCGGATCGCGGCCGATCTTGGCGTTGATCTCAGCGATCAGTTTTTCGAAATCCTCAGCATGCGAGAAATCGCGATAGACCGAAGCGTAGCGCACGAAGCCGACGTCATCGAGGCTCTTCATGGCTTCCAGAACCTGCAGGCCGATCTGCTCGGAGGAGATTTCCGTTTCGCCCGAGCTTTCCAGCCGGCGCACGATGCCGGAGACAGCGCGCTCGATACGGTCACGATCGACGGGGCGCTTGCGCAGCGCCACATCGAAGGAACGGACAAGCTTGTCGCGATCGAAGGGTACCCTGCGGCCGGTCTTCTTGATGACCATAAGCTCGCGCAACTGCACGCGCTCGAAGGTCGTGAAGCGTCCGCCGCAATCTGGACAGATACGACGCCGGCGGATGGAGGTGTTATCCTCCGCCGGGCGTGAATCCTTGACCTGCGTATCTTCCGAACCGCAATAGGGGCAGCGCATGCCTTCTCCTTCAGCATCGGCCCGAAAATCGTAACCGATTTTCGGAAAGCCTGATGCGTAGATTCAAAGAGTTAGAGCGTCCTTAGTGCGCCCGAACGGGCGCACGGCGCTCTAGCCCATGTATTCATACATGGGGAAGCGATCGGTCAGATTCACCACCTTGCCGCGGACGGCAGCTTCGACGGCGGCATTGCCTTCGTCGGAATTGGCAACCTTCAGGCCATCGAGAACCTCGACGATGAGGTTACCGATCTCGCGGAATTCCGCTTCCTTGAAGCCGCGCGTCGTGCCGGCCGGCGCGCCGAGGCGTACACCAGAGGTGACGAAGGGCTTTTCAGGGTCGAACGGGATGCCGTTCTTGTTGCAGGTGATGTAGGCGCGGCCGAGTGCGGCTTCTGCGCGCTTGCCGGTGGCATTCTTCTTGCGAAGGTCGACCAGCATCAGGTGGTTGTCGGTGCCGCCCGAGACGACGTCGAGTCCACCGGCGACAAGCGTTTCGGCTAGCGCCTTGGCGTTCTTGACGACCTGGGCGGCATATTCCTTGAATTCCGGCTGCAGCGCCTCGCCGAAGGCAACGGCCTTGGCGGCGATGATGTGCATCAGCGGGCCGCCCTGGAGACCAGGGAAGACAGCCGAGTTGAACTTCTTGGCCAGATCCTCGTCATTCGTCAGGATGACGCCGCCGCGCGGGCCTCGGAGCGACTTGTGGGTCGTGGTGGTCGCAACATGGCAGTGCGGGAACGGCGACGGATGCACGCCACCGGCAACGAGACCGGCAATGTGGGCCATGTCGACCATCAGGTAAGCGCCGACACTGTCGGCGATCTCGCGGAAGCGCTTCCAGTCCCAGATGCGGGAATAGGCCGTGCCGCCGGCGATGATCAGCTTCGGCTTGTGTTCTTTAGCCTTGCGCTCGACATCATCCATGTCGAGCAGGTTGTCGCCTTCGCGCACGCCGTAGGACACGACGTTGAACCACTTGCCGGACATGTTGACAGGCGAACCATGCGTCAGGTGACCACCTGAATTCAGGTCGAGACCCATGAAGGTATCGCCCGGCTGCAGCAGCGCCAGGAATACGGCCTGGTTCATCTGCGAACCGGAGTTCGGCTGAACGTTGACGAAGTTGACGCCGAAGAGCTTCTTGGCGCGCTCGATGGCCAGTTCCTCGGCGATATCGACGAACTGGCAGCCACCGTAATAGCGCTTGCCCGGATAACCCTCGGCGTATTTGTTGGTCATGATGGAGCCCTGGGCTTCCAGAACGGCTCGGGAAACGATGTTCTCGGATGCGATCAGTTCGATCTCATGCCGTTGACGACCGAGTTCCTTTTCGATCGCGCCGAAGATTTCCGGATCGACGTCCGCAAGCGAGCGATTGAAGAAGGATTCGGTGGAAGCATTGGTCATGGGCTGGCTCCTTCACTGGAATGCGGCAAGGTATTAGCCTTCCGCCGATGCGAGGGCAATACGAAGAACGACATTTGCTGGGCTAAGCGCGCGGGCCGAACATTTTGCGTCGAATGCTGCCTCGCCGGAATGAAAAAAGCCGCGCACATGGCGCGGCTTTCCGTGAATTCCACAAGCCGGACTTACTGCACCGGCTGTTCCATGCCCGAGGTGGTGTCGAGCGCCAGTTCGGCATTGCCGTCCATCTCGTAAATGTCGTCGCGGAACTGAACGACGCCGTCGGGCATGCCCCAGGCCGAGATATAGACGAAATAGACAGGAACTTCGGTGGCGAGCTTGATCGGCGTATTGGTGCCGCTTGCGATCACCTGCTCCATCTGCTGACGGTTCCAGCCGGGCGTTTCACGCAGCAGCCAGTTCGATAGGTCGCGCACGTTCTGGACGCGCACGCAGCCCGAGGATTCAAAGCGCATGAGCTTGTTGAACAGGCCCTGCTGCGGCGTGTCGTGCATATACTCGCCGTTCTTGTTGTAGAAGTTGATCTTGGTGGACGCCATGGCGTTGATCTTGCCCGGGTCCTGGCGGAACATCAGGTTCGGTGCCTCGCCGTTCCAGTCGACTGTTTCAGGGGCGACTTCGTTGCCCTTGCCGTCGATCAGGCGGATGGCGTTCTTTTCGAGATAGGTCGGATCCTTGCGCATCAGCGGCACGATGTCCTTCTCGACGATCGAGCGGGGTGCCGTCCAGTACGGGTTGAGGATGACTTCGTAAACCTTCGAGTTGACGAGATGCGTCGGGCGGCTCAAGCGGCCGACAACTGCGGTATGACGAGTTGCAACGCTGCCGTCTTCAACGGCTTCCACATAGGCGGCCGGAATGTTGACCATCAGGTGGCGGCGGCCCAGATCTTCCGGGAAGGTCTGCAGGCGGATGAGGTTGGTGTTCAACTGCTGCAGGCGCACATCGGCCGGGATGTTCATCGCCTTCAGCGTGAATTCGCCGAGCACACCATCGGCGGGCAAGCCGTGACGGGCCTGGAAGCGCTTGACGGCGCCGTCGACATAGGAATCGAAAGCGTTGGACAGGCCGGCTTCACGCGGCAGATCGCCGGTGATCGCGAGACGCTGGCGCAGCGCCTGGACGGTGGGGGAGCTAACACCGAGTTGCAGGCGCTGATCTCCCGGATTGACTTCGGGCCAGCCGCCGGCGGAAGCGATCTGCTGATACTGCATGATCGCCTGCTGGGTGCTCGGCACCGACTGCGGGCTGAGGATCGGAGTGTTGGAAAGGACGGCAGTCGCCGTGCGCGAGGCAGCCTTGGCGTCGAACTGGTCGTCCCAGTTGCCGCGTTTCGGGGCATTCAGGAGACCATCGAGCGCCGATTGCGCGAATGCGGGTCCGGCAAGCGCGCCGGCACCAACCGTTGCCGCCGACGCCAGGAAGGCGCGGCGCGAGAGAGCTTCAATTCCGTTCTTCTTAGACATTCGTCCCAACCACTCAATGCCACGGTGGAGGAACCCGCGGCTCTTTGCGATATTCTGCGCTTTAACGCAGATCCCTATCCGTTCGTTCTTCCGGCGCACCTGGAAATTCCGCCAGTCCCATCACAAGATTGCGAGGAGCAACTCAGATGTCCCGATGGCTCATCGAAGCGCCGGCTACCGAATATTCCGCTGTCACATCAATATGGCCAATTCGTGTTGCCGGACCGGAAGACAGACTGCCGGTTGCCGGAGACCGCATGCAACGAACCATATGACGGGTAAACCGTGAGGGTTAATAACGACTAAAAAACGGCTTGAATACCGGGCTTTGCGCTTGGCTGCCCTGCGTTGCAAAGATGCCACGCAGGCGCGAACGGTGAAAGCGAAGGCGTGGAACCGCGACCTTGAGATTTTGACGCCGTATTTAAGTAATCCTTATTCTGCTGCCGGGCGGCTCAAACGAAGGGAGAGGTTTTAATGATCGGCTACACGATGGTGGAACCGCGGATTTGGGTCGAGCGTTGAGATTCTACGACCCCATATTCGACGAGATGGGACTGGATCAATGCTGGCGAGACAGCCAGTCGGCGTCGTGGGGTGTCGTGGCTGATGAAAGCATTCCTCGTTTCTTCACGGGGTATCCGTTTGATGGGGCTCGCTCGACGGTCGGCAATGGGACAATGACAGCGTTTCTTGTCGACAGCGCGGTCAAGATAGATCTGCTCTACGACATTGCCCTACGAAATGGTGGATTCGACGAAGGCCTTCCGGGGTTCCGGCCCCAGTATGGCGATGGGTTTTACGGCGCTTATGTTCGTGATCCAGACGGCAACAAACTGGCGTTTGTCTGCTACAGGGCAGAACGAACCTGACGTCCAGGCCGATGGCCACAAATTCCAGCGTTTTCTGAAAACGGGGATAGAATAGTAGCGGAAACGGGCGCCACCGCGTGCAATCTCGCACACCGTAGCGCCCCGTGGTGCCAGTAAGGAGGTCCCAGAAGCCTGCAGGGAACAGGCTTTCAGGTTACAGGCGATACAGGATCTGATCGTTCCAGAACCGGTCCAGCCGCTGCAGAAGCTTGTTCATCTGCGTAAACTCATCCGTGCCGATGCCGCCGACCTTGTCGATCGAGGCGATGTGGCGTTCGTAGAGCCGGGCCACCGTTTCGGCGATGTCCTGGCCGGTTTCGGTCAAGCTGATGCGGACCGAGCGGCGGTCGATGCGCGAGCGCTGGTGGTTGATGAAGCCGAGGTCGACCAGTTTCTTGACGTTGTAGGAAACGTTCGAGCCGAGATAGTAGCCGCGCGAACGCAGCTCGCCGGCGGTCAGCTCGGAGTTGCCGATATTGAAGAGCAGGAGCGCCTGGATGGCGTTGACATCGCTGCGGCCCTGACGGTCGAACTCGTCCTTGATGACGTCCAGCAGACGACGGTGAAGACGTTCAACAAGATGAAGGGATTCCATGTAAAGATCACGGATGCCCTGTTCGTGTGCATGGAAAGTCGATGCCGCCTGCGGCTTGATTTTCGTGTTCATTTGACTGCCTCACTGTTTTGTTTGGCGGTGTCGTTTTCTTCCCGCCTTGAGTGAGACCCTATCGAATACATATAAAATTCGACTTAAACCGCAGGCTTAACAGAGGCTTACCGGAAACCCCTTGATGTATCAGGGTAAATCAACGCTTACCTGGCGTCGTTGCCGGCGCCGCTCCAGCCACAGGGAAAGCCTGAAAATCCAGTAGATTACGGCCACGATCACGTGGAACAGGATGATCAGCCGATTGGGTCCGAAGATCTGCGGAAGCAGGCCGTACATGAGGATCTGGCCGCCGGCGGCCAGCACCCAGATGACCGGCCCCCAGGAAACGGTGAGCCAGAGGCCGAGCGAGGCGACAGGGAAAAGAACGGCAAGGGAGGTGCTTGCGACCTTCCACGGCAGGCTCAACAGATCGAAGCGGCCGGCGCCGACGAGCGAGTAGCCTACGAGCATCGCCCAATATTGCAGGCCGAACCAGAAGCAGGAAACGGCAACGAGCCGCAGGAAGAAGATAAAGAGGATATCCGTCAGCGTCCGCTTCGGTATCGTCGGAGAATCGGTTTCCATGGCGGGAGATCACACTCGAGTTGCAGCTTCAGTTGTTCGGCTTTCATCCGCCGCGGCCAATCGTCCGGTTTGGATTTTCCGGGGCGCATGATAATGAGCGCTCCGATAAATGGAATGGCCCAGGGACAGATATCATGCAGGACAAGACGCATCTCGTCGATGAAATCACCGGTCACCGCCGTATGCGGCGCAACCGCAAGGCGGACTGGACGCGCCGGCTGGTGCAGGAAAACCGCCTGACGGTTGACGATCTGATCTGGCCGATCTTCGTCGTCCCGGGAACAGGCATTGTCGATCCGATCGCGGCGATGCCGGGCGTGAACCGCATGAGCGTCGACAAGGCGGTCGAAGCGGCGAAGGAAGCTGCCGATCTCGGCATCCCGGCGCTTGCCACTTTCCCCGACATCGAGATGGAATTGCGCGACGAAACGGGCTCCAACAGCCTGGTTGCCAATAACCTCATCAATCAGACGACAGCGGCCATCAAAAAGGCGGTACCCAATATCGGCATTATTACCGATGTGGCGCTCGACCCCTTCACCAGCCACGGGCATGACGGCATCCTGCGCGATGGCGAGATCGTCAATGACGAAACGGTCGATCAGGTCGTTCGGGCGGCGATCCTGCAGGCCGATGCCGGCGCCGATATCATCGCCCCCTCCGAGATGATGGACGGGCGCATCGGCGCGATCCGCCGCGGGCTCGATGCCGCCGGGCACCAGAGCGTCGGCATCATGTCCTATGCGACGAAATTCTCTTCCGGCTTCTACGGTCCCTATCGCGAAGCGATCAACACCAAGGGCCTGCTGAAGGGCGACAAGAATAGCTATTACATCAATCCGGCGAACGGCACCGAAGCGATCCGCGATGCCGCCCTCGATGTCGAGGAAGGCGCAGACATGCTGATGGTCAAGCCGGGGCTTGCCTATCTCGATATCTGCTGGCGCGTTAAGGAGGCTTTCGGCCTGCCGACTTTCGCCTATCAGGTCTCGGGCGAATATTCGCAGATCAAGGCTGCGGCGATGAACGGCTGGATCGATGGCGAGCGGATCATGATGGAGACGCTACTGGCCTTCAAGCGCGCCGGCTGCGACGGCGTCCTCACCTATTTTGCGCCAGAAGTGGCGAAAATCCTCGCAAAAAGGTGATTTTCTGGTGAATTATTGTATTTCCCCCTGACGATACCATATCAGCGGCATCGTCTTTCGAAGGGAGATATGGATGAGCTACAACCCCAATCCGCTTTATGCCGCACCGGAGGACTGGCGCGCCTATAGTGGTGTGCTCAGCCGTCGCGTCTTCGCATTCATTCTCGACTACATCATTATCGCCCTGCTCTGCATTCCGGCAGCGATCGTGGTGTTCTTCCTCGGGATCGTCACGTTCGGGCTCGGCTTTATTCTTTTCCCGGCCCTGTACGTCATCGTCGCGGGCATCTACTTCGGCCTGGGTGTCGGCGGTCCGTTACAGGCCTCGCTCGGCATGCGCGCGATGGGTATCGCGATCGTGCGCGTCGACGGACGTCAGATGGACTTCTTCATGGCGATCGCGCATCTGGCGCTGTTCTGGATCCTGAACTCGGTATTGACGCCGCTGATTCTGCTGGTTGGCCTGTTCACAGAGCGCTCGCGCCTGCTGCACGATTTCCTCGTCGGCACGGCTACGGTCCGCACCAGCTGATTCCTTCCCGGCGGGGGACGAAATAAAGTCTCCGGCCGCCCTTTGCCGGCCACAAAAGGGCGCCATATCCAAGAAATCGAATATTCGATTGCGCGGCACTGAATGCCGCGCTGTTGACGTTTTTTATTCTTGCGTCATGCTGTCTGGAAATGACAGGCGCCCCGAAAGGAAATCTCCGCAAGAGATGAATACGCAGACCACGCCATCCCCTCAGTTTTATCTGACGGCTCCGGCTACCTGTCCGTATCTGCCGCATGAGATGGAGCGTAAGGTCTTCACCCATCTCGTCGGCCCCCGAGCGGCGGAGATGAACGATATACTGACCCAGGGTGGCTTCCGCCGTTCGCAGAACATCGCCTACCGCCCCGCCTGCGAGGCCTGTCGCGCCTGTGTGTCCGTGCGCATCCTGGCGCAGGAGTTCGAACCCACCAAATCGATGAAGCGGGTGCTGGCGAGCAATTCCGATATCATCGCCACGGAATTTCCGGCCCAGCCGTCGAGCGAGCAATATTCCCTCTTCCGCCGTTACCTCGACTATCGCCACCAGCAGGGCGGCATGTCCGATATGACCGTGCTCGATTATGCGATCATGGTGGAAGACACGCATGTGAACACCAAGATCATCGAATACCGCCGGCGCGAGGAAGGCTCCGGGCTGGAAACGCGGCCGAAGGGCGAGTTGCTCGCCGCCGCACTGACCGACACGATGAGCGACGGGCTCTCCATGGTCTATTCCTACTTCAATCCCGATCTCGACCGGCGCTCGCTCGGCACCTTCATGATCCTCGATCATGTGCGCCGCACGAGAGCGCTCGGCCTGCCGCATGTCTATCTCGGCTACTGGGTTCAAGGATCGCGGAAGATGGACTACAAGACACGCTTCCAGCCGCAGGAACATCTGACGCCGCGCGGCTGGGAACGCTTCGATCCCTCTTCCCTCCAGGACGATCCGCAGGACTGATGCCCCTTTCCCACCTTTCCGATCATGGGAAGGGCCTGCTGCTGACGGCAGTCGGCGGGCTGGCGCTTTCCATGGACATTCCGCTCGTTCGCCTCGCCGATGGCGAGATCTGGTCGATCCTCACCGCGCGGAGCGTGGCGACGGTTCTTGCCACGTTCGTCATCCTGATTGCGATGCGCCTTTTCTCCGGCAGATGGCCGCTGCTCGTTCCGGGTCGTCCCGGTCTACTGGCCGGGTTCCTATACGGCCTCTCTTCCGTGACTTTCGTATTGGCAGTCTTCAACACGGCCACCGCCAATGTTGTCTTCATCGTCGCCTTCAACCCGATGTTCGGGGCGTTGCTGTCCTGGCTGTTTCTCAAGGAGAAGCCGCAACCGGTAACTTTGATCACCATGCTGTTCATGATTTTCGGCGTCGGGCTGATCGTGCGCGAGGGACTTTCGAGCGGCCATGTCTTCGGCGACGCGATGGCACTTTTGAGCGCGCTGGTGCTTGCCGCCGCCATCACTGTCGGGCGGGCCTCGCGCCGGGAGATGGGTTTCGTTCCGCTGCTTGCCGCACTCTTGCCAGCTGCACTCGGCCTGGCGCAGATCCTACCTTCGGGACTCTCAATCACGCATCCCGGCTGGATCGTCTTCAACGGCGCCATCATGATGCCGGTCGCCTTCTGGTGCCTGGCGACGGGACCGCGTTTCCTCTCGGCGCCCGAAGTCGGCATGTTCTACCTGCTGGAAACGGTACTCGCGCCGATCTGGGTCTGGCTAATCTTCGCTGAGACACCCGCCACGATGACGCTCGTCGGTGGTGCGATACTCGTTGCGGCGATTGCTGCCCATTCCGTCTGGATGGCGAAAGGCAAGAGCGTTCAGGCCGCTTGATCGGCGAGTGATTATGACCTATTTTCTGTTATAACCTTGTTGCCACAGGAAGCATTTATGAACGTCACCATCCGCAAAATCGGCAATTCGGAAGGGGTCATCATTCCGAAGGAAGTGCTTCAACGTCTTGGGCTCAGCAGTGGCGATAGCCTTGAGCTGCGCGAAACCGACGGCACAATCCATCTGGTTCCGGAATCCGCAGATCTCGCAGAACAGATGCGGGCTGCACGCATCGGCATGGAAAAATATAGGGTTGCCCTTCGCGAACTCGCGAAATGAGCCGTTTGAAGTGGCTCAGCCGTGAGGCGATTGAAAAAATGCATGAAGAGCAGATCGCCGAACATGGCGGTCTGCCAAGGCTTCGCTCTGTCGATGCATTGGAAATGGGCTTGGCACGACCGATTAACAAAGCGGCTTATGGCGAGCCGGATATTTTCGTGTTGGCAGCAGCCTATCTGCATGGGATCGTTCGAAACCATCCCTTTGCGGACGGCAACAAGCGCACCGGCTACCTCGCAGCTTTCACATTTCTCTATATCAACGGCTACCTTATCGACGCTGACAACGCGCAAATCATCACATTCGTGCTGGATGTCGCGGCAGGCGAAATCGACGAGGACGGCGCGACGCGCTTCCTACGCGATCACACGATCCCGCTTAAGCCATAGCGCCGGCGGACTGGCCTGCTTCGGGATTCGATCGTTTCGAACCAGCGGAAAGCTCCAGTTCCCGATCCAGCCCTTCGACGATATGCGTCCAGCCCTGGCGGGTCTTTTCCTCGTATTCCGCCCATTCCGCGCACATTTCATGCGTGACGGTGAGGCGGCTGCCGCTGCCGAGCGGTTCGATATCAATTTCGACGCGATCGCAATTGTGGTCGTGCTCCTCGACCGAAAAGCAGAAGACGATGTGTCTGGGGCGCTTCAACTCCAGGAATACGCCGTGATGAAAGGCGTCACCGGTCGGGCGGCGGTCGACGATGATGAAGCGGCCGCCGACGCGCGGATCGATATCGGCGCGGATGACGTGGCCGTCGTCGGTCGCGAATAAAAAGCGGCGGGCGATTTCGGGATTGAGCCAGGCATCATAAATCGTGGCGGGCGGCGCCCTGTAGCTGTGGGCGATATGCAGTTTGATGGTATTGGCGGCGGGCATCGGCGTTCCTCCGTTGGTGGGCCTCCGTTGTTGGGGCCTCCATTGTTCGCGCGCGCTCCCAAGCGCACGGCTTATGGCCATCCCGCCCGCCCGCGGAACGACACTGCCCTTTTTGTTGGCCCTTCTTTTGGGTGACAGGACAGAGATAGAGGAATTGCTCCGCCCGCCAAGGGCGGAGCCTCAAAATTCCGGGATCAGCCGGCGAATTTACCGCTGCGCGGGAAGCCCTTCGGCACGGTGCGGCCGGCGGTGGCGCGGTCGGCCAGCCATTCGGCAAGCTCGTCCTTGTTCTTCGTGAAGGTGCGGCCGGCGCTGTCTTCCCAGCTCAGGCCATCGGTAATGGCAAAGCAGCGAACGTCGGAAATGCCGCCATCCTTGTAGCGCTGCAGGCGTACGCCCTTGCCACGCGTCATTTCCGGCACTTGGCTCAGCGGGAAGACCAGCATCTTGCGGTTCTCGCCGACGACGGCGACATGATCGCCGGTCACGGGTACGAGAAGCTTTGTCTCGTGCGGCATGGAGACGTTCATGATCTGCTTGCCCTTGCGGGTATTGGCGACCATTTCCGTTTCCGGAACCACGAAAGCATTTCCTTCCGTGGAGACGATCAGCATCTTGCGCGCCGCATCGTGGACGAAAGCGGTCAGCACGTCCTGATCATTTTCCATGTCGATCATGATGCGCAGCGGTTCGCCGTGGCCGCGGCCGCCGGGCAGCTTGTCGCCGCCAAGCGTGAAGACCTTGCCACCGGTCGTGACGATCAGGATCTTGTCCGTCGTCTGCGCAGGGAAGGCCACCTTCAGGCCGTCGCCTTCCTTGAAGGTCAGCGCCGAAGTATCGGAGATGTGGCCCTTCAGAGCGCGGATCCAGCCCTTATCCGAGACGACGACGGTGATCGGTTCCTTCTCGATCATCGCGTGCTGGATGGCTTCCTCGTCGGCGTCAGGAGCTTCGGCAAATTGCGTGCGGCGACGGCCGACCTCGGTGGCCTTGGCGAATTTCTTCTTCACCTCGCCGATTTCCCAGGCAACCGTCTGCCACTGCTTGTCGTCGGACGCGAGCAGCGCTTCGATCTCGCCCTTTTCTTTGGTGAGCTCGTCGTGTTCCTTGCGGATCTCGAATTCTTCGAGCTTGCGCAGAGCGCGCAGCCGCATGTTGAGGATCGCCTCGACCTGATTGTCCGTCAGGTCCCAGCGCGCCATCATGACGGGCTTCGGCTCATCCTCCTCGCGGATGATGCGGATCACCTCATCGATGTTGAGATAGGCAATCAGCAAGCCGCCGAGGATTTCGAGGCGCCTGTCGATGGCGGCAAGACGGAAGCGCGAGCGGCGCTGAAGAACGTCGCGACGGTGCGCCAGCCACTCCTTCAGCACTTCGTTCAGCGCCATGACGCGCGGGATCACGCCCATCGACAGGACGTTCATGTTCAGCGGGAAGCGGCTTTCCAGTTCCGTCAGCTTGAACATGGATTCCATGAGGATGGTCGGATCGACCGTGCGGCTCTTCGGCACTAGGACGACGCGGATATCCTCGGCCGATTCGTCCCTGATGTCTTCCAGCAGCGGCAGCTTGCGGGCGATCAGGAGCTCGGCGATCTTTTCGATCAGCCGCGATTTCTGCACCTGGAAGGGAATTTCGGTGATGATGATCTGGTAGCCGCCGCGGCCGAGATCCTCCGTTTCCCACTTTGCACGCACGCGAAAACCGCCGCGGCCGGTGCGGTAGCTCTCGATGATGCTCTCTTTATTATCGATGATGATGCCGCCCGTCGGAAAATCCGGGCCGGGAATGAATTCGACGAGCTTCTCGATGGTGGCATCGGGATGTTTGATCAGATGCAGCGCGGCGTCGCAGACCTCGTGTACATTGTGCGAGGGAATGGACGTCGCCATGCCGACTGCGATGCCCGAAGAACCGTTCGCCAGGAGGTTCGGGAAGGCGCCGGGAAGAACGATCGGCTCGGAATTGGATTCGTCGTAGGTGTCGCGGAAATCGACGGCATCCTGATCGATGCCTTCGAGCAGCAGCTCGGAGACCGCGGTCATCTTCGATTCGGTGTATCGCATGGCGGCAGGACTGTCGCCGTCGATATTGCCGAAGTTGCCCTGCCCGTTCACCAGCGTGTAACGCTGCGAAAAGTCCTGCGCCAGACGCGCCAGCGCGTCATAGATCGACTGGTCGCCGTGCGGGTGATAGTTACCCATCACTTCGCCGACGATCTTTGCACATTTCCTGAAAGCCGCAGTCGGCCGCAGGCCCATGTCGTGCATCGCATAGACGATGCGGCGATGAACCGGCTTCAGGCCGTCACGCACATCCGGCAGTGCGCGGTGCATGATGGTCGACAGCGCATAGCGAAGGTAGCGCTCTTCGAGCGCCGCCTTCAGGTCGACCGGTTGAATATTGTCGCCGTCTCCGCCAGAAGGCGGTAAAATCTCTTGTCCCATAGAACCCTGACTAACTCAGAAGTACCTGTGGGGCAAGGAATCCAGGCATTCCGGCTGTGGATGACGTCTTCCAGCTGACATGAAAGACGGGAAAAGTATCGCCCGAATTTGGACTTTGTTTGCCGAGCCCTTCAACAGAAATTTAGGGGTCTGCAAAATATAAAGCCGGACCGTTCCGCAGTCGTTTCATTGCAATATTCAACGGCACACACCACCAGGGGACTTTCTCATGACCTTTTACCGCACAACGCAGCTGATGCTGTCGAGCGCAGCCCTTCTTTCGTTCGCCGGTTCTGCGTTCGCGCTGGACGGCCAGGACCTCCTGAAGAAGATCAATGCCGCCTACAGCCAGCAGGGCGGGATGATCGTTGCCTCGGATGGCATCGATATCGACGGCACGACCGTCACCCTCAAGAACCTCAGCATCAAGCCGGCTGGCGGCGAACCGGTCTCCATCGGCGAGGTCACCCTCTCCGGCGTGGAAGAGCAGGATGATGGCAGCTACTATATCGAAGGGGCCGCTTTCCCCGACATCAACTCGTCCAAGGACGGCGTGACCGTGAGCGCCCAGGAGCTGACGCTCGGCGGCATCTCCGTTCCCGCCCAACCCGGCGACACTATTGACTCCATGTTCTTCGCCGAGAGCGCCCATACCGGTGCGATCAAGGTCGTCAAGGATGGTACGGAGGTGTTCTCGGTGCTCCAAAGCGACATGAACGCAACGTTGCGCGAAGATGAATCCGGCTTCGATTTTGACGGCGCGTTCAAGAGCATGAAGGCCGATCTCAGCCAGGCCGGAGACACTCCGGACAGCAAGGAAGCGATCGAGAAGCTGGCGCTTCAGCACCTCCAGGGTGACATCACCATGAAGGGCGCCTGGGATATCGAGCCCGGCACGATCGATCTCTCCGAGATTTCCTTCGACGTCACCAATGTCGGCAAGCTGAACTTCGGCCTCAAGATCTCCGGCTACACGATCGCCTTCATGAAGTCGATGCAGGACGCGATCAAGCAGTCGGAAGCCAATCCGAACAAGGAAGAAGCACAGCAGGCGCTCGGTCTCGCCATGCTCGGCCTTGCCCAGCAGCTGACATTCGATTCCGCCCAGATTCGCTTCGAGGATGCCTCGATTACCAAGCGCGCGCTGGATTATGCCGGTTCGAAGCAGAATGTTTCGGGCCAGCAGATGGCAGATTCGCTGAAGGCCATGACGCCGATCATGCTGGCACAGCTCAATATTCCGGAACTGCAGAATGCGATTTCGGCTGCCGTCAGCACCTTCCTCGACAATCCGAAGAGCCTGACCGTCAAGGCCACGCCGGACAAGCCGGTCGCCTTCCCGATGATTGTCGGCGCTGCCATGGGTGCACCCAACACGGTGCCGCAGATGCTCGGCGTGAAGGTTTCGGCGAACGATTGAGCCTGTTCTGGATCCAACAAAAAAGCCCGGCGATGATCTCGCCGGGCTTTTTTTGTTGAAGAGCTTGCGCCTCAATCCTTCTTCTGCGGCGGAATCGGGCGGATCGCCAGTTCGCGCAGCTGGGTGGGTGTTGCCGGGGTCGGCGCGCCCATCAAGAGGTCCTGAGCCTGCTGGTTCATCGGGAAGAGCGAAATCTCGCGCAGATTCTTGGCGCCGACGAGCAGCATGACGATGCGGTCGATACCGAAGGCAGCGCCACCGTGCGGAGGCGCGCCATACTGGAAGGCACGATAGAGGCCGCCGAAACGATCCTCGACGTCCTGCTGGCTCAAGCCCACCTTTTCGAAGGCGGCTACCATGGTTTCCGGCGACTGGTTACGGATCGAGCCCGAGGCGATTTCGAAGCCGTTGCAGACGGCATCGTATTGGAACGCCTTGATCGTCAACGGATCCTGGTTGGTCAGCGCATCGAGGCCGCCCTGCGGCATCGAGAACGGGTTGTGCGCGAAGTCGACCTTCTTTTCTTCTTCGTTCCATTCGAAGAACGGGAAGTCGACGATCCAGCAGAGTTCGAAACGGTCGCGATCGACAAGGTTCAGTTCCTCACCCGCCTTGGTACGGGCTTCACCGGCGAACTTGTAGAACTTGGCGGGATCGCCGGCAACGAAGAAGCAGGCGTCGCCGTCACCAAGGCCGAGCTGCGTGCGGATCGCGTCGGTGCGCTCCTCGCCAATGTTCTTGGCAAGCGGACCTGCACCCTCGAGCTTTTCGCCTTCCTTGCGCCAGAAGATGTAGCCGAGGCCTGGCTGGCCGGTTGACTGCGCCCAAGCGTTCATGCGGTCGCAGAAGGCTCTGGAGCCGCCGGTCTTGGCCGGGATCGCCCAGACCTGAACCTTCGGATTGGAGGCGATCATGTTGGCGAAGACCTTGAAGCCGGAGCCGGCGAAATGGTCGGTCACGGCTTCCATGACGATCGGGTTGCGCAGGTCCGGCTTGTCGGAGCCATACTTGCGGATTGCTTCGTCATAGGGGATGCGCGGCCATTCCTTGGTGACCGGCTTGCCTTCGGCAAACTCTTCGAAAATGCCGCTCATCAGTGGACCCATCGTGTTCCAGACGTCTTCCTGGGTCACGAAGCTCATTTCGAGGTCGAGCTGGTAGAATTCGCCCGGCAGGCGGTCGGCGCGCGGATCTTCATCCCGGAAGCAGGGCGCGATCTGGAAGTAGCGGTCGAAGCCGGCAACCATCAGCAGCTGCTTGTACTGCTGCGGAGCCTGCGGCAGGGCGTAGAAGGTGCCGGGATGAATGCGGCTCGGCACGAGGAAGTCACGCGCGCCTTCCGGCGAGGAAGCCGTCAGGATCGGCGTCGTATATTCGGTGAAGCCGACATTGCCCATTTCGCGGCGCATGGCGGAGATCACCTGCGTGCGCTTGACAATGTTCTTGTGCAGCGTTTCGCGGCGCAGGTCGAGGAAGCGGTACTTCAGGCGAACGTCTTCCGGATAGTCCGGCTCGCCGAAGACCGGCAGCGGCAGTTCCTTGGCGGCAGAGAGAACTTCGATCTCCTGCGCATAGAGTTCGATCTCGCCGGTCGGCATGTTCTTGTTGACGGTGTCTTCCGTGCGGGCTTTGACGAGACCGTCGACACGGATGACCCATTCGCCGCGAACGGTCTCTGCCTGCTTGAAGGCGGGCGAATCCGGATCGGCAACGATCTGCGTCGTGCCGTAATGGTCGCGAAGGTCGATGAACAGCACGCCGCCGTGATCTCGGACACGATGGACCCAGCCGGAAATACGGACGGTCGAGCCGACGTCCGACTTGCGAAGAGCGGCGCATGTGTGGCTGCGGTAGCGGTGCATGATCTCAAATCCTGGCATTTGGCTTAAGACGGCGGCATGGCCGAAGACCTGCAACGCCGACAAGAAAATCGGGCGGAAAAGCGCATGGACGCTCTGATTTGTCAAGGCTTGGCGCAGCCTACGGGCCGTTTGCCCCCTCGTTTCCGAAGGAGTTGGGGCGCGCTCGCTGCGGCAGTTTGGCCGAAGGCGGCATATTGCTGAAGACGACGGTCAACTTTAAAAGGAGGCATCATTCAAGATGGAACCTACCGATGCCCCTCCTCACACGCCGCAACCTGCTCAAGGCTTCCGCCGTCGCCGGCGCCTATGGCGCGGGCATGGCGATCGCAGGGCGGTTCGGGTTGGCGGAGGCCGCACCAGAGCCGCGCGTGCTGACGGCGCGCAAGACCGAGGCGCAAATCGTCGATGCCGCGCCGACCCGGGACATCATGACATGGGGCGATGACGGCCTGCCGCCGGTGCTGCGCATGCCGCGGGGAAAGCCCTATGCGGCGCGGCTCACCAACAGCCTCGATGAACCGACGACGATCCACTGGCATGGGCTGCGCATCGACAACAAGATGGACGGCGTGCCCTTCATGACGCAGCCCTATGTCTATACGGGCGACAATTTCGACTATCTCTTCACGCCGCCGGACGCCGGCACCTTCTGGTATCATCCGCATTGCAACACGCTGACCCAGATGGGCCACGGCATGACGGGCGTGGTTGTCATAGAAGATCCGTCCGATCCCGCCTTCGACGCTGAGGTCGTGCTCAACCTGCGCGACTGGCGGCTTGGCGGCGACGGTCAGTTCATTGCTCCCTTCCGCCCGCGCGATGCCGCCAAGGCCGGCACATATGGCACGGTGCGCACCGCGAACTGGCAGCAGGAGCCGAAATATGATGCACCGGCCGGCGGGCTGATCCGCCTGCGCATCGCTGTCACCGATGTGACCCGCATCTTCCAGATGAAGATGGAAGGCGCCGATGCGACTGTGATCGCCATCGACGGCAATCCGGTGCCTAAACGCTTCCCGCTGGATCTCGTGCAGATCGGACCGGGACAGAGGCTCGACCTCGCGGTTCGAATGCCTGATAGCGAGGGCGCAGTCGCGACGCTGGAAGACATTCGTGGCACGACGCCGAAGGTGATCGCGAGCTTGCGCGCCACCGGGCAGTCACTGAAGCGCAATATCGGCGATCTCGGCGCGCTCGCAGAAAACCCGGTGCCGAAGGCTGATCTCTCTTCGGCAGAAACAATCCCGCTCGTGCTTTCCGCCACAGCGGAGAATGCGGCTGTCGACAGCATCTGCGGCACGCTCGGCTACAGCTTCTGGGCTATCAACAAGGTGCCGTGGCCGGGCGATACGCCCGATCCGACCGCACCGCTCGCTGAACTGAAACTCGGCAAGAGCTACGTCTTCAATCTGGAGAACGTCACGCCGCATGCGCACCCGATCCATCTGCACGGCATGAGCTTCACCGTCATCTCGTCATCAACACGCGAGGTGATGCCGCTCGTTTCCGACACCTATCTCATCCAGCCGGACGAGAAGGTGCAGCTCGCCTTTGTCGCCGACAATCCCGGCGACTGGATGCTGCATTGCCATATCATCGAGCACCAGAAGACGGGCATGACGAGCTATCTTCGCGTGGTTTGATTTCGCGTGGTTTGATATTGCTTGGCTTTCGATTGTCGTGCGGTGATACAGCGTAACGGACTGCCCTTATGAGCGGCATTGGAATCTTCGCCTTTATTATCCTGCCGGCGATGGTCGCCATCGATGGATGGGTTGCCGTGCTTGCAAACGAATGCAGCACTCGCAGAAAGCACCGGCTGCACCCCGGCGAATAAGGCTTCACGAAGGCGAAGGCCCCGCTCACCGTATTGACATATCTCTTCGAAAGGGGAAGGAAGGTTTAACTGACCTCTTCCTTGCGAATGAATTGATATGATCGAAACCACCGCCGATCTGGCGGCCGCCTGCAAAGAGCTGGCCAAGTCCGATTTCATTACTATCGATACTGAATTCCTGCGTGAGACAACCTTCTGGCCGGAACTGTGCCTGATCCAGATGGCGAGCCCGACGGTGGAAGTGCTGGTCGATCCGCTGGCAAAAAACATCGATCTAGCGCCCTTCTTCGAACTGATGGCCAATCCCGATGTACTGAAGGTGTTTCATGCCGCGCGGCAGGATATCGAAATCATCTTCAATCGCGGCAACCTGATCCCTCACCCGATCTTCGATACGCAGGTCGCCGCGATGGTCTGCGGTTTCGGCGACAGCGTTTCCTACGACCAGCTCATCAGCCGCACCAAGAACGTCCATATCGACAAGTCTTCGCGCTTCACGGACTGGAGCCGCCGGCCGCTTTCCGACAAGCAGCTCGAATATGCGCTGGCCGACGTTACCCATCTGCGCGACGCCTATCTCTACCTCAAGGCGGAACTGGAGCGCGAAGGCCGTGCCTCCTGGCTGCGCGAGGAAATGGACATCCTGGAATCGCGTGAGACTTACGATATCCATCCTGAGGATGCCTGGCAGCGGCTGAAGCTGCGCCTGCGCAAGCCGCAGGAGCTGGCGATCCTGAAATATGTCGCCGCCTGGCGGGAACGCGAAGCACGGTCGCGCAATGTGCCGCGCTCGCGCGTGCTAAAGGACGACGCGATCTATGAGATCGCCCAGCAGCAGCCGAAGGACGCAGAGGCTCTCGGCCGCCTGCGCACGATTCCGAAGGGCTGGGAGCGCTCGGCCACGGGTGCTGCGGTGCTCGAGGCGGTCAACACTGCGCTGGCGCTGCCACGTTCCGAAATGCCGCATGTGCCGCGCCAGGCACAGCCGCCGGAAGGTGCGGCAGCGGCCGTCGAGCTTCTCAAGGTGCTGCTCAAGCTGATTTCCGAAAAGCACGGCGTGGCGCCGAAGGTAATCGCCAATAGCGACGACCTGGACAGAATTGCAGCTGAGGGCGAAACGGCCGAGGTCGCGGCCATGCATGGCTGGCGGCGCGATCTTTTCGGCGAACCGGCGCTGCAGCTCATCCGCGGCGAAATTGCCCTGCGCTTTGCAGGCCGCAAGGTCGAGACCGTCGCTCTGCAGGAGTGAATCTGAAAACTCTTGACCACCGCCCCGCGCCGGAAACAATAGCCGAATGAAGTGCTTCGGCGAAAGGTCGGCATGAGAGAGATATCCCCGGCACAGAATTGGATCCTGATTGCGCTCGTCCTGGCGCTCAGCGGCGTGGTCTATGATCTGTACTTCTTTACCGGCCAGACGCCCGTCATCGGAGCGATCTTCGCGCTTTTCATCGGCATGCCCATCCTGGCCTTCGAGCGCAAGGTGTTTCTACGCCGCCTCTACCGGCGTATTCAGAGGTTGCCGACCCTTCTCTTCATCATCTCCGAGCTCGTGATCTACGAAATCCTGATGAGCATCGGCTTTGCGGCGGCCGGTTTCCTCCTCGCCGTGCTTGGGGCGCTGAAGCCGCCGAAGATGATCGACGTGCTGATTATGCCGTTCGATGTTTTCCTCTACGCACTTGCCGTCTGCGCCACGCTGATCTTCCTGCTCAGGGTGCGCGAATTGCTGGGGCGCGAAGTCTTCATCAGCATGCTGATCAGCCGCTATCGCAGACCGGTAAAGGAAGAACGCGTCTTCCTGTTCATCGATCTCGCAGAGTCCACCGCCTTTGCGGAAAAGCATGGTGACCTACGCGCACAGCAGCTTCTGAGTTCGCTGTTTGCCGCCTTTGCGGAACCGGTGCGGCGTCACAAGGGCCTGATCAACGACTATGTCGGCGATGCGGCGATCATCACCTGGCCCTTAGCGCGCGGCGTCAAAGATGCGCGCTGCGTGCGCTGCCTTTTCGATATCCTCGCCGATATCGAAGCCAATGCCGCAAGCTGGAAGAAGAGTTATGGCCAGGTACCGAAACTGAGGGCCGCCCTTCATGGCGGCAGCGTCATTACGGCCGAAGTCGGAGTCGATCATCACAAGATCAGCTTCTTCGGCGATACGGTGAACACCACCTCGCGGCTGGAGTCGCTTTGCCGGACACTGAACCGGCCGGTGCTGATATCCGCCGAGCTTGCCCAGCGTATGACGCTGCCTGAGGAAATTATCGGCGAAAACCTCGGCAATCACGCCGTGCGCGGCCGCGGCCAGGGGCTCGATGTCGTCGCACTTTCCTCGCGCGCGGTGACCGTCCTCAATCAGCCAGCGACCCTCAGGCGCGGTTAGACGGGGCTTTATCCGGCCGTCACCAAAGCTTCACCCAATCGTCAATGTGCCGACATGAATGCCCTGCTAAGCGGATGGCGCTTTTGCACTCCTTTCTATGGGGACATCATGAAGAACGTTCTTTTCGCTTCCGTATCACTTTTCATGCTCGTCGCAGGCTCCGCCTCCGCCGACCAGCAGCTTTTCCCGGCGAAGCTTACCGGCCAGGCCATCCTGCCTGCCAACACGCTGACCCCGGCTCCGGCCGATGCGCCGGCTTTTCTCAAGACCTCCGGCAAATTCACCACCCCGGACCGCAAGCGCACCGAAAAGCTCGGCACGGTTGACGGCAAGGACGGCGCCCGCGTGACCGACGTCAAGCTGCCGCTCGACGGCCAGCCGATCCAGGGCTTCTCCGGCATCAAGACCATGCCCGACGGCACCTTCTGGACGCTCTCCGACAACGGTTTCGGCTCGAAGTTCACCTCGTCCGACTCCATGCTGTTCCTGCATCAGCTGAAGTTCGACTGGAACGCCAACAAGGTTGACGTCGTCAAGAACGTCTTCCTGTCCGACCCGAACAAGGTCGCTCCGTTCCCGATCGTCACGGAAGCCTCCGACACCCGTTATCTGACTGGCGCCGACTTCGACATCGAATCCGTACAGCCGGTTGCCGACGGCTTCTGGCTCGGCGACGAATTCGGCCCCTACCTCCTGAAGATCGACACCGAAGGCCGCCTGACCGACGTCATCCCGACGACGCTCGACGGCAAGCCGGTCCTGTCCCCGGACAACCCGCTGATCCAGCTGCCGGCCAACCCGGCTGCCAAGATGCCGGCCTTCAACCTGAAGCGCTCCGGCGGCTTCGAGGGCCTGGCCATGTCGAAGGACGGCTCCAAGCTCTACGGCCTGCTCGAAGGCGCCATCTACAATGACGGCCAGATGGAAACGGTTGACGGCCACACCGCCATCCGCGTCATCGAATTCGACGTCGCTTCCAAGAAGTGGACCGGCCGCAGCTGGCTCTATCCGTTCGAAGATAAGGGTGCTTCGATCGGCGACTTCAACATGCTCGACGAGTCCACCGCTCTCGTCATCGAGCGCGACAACGGCGCCGGCACGAAGGACAAGGCTTGCGCCGATCCCAAGCAGCCGAAGCCCGATTGCTTCGAAGCGCCGGCCGAGCTGAAGCGCGTCTACAAGATCGAGTTCAACGATGCCAACGCCGGCAAGGCCGTTCGCAAGATCGGCTATATCGACCTCCTGAACATCCAGGATCCCGACAACAAGAAGAAGGCCGGCGATATCCCTGGCGTCTACAACATGCCCTTCGTGACGATCGAAAACGTCGACCGCGTCGACGCTACGCACATCATCATCGGCAACGACAACAACCTACCGTTCTCGGCCGGCCGTGCCGTCAACAAGGCTGACAACAACGAGTTCAGCATTCTCGAGGTTGGCGAGTTCCTGAACGCGAAGTAATTCGGGTTTGGTGTGAGATTGAGGGGGCGGTGCGAGAGCGCCGCCCTTTTTGTTTGCCAACTGTGTCGGCTGTCTTCGCTGGAGAAGGTCTATTCGAACCGGAACGCCAGCCGCTTGTTAGTCAGCCGCGACAATTGCTGCAGGCGGCCATCCAGCCGCTCGCCGGCGAAGTCGTGATATTCGTGCGGCACCACGAATTCGAGATCGAGATCAGGTGACGAAGCCTTGCGGAAGGTCAGGTTGCGCACGATGCCCGGCATGGAAGCCGAGAACAGGTAGACGACGCGCAGTATGCCGCCCAGGAGTTTGGCGCGATCGACGAATTGCGGACCGGCGATCGAAGAGAGCGGCGCGGTAGAGCCGTCGTCGTGCAGGCCTTCGAAGCGGTAGTAGTTGGTCAGCGCGATAAAGGCGCGGCCGGGATGGCTGATGCCGACGAAGGAGGAGTGGGCAATGACGTTCAGCGCCTGGGCGCCGCGATAGTCGGGATGGGCGCGCCAGCTAATATCGGCCAGCAGGCAGGCTGCCTGACGGTAGCGGCTTTCCTCATCGGTTTCCTGAACGCCGAAGAACGGCATCATGCGGCCGGTCCAATCTGCCAGTTCGCGGGCATGTTCCGGCGAACGGGCACGCAGGATGGCAAGCTCACCGGCCGCGGCAAGCAACGGATCGGCGCGGCGTTCGGATTCGGACAGCAGCGAAAAGAGATAGCCTTCGCGCACACCCTGCGCAGAGAAGGAAATCACTGAAGGCTTCATGGCGTTCAGCACTTCCTTCATGGCGATGGCGCCGAAGGGCAGCAGCGAACGGCGGTGCTTGGAAACCGCCTGCAGAGCCGGCTCCTTGGAATCCTTGGCCGTGACGACCTGATCCAGGAACTGCGTCATACCTTCGAGAGAGACTTCATAGCCCTGCATCATATGCAGTGGATAACGGGTGATCTCCATGTGCAGCTTGGCAATGTTTCGCCAGGTGCCGCCGACGGCATAGAAGGTGCGCCCCTCCCCTCTGGAGAGAAGCTTGGCGGTCTTGACCTGCTTGCGGGCAAAAGCGCGCGCTTTGGCGAGCGACCCGCCGGCATATTCGGACAGGCGCAGACCGCCTAGCGGCAGGGTAATACCGCCACTGACATCCTTGCCCCTGATATCGATCAGCTCCAGAGAACCGCCGCCAAGATCGCCGGCAATGCCATCAGGATTGTAAAAGCCGCTGATGATACCGAGCGATGCGAAGCGCGCCTCTTCCTCACCTGAGAGTATGCGGACATGGCGCTGCAGGATCGTCTCGGCCTGATGGATGAAATCGGGACCGTTGCTTGCCTCACGCGCGGCGGCCGTCGCCAGCACATACATGGTGGCAGCGCGCGCCTGATCGGAGAGAGCCTTGAAACGATGAAGAGCCTGAAGCGCGCGTGCGACACTTTCTTCATCCATCTTGCCGGTCAGGGCTATGCCCTTGCCGAGGCCGCAGAGAACCTTTTCGTTGAAGAGGATGGTGGGCGAACGAGACAGGCCTTCGTAGACGACCAGACGGATGGAATTCGATCCGATATCGACAACGGAGACCGGGGCGATACCCGGAAGTCGCCCCTGGGCTTCAGATTCAACCATTAGGTCCAGTTTACTTGTTGTTTCGGCCTTCGAGCAGACCGGCGATCAGCTTCGGCGCACTCGATTTCAGAGCTTCACCGCGGCCGGACAGGCTGGGATTGGTCATGAAATATTGCTGCGCATTAAACGGTTCTTCGCCCTTACGCACTTCCATGCGCCGTGACGTACCGTCGGGCAATATCTCGTAGCTTTGTTGATTGTCAATCACGTTGCCGAGCATAATCTGTGACAAAACCTGCTCGTGGACGGTCGGATTCGTCAGCGGAACCAGGGTTTCGACGCGTCGATCGAGGTTTCTCGGCATCATGTCCGCCGAGCCGATATAGACGAGAGCCTTGTCGGACGGCAGGCCGTAACCATTGCCGAAGCAGAAGATGCGGCTGTGCTCGAGGAAGCGGCCGACGATCGATTTGACGCGGATCCTGTCGGAGAGGCCCGGCACCAGCGGACGCAGGCAGCAGATGCCGCGCACGACGAGATCGATCTCGACGCCGGCGCGGCTCGCCGTATAGAGCGCGTCGATGATGTCGGGGTCGACAAGCGAGTTCATCTTCATCCAGATCGCCGCCGGGCGGCCGCTGCGGGCATGCTCGATCTCTTCGTTGATGTGGCGAAGGATGCGCGAGCGCAGCGTGTAAGGCGAAACGGCAAGCTGCATCCCCTCTTCCGGCTCACCGTAACCGGTGATGAAGTTGAAGATGTTCGCCATGTCGTGGGCGATCACGGGATTGCAGGTGAAGAAGGAAAGGTCGGTGTAGATCTTCGCCGTGATCGGATGATAGTTGCCGGTGCCGAGGTGGCAGTAGGTGCGCAGCTTGCCTTCTTCACGGCGCACGACCAGCGACATCTTGGCGTGAGTCTTGAGCTCGATGAAGCCGAAGACGACCTGCACGCCGGCACGTTCCAGGTCTCGCGCCCAACGGATATTTGCCTCTTCGTCGAAGCGAGCCTTGAGCTCGACCAGCGCCGTCACCGACTTGCCGGCTTCGGCGGCGTCGACCAGAGCGCGCACGATAGGGCTGTCGTTGGAGGTGCGGTAGAGCGTCTGCTTTATCGCCAGAACATCAGGATCGTGCGCAGCCTGGAGAAGGAACTGGACCACCACATCGAAGGACTCGTAGGGATGGTGGACCACCATGTCCTTTTCTCTGATGGCGGCGAAGCAATCACCGGCGTGTTCACGGACACGTTCTGGAAATCGCGCATTGTAGGGCGGAAAACGCAGGTCGTCGCGCGGCGCCTTGGTGATTTCGGAGAGTGTGTTGAGCGCCAGCAGGCCGGGCAGAACGGCAACGCGGTTATCCGGAATGCTGAGCGCCTGCACCACGAACTGGCGCAGCGAAGCCGGCATTTCGGAATCCGTCTCGATGCGGATGACCTTGCCGCGGCGGCGGCGCTTCAGCGCGGTTTCGAAGAAGCGGACGAGATCTTCGGCTTCTTCCTCGACTTCGATATCGCTGTCTCTGATGACGCGGAACGTACCCGAACCCTGCACCTCATAACCCGGATAGAGCCGGTGGATGAAGATGTTGGCAACATCTTCCAGCGTGATGTAGCGGATCGTGTTGCGGTCATCAGGCAGGCGGACGAACCGATCGAGCGCCGGGGGCAGGCGCAGCAGCGCCGTCATTGGATCGCGGCCGCTGCGGCTGACGAGCTGCAGGCCGATCGAGAAGCCGAGGTTCGGAATGAACGGGAACGGATGGGCAGGATCGATGGACAGCGGCGTCAGGACCGGGAAGATCGATTGCTCGAACTCGTTTGCCAGCCACTGACGGTCGGCATCGCTGAGCGCACCTGGACGCACGATCAGGATGTCTTCCTTGGCGAGATACTGCTGCAGGACGGCGAGCGAGGCCTGCTGCTCCATCTGCAGATGATCGATCTCGCTCAGGATCGAATCGAGCTGTTCGGCGGGAGTGCGGCCATCAGGGCTCTTGACGACGATGCTCTGGCGCACCTGGCCTTCGAGGCCGGCGACGCGCACCATGAAGAATTCGTCGAGGTTGGCGGCCGAGATCGACAGGAAGCGCACGCGCTCCAAGAGCGGATGCTCGGTGTTCAGCGTCTCCTCAAGGACACGGCGGTTGAATTGCAGCCAGGAGAATTCGCGGTTGATAAAGCGCTCGGGGCTGGAGAGAAGCTGCTCCAGCGGCGGTTGGTCCGCGCTGTTGTCCGGAGTGGGTTCCTGATGTTCCTGGTATGCGCTGTCCATGGTCCACTCACCCTGCTTTCAATCGCTTTCGGCGAATATATCAGTTTCACGACGGAACTGTGACAGTCAATCGCCCGAGCCGGAATTTCCCAATTCATTCAATACTTCAGCAGCGAGCGAACGGGTAATCCCCGTGCCTCTGGAAAGCGCCAACCGATCGAGCCTTTCGACAATCGTCTGGGCGGCGTTGAGCGACCGCTCCATACGATTGACGATATAAAGGACGAGTTTGTCATCTATATAAAGCTGCCGGTCGGCGAAGAGCTTGACGATGACCTGCGACAGCAATTCCTCGTCCGGCTCACCTATCTCGACGACCGTCGCGGCCTTCAGGCGCGAGCGCAGATCGGGCAGCGTGACTGGCCAGGACATGGGCCAGAGACGGCTCGTCATCAAGAGGCTGGTGCCGTTTTCCCGCACGCTGTTGATGACATGGAAGAGCGAGGCGTCATCGAAGCCTGTCCGGTCGACGTCCTCGAACAACACGGGGCCGTTGGCGGCCGCGACTGCCGCATCGGAACCGGCCACGGGATGGATGATTTCCGCCCCGCTCAGTTCCTTCCAGATGCCGGCGAGATGCGATTTTCCGGAGCCGACGGGACCGGCAAGGATGACGACCGGCGACGGCCAGTTCGGCCAGGCATCGACGATCGAAACCGCAGCAGCGAGACGTTCCGACATCAGGAGGTCGTCGCGGCCGGTTGCAGCGTCGTGCGAAAAGGCCAAGGGAAGCTGTTCTCCGGCCTTGCGCTTCGGATCAGCGTTCTTCACGTCATTCATCGGAAACAGATTTCGTCTTCCCGGCCCGGTCGCTCGGCAACCTGCCATAGTAGAGATCGCTTTGAAGGTAGCGCGAAAGCGCAAAGCGGACAAGCACGCCGACAGCAGCAGCGGCCGGCACCGCGATCAACAGGCCGACGAAACCAAAGAGCGCGCCGAAGGCAAAGAGCGCGAACATCAGCCAGACGGGATGCAGGCCGACGCTGGAGCCAACGAGCTTCGGCTGGAGGATGTTACCTTCGAGAAACTGGCCGCTGAAGAAGACAGCGAGAACAGCGACGATCCAGACATAATCCGGCCAGAACTGGACGATCGCTACGCCGATTGCGAGCACAAGCCCGACCATCGAGCCGACATAGGGGATGAAGCTGATCATGCCGGCGAAAAGCCCGATGAGCAGGCCGAAATTCAGGCCTACGATCGAGAGGCCAACAGCATAATAAATGCCGAGGATGAGGCAGAGCGAACCCTGCCCTCTGATAAAGCCGGCAATCGCCTGATCCATCTCCCTGGCGATCTGGCGCACGTCGTTCACGTAATCGCGCGGCACCCACTGATCGACCTTAGCGACCATGCGGTCCCAGTCGAGCAGGATATAGAAGGCGACAACCGGTGTGATGACGAGCAGCGAGATGACGTCGACGATCGCCTTGCCGGAATTCCAGATCTGGGCAAAGAGCCCCGTCAGGAAACCCATGCCTTCCGACAGGATGGTGGAGAAATTATTCTTGATGGTGCCGAGCTGGCTTTTGATCCAGCCGGGCAGCACGGAATCCTGGTAGTCGGTGATGAATTGCTGCAGCAAGGTGATATAGCCCGGCAGGCGCTGGGCGAAATCGTTGAACTGGGTAATGAGCACGGGAATGAGGATCATCAGCGCCAGCGCAAAGACGATGACGAAGGCCACCAGAATGACGATGGTTGCCATCAGGCGGCTCAGGCCCAGCCGCTCCAGCCTGTCGGCCACCGGATCGAGAAAATAAGCGATCGTCATGCCGGCGATGAAGGGCAGCAGGATCGAGCTGAAGATGTAAAGGAAAGCGACGAAGACGAGCAGAACCGTCGCCCAGAATATGACTTGGCGCTTTAATATCGTTCCGCTGACCTGTTGTGGCATCGCTTCCCCGCTGATCGCTCGCCCCTGCCCATGCCGCTTCAGAACGACCCTGGCCGCTTCAGCACATAGGATGGACGCGCAAAGATGGTCAACCCTGTTGCACCGAATCCGGAAAGCGCACAGGGATTAGCTGGAAAATGGGGGCTTTTCCCTTGCAACGCTTGCATAAAGCGCACTCTCATGCAATTGCGACCGGCATGTGACGCGGTCCTTTATCCGCAGCTTTAAATCCTCCGGAGATCAGCATGAGCCAGTCTGGAAAAAACGGTCTGACCTATAGCGATGCAGGCGTCGACATCGATGCCGGAAACCTGATGGTGGAGAAGATCAAGCCAGTCGTGCGCTCCACGCGCCGTCCGGGCGCCGATGGCGAGATCGGCGGCTTCGGCGGGCTCTTCGATCTCAAGGCCGCGGGCTTTACCGACCCGGTTCTGGTTGCCGCCAATGACGGCGTCGGCACCAAGCTGAAGATCGCCATCGATGCCGACTATCATGACACGGTCGGCATCGACCTCGTCGCCATGTGCGTCAACGACCTGGTGGTCCAGGGCGCAGAGCCGCTGTTCTTCCTCGACTATTTCGCGACCGGCAAGCTCGATCCGGATCAGGGTGCAGCGATCGTCGGCGGCATCGCTGCCGGCTGCCGCGAGGCGGGCTGTGCGCTGATCGGCGGAGAAACGGCGGAAATGCCGGGCATGTATTCCTCGGGCGATTATGATCTCGCCGGCTTTGCGGTGGGTGCGGCCGAACGCGGGAAGCTGCTGCCGTCGGGCGATATTGCGGAAGGCGACGTCATTCTCGGCCTCTCCTCCTCCGGCGTCCATTCCAACGGCTTCTCGCTGGTGCGCAAGATCGTTTCGCTTTCCGGCCTCGGCTGGGATGCGCCGGCGCCGTTTGCCGAGGGCAAGAAGCTCGGCGAAGCGCTGCTGACGCCGACCCGCATCTATGTGAAGCCGCTCTTGAAGGCGATCCGCGAGACGGGCGCGCTGAAGGCGCTCGCCCACATCACCGGCGGCGGTTTCCCCGAAAATATTCCGCGCGTGCTGCCGAAGCATCTCGCCGCCGAGATCGACCTTGCCGCCGTCGAGGCGCCGGCCGTTTTCTCGTGGCTTGCCAAGACAGGCGGCGTCGAAGCCAAGGAAATGCTGCGCACCTTCAACTGCGGCATCGGCATGATTGTCGTCGTCGCCGCAGAGAATGTTGCAGCAGTCTCCCAGGCGCTTGAAGCGGAAGGTGAAAAGGTGGTGACGCTCGGCCGCATGGTCGCCCGCACCGAGGGCGAAGCCGGCGTTATCTACAAGGGCACGCTCGCTCTATGAACTCGCCGCGCAAACGCACCGTCGTCTTCATTTCCGGCGGCGGCTCCAACATGATGGCGCTGCTGCAGGCGGCGAAGGCTGAGGATTATCCGGCCGAGATCGTCGGCGTGATTTCCGACAAGGCGGATGCAGGCGGTCTCGCCAAGGCAGCGGCCGAGGGCATTGCGACCTTCGCTTTCGTGCGCAAGGACTATGCCAGCAAGGACGCGCACGAGGCGGCGATCCTTGCCGCGCTTGACGAGCTTTCACCCGATATCATCTGCCTCGCCGGCTATATGCGGCTGCTCTCGGGCGCCTTCATCCAGCGCCATGAAGGCCGGATCATCAATATCCACCCTTCCCTGCTGCCGCTCTTCCCCGGGCTTCATACGCATCAGCGGGCAATCGACGCCGGAATGCGGATTGCCGGCTGCACCGTGCATTTCGTTACCGAAGGCATGGATGAAGGCCCTGTTATCGGCCAGGCGGCCGTGCCTGTGCTTGCGGGTGATACCGCCGATGCGCTGGCGGGACGCGTACTGACGATCGAACACCAGCTCTATCCACAGGCGCTGCGGCTCTTTGCTGAAGGCAGGGTGAAGATGGAAGGCGGGAAAGCGGTTGGAGCGACCGCTTCCGCCACCGCGCCGAAATCCCAGCTTATTTCGCTGATCGGCGACTAGCTTCAGGCCGCAAGAGCCTGAAGCGGATGCAATGTGCCGTCGCTATAGATGAACTGGCCGCCACGGAAGGTGGCGCGGATGCGATGGCCGTCGCCCGGCTCGACCGCCACCAGATCGGCGCGCTGGCCGATGGCGATCTCGCCACGATTCAGGCGACCGGCGGGCACGGCCCGCGTTGCCGGTCGCCATGGCAACGGCTGCCGGCGGGGCGCCCTCCACGATATCAGCGAGCTTGAAGATACAGGCGCGAAGGCGGCCAGATGATAATCGGCGGCGATGACGCCGAGCAGTCCGGCTCTCGCGGTATCGAGCGCGCTCAGATTTCCCGACATTGACTGGCCACGCGGCGGGTTCGGCGCGCCCATCACCAGGAACCAACAATCCCGAGCCATCGCATTGACTAGTTATAAACTAACTAGTAAGATTATGACTATGACATCAATCAAACGTTCTCCAATAGCGCTCGCTGTCCTTGCAATGCTCATGGAAGAGCCGCTGCATCCTTACCGAATGCAGCGGCTCATCAAGGAGCGCGGCAAGGACGAGGTGATCAATGTCTCGCAGAGGGCGAGCCTTTATCAAACAATCCAGCGGCTCGAACGCGAGGGTTTGATCACTCCGCAGAAAACTGTCCGGGACGACAAGCGTCCCGAGCGGACGGTGTATGAGATAACCGAGAAGGGCCGCGACGTCGCGCTGGACTGGATGCGGGCGATATTGTCGACCTTAACGCGGGAATATCCGGAATTCCCGGCAGCCATATCATTTCTTCCTCTGCTTACGCCTGATGATGTGGCGAGCCAGCTTGAGCTCAGAGCAAAAGCCATCGAGTCGGAGCTTCGCCGGATCGACGACGCCCTGCAGGAAGCGCGGGCCGTTCCAAGGCTCTTCCTTCTCGAGATGGAGTATCTCCGGGCGCTTCACGCAACCGAATTGTCCTGGGTCAACAGCATTGTCGGAGACCTGCGCGCCCAGCGCATCACCTGGACAGAAGAGTGGCTGAGGCAGATCGCCGCGAAATTCTCCATCGATCCTAAACTCGATCAGGACTAGCACCATGAAGGTTTTGATTATCGGCGCCGGGACCGGCGGCTTGGCGCTTGCTCATCTGCTCAAGCAGGCTGGCGTTTGCATTGCGGTGTATGAGCGCGACCTCGCGCCGAACGCCGATACCGGTGGTTATCGCGTCGGCATCAGCCCGGCTGGAAGCCGAGCGCTGAAAGCCTGTATCCCCAGCGAGCTCTACGATCTCTATGTCGCCACCTGCTCCAGGTCGCCGCGCTATTTCAACATGCTCACTGAACAGCTGGGCGAAGTGCTGAGCTTCGATATCGATGATCAAAGCCCGAAAGCTCTCGACGGTGAAAGGAACGTCATTCGAAAGACACTGAGGCGGGTTCTGCTCAGAGGGCTTGAAGACGACGTCTTCTTCGAGAAGGCGCTTGAAGGTTACTCAAGTAACGTCGACGGGTCGGTCACCGCTTGCTTTCAGGATGGAAGCCTCGCGACAGGCGATGTCCTTGTGGGGGCCGATGGCACGAGCTCGACCGTACGCAAACAACGTCTGCCGGAAGCGCGTCTGGAAGACACGGGGATCGTATCGCTCGGGGGAAAAATTCCTATGACGGCCGAGGCGAAAGCTCTGCTGTCGGACAAAATGTTCAAAGGCATGTCGCTGATTATGGCACCGATGGGCTTCGGTGCAATCGTCCACTCGCTCGAGTTCGCCAACATCAGAAGCGGTTCTGGTTTTGCTGCTCGTTGGCCGGATTTCGTCGAAGCACTCGACGAGGACAGCATCGGCTGGGGCATATGGGGCGCTCGGCAGAACTTCCCGCGGGACCCGACCGGCCTGAGCGGCGAACAGTTGCAAAAGCTGGGCTTGGAGATCACTCGGGACTGGCACCCGCACCTGCGTGCACTCATCCGTATGACCGAGCCCTCAACGATCCACGATGTCAAGATGAGGACCTCCGTTCCGCTGACGCCTTGGACGAGTTCGAATGTCACCCTTCTCGGTGACGCCATCCATACGATGACACCCGGACGAGGCGCGGGCGCCAATACAGCGCTTCGCGATGCCGCTCTGCTTGGACGCATGCTGGTCGAAGCGGACCAAGGACAAAAGCCGCTCCTCGAAGCCATACATGCCTACGAAGTCGAGATGCTTCGCTATAGTACCGAAGCAGTCCAGGAATCGAAAAAACAGATGGATGCCAGCGACCTGGCCCATCGGCCAATTGTCGGCAGACTTCAGCTGGCTGCGACGCGTGGCGCCATGCGCACCATCAACGCAATACCTGCACTAAAGCGGCGCGCCTTTCGGCAGATGATGCGAGTTCGCGGGGAAAACTAAGGCCGTCGAGGATAGTGTCGATCCGCCTCGGATGTAACTCGACGAATCAGGCGTCGATCGTCTCACCCGCTATCGAAGTTTGCCCTTATTCAGCAGCGCCCATTGAAGCAGCGTGATCGTCTTGAGATCGATGATCTCGCCCTTTTCGACCATCGCAAGGGCTTCCGGGAGCGGGATTTCCAGCACCTCGATATCCTCATGCTCTTCCTCAAGGCCGCCGCCGTCGGATGTGCGGTCGGCGGTATCGATCCTTGCTGCGAAGAAATGTACGACTTCGGTAATGGAGCCCGGAGCCGGATAGGACTTGAAAAGGAAACGGATGTCGCGGACCGTATAGCCGGTCTCCTCCATCGCCTCGCGACGGATCGCGGCCTCGGGTTCATCGCCGTCGAGCAGGCCGGCCGGGACTTCGATCATCCAGGCGGGATCGTCGTTTACATAGGCAGGCAGACGGAACTGCTTCACCAGCACGACGACATCGCGCTTGGGATCGTAAAGCAGAATGCAGGCGGCGGGCGTGCGGTGATAGACCTCGCGCGGCAAGCGATGCGTCACACCATTCCGGTCGGTGTAATCGATCCGGTAACTGGTCAGCTTCGTCCAGCCGTCGGACAGTATCTCCTTGCCGACGATTTCCACTTTTGCCTTAGATTGCGTCATATGACGTCCTTGCGAAGCCAGACCTTGTTGTCATGGACGGCAGCGCCGCCATAGGGCGCCACGGGATCGGCGCCGGTGAGTACGTTGATGCCTTCGCCGTCGACATGCGCCTTGTTGGGCCAGAGGCCTTCGGCAATCAGCACGCCGGGCTTGACCTCTGTCGTCACGCGGGCGTGGAGGCGCAGGTCGCCTCTGATATTGCCGATGCGGACGAGATCGCCGTTATCGACGCCATTGGCCTCAGCATCGGCGGGATTGATCATCACTTCCGGGCGGCCTTCCTTCTGACGTGAGGTCTTGGTTTCCGAGAAGCTCGAATTCAGGAAGTTGCGCGCCGGCGAGGTCGCCAGGCGGAAGGGATGCGCGGGATCGGCGAGCTCGATGACATCGACCTGATCCGGGAACGGCGGCAGCTCTGCATAAGGGCCGAGCGTACCGACGGAAGCCGGCGGCTTGTTCGGTGCGGGATCGTTCACCCAGTCCGGTCGGAAATGGAACTTGCCGTCGGGATGGGCGAAACCATCAAGATAATGTGCTTCCTCGAAGGCTGGCTGGCGGTCGAACCATTTATGCTCGAGGAAATAGTCGTAGTCCGGCAGGTTGCTCGCCGCCAGAACGCGATCGACCATCTCGCGCGCCGTGAAGCCGAAGCCGGGGCGATCGGCGACGCCGAGACGTTTGGCCAGTTCTTCGATGACGAAAAGATTGGTGCGCACGGTCAGTGGCGGCTCGACGAGCTTCGGCCCAAGCAGGATATGGTTCTGACCGCCAGCGCGGTAGATGTCGTCATGCTCGACGAACATGGTGGCGGGAATGACGATATCGGCCATATCGGCCGTCTCGGTCATGAACTGCTCGTGCACGGCGACGAAGAGATCGTCGCGGGCAAAGCCGCGCTTCACTAGCCGCTGTTCCGGAGCGATATTCACCGGATTGGTGTTCTGGATCAGCATGGCCGTCACTGGTCCGCGATGGCGGAGTGCGACGGCATCGCCGGTCAGCGCACGGCCGATCTGCGACTGGTCGATCATTCTGATGTCGGCATCCTTCATCGACTTGCCGGTCAGCTCCGCATTGTTCATGCGGAAGATATCGCTGTTGGAATGGAAGGCGCCGCCGCCCTCATATTGCCAGGAGCCGAGCACGGTGGCGATCGAGGCGGCCGCATGCATGGCGACCGCGCCATTGCGCTGACGGGTGAAGCCGTAACCGAGGCGGAAGAAAGTCTTTTTCGTCGTGCCGACGAGCTTGGCGAAGGCTTCGATCTCATCGACCGAAAGGCCGGTGATGGCGGCGGCCCATTCCGGTGTCTTTTTCTCCAGATGCGCTTCGAGGCCGGCGGGATCGTCGGCATATTTCGCCATGTAGTCGCGGTCGGCATAACCGTCGCGGAAGGCGATGTGCATGACGGCGCAGGCAAGTGCCGCATCGGTGCCGGGCTTGACGATGAGCGCCATGTCGGCCTGCTTCATCGTCGGATTGTCGTAGATATCGATGACGACGATCTTGGCGCCGCGCTCCTTGCGCGACCTGATCGCGTGGGTCATCACATTGACCTGCGTGGCAACCGCATTGGTGCCCCAGATGACGACGCAGTCGGTGCGCGCCATCTCGCGTGGATCCGGGCCGCGCAGCATGCCTGTCGCCATGGTGAAGCCGGTCCAGGCGGGGTTGGTGCAGATCGAGGAGAAGAAGCCGGAATAGCGCTTTGCATGGCGCAGGCGCTCGATCGAGTCGCGCTGCACCCAGCCCATGGTGCCGGCGTAGAAATACGGCCAGATGGCTTCGCTGCCATCCTTTGCCTCGGCCTTCACGAAGGCTTCGGCAATCTCGTCCAGCGCGTCATCCCAGGAGATCTGCTGCCACTGGCCCGCCCCCTTAGCGCCGGTGCGGCGCAACGGATGCATGAGACGATCGGGATGGTAGAGACGCTCGGCATAGCGGGCGACCTTGGCACAGATGACGCCCGACGTGTAGGAATGGTCATTGGCGCCCCGGACCCGGCCGATGCGGCCGTCTTCCGTCAGGTCTATCTCCAGTGCGCATGTGGAGGGACAGTCGTGCGGACAGGCCGTGTGACCGATCCGGGATTTGGCGTGGATGGGGGTCGCAATGTTCATGCGATTTCTATATGCCAAGGCTCGACCGCCCAAAAGGCACAAAAACTCCCAATGGTCCGAATTCATAACAGGCATCAGCGAAAATGAACTATCGCCACATCTACCATGCAGGCAATTTTGCCGATGTGCTGAAGCATGCGGTGCTGGCGCGGCTGGTCCGCTACATGCAGAAGAAGGACGCGGGCTTCCGCGTGCTCGACACACATGCCGGTATCGGCCTCTACGATCTCTCCTCCGAGGAAGCGCAGAAGACCGGCGAATGGCATGATGGTATCGGCAAGCTCCTGGAGACCGATCTTGGGCCGCAGGTCTCCGAGCTTCTGGAGCCCTATCTCTCTGCCGTGCGCGAACTGAACCCGCAGGGCGGCCTGCGCTTCTATCCCGGCTCGCCGAAGCTTGCCCGCATGCTCTTCCGCCCGCAGGACCGGCTTTCGGCGATGGAACTGCACCCGGAAGATTTTGTCCGGCTGCACCGCGTCTTCGAAGGCGATCACCATGCGCGCATCACCGAGCTTGACGGCTGGCTGGCGCTCGGCGCGCATCTGCCGCCGAAGGAAAAGCGCGGAATCGTGCTCGTCGATCCGCCTTTCGAGGAGGACGGCGAATATGAACGACTGGTGGATGGCCTCGCCAGGGCCTATCGGCGCTTTCCTGGCGGCACCTATTGCCTCTGGTATCCGTTGAAAAAGGGTGCGCCGATCAAGGAATTCCACGAAGCGCTGCAGGCGACGGACATTCCGAAGATACTCTGCGCCGAACTTGCCGTGCGCAGCGACCGAGAGACGACAGGGCTGACAGGCTCGGGCCTTATCATCGTCAATCCGCCCTTCACGCTGAAGGACGAGCTGCACCAGTTGCTGCCGGCCCTGAAGGACCATCTGGCGCAGGACCGTTTCGCCTCGCAACGGGCCTTCTGGCTGCGCGCAGAGACGAAGCCTGTCAAGGCCGATTGACCGACTCGGCGCCTAGGAATAGTCCGGCGCCATCCGTATACCAAAAAGGTGCCCCATGAAGCTTCTCTGCTCTCCGACCTCGCCTTTTTCCAGCAAGGTGCGCTTAGCTGCCCGCCATCTCGGCCTGGAGATCACGGAAATACGGGTCGATACGAATGCGGGACCGGCGATCCTCGTGGACAACAATCCGCTCGGCAAGATCCCGACGCTGCTGACGGATGACGGTGTTTCCATCTTCGACAGCATCGCCATCATGCATTATTTCGACCGGATGACGAAGGGCGCGCTCTACCCTTCCAAGAAGGGCAAACGCACCGATGCCGAAGTGCTGGAAGCGCTTTGCGACGGCCTCTGCGACTGCCTGCTGGCGATCGTCTATGAGCGCCGCTTCCGCGATGAAGAAAAGGTGCATCAGCCCTGGATCGACCGTCAATGGAAGAAGGTCGCCACTGCGCTGAACTATCTGGCGGCCAATACGCCGAAGCTCGGCAAGAGGCTGCATGGCGGGCATTTCGCACTCGCCGCCACGATCGGCTACCTCGACCTGCGCTTCAAGGGCCAGTGGGAAGAAGACCATGCCGAGCTGATCGGCTGGCTGGGAGAATTCGAGAAGAAGTTCGACGGCTATGAACGGCTGAAGCCTCAAGCCTGAAAGATTTGAAGGGCCTGAGAGATCTGCAGGATCTGAGAGACCTGGGATCGACGAAGACAACAAAAAAGCCGGGCACAAAGCCCGGCTTTTCTCGTATTCAGTGTGATCCGAATTAGAACTTGACGCCGATACCGACCTTGACGCTGTTTTCGTCGAAGCCGCGCGAAACGCTGCCGGAGTTCAGGTTGTAGTCCTTGTCCTGATAGTCGGTGTAGCGGTATTCGAGACGCGTCGTGATGTTGTTGGTCACGAAAGCTTCAACACCGGCGCCGACCGTATACCCATAGGCGGTCTTGCTGTCGGAAGACGTACCGTCGGAAACCTTGGTGTTGGCGAGCGCCAGACCTGCAGTACCATAGAGCAGGAAGGGGTTCAGGTCGTAACCGACGCGGCCGCGGACGGAGCCGTTCCAGTCGGTCTTGTTCTTGATGCCACCCTGGGTGACGTCTGCATTGCCATAACCGAGATCGGCTTCAGCGCCGTAAACGATCTGGCCCTGCTGGAAATTGTAGCCGGTAAAGAGTTGACCACCCCAATCATAGGTGTTGCGGTCGGAACCGAAGCTGCCCGCATTATAGGTCGCGGCGCCACCAAGGTAGAAGCCCTGCCAGTTGTTGACCGGAGCCGGGGTGTCCTCAGCGACCGGTGCCTGCGGGACCTGGTCCACGGCATCGGCTGCCTGGGCTACCGAGAAACCGCCAACGGCGAGAGCGGAAGCCATGAGACCAGCAAAAAGTATACGCATAATTATCTCCTTTCAGTCCCGCGCGCTCGTCAACTCAAACTTCGGCGAAGCATTCACGGGGGATTACTAAATGTCCCTTCCGGTTCGAGAGAGAAATTGGAATGCAAATGCGGATTTGAAAGAGCCAAATTGTGATATCATTGTGGCTCCGCGGCGGCAGAAATTCGATGTTGCTTGGCTGCAACATACCGTTTATTAAGGATAATAAACAGTTAAACTTACAATACTTATTTTAATAAATCGCGATCGCAAATAATACATAGAATATCCGGACCGAACAGGCAATGTTTTCGGCCTATTTATATAATCAGAGCCTGCCCTTATATAGTCAGCAAACGAACTCGCTGGACCAGAAGGCAGCATCTTGACCAAGAAAAGACTTCGCGCGGCGCTTGTGACGGGTGCTGCCAAAAGAATAGGCCGGGCAATCGCCGAAGACCTTGTTGCTGATGGATTTTCGGTCGCAATCCATGCCAACGGCTCGCTCGCCGAGGCTGAGGATTTTGTGGCGGAATTGCGGCAAAGGGGCCATCAAGCGGTTGCGATCAAGGCCGATCTCGCCAAAATCGATGAGACCGGAGGACTTGTCGGGAAGGCTTGCGAGGCGCTCGGCCCGATCGATCTTCTCGTCAACAACGCGTCGATTTTTCTCGAGGATTCGCTCCGCAAATTCGATGCGCAGGTGTGGGACGAGCATTTCGCCGTCCATGTTCGCGCGCCTTCGATACTCGCCGCTAAATTCGCCGAACAGCTGCCGGAAACGGCCGAAGGGCTGATCGTCAACATTATCGACCAGCGCGTCTGGGCGCTGCGGCCGAGCTTCTACTCCTATACCCTGTCGAAATCGGCGCTGTGGACGGCGACACAGACCATGGCACAGGCGCTGGCGCCGCGCATCCGCGTCAACGCGATCGGCCCCGGCCCTACAATGCCGAGCGAACGGCAATTGCAGGAAGACTTCCAAGCGCAGGTTTCAGCCCTTATCTTGAAGCGGGGACCTGAGCTCAAGGAATTCGGCCGAACGATTCGTTTTCTGTTCGAGACCCCTTCGATCACGGGTCAGATGATTGCACTCGACGGCGGCCAGCATCTCGCATGGCAGACGCCGGACGTGCTGGAGATCAAGGAATGAATGCCAAGAAGCTGCCCGATGGCGGTGTTCTTTACGACGAGACTGACGAGAACGACGACGACATCATCGAGGTGGAAGGCGAAGCCTCTGCCGCGCCGATTTCTGCGTCGGTCGACTGGAATGCCGGCAGCATCAATGAAACCGGCCTTGTCGGTGCGGATCTGATCGCCGAATTCGTCAAGCGCCTGCCGAACAGTCCCGGCGTCTACCGCATGTTCAACGAGGCGGGTGACGTTCTCTATGTCGGCAAGGCCCGCAGCCTGAAGAAGCGCGTCGGTAACTATGCGATGGGTCGCGTACACTCCAACCGCATCGCCCAGATGGTGCGCCAGACCGCCAATATGGAATTCGTCACGACGCGGACGGAGACAGAGGCGCTGCTGCTGGAAGCGAATCTCATCAAGCGCTTACGGCCGCGCTTTAACGTGCTGCTGCGCGACGACAAGTCGTTTCCCTATATCCTGATTACCGGCGATCATCGGGCACCGGCCATCTTCAAGCATCGCGGCGCCCGCGCCCGCAAGGGCGATTATTTCGGCCCCTTTGCTTCGGCAGGCGCGGTCGGTCGCACGATCAATTCGCTGCAGCGCGCCTTCCTGATCCGCACCTGTACCGATAGCGTCTTCGAGACGCGCACCCGGCCCTGCCTGCTCTACCAGATCAAGCGCTGTTCCGGGCCCTGCACCCGTGAGGTCAGCGACGAGGGCTATGCGGAGCTGGTTCAGGAAGCCAAGGACTTCCTGTCCGGCAAGAGCCAGAAGGTGAAGGAGCATATCGCGGAGGCGATGAACGCCGCCGCCGAGGACCTCGATTTCGAGCGCGCCGCGATCTATCGCGACCGTCTTGCCGCGCTCTCGCATGTGCAGAGCCACCAGGGCATCAATCCTGCCGGCGTCGAGGAGGCGGATGTCTTCGCCATCCATCACGAAGGCGGGATTTCCTGTATCCAGGTCTTCTTCTTCCGCACTGGCCAGAACTGGGGCAACCGCGCCTACTTCCCGAAGGCCGATCCGCAGCTTTCCGGCGCCGAGGTGCTGAACGCTTTCCTCGCGCAGTTCTACGACGACAAGCCGGTGCCGCGGCAGATCATGCTGTCGGAAACGGTGGAGGAGCTGGAGCTGCTTGCCGCCGCACTCAGCGAAAAGGCCGGGCACAAGGTTTCCATCCTCATTCCGCAGCGCGGTGAAAAGCGCGACCTTGTCGAACATGTCGTCGCCAACGCGCGCGAGGCGCATGGCCGCAAGCTTGCCGAAACGGCCTCGCAGTCGCGGCTGCTGGAAGGTTTCAAGGACACATTCGGCCTGCCCTATGTGCCGCAGCGCGTCGAGATCTACGACAACTCGCATATCATGGGCACGAATGCGGTCGGCGGCATGGTGGTCGCAGGGCCGGAAGGCTTCGTGAAGAACCAGTATCGCAAGTTCAACATCAAATCGACGGAGATCACGCCCGGCGACGACTTCGGCATGATGCGCGAAGTGATGACGCGGCGCTTCGCGCGCCTGCTCAAGGAAGAGGGCATCCCGGATCGTAGCACGCAGGTTTCCGCTGCCGATGCGGCCGATATGCCCTTCCCGGCCTGGCCCGACGTGATCCTCATCGACGGCGGCCAGGGGCAGATGACGGCGGTGCGGGCAATCCTCGAAGAGCTCGGCATTACCGACAACGTCATCGCCATCGGCGTCGCCAAGGGTGTGGACCGTGAGGCCGGCCGTGAACGTTTCTTCGCTCCCGGCAAGGGAAGCTTCACACTGCCGCCGCGCGATCCGGTTCTCTACTTCATCCAGCGTATGCGCGACGAGGCGCATCGTTTCGCGATCGGCTCTCATCGGGCGCGGCGCAAGAAGGAGATGGTCAAGAACCCGCTCGACGAGATCGGCGGCATCGGCCCATCCCGCAAGCGGGCGCTGCTGCAGCACTTCGGAACGGCGAAGGCGGTGTCGCGCGCTGCCCTTTCCGATCTCATGGCGGTGGAAGGGATTTCCGAGACCGTCGCAAAGCAGGTCTATAATCATTTTCACGACGACGCCGCGAAATAAGCGGTGCCGGTCGCAAATTCCACGCAAAGGCAGCGAAAAAACAGAAAGAATGTTGACGGTCGAGGGGCAAAGCCGTCATCTACCGCCGCATCAATACAGAGAACCGCATCATGGCATCGCGTGCGTATAACATCCCCAATCTCCTGACCTACGGCCGCATCCTGGCGGTGCCGCTGATCGTTGTCTGCTTCTTCATCGAAGGACGGCTGAGCAGCAGCGATACGGCGCGCTGGGTGGCGCTGTGGATCTTCGTCATCGCCTCGCTCACCGATTTCCTCGATGGCTACCTCGCGCGCATCTGGAACCAGACGTCGAATATCGGCCGCATGCTGGACCCGATCGCCGATAAGCTGCTGGTTTCCGCCATCCTGCTTTTGGTCGCTGCCGACGGCACGATTGCCGGCTGGTCGCTCTGGGCGGCGATCATCATCCTGTGCCGCGAAATCCTGGTTTCGGGGCTGCGCGAATATCTTGCGGGGCTGAAAGTCAGCGTGCCGGTGACGCGCATTGCCAAATGGAAGACGACGCTGCAGCTTGTCGCCATTGCCTTCCTGCTTGCCGGCCCGGCGGGCGACGCCATTTTCCCCTATACGACCTGGACGGGGATCGCGCTCCTCTGGATCGCCGCACTTCTGACGATCTATACCGGCTATGATTATTTCCGCGCCGGGCTGAAACACGTGGTGGACGACGAAGAATGACACGGCTTGTCTATTTCGCGTGGGTGCGCGAACGCATCGGCAAGGGAGAAGAGGAAATCGACCTCCCCGCTTCCGTCGTCAGCGTTGCCGATCTTCTGAACCATTTGAAGGGCCTGGGCGAAGAATATGAGATGGCTCTTCAATATCCCGATGTGATCCGGGTCGCGATCGATCAGGAGCATGTGGAGCATGACGAGCCGATAACAGGCGCGAAGGAAATCGGCATTTTCCCGCCGATGACGGGTGGCTGAGAACAGCCAATCCCGCCGGGAGGAGGAGCCTGCTGTGACCATTACCCCTACCATCCGCGTCCAGCGCGAGGACTTCGATCTGCAGGCGGAAGTTGACCGGCTTTCCAAAGGCAAGCCCGGCATCGGCGCAATCGTCACATTCTCCGGTCTCTGCCGCGATGAGGGCGGGACACTGTCGGCGCTTGAGCTCGAACATTATCCCGTCATGGCCGAAGCGGAGATGAGCCGCATCGGCGAGCTCGCCATCGAACGGTTCGGGCTCGATGGCCTGACCGCCATCCATCGTTTCGGAAAGATCGCGGCCGGCGAAAATATCGTGCTAGTCGTCGCCGCAGCTCCGCACCGGCAGGCGGCCTTCGACGGTGCAAACTTCGTCATGGATTTCCTGAAAACTTCGGCTCCCTTCTGGAAGAAGGAACACGGCAAGGACGGTGGCACCGGCGACTGGATCGCGGCTAAGGATGCCGACAACACCGCGCGCGACCGCTGGAAATAGTCAGAGCACGACGCGCTCGCGCCTGCTCAGCACCAGCAGGAACACTAGCAGCGAGAAGATGGCGAGATCGCGCCAGATGAAGGACCCGTAGGCGCCCCAGAGCGTCTCGACAAGCGCCAGACCGGCGGCACCACCCGCCGAGCGCAGCGGATCGGAATAGCCGCCGACGGCCGCGATCAGCAGCACCTTGAGGCCGAACATCAGCCCAGCGCCGAAATCCATCGACCCGTAATAGAAGGTTGCAAGGATGCCACAGCAGGTGGCGACGAGCGCCGCCGCCCCATAAGACACCAGGAAGACACGGCTGGCGCTGGTGCCACAGAGTTCGGCGGCGAGCGGATCGTCGATGACCGCGCGCCATAGGCGGCCCCAGGAGGTACGCTTCAGGATCCATGCGCCGATCGCAATGATCGCGCACATCAGGACGGTATCCAGAAGCTGGATATAGGTGAGCGTGACCTTGAAGGTGCCGTCGCTCCAGAAGGTCACGTTGTCGCTCAACAGCGGCGGCAACCAGATGGCGCGGGTATTGGCGGCAAGGCGCGCCGTCTCCATCAGCACGATCATCATGCCGAGTGCGGCGACGATGACCGTGTTCGGCGATTTGCTGGCGAGCGGCTGCATGACGAAGCGGCCGATCCAGACCCCTGCCCCCACCGAATAGATCAGTGAGGCGCAGATGCCGATCGCGATCGCCGCCGGCAGCACCAGCCAGAGGCGGTTATAGGCCATATCCGTGAAGAGCAGCAGGATCTGGCCGGCAAAGGCGATAATCGCCCCATAGGTAATGTCGGGGCGCTTGGTGACACCGAAGGCGATCGAATAACCGAAGGCAAGCGTGGCGTAGAGCGCTGCGAGCGGTACCGCATTCGCCAGTTGCTGCAGAAGATAGGCCATTCGGTCACTCCAGATCGGCCTAAAATAATAACTGGCAAAATGTGTTTTACCAGTTATATTTTTCCCATGAGCTTCTCCTGGACCCCTCACCGTTTTTCCGGCGGCGCATTGGCGCTCGATGTCGCCAACAGCGTCATCCTGCGTCACGATACTGCGCGCCGCATCGACCGCTTCGAGGCCGAAGGGCAGATGGAGCGTTTCCCCGAGGCGGCGCAGGAATTCTGCGCCGAACGGGCACTTTTTGGCGACATAGTGCCGGTTGGAGCGCAGAATAGAGCCAACTTCATCGAACTGCGCGAAGCGACGGACCGCTACTTCCGCCAACGCGTGCTCGAAGGCAATGACGACCGGCTTCTTGCCGAACTGCTGGAAGCGCTGGCGCGCACGCTGCGGGGTGCTGAGGAAAAGGGTCTCGATGCGGCGACGGCCCATTCGGTTCTACGGCTGATCGCCATGCCCGATCCGGAGCGGATGAAGATTTGCGGCAATTGCGGCTGGCTGTTCATCGACCGCAGCAAGAACAAAAGCCGGGCCTGGTGCGACATGGCCGTCTGTGGCAACCGCGCCAAGGCCAACAGGCATTACCGGAGGAAAAAGAAGGAGGAGACGCCATGAAGCGGCGCTCGATCATCACGGCCCTAGCGGCAGCGGGGCTTGTGCTCTCCGCCTGCCAGCGCGAGGCCGAAAGCATGCTGGAAGTGACGGGCCATCTCTTCGTCTTCAACTACCGCGTCGCAAGCGCCACCTATCTGCTGACGCTGAAGAAGACGGCGCCGATTCCCGATGGCTCGACCATCGTCGCCGAATTCGAAAACCCGCAGGGCGGAGCGCCGCTGGTGCTGAACCAGAAGGTGTTTCCGATGGAGGACAAGATTTCAGTCCAGAGCGAGAACCTGCATTGCGTGCGCAAGGACCGGCCCTATGCCGTCACCGTCAGGCTGGTCGACAAGGACGGCAAGCTCTTGCAGGAGCTGAAGACGCAGTTCAAATCCGATCTCGACCAGAGTGTCTTGCCGAGCAAGCCGCTGGTTCTCGGTGCCGGATACGAGAAGAACCCGGAGGTTTTCAAATCTGAAGGATCGACGGATTTTTCCAATACTGACAAATGCCCCGCCTGAACCCGGGACATAAAAAAGCCGGGACGAACCCGGCTTTCATGAGTCAATTCAATGCATTCCGAGGGAATGCTCTGGGGCTGAATCAGCCGACGATTTCGGTGTCGGAGAACCAGTACTTGATTTCCTGGGCAGCGGTTTCCGGAGCGTCGGAACCGTGAACCGAGTTTTCGCCGATCGACAGAGCGTGAACCTTGCGGATCGTGCCTTCGGCAGCGTTTGCCGGGTTGGTCGCGCCCATGATTTCGCGGTTCTTCAGGATGGCGCCTTCGCCTTCCAGAACCTGAACGATGGTCGGGCCGGAGGTCATGCCTTCAACGAGTTCGCCGAAGAACGGACGTTCCTTGTGAACGGCGTAGAAGCCTTCTGCTTCGCGCTTGCTCATCCAGACGCGCTTGGAGGCGACGACGCGCAGGCCGGCATCTTCGAGCATCTTGGTGATAGCGCCCGTCAGGTTGCGCTTCGTTGCATCCGGCTTGATCATCGAGAAGGTGCGTTCAATCGCCATAATTCGGATCCTCATACTCAGGGAAAAGTGGGCGGTCTTTACCCGCCTCACCGCCCGAAAACAAGGGGGCTCCGGCAATTTCACGCCGCTGTCACAGTCCGGCCCCGGCTTTCATGAAGATCGAGGCAGCGTTCGAACCAGGCCATGACGGGGTCGTCAGGGGCCAGCATGGCGAGGCCTGCGGCGATGCGCAGCCATTGCAGCGCACCAAAGACGATGTAGTCGGCAAAGAGCGGGCTGTCGCCGCCGATGAAGGGCTGGAAGCGCAACATGTGGCGCATCGGTTCCAGCTTGGCGGCAAAGGCCTCTCTCTCCGCGTCGCGGCCGGCGGCGAAATCCTCCAGCGGCTTGCCCAGGCGGCCTTCGCGACTGACGCGGAAATAGGCCTTGTCGCCCTCATCGAGAATAGAATGAATATCGAGAAGCGCGATCCGCATGATCGCCGGATGGATGATCATCTGCGAATAACCCTCGACCATGCGCGACAGAGCCTTGCCGCCCTCGCCACCGAAAAGCGACGGACGGTCCGGATAGGCATCTTCCAGGTAATGGGCGATATCGAAACTGTCTGATATCAGCCGGCCATTGTCATCCAGGACCGGCACGGTCTTGGAGAAGCCGCCGCCGATCGCGGCGATGCGGCTATAAGTCGTCGGCACCTCCTCGAAATCGAGGCCCTTGTGGGCAAGCGCCATCACCGCCTTCCAGCAATGCGGCGAGAAGAAATGACGCGCGTCGGCGCCGCACAGGGAATAGAGAGCTCTGGTCATGGCCATCCTTTCGCAATCGCAACGGGTTCATTCCACGCCAGAAAGCCGGCGCGATCAAATCAGGAATTTTCATGGCGCCCATCGCGTCTGTTGCTGAAACGGACACGGCCATTCCCGATCGGGACGCAGCAAGGGTGCATTAACCGGTTTTGCGGCTTCCGCCCCACAACCTTTGAAAATTCAATGTCTCTTAAAAGCTTGCCTGCATAGCGGAAGCAGAAGAGCCGATGGCCCAAGAGAACCAACGGCAATGAGGGGATCGTCATGCAGAGTGCCGTTGCAAATGCATTGAATGCGCACGAGGCGACCCGGCCGGCGCCGGCGGCCGACGTGCAGAAAGTTGCTCAGCACATGATGCGGCTGAACGTGGCGGGCCTGCCGCGCAACTATGAACTGTTCCACGAGGCACTGATCGGCCTGAATGCCGGGTTGGCGCAGGATATCGCAGCCCTCGGTTCGCATCCGCAGCAGGAAGCCTTGGACGAACTCGGCCTGCGCTACCGGCTTGTCGGCCATTACGGGCTGGCGGGCGACCGCTCGCGCAACGAGGCGAGCCGAATGCTTAAGGAAACGGCGGAGCGACTGGCCGAGGGGCGCCTGCATCACCAGGCCTTTGCGCGCGCCTGCGAGACCATCCTCAAATCCGTCTCGGGTCAGCAGGAGCACCAGAGCCTTGCCGATTTCATGGCCGAGGTCGAATATCTCGCCGCCTCGCTTTCGGCCGTCCTTGCAGCAGAACGAACGATCGGCACAAAGCTGGAAGAGGATATTGAGCGGCTGACGGCGCTGGAGCGTGGCATTTCCGCCGTGCAGACGGCTGCTATCACGGACAAGATCACCGGCCTGCCCAACCGTATCGGACTCAACCGTGCGCTCGACGATCTCTACGGTCAGGAAGAGGGTGCGGCCGGCAGCGCGCTGATCATGATCGACATCGACGATTTCAAGGAGCTTACCGCCCGCTACGGCGCGCAGACCGGCAACAAGCTCCTGAAGAAGCTTGCCGGCCTCTTCCGCAAGACGGTGAAGAAGAACGATTTCATTGCGCGCCTGGAGGCCGACGAATTCGCCTTCCTCTTTGCCAATGTCGGCAAGCAGGATGCATTGGCGATCGCCGAGCGGCTGCGCAGTTCCGTCGAGGACAATCTTGTTTTCGCAGCGTCGGACACTTCGGATGCAAGCGGTTTGACGATTTCGGTCGGCGTGGCGTTGAGCGGCGATGCGGCCACACCCGGGCAGCTTCAGGCCAATGCACGCGTGGCGCTGCTTGCCGCCCAGTCCAATCCGCGCCTGCCGGTGCAAGCCTTCGGCCGGTAAGGCGTTCCGCTGTGCGCTATTGATGGCAAACAGTGGCAAACACGCCGCTGATCCATCTTGCCTTGGCGGCGGCTTTCGGCCAAAACCGCGCGCATGATCACGATTTCAGACATTTCCGCCCGCATTGCCGGCCGCCTGCTCCTCGACCATGCCAGCGTCTCGCTGCCGTCAGGCACGAAGGCCGGGCTCGTGGGGCGCAACGGCGCCGGCAAATCCACCCTCTTCCGCGTCATAACGGGTGACCTCGGCGCCGAAAGCGGGACAATATCGATTCCCAAGAATGCGCGCATGGGACAGGTGAAGCAGGAAGCGCCGGGAATCGAGGATTCGCTGATCACGATCGTGCTTTCTGCTGACAAGGAGCGCGCCGCGCTGCTTGCCGAGGCGGAAACCGCAACCGATCCGCATCGTATCGCCGAAATCCAAATGCGCCTCGTCGATATCGACGCCCATTCGGCGGAAGCACGCGCCGCCAGCATCCTCTCGGGCCTTGGCTTCGATCAGGAAGCGCAGGCCCGGCCCGCATCCTCCTTCTCGGGCGGCTGGCGCATGCGCGTGGCGCTCGCCTCCGTGCTCTTTACCGAGCCGGACCTGCTGCTGCTCGACGAGCCGACCAACTATCTCGACCTCGAAGGCACGATGTGGCTGGAGGATTACATCCGCCGCTATCCGCACACGGTCATCATCATCAGCCACGATCGCGATCTGCTGAACAACGCGGTCAATTCGATCGTGCATCTCGATCAGAAGAAGCTCACGTTCTACCGCGGCAACTACGACCAGTTCGAGCGGCAGAAGGCGGAAGCCGACGAACTGCAGATAAAGGCCAAGGCGAAGAACGATGCGGCGCGCAAGCATCTGCAGAGCTTCATCGACCGCTTCAAGGCCAAGGCCTCCAAGGCGAAGCAGGCCCAATCGCGTGTCAAGGCGCTGGAGCGCATGGGCACGGTCGCGGCCGTGATCGAGGATCACGTTCAGCCGATCACCTTCCCCGAACCCGAAAAGCAGCCGGCCTCGCCGATCGTCGCGGTCAGCGGCGGCGCAGTCGGCTACGAACCCGGCAAGCCGATCCTCAAGGGGCTCAACCTGCGCATCGACAATGACGACCGCATCGCCCTGCTTGGCTCGAACGGCAACGGCAAATCGACCTTTGCGAAATTCATCTCGGGACGGCTGGCGGCCGAGAGCGGTGAAGTGCGTCTGGCGCCGGGGCTGAAGATTGGTTTCTTCGCGCAGCATCAGCTCGACGATCTCGTACCAAATGAGACGCCTGTCGAACATGTGCGGCGGCTGATGCCGACGGAGCCCGAAGCGAAGGTGCGTTCCCGCGTGGCGCAGATGGGCCTTGCGACCGAGAAGATGGCGACGGCCGCGAAAGATCTTTCGGGTGGCGAAAAGGCACGCCTGCTGATGGGGCTCGCCGCCTTTTATGCGCCGAACCTTTTGATCCTTGACGAGCCGACGAACCATCTCGACATCGACAGCCGCCGCGCTCTGATCGAGGCGCTGAACGACTACGACGGGGCCGTCATCCTGATCTCGCACGACCGGCACCTGATCGAAGCGACCGTCGACCGCCTCTGGCTGGTCAACAACGGCACGGTGACGAGTTTCGAAGGCGATATGGAAGAATATCGCGACCTGATCGTCGCTTCCGGCAAAAAAAAAGACGACGAAAAACAGAAGCAGTCTGAAGACCAGTCCTCGAAGGCCGACCAGCGCAAGCTGAATGCCGACAGGCGTGCTTCGCTCGCCCCCCTCAAGAAAAAGATCAACGAAATCGAATCCTTGACGGGCAAGCTGGAGAAACTGATTCAGGCACTTGATGCGGAACTTGCGGATCCGGCGCTCTATGAAAAGGCGCCCGCCAAGGCCGCCGACAAAGCTAGGCAGCGTGGCGAAGCAGCCGCCAGGCTCGCTGCCGCCGAGGAGCAATGGCTGGAGCTCTCCGCTGAATATGAAGGAGCCATGGCGAGCTGAGACTCCGCCAGCGCAGGTAACTGTCTCTAGATACTTTGCTGCGGCGCAAGAACCATCGCGCTCTCCAAGAGCTAGACAATTACCCAAAAATCGCGTCGTCTGTTCTTAAAGACCAGACTTGCCCGCAGACCGCTTTCTGATAAAACGGCGCGCAATAAGTCATACTTTTAGCGAAACACCGAACGCGAGCTTTACAATGTCAGCCATCAACCTCGCCATCGTTGGCGTCGGCAAGATCGTCCGCGACCAGCACCTCCCCTCCATCGCTGCCAATGCCGATTTCAAGCTGGTGGCGACGGCAAGCCGCAACGGTACGGTCGACGGCGTTACCGCCTATACGTCGATCGACGACATGCTCGACGCCGAACCATCGATCGATGCCGTTTCGCTCTGCATGCCGCCGCAGTATCGCTATGAAGCGGCTTACAAGGCGCTGGCCGCCGGCAAACACGTTTTCCTTGAAAAGCCGCCGGGCGCGACGCTGAGTGAAGTGGCGGATCTGGAGGACCTCGCGAACAAGCAGGGTGCGACGCTGTTTGCAAGCTGGCATTCGCGTTATGCAGCGGCCGTCGAAGCTGCCAAATCGTTCCTCGCCTCGACCGAGATCAAGAGCATGCACGTCATCTGGAAGGAAGACGTGCGCCATTGGCATCCGAACCAGGAATGGATCTGGCAGGCCGGCGGTCTCGGCGTTTTCGATCCGGGCATCAACGCGCTTTCGATCGTCACGCATATCCTGCCGAAGGCGATGTTCCTTAGCGCCGGCACGCTGGAATTCCCTGAAAACCGCGACTCGCCGATTGCTGCCGATCTGCATTTCCGCAATGTCGATCACGTTCCTGTTCACGCCGAATTCGACTGGCGCCAGACGGGCAAGCAGAGCTGGGACATCATCGCGGAGACGGCAGCCGGACAGATGGTTCTTTCCGAAGGCGGCTCGAAGCTCTCGGTCAATGGCGCGCTGACATTCTCTGCACCGGAAGCCGAATATCCGTCGCTCTATCGCCGTTTCGCCGAGCTCATCAAGGCCGGCAAGTCGGATGTCGATCTGGCGCCGCTGCGCCATGTCGCCGATGCCTTCATGCTCGGCAAGCGCAAATTCGTCGAGGCGTTCTACGACTGATCGGCCTCACGGGCAGATGCCATTGTGCCTGCAGAATGCTAGAATAGGAAAACGAAACGTGAGGGACGTTTTCCATGCAGCAGGAGCAGGATGAATCGTTTGGATTGGGCGTCCCACATCTGGCAGTGAGACTCGCCGACCCCAACGCCAAGTGGCAGGAGGCCTATCTGCTGGAAGAGGCCAGGATCCGCGACGCGCTTGGCCCTCTGGCAATCGATATACAGCACTTCGGCAGCACTGCCATTCCAGGCATCAAGGCGAAACCGATCATCGATATCCTGATCGGCGTTCGCCGCCTTGATGACGGACTTGCCTGCATCAAGCCTATGGAGGCGATCGGCTATGACTATGCCGGTGCCGACATCGTACCCGACGACCATCTCTTCGGCCGCGGTGTCATGGGCGAGACGCGCACGCATCTCGCCCATGTCGTCGAATATCAGGGCTTCAACTGGAGGCGGGACATCTTCTTCCGCGACAGGCTGCAGGGCGATCCAGCCCTTGCGCTGGCCTATGAGGAGCTGAAGATCGGACTTGCGCAAAAATATGCCGAGAGCCGAGCCGCCTATACCGGAGCGAAGAAGGATTTCATCGACAGGGTTCTGGCGGAAGCGGGCCTTGCCTGACGATCGGGGTCAGGCCTTCTTCTCCCACCGCCCTTCCGGCGTCTGCTGCCAATAGGTGAGGCTATGCCCCTCGCCTTTCAGCTTTTTCCACTGGGCGCGCGCGCCTTCAAGCTGCTCCTGGTCATACCCGTCGAACATGAAGACGATCCGCTCATAATCCGCGACCGCCGGCGGCTCGGCGCCATCGACGATGAAGCGGACGGTAGCAGCATTCGGATTGTCAGCCGAAACCGTCAGGAGAACCGGCTGATCCCCGGCGAAATCGGCCTCATCCGTGCCATGCGGCAGGAAGCTGTCTTCCCGATAGGTCCATAGATGCTGATCCAGCGCATCGCGCCGCGCGGCCTCCTTCATCTGGACGGCGACGCGCCAGCCGCGCTCGACACTCTTGTCGAGCAACGGCGGAAGCGCGTCTTCCAGCTTCGATTCCGTCAGATGGTAGAAGAGGATTTCCGTCATCGTGTTTCGTAGTTCGAGCGGACCAGTTCATCAAGCAGGCGCACGCCGAAACCGGAGCCCCAGGACTGGTTGATCTCGTCCTGCACCGAGCCCATGGCCGTGCCGGCGATATCGAGATGCGCCCAGGGCGTATCCTGCACGAAGCGCTTGAGGAAATGCGCTGCGGTGATGGAACCGGCGAGACGACCGCCGGTATTCTTCATATCGGCGAACTTGCTGTCGATCATCTTGTCATATTCCTTGCCGAGCGGCATGCGCCACAGCTTCTCGTTCGTGACGAGGCCAGCGGTCGTCAGCTGCGCCGACAGCGGATCGTCATTCGAGAAGAGACCCGCATGGCTGTTGCCGAGCGCGACCATGATGGCGCCTGTCAGCGTCGCGAGATTGATCATAAACTGTGGCTTGAAGCGGTCGTTGCAATACCAGAGCGCATCGCAGAGCACGAGGCGGCCTTCCGCATCCGTGTTGATGATCTCGATCGTCTGGCCGGACATGGAGGTGACGATGTCGCCCGGACGCTGGGCGTTGCCATCAGGCATGTTTTCCACAAGGCCGATGATGCCCACGACATTGACCGGCGCCTTGCGGGCGGCAAGCGTGTGCATAAGGCCGGTGACGGCAGCCGCACCGCCCATATCGCCCTTCATGTCTTCCATATTGGCAGCCGGCTTGATGGAGATGCCGCCGGTATCGAAGACGACGCCTTTGCCGATGAAGGCAATCGGCCGATCCTTGCCCTTTCCGCCCTTCCATTGCATGACAGCCAGGCGCGGCGGGCGCACGGAGCCCTGGGCGACGCCGAGCAGCGCGCCCATGCCGAGACGGCGCATTTCGCGCTCGGTGAGGATTTCCACCTCGACGCCAAGCTTCTCGAGCTCCTTTGCCTTGGCCGCAAATTCGATGGGGCCGAGGACGTTCGGCGGCTCGTTGACCAGGTCACGAGCGAGATTGACGCCGTCGGCAACCGCTTCGGCATCGGCGAAGGCCTTCTTGGCGGCAGCCGCATCGGCCGTGACGATCGTCACCTTGACCGACTTCGCCTGTTTCTCCTCGTCGTCATTCTTCTTCGTCTTATAGGTATCGAAGCTGTAGGCGCGCATCAGCATGCCGAGAGCGAAATCGGCCGCAGCCTTGGCGCTGACATCTGCGCCCGGCGCATCGATGAAGATCGTCGCTTTCTCAGTATTCTTGATCCGCGAGGCAGCGCTGCCGCCGGCCTTCAGCCAATCGTGGACGGTCAGGTCTGCCGGCTTGCCGAGGCCAAGGACGATGATACGCTCGACAGGCGCACCCTCTGGCGCCACTAGGTCGAGGGCAGCCAACGACTTTGCCGAGAAGCGCGCAATCTTCGACGCCTTGGCAATCACTCCCGCCGGATCGGCAATATCGGCCCCAGCCGCGGTGTCGGCTTCGGACGTCTTCAGAAGAATCGCGAGGCCGCTGCTGAGCTTTGCCGATTTTGAGAATGAAATTTCGAATTTTGCAGACATGTCTTCTCCGATGGGATTCATGAAATCCGTTCCAGGGGATAATTTCGCGTTTGACGGGTCTGTCAATGGCCGGCGACAGTTGTTATGTTCCGCGCGGCCGCCCGGCCAAAAGGTTTTCGTCAGTTTCGTAGATGTTTGCGTTGACAGTTTTTTCGAAAAATCGATGGCGGGGTCCGGCAGTTCGCCTGCCGCAAACGGCATTCGGCGTCTTTGTCCTGCTTTTCTGGGTATGGTGGCTGCTGCTTGCCCTGTTCCGCGCGTTTCCCGGGATAGACATTTATTTTTCCCAGCTTTTTTTCGTGCAGGCGGCCTGCGACGCGTCGGCCCCAGCAACCGAGATCTGTGGCTCCTTCCCCTATCGGAGCGAGGCGATCCTCGGTCTCTTACGCACGCTCTTCTTCTACGTTCCCTATGTCGTGACCGCGGTCATGCTATGGAAACTGGTCGAGTGCTATCAGCAGCATGGCGCTACATTCAACGCACCGCGCGCCCGCGATCTGAAGGTTGCGCTCGGCACGCTGCTGATCGGTCCCGTTCTTCTCGTCAATGTGATCCTCAAGGAACATTGGGGTCGGCCGCGGCCTGTGCAGACGGATTTCTTCGGCGGTACGCTGCATTTCGCCGAAGCCGGTTCATTGGCCGGCAAGTGCGTCTCGAACTGCTCCTTCATTTCCGGCGAGGCGGCAAGCGCGGGCTGGCTGTTCTGCCTGCTGATCTTCGTTCCGAAGTCGATACGTTATGCGCTTGTGGCACCCGTCGCCGCCGTTTCCATCCTGACACCCGCGATGCGGCTCTCCTTCGGCGCACATTATCTATCCGACGTCGTGCTGGGATGGCTTTCTTCGGTCGTCATATTCACCGCGCTGATGGCACTTGCTGAGTCGCCACGGCAACAAAAAAATTCTGAAAATTGAATGAATTTTTGACACTGACTTGTCGCAAAACCGAGACAAACAGCGTAGAGGGAATCTCCTGCTGATCATATCGACCTGCAGGCGCGTTCAAGGGCGAGCATGAAACTACTCGAGACATATATATTGCGGCGTGTCGGCCAGATGTTTCTCGTGGCCCTGCTCCCGGTGCTCGCGATCATCTGGACCACCCAGGTCCTGCAGCGCATCAATCTGGTGACCGACAGCGGCCAGTCGATCGGCTCCTTCGCCACGCTTGCGACGCTGATCCTGCCGTCGATCATTCCCATCGTGCTGCCCTTTGCACTCGTCATCGGCATTACCCAGACGCTGACGACGATGAACAACGATTCCGAACTGACCGTGATCGATGCCGCCGGCGCCCGCCGCACTATCCTGGCGCGGCCGATCCTGCTGCTCGCGATCCTCATCAGCGTCTTCTCGTTCTTCGTCGACAATGTCGTCGAGCCACGCGCGAAGACGGTCGTGCGGCAGATGATCGCCGAGACCTATGCCGATCTTCTTTCGTCCGTGATCGAGGAAAAGACCTTCCGCAAGATCGATGAAGGCCTCTATGTGCAGATCTCGCAGCGGCTCGCCGGCCGCACGCTCAAAGGTCTCTTCGTCGCCGACGAGCGCGAGCCGAATAACGAACTCATCTATTATGCGCGCGAAGGCGCCGTGGATGATATCGGCACGTCGCTGATCATGCATGATGGCGAAGTCCATCGCAAAACGCCCGATGGAAACGTCTCGGTCATCAAGTTCGATTCCTATTCCTTCGACCTTTCGGATATGACGGAAAATAACGGACAGGCGACGCTTCGCGCGAGCGACCGCGATCTCGCTTTCCTGCTCAATCCCGATCCGAAAGATCCTGATTATATCGCCAAGCCCGGCAGCTATACCGCCGAGCTTCATCGCCGCCTGACCGACTGGATGCTTCCCTTCGTTTTCGCGCTATTCTCGCTCGCCATAGCCGGGGATGCGCGATCGCATCGCGAGGCACGCATGCATCCGATGATCGGCGCACTGGGCCTCGCGTTCGTCCTGCGCTGGGCGGCGTTTTACGTTGCCAACCAGATCGACAAAAGCACGATCTATATCCCGATCCTCTATGCGATCCCGATCGTGACCAGCCTGGTTTCGATTATTTTCCTGAACATGCATAAGCGGCTGGCCATGCCGCTTGTCGTCAGAAACCGCACCTCGACGATCTGGAAGCGCGCCCAGAAGCGGGTACTTGCCGCGACGGACCGGACCGGCGGAGGCGCTGTGCGATGATTTTCGGGACATTGTCGCGGTATTTCTTCCGCCGGTATGTCGTAACCACGATGTGGTTCCTGATCGGCATGAGCGCCATCACCTTCCTGCTGGACTTCAGCGAGACGGCAAGCCGCATCTCCAATTTCCCCGGCTACACGCTGGGTGGTGCTGTGCTGCTCACCGCCGTTCGCCTACCGTTGATCCTGCAGCAGACCATCCCCTTCGTGGCGTTGTTCGTCGGCATCACCGTGCTGATCGGCCTCAACCGGAAATATGAACTCGTCGTCACCCGTGCGGCGGGCATCTCGGTCTGGCAGTTCATGCTGCCTTTTATCGCGGGGTCCCTGATTCTCGGGGTGCTGACGGTGGTCGCGCTCAATCCGCTCGCAGCCTGGGGCCAGAGGCAGGCAACACAATTCGAAACGGCCTGGCGCGGTCAGGACAATGCCATGATCAGGGCACTGCAGGTTCCGTGGCTGCGCCAGATCAGCGGCCGGGACGATGTCATCATCGGCGCCAAGACCGTGCTGGAGAACGGCACGCTGCTTATGGACGCCGTGCTTGTCCACTTCGATTCCACCGGTCAGGTCATTCTGAGGCAGGATGCCTCATCCGCCAAATTGGAAGATGGTTACTGGCAGCTTAACAACGTCGTCGAACGCAAGCCTGGGGAAATCCCGGTGCGTAAGGCTACGGAGCAGCTTCGTACCAATCTGAAGCAAGACTTCATCAAGGAGCGGCTCACAGCGCCGGAAACAATTGGTTTCTTTGACCTTTCCAACCGTATCGCTGCCGCCAAATCCTTCGGAATTTCAACGAAGGCACTTGAGACTCAATTCAACTCTCTGCTGTCGCAGCCGCTGCTCTTGGTGGCCATGACTCTCATTGCTGCAACAGTGTCTCTGAAATTTAGCCGGTTCAACCAATCACGCTCTGTGATTCTGGGTGGAATCCTTTCAGGCTTCATGCTTTATGTCGTCACCGTGCTTGTAAAAGCATTCGGAAGCAGCGGTGTCGTGCCGCCGTTTGTGGCGACTTGGATACCGGTGGTCGTAGCGCTCGCTTTAGGCGCAACGATCCTGCTTCATCAGGAGGATGGCTAGTGGCGGTAGGCGACCGCAAGGTTGTTAGTAAACAGTTGGTTGCCCTGCTCCTAGGTGCGGCTCTGTGTAGCTATTTCGAAAGTGCTCCGCTGGCCTATGGCCAAGAGAACAATACAGGCATGCCTGCGATCGGCCAGAATGTCTCGCCGGATGCTAAGCTGATGCTGTCCGCGAACGAGCTCCTCTATAATAGGGACCAGGAGCTCGTCTCTGTGATCGGCGGCGTGCAGATCAACTACGGCGGCTACAGGCTGGTCGCCCAGAAGGTCGACTATAACCAGAAGACCGGCCGCATGATGGCGACCGGCAACATCGAGATGGTGACGCCCGACGGCAACCGAATCTATGCCGACCACCTCGATGTGACCGACAATTTCGCAGACGGCTTCATGAATGCGCTGCGAATCGAGACAAGCGATAATACCCGCCTCGTTGCCGAAACCGGCCAGCGAGTCGGCGGTACGCAGATGATTCTCAATAAAGGCGTCTACACGGCCTGCTTGCCCTGCGCGGAAAAGCCCGAACGCGCGCCCTTCTGGCAGGTCAAGGCCGAACGCGTTATCCAGAACAGTGAGAAGCATACGATCCGCCTTGAAAAGGCGCGTTTCCAGCTGCTTGGCCGTTCGCTCGCATACCTGCCGTGGATCGAAGTCCCCGACAATACCGTGAAGCGCAAGTCCGGCTTCCTGTTCCCGTCGATGAGCGTTTCACAAAATCTCGGCTACGGTCTGTCCGTTCCCTATTATTACGTCATCTCCCCGAGTTCGGATTTCACCGTCACGGGCACCGGCTATACCTCGCAAGGCTTCCTGCTCGAGGGCGAATATCGCCGTCGCTTCGAAAACGGCACGGTGACGATGCACGTCGCCGGCATCGATCAGATGAATCCCGGTAATTTCAGCGCCGGTACAAGCGATGCCGAAGCTGAACAGCGCGGCATGGTCGCGTCGAAGGGGGATTTCAGGATCAATCCCCGCTGGACCTTCGGCTGGGATGTGATGGTGCAGAGCGACAACAACTTCTCGCGCACCTACAAGATCGATGGTTACGACAACACGCCGCAGGTCAATACCGTCTATCTGACGGGTCTCGGCAAGCGGAATTACTTCGACCTGCGCGCCTTCTATTTCGACGTTCAGGACGCCGATTCCGGCAGCACCGCTGAAAAGCAGCAGCCAATCGTCTATCCGACGCTTGACTATCACTATGTCGCGCCGCAGCCGCTCGCAGGCGGTGAGCTTTCCGCCGATGTCAATCTGACCAATCTTTCGCGCTCTCAGGACGACTTTACCACCGTCGACGGTTTCGATCGCTTCCCCGGCCTGGAAGGTCAGACCACACGTTTGACCACGGAACTACAGTGGAAACGGACCTTCGTAACACCCACTGGGCTGGTTATCACGCCGTTGCTCGCGGCACGCGGCGATGCTCTGGCGCTCAACATGCAAAGTCCGGTCGATGCCAACGGCGTTCCCTATGCCGGCAATTATCTGGACGATAATGCGGCAACGCGCGGAATGGTGACGGCCGGGCTGGAAATGCGCTACCCGATCCTGTTCACGACCAGCAACAGCACGCATGTTCTGGAGCCGATTGCGCAGATCTACGCACGACCGGATGAACCACTCGCCGGCCGGCTGCCGAACGAAGATGCGCAAAGCTTCGTCTTCGATGCGACCAACCTTTTCGATCGTGACAGGTTCTCCGGCTACGACCGTATCGAGGGCGGCACGCGCGCAAACGTCGGCTTCCAGTATACAGGCACCTTCGACAGCGGCTACAAGCTGCACGGCATCTTCGGACAGTCCTACCAGCTCGCCGGCCAGAATTCGTTTGCGACCGACGACCTCGTGAATGTCGGCGCCGATTCCGGCCTTGAGACCGACCGTTCCGACTATGTTGGCCTCGGCGGCATCGAAATGCCTTTCGGTCTCTCCGTGGCAGCATCCTACCGACTGGACGAGAAGGATTTCGCCTTCAATCGCGGCGACCTGACGACGGCCTATCAGAACGATACCTTCTCGGGCCAGGTCACCTATACGCACGTGGGTGCCCAGCCGGCATACGGCTTTGCTGAAGACCAAGACGAGATTCAGGCGAGCAGCAGGATCAAGTTCAAGGATTACTGGTCGATCTTCGGTGGTATCGCCTGGGATCTGAACAATGACGTTGTTGTCAGGCGTTCGCTCGGCATTTCCTATCAGGACGAGTGCACCATCTTCACCATCGCCTATGTGGATAGGCGGGATACGACGGATCAGACGGCAAGCGACTGGACGATCGCCGCCCGCCTGACCTTCCGCACGCTCGGCGATATCCGGCTGGGCACGGGTGATGCTGCGAATAACCTCTGATGACAGATGGACGGCCGGAGATTTCCGGCCGGGCCATTCTTTCGCCGTAAGCCTGTGCAGGACATTGCGACCAGTCGTTATGTGAGACATAGGGTGTCGCGGAGCAAGAGATGCGATTTCCGCTGGTCTCAGTGTATGGTAAGAACGCCGCGCGTTGGATCGTGCGGCGCTATCGGGAGGTCAACAGATGATTGACGCGAAGAAAACCGTAACCACGCTTATTGCAGGCGCAGCCTTCATGCTTGCTGCCTTCAGTACACCTGTCTTCGCCGCCAGCGAAGTCAAGGCAGTGGTAAACGGTACCGCGATTACCAGTGGCGACGTTGCAAAACGACAGGCCTTCATGCGCCTGCAGCGCTTGAAACCCGACGCCAAGGCTGCCGAAGAACAGCTTGTCGACGAGGCGCTGAAGCGGCAGGAAGTCTCCCGCGTGCGCATGTCCGTCTCGCAGGACGACGTCAACGCCTCCTTCGCTCGGTTTGCCGCCAGCAACAAGCTTTCCGTCGAGCAGATGGGGCAGATCCTCGACCGCGCCGGCGTCGGCGTCGATCATTTCAAGAACTTCATTGCCGTGCAGATGAGCTGGCCGCGCGTCGTCAACGCGCGTTACGGCTCCAGCGCACGCCTATCGAATTTCGACCTCGTCAACCGCATGATGCAGAACAACAAGCAGAAGCCGGTGACGACAGAATATATGCTGCAGCAGGTCATCTTCGTTGTTCCCGCATCCAAGCGCAACGCGATCACGGCGAAGCGCAAGAGCGAGGCTGAGGCGTCACGCTCCAAATATCCGGGTTGTGACCAGGCAAAGACTTTCGCCGCCACAATGCGGGACGTTTCGATCCGCGATCTCGGCCGCATGCTGGCCCCGGAAATTCCGGCGGACTGGAAGGATCTGGTCATAGGGGCCAAGGGCAACACCACGGCTACGCGCGTGACCGACAAGGGCGTGGAATATCTCGCGATCTGCAGCCAGCGCCAGGTCTCGGATGACCAGGCGGCTGAAATGGTGTTCCGTCAGGAAGACCTTGACAAGGCAAAGGCAGACAAGTCCGCGGCGCCGGAAAACGAAAACGCCACCAAATATCTGGATGAACTGCGTAAACACGCGCAGATCATCTATCGCTGATTTTTCCATGGCGACACCGTTTTCGCGACCGCTTGCACTGACGCAGGGCGACCCTGCCGGCGTTGGGCCTGATATAACGCTCATGGCTTGGCTTCGCAGGCGCGAGCTTGGACTGCCGCCGTTCTTCCTGATCGGCGATCCCGATGTGCTTGCGGTGCGGGCACGAAAGCTCGGACTCGACGTTCCCCTGCGCAGCATCGGCAACGCCGCGGAAAGTCTCGGTATATTTGCGGACGCGTTGCCTGTCTTGGCGATACCCGCAGGCGTCGATGTTGCGGCAGGAGAGCCGCATGTCGCGACGGCGAAGGGTACGATCGCCTCGATCGAGGCGGCGGTAGCATTCGTCATGCAGGGCGAGGCGCTTGCAGTCGTCACCAATCCGATCGCCAAGTCGGTGCTCTATGAGGCAGGGTTCAAATTTCCAGGCCATACGGAATTCCTTGCCGATCTTGCCATGCATGCGACCGGTCAGTCGGTCATGCCCGTCATGATGCTTGCGGGACCGAAACTGCGCGCCATTCCTGTCACCATCCACATTCCGCTCAAGGATGTGCCGCAGGCGTTGACGCTCGGCCTGATCGTCGAAACCTGCCGGATCGCGGACAAGGACCTTAAGCAGCGTTTCGGGATCGACTCCCCGCGCCTGGCCATTGCAGGGCTCAATCCACATGCGGGCGAAGGCGGCGCGATCGGCAAGGAGGATGAGACCATCATCCATCCGGCGGTGCAGATCCTTCGTGACGAGGGTATCGATGCGATCGGTCCCCTCCCCGCCGATACGATGTTTCATGACGAAGCGCGCGCACGTTACGACGTGGCCATCTGCATGTATCACGATCAGGCGCTGATCCCGGCCAAGGCGCTCGGTTTCGACGATTCCGTCAATGTGACGCTCGGCCTTCCTTTCGTGCGCACCTCCCCCGATCATGGCACCGCCTTCGGCATTGCCGGCAAGGGACTTGCCCGCGAAACGAGCCTCGTTGCTGCGCTGAAGCTCAGCGCGCAGCTTGGCCGGACTGCGGAAAGCCACCGTTAATGGCTGCACTCGACGGTCTGCCGCCGCTTCGCGAGGTTATCCAGCGCCATGGGCTCGATGCGCGCAAGGCGCTCGGGCAGAACTTCCTGCTCGATCTCAACCTGACGCAGAAGGTTGCCCGCACGGCCGGCGCGCTTGACGACGCGACAGTCTTTGAAGTCGGTCCCGGTCCCGGCGGCTTGACGCGGGCCATACTGGCGCTCGGTGCGAAGAAGGTCATCGCGGTCGAGCGCGATGCACGCTGCCTGCCGGCTCTCGCCGAGATCGCCGACCATTATCCCGGACGGCTGGAAGTCATCGAGGGCGATGCGCTGAAGACCGATTTCGAGGCGCTGGCACTGGAAGGTCCAGTCAAGATCATCGCCAACCTGCCCTACAATGTCGGCACCCAGCTTCTGGTGAACTGGCTGCTGCCGAAGGCATGGCCGCCCTTCTGGCAATCTCTGACGCTGATGTTCCAGAAGGAAGTCGGCGAGCGGATCGTCGCCTCCGAAGACGACGATCACTATGGCCGCCTCGGCGTGCTTACGGGATGGCGCACACATTCCCACATGGCATTCGATATTCCGCCACAGGCTTTCACGCCGCCGCCGAAGGTCACCTCGACGGTGGTCTACCTGACGCCGAACGAAAACCCGATCCCCTGCTCTGTCGCCAATCTGGAGAAGGTGACGCAGGCAGCCTTCGGCCAGCGCCGCAAGATGCTGCGCCAGAGCCTGAAGCCGATCGGCGGGGAGAGCTTGCTCGTCAAAGCCGGCATCGATCCGGCGCGGCGCGCGGAGACTCTTTCGGTGGAGGAATTCTGCCGGCTGGCGAACAGCCTTTAAAGAACCGGCGTCTCTTCCAGCAATTCGCGGACGAAATCGAACATGCCGTGGCGACGGTCGCGGCGCAGGCGCTCGGCCTTGACAATCGACTGCACCGCATCGAAGGCAGCGTTCAGGTCATCATTGATGATGACGTAATCATATTCGCGCCAGTGGGCGATCTCGGCACGAGAATTGGCCAGGCGCGTCTGGATGACCTCCTCGGAATCCTCGGCGCGGCGATGCAAGCGGGATTGCAGCTCGGTCATGGTCGGCGGCAGTACGAAGATCGAGACCACATCGGCCTGCATCTTCTGCTGCAATTGCTGAGCGCCCTGCCAGTCGATATCGAACAGCATGTCGCGGCCTTCGGACATGGCCTGCTCAACCGGCTCGCGGGGCGTGCCGTAGAAATTGCCGTGAACCTCGGCCCATTCCAGCAGAGAATCGGAATCGCGCAGCCGCTCGAATTCCCGCACGGTTTTGAAATGATAGTGAACGCCTTCCACTTCGCTCGGCCGGCGCTGGCGTGTCGTGACGCTGACGGAAAGGCCGATCTGCTTGTCCGTTTCCAGAAGCGTACGCGCGATGGTGGATTTACCGGCGCCCGAGGGCGACGAGATGACCAGCATCAGACCGCGACGGGCGATCTGGATGGGCGAGATTTTCGCCGGGCTCATATCCTACTCCAAATTCTGGACCTGCTCGCGGAACTGATCGATCACCACCTTCAGCTCGATGCCCGCTGCGGTGACGGCCGATGCGTTCGACTTCGAGCAGATTGTATTCGATTCTCGGTTAAATTCCTGTGCAAGGAAATCGAGCTTTCGGCCAACCGGGCCACCTTTTGTCACGAGATCGCGGGCGGCGGCGACATGGGCCTTCAGCCGATCGATCTCTTCGCGCAGATCCGCCTTGGTGGCGAGCAATGCTGCCTCGGCGTGCAGCCGGTCACGGTCGAGCCCGCCCGCTCCCTCCATGAGGAGTGCGACCTGCGCGGAGAGCCTTGTCGCGATCTCCTGCGGCGAGCGCGAGGGATCGGCCTCGATCGTGCTTGTCAGCGCTTCGATCGTCGTGACATGGCCGAGAAGCACACGCGCGAGTGCTGCTCCCTCATGCTCACGCATAGCCCTGAGATCGGAAAGAGCAGCCATCAGTCCAGACAGGATATCGGCATCGCGCGCGGCAATCGCCTCTTCGCTGTCCTGCGTCTCGCGGAAATCGACGAGGCCGCGGATGGAAAGCAGGGTATCGAGCCTCAGCGGCGCCGGATCGATGAGACCTTCCAGCTTGTCGCGCATGGTGAGAACGGCGGCGAAGGCATCCTGATTGAGCACGGCTTCAAGCTGGCTTTCGCCTGTCGTCAGGGACAACGTGGCCTGCAGGTTGCCGCGGCTGAAATTCTCGCCGGCAATGCGGCGAACATCCGTTTCGAGGCGCTCCAGACCGGGCGGGAGGCGGAGGCGGAGATCAAGGCCCTTGCCGTTGACCGAACGCAGTTCCCATGCCCAGCGCCAGCGGCCGGTCGTTCCCTCGCGCCGCGCAAAACCAGTCATGGACTGCAATGCCATCAAAGGCCTCCCGATATCAGTTGATCTTCTTTTTCTTCGGCGGAACCGCGGATGTATTGTCCGCAGGCTGGTCCTCCGGCTGTCCGTCGACGACAATTTCGGGATCGGCGCCCTTGTCGGCTTCCAGCTTACGCCAGCGCTTGACGTTGGCGTTGTGGTCTTCGAGCGTTGCCGCAAAGACGTGACCGCCGGTGCCATCGGCAACGAAATAGAGGTCCTGCGTCTTCCAGGGATTGGCGACAGCTTCCAGCGCGTCTTTGCCGGGATTGGCGATCGGCGTCGGCGGTAGGCCCTTGATGACGTAGGTATTGAAGGGCGTCTCTTTTTTCAGGTCCGACTGATAGATCGGCCGGTCTGCGGGTTTACCATCGCCACCGAAGAGACCGTAGATGATGGTCGGATCGGACTGCAGACGCATGCCCTTGCCCAGACGGTTCAGGAAGACGGAGGCGACATGAGCGCGCTCGTCCGGCACTCCCGTCTCCTTCTCGACGATGGAGGCGAGCGTGACGAACTCTTCCTTGCTCTTCAAAAGCAGGGACGGATCACGCCGTTCCCAGATTTGGTCGACCAGCTTCTGCTGGGCGGCAGCCATCTGATCGATGATCTCAGACCGCTTGGTGCCGCGCGAGAACTTGTAGGTATCGGGCCGCAGGCTGCCTTCTGCCGGCAGAGCCGCCGGCAGGTCGCCTTCGAGCACCGGATCGTCCAGCATGCGGTCGAACATCTGCCGCACCGTCAGACCTTCGGGGAAGGAGACGGAATAGAGGATCGACTTGCCTGATTTCAGAAGCTCCATGATCTCGTTCATGGATGCATGCGCCTTGATCTCGTATTCACCCGCCTTGAGGCTTTCGCCGGCGCTCAGATGCGTCGCGGTCAGATAACGGAAGACGCGCGCGTCCGAGATGATGAGATTGCGCTCGAGATTCGTGGCGATTTCCGCGAGGCCTGCGCCATTGCGGACGATGAAGTTGGTGTTCGTCTGCAGCGGGCCGGGGTTCTGATAGGCAGTGATGGCGTAGTAGAAGCCGATGAGACCCGCGATGCAGACGACCACCGCCATGGTCATGACGAAATTCAGGAAGAGGACGACCTGGCTGCGGGCATTCCTGGAGCGCTTCGGCGGCTCGGGAACACGTTCCGGCCGCAGGGCTTCGCTCGGCGATTTCGGGATGATCGGTCCCTTCTGCGCCGGCTGGCCGTTGTCGCTGCTCTGGTTGGTCGTATCGCTCACCGGCAATCCTCTAAAACTTGGCCCCCGCTTCGCTATTTCGCGAAGTAATGCGGCAAAAACAGGTTCTGCCGCGCTTCATGACGCCGTTTGACGTTCGCCCGTGCTCGGTGAACCACCTGTTACGCGACGTAGCGGCGCAACACGAGCGATGCATTCGTGCCGCCGAATCCGAACGAGTTGGATAGCGCCACGTTGATTTCTCGCTCACGAGCCTTGTGCGGAACAAGATCGATCGCAGTCTCCCGCTCAGGATTGTCGAGATTGAGCGTCGGAGGGGCGACGTTATCCCGAATTGCGAGGGTCGTGAAGATCGCCTCGATGGCGCCGGCAGCACCGAGCAGGTGGCCGGTCGCGGATTTGGTCGACGACATCGAGATCTTCGACGCCGCATTGCCGACGAGGCGCTCGACGGCACCGAGCTCGATCGTATCGGCCATGGTCGAGGTGCCGTGGGCGTTGATATAGTCGATATCGGCAGGCGTCAGGCCGGCGCGCTTCAGCGCCATGGTCATGCAGCGGAACGCGCCGTCGCCGTCTTCCGACGGAGCGGTGATGTGGAAGGCATCGCCGGAAAGCCCGTAACCGACCACTTCGGCATAGATCTTGGCGCCGCGTGCCAGCGCATGGTCGAGCTCTTCGAGTACCACGATACCGGCGCCCTCGCCCATGACGAAACCATCACGGTCCTTGTCATAGGGGCGCGACGCCTTCTGCGGGTCGTCGTTGTGCTGCGTCGACAGTGCCTTGCAGGCGGCAAAGCCGGCAAGCGAAATGCGGCTGACCGGAGATTCCGTGCCGCCGGCTACCATGACATCGGCATCGCCGAGCGCGATAAGGCGGGCAGCATCACCAATGGCATGCGCACCGGTGGAGCAGGCGGTGACGACCGAATGGTTCGGGCCGCGCAGCTTGTGGCGAATGGAAACCTGGCCGGAGACGAGGTTGATTAGTCGGCCTGGAATGAAAAAAGGAGAGATGCGGCGCGGGCCCTTGTCGCGCAGCGTATAGCCGGCTTCGACAATGCCTTCGATGCCGCCGATGCCGGAGCCGATCAGCACGCCTGTCGAGATCTGGTCCTCATCGGTTTCGGGATGCCAGTCGGCATCCTTGAGCGCCATATCGGCGGCGGCCATGCCGTAGATGATGAAGGGGTCTACCTTGCGCTGTTCCTTCGGCTCCATCCAGTCGTCAGCATTGAAGGTGCCGTCCGAACCATCGCCAACGGGAATGCGGCAAGCAATCTTGGCAGGGAGATCATCGACCTCGAATTCGGTCACGAGGCGGGCGCCGTTTGCTCCCGCACGCAGGCGGGACCAGGTAATTTCTGCTCCGCATCCCAAGGGCGATACCATGCCGGCACCTGTTATGACGACCCTTCTCATCGACTGCTTTCCCCCGTCTGTTATGTTTTATGGAGAAACATGCTCAAAAGAAAAGGGCGGACTCTTGGCCCGCCCTTTCTCGAATGCGCAGAATCAGGCCTGAGCCTTTTCAATAAACTTCACGGCATCGCCAACCGTCAGGATCGAGTCAGCGGCATCATCGGGGATTTCAACGCCGAATTCTTCTTCGAAGGCCATGACCAGTTCGACCGTGTCGAGCGAGTCTGCGCCCAGATCGTCGATAAAGCTGGCGCTCTCGACGACCTTGTCGGCATCGACGCCAAGATGATCAATAACAATTTTCTTTACGCGTTCTGCGATATCGCTCATGTCGGTTTCCTCGACCTTATGTCCTGATCGGAATGTCTTTCTGACACCCCTACCCTGTTTCAGCCTGCGATGCTTTCAGACATCCTCGGCAAACTCGTTTACCCGGCTTTAGAGAAGTCCCAGGCTTGCGAAAAGCCCGCCGGTCCGTCTGCTTTTTTCGGGACGACTGTTGACAGTCATGGCCCGCTTAACATGCTTTAAGTCTGCCGCAAAGCCAGAAAATCAACCGTTCGTGATTGCTCAACACGCTATTGGCTGAAATCGGCGGCTGCGGCAGCTAATCGTTTCAGATCATGGCCATGCCGCCGTTTACGTGCAGCGTCTGACCCGTCATATAGGCCGCTTCCGAGGAGGCGAGATAGACGACGGCAGAGGCCACTTCGGCACCGGTTCCCATGCGCTTCATGGGGATCGCACCCATGATCGTTTCCTTCTGCTTGTCGTTCAGCTTGCCGGTCATGGCGCTTTCGATGAAGCCCGGCGCAACGCAGTTGACCGTCACGTTGCGGGTGGCGATTTCCTGTGCCAGCGACTTCGAGAAGCCGATCATGCCCGCCTTGGAGGCGCAGTAGTTGGCTTGGCCCGGGTTGCCGGTGACGCCGACGATCGAGGTGATGTTGATGATGCGGCCATAACGGCGGCGCATCATCGGATGGGTGAGCTCGCGTGTCAGGCGGAAGGTCGCCGTCAGGTTCACTTCGAGAACGGCATCCCAGTCCTCGTCGCTCATGCGCACGAAGAGGCCGTCCTTGGTGATGCCGGCATTGTTGACCAGGATATCGACGCCTTCGAGATCGGCTTCCGCCTTCTGGCCGAGAGCCTTCACCTCATCGCGATCCGACAGGTTCGCCGGGAAGATCTTGACGCGGTCGCCTAGCTCATTTGCCAAGGCCTCGAGCTTTTCGACACGGGTGCCGTGCAGGCCGACAATGGCGCCCTGTTTATGGAGAAGGCGGGCGATTTCTTCGCCAATGCCGCCCGATGCGCCGGTGACGAGAGCCTTGCGGCCGGAAAGATCGAACATGGGAACGTTCCTTATATGAAGTGGGGCAATCAGGCCGTGAGAGCGGTAATGGCAGCGTCGATATCGGCAGGGCCGTTTACAGAGACGCCATTGATATTCTTGTCGATGCGGCGCGCAAGGCCGGTCAGCACCTTGCCGGCACCGAGTTCATAGAGCGTTGTGACGCCATTTGCGGCGAACCATTCCACCGTTTCGCGCCAGCGAACCTGTCCGGTGACCTGCTCGACGAGAAGTGCGGCGATCTCCTCAGCGTCAGTGACTGGAGTAGCGCGGACATTGGCGATGACAGGCACGGCCGGATTGGTCTTCTTCACACCGGCGAGTGCCTCACGCATGGCGTCTGCGGCAGGCGCCATCAGCTTCGAATGGAAGGGGGCGGAAACCGGCAGCAGGATGGCGCGCTTGGCGCCCTTGTCGGTCGCGAGGCCGGCGGCCTTTTCGACGGCCGACTTCTCACCTGATATGACGAGCTGGCCGCCGCCATTGTCATTGGCGATCTGACAGGAGCCGATCGCTGCGGCTTCTTCGCAGATGGCCTGCACGTCGGCATGTTCGAGGCCGATGATGGCGGCCATGGCGCCGACACCGACAGGCACGGCGGCCTGCATGGCGTTGCCGCGGATGCGCAGAAGTCGAGCCGTGTCGGCGATCGAGAAAGTGCCGGCGGCACAGAGGGCGGAATATTCGCCGAGCGAATGGCCGGCGACGTAAGCGACCTTCGCCTTCAGGTCGAGGCCCTTGGCTTCCAGAACGCGGATGACGGCCATCGAGACGGCCATCAGCGCCGGCTGGGCGTTTGCCGTCAGCGTCAGCTTGTCCTCGGGACCGTTGAAGATGACATCGGAAAGCTTTTCACCGAGCGCTTCATCGACCTCTTCGAAAACGGCGCGGGCTTCCGCAAAGTTCTCGGCGAGATCCTTGCCCATGCCGACGGCCTGGCTGCCCTGGCCGGGAAAAGTGAAAGCAATGGTCATTTTTCGGTCCCTCGATAGTGCCCATTGGGCCATTTCGCCTCCAATTGACATTCTTTCTTTCAGAGTCAAGTGGCGGCAGATTCTCTCCAAAGCCTTTCGCCTCAGCGGGAACACCCGGTTTTTCCTCTTGCGCTTCGGCAAATCCAGCCTAGATTTGCGCGGCTCTTCCCAAGCTCTTCCTTTCCCAGACCACGCCCAAGGTTTCCGATGAAATACAATAAATTAGGCCGCACAGATATTTCCGTTTCCGAGATTTGCCTTGGCACCATGACCTGGGGCACGCAGAACAGCGAGGCGGAAGCCCATGAACAGATGGACTACGCCGTCCAGGAAGGCATCAATTTCTTCGATACTGCCGAGCTTTATCCGACGACGCCCGTTTCGGCCGAAACGCAGGGCCGCACGGAAGACTATATCGGCAGTTGGTTCGAAAAGACCGGCAAGCGCAAGGATATCGTGCTCGCCACCAAGGTTGCCGGCACCGGCCGCTCCTATCTGCGCAACGGCGAAGGCGCCGACGCCAAGAATATCCGCCTCGCGCTCGAGGCCAGCCTGAAGCGACTGAAGACCGACTATGTTGATCTCTACCAAATCCACTGGCCGAACCGCGGCCATTTCCATTTTCGCCAGAGCTGGCATTACGACCCTTTCAAGCAGGACCGCGCCAAAGCCGTAGCGAATATGACCGACATTCTGGAGACGGTGGGCGAGCTGGTGAAGGAAGGCAAGATCCGCGCCTTCGGCCTGTCCAACGAGACGACCTGGGGTATCCAGAAATATTTGACGCTGTCCGAGCAGATGAACCTGCCGCGCGTCGCCAGCGTCCAGAACGAATACAATCTCCTCTACCGCCATTTCGATCTCGACCTGGCGGAACTCTCCCACCACGAAGATGTCGGCCTGCTCGCCTATTCGCCGCTTGCCGCCGGCATCCTGACCGGCAAGTACATCAACGGCCAGAAGCCGGCGGGCACGCGCGCATCGATCAACGGCGACCTCGGCGGCCGGTTGCAGCCGCTGCAGGAAGCGCCGACGAAGGCTTATCTCGACATCGCCGCCCGCCATGGCCTCGATCCCTCGCAGATGGCGCTCGCCTTCTGCCTGACCCGTCGCTTCATGACGTCAGTCATCATTGGCGCAACCTCGATGGCGCAGTTGAAGACGGATATCGGCTCGGCGAACGTGGGGCTCAGCAACGATGCGCTTGCCGAGATCGAGAAGGTTCACCGGCAGTATCCGATGCCGCTCTGAGAGCTTTCTGTCCCAAATATGTGGAGGCGCGAGCAATCGCGCCTCTTTTATTCCCAGAGGCATCTACCAATGTTTGCAGCTGCATTTCGCACTTCGCTGTTAAGTGGCATTTAACCGATCACCGGCACCATCCCGCTCAGTTTCAGCAATGATTTTCCCGCCATGACAGCGGCCATCGATCTTCGGGCTTCATGAGAAGGCAAAGAAGACGGGAGGAGCTTTGCAGTGATCGGTATTTCCCAGACATTTCATGCCCGTTTCCGCGGCGAGTATGCGCTTCAGCTGCTTCAGACCGCGTCAATCAACAATGGCGGCGGCAAACATGAACCTGGCGTCTTCGCCCAAGTCGGTGTCACAGCGGCCGGCGCAAATGGTGGCGCAATCGACAGCATCATGCGGATCATCATGGATGCGAAGGGTAATGCCGGCGTACTGATCAACTCCCCTGGCGGCGCAGCCTCAGTGACGACAGGCAGCGGGAATGATGTTGTCGATATCACCGCCAATGAGGTCAACAAGGTATCGACCGGACGCGGCGACGACGTCATCAACATCCGCGCCGGGGGACAAGGCCAGGAACAGACCTCCAATCCCTCCGTGGCGCACATCAAGTCGGGCAGAGGCGACGACTCCATCTCGATTACCAGCGGCGGGAATGTCGGCTGGGTTGATGGCGGCGGCGGTGACGATCAAATTTCCATCGAAACAACTGCTGATGTCAGCGGGCCGCTCGGCACCATTGAAAATCTGGTCAAGGGGATCGGCTCCACCGGCGGCGGCAAAGGCGACGATACGATCGCCCTTGAAAGCACGACCAGCGTGAGGGAGCACCGATGGCGACGATGGCAACGACACAATCAACATCAGTTCCGCTGCCTTTGCGTTTAGTACGGCAGGCGGGAAAGGCGATGACGCGATAACCGTCAGTTCGCGGAATGTATTCAGCGTTGACGGCGGCAGCGGCGATGATCTCATCGAAGTGACGGCCGTCAATGCGAGCGGTATCGATGGCGGCGACGGCAACGACGTCATCTCCGTCAATGCGACGGCTGCTGCGTACAATATTTCCGGCGGCAAGGGCGATGATTATGTCGTCATCAACAGCACATCCACCGTGCAATCGACCTATCATTTCGCCGAGGGCGATGGTCATGATATCATCGAGACGAACAATCCCATGGAGATCATGCGCTTCAGTTCTGATGGAACCGACCGGGGTGACATGGCAGATGCTGTCATAGAACGGCAGGGCAATACACTGCAGATCAGTTTTGCCGACAGCGCAGATACGATAACGATCAACCTCACTGGCCGCATGGCGGAGGCAGAGAGTTTGCAATTCGCCTATAAGAGCGGAACACAATCGCTGCTGATTGCCGACGACCAGTTCTTCGTCGATAATCCACCGGGACAGACCGTCTTCGTCCGGCCCGAGGTGACGAAATAAGGTTTCTTGCCCGGTTCCCTTGCCTTTCGCTCAAAAATCCGTATAAGCGCGCCTGTTCGTTAACCCGGTCTTCTGGCTGGTGGCTGAACGGAGGGCCGGTTTGCTTCATGCGAACCGTTCGGAACGGAAGCGTTCCAGCCTCCCGTGTCTCCGCTCTCGACCGTCTCGGAAACGCTTTTCTTGCTTGGCGCTTATCGCCTCTCAGGAGCAGTCGTTGAGGCTTAGCCGCCGAATGCCGGGTTCTGATCAACGCAAGAAAGGCAAAGCTGTCATGGCTCTTTATGAACATGTATTCCTTGCCCGACAGGATATCACGTCGCAGCAGGTCGATGCCCTCGTAGAACAGTACAAGGGCGTGATCGAAGCAAACGGCGGTAAAGTCGGGCGTATCGAAAACTGGGGCCTCAAGTCCCTCACCTACCGCATCAAGAAGAACCGCAAGGCTCACTACGCCCTGATGGACATTGATGCACCGGCAGCTGCGATCCAGGAAATGGAACGCCAGATGCGCATCAGCGAAGACGTTCTTCGCTACATGACCATCGCTGTTGAAAAGCACGAAGATGGTCCGTCTGCCATGATGCAGAAGCGCGACCGCGACGACCGTGGCCCGCGTGAAGGCGGCGACCGTGGCCCGCGCCGCGAATTCGGCGATCGTCCGCCGCGCCGTGACGGCGACTTCCAGCGTGGCCCGCGTCCTGATCGCGCTCCCCGCGAAGACCGTGCATAAGGAGAAATAAGAATGTCTGAATCTTCCTCCGCTCCGGTCCGTCGTCCGTTCCACCGTCGTCGCAAGACCTGCCCGTTCTCCGGTGCAAACGCTCCGCGCATCGACTACAAGGACGTCCGTCTCCTGCAGCGCTACATTTCCGAGCGCGGCAAGATCGTTCCGTCCCGCATCACGGCCGTTTCCCAGAAGAAGCAGCGCGAACTCGCCCAGGCGATCAAGCGCGCCCGCTTCCTCGGCCTGCTGCCGTACGTCGTCGCCTAATTGACTATTGGAGCCCCGGATCTTCGGATCCGGGGCTTCCTCCCTTCCGCGATGGGCGCGGATCGGAACCTTAAAACCCATGTTGAGGCATCTCCCGAACTCTCTCAGGGAAATCCTCTAACTGCTTGATGAAGCAGGACAGCGAAGTGACAAAACTGAACCCGAAAACGCTTGCGATCGGCGCACTCGCCGGATTGACCGCCGCCTTGCTTGTGCTTGGCGCGAGCATGCAGCCGTCGTTCAGCGCTGTGCTTTACGCCGCTTCCGCACTTCCGATCCTGCTCGTCGGCCTCGGTTGGGGCAATCTCGCCGCCATTTCCGCTGTCGTCACCGCTGCCGTGCTCGGCGCGATTGCCATTTCGCCCTCCTTCGCGCTCGTCATGACGCTGGTGACGCTGCTGCCGGCAGGCTGGCTGAGCCACCTTGCGAACCTTGCGCGCCCGGCCTCCGAACTCGGCGGCCCCGACAATCTGCTCGCCTGGTATCCGCTTTCCGATATCCTGCTGCATCTCTGCGGTCTCGTCACCTTTGCCGTCATCGTGACCGGCATCATGATCGGCTACGGGCCTGAGATCACCGACCAGATGGTCGATGTGCTGATGGCCTCGCTGCAGGAGCAGCAGCCGACATTCGTTCCGGATCCCGTCGCGACTGCGCAAACGAAGTCGCTCGTCGTCCTGATGCTGCCGGCCCTGCAGGGCGCCATCTGGGTGGTAATGCTGTTTGCCGCCTATTACATCGCGACGCGCATCGTTGCCGCTTCCGGTAAAGGCCTGCGCCCGCGCGAGGATATTCCCTCGTCGCTGCGCATGAACCGCAATTCGATCTTCATCTTCCTCGCCGGTCTTGCCGCCACCTTCATGGGCGGCGTCCCGGCAATGATCGGCGCCACGGTTGTCGGAGCCTTCGGCGCCGGCTTCCTGATGTCCGGCTTCGCCGCGTTGCATTTCCGCACGCGCGGCAAGGACTGGCGCTTGCCGGCCCTCATCCTCTGCTACCTGGCATCCACCATGATGCTGCCAGCCCTTTTCATCCTCGTGCTTGGTCTCGCCGATACCCGCAAGGCGATCGCCCTGACCCCGACCAAGGATGCTGATGCCCCCAAACAACCCGATAGCGAAATCTGAGAATAAGAAAGGAAAAACACCATGGACGTCATCCTCCTCGAACGCATCTCCAAGCTCGGCCAGATGGGCGAAACCGTAAAGGTTCGCGACGGCTTCGCACGCAACTACCTCCTGCCGCTCGGCAAGGCACTGCGCGCCAACGCTGCCAACAAGGCCCGTTTCGAATCCGAGCGCGCAACGCTCGAAGCCCGTAACCTCGAGCGCAAGTCCGAAGCCCAGAAGGTTGCCGACGTTCTCGACGGCAAGTCCTTCATCGTCGTCCGCTCTGCCGGCGAAACCGGCCAGCTCTACGGCTCCGTCGCTGCCCGTGACGTCGTCGACATTCTGGCCGCCGAAGGCTTCAACATCGCTCGCAACCAGGTTCACCTCAACACGCCGATCAAGGCGATCGGCCTGCACAAGGTCGAGCTGCAGCTCCATGCTGAAGTTGAGATCAACATCGAGCTGAACGTTGCCCGCTCCTCCGAAGAAGCCGAGCGCCAGTCCAAGGGCGAAGAGCTCACCTCTGTCGACGCCATCTACGGCGTTGACGAAGACGCCCTGCGTCCGGAAGACTTCTTCGATCCGGAAGCCGACGGCATCGACGAAGACGAAGCATAATCTCTGTCTTCAGACAGAACGGAAAGCCCGGCTCGCGCCGGGCTTTTTTGTTGCTTAGATGTGGGTCTTCAGAAGAATGTCGGGCTTTTCTGCTGCGCCTTCCAATCAGGGGCGATAAGATAACGGAATGTTGGAATGACGAAGTGAGTCGCCGCGGGCTGCGTGTCCCGCAAGTGACAGTCAGGATATTTCTCCTCAGCGGATCCGCCGACTGTGGAGAAGTCGAAGAACGTGCACAGCGCTGCTAATTTGACGACCGCTTGAACGCAGTTGCTGCGCGAGACTTGATTTTATGCGGCCCGCCCTGCAAATCCGAGTTTTGGAAAAAGACAGTACGGATGACGATGAACGAAGCTGCACGAAAGATTGCCGCCGTTGCTCCTGCAGAGCAGCACTATCGCGAAGCGCCGAACAACATCGAGGCCGAACAGGCGCTGCTCGGCGCCATCCTGATGAACAACGACGCCTATTACCGCGTCTCGGACTTCCTCAAGCCCACGCATCTTTACGAGCCGCTGCACCGGAAGATCTTCGAAGTCGCCGGCGACATCATCCGCATGGGCAAGATCGCCAACCCGGTCACGGTCAAGACCTTCCTGCCGGCCGACGAAAAAGTCGGCGACATCACCGTTTCGCAATATCTCGCCAGCCTCGTCACCGGCGCCGTGACGATCATCAACGCCGAGGACTATGGCCGGGCAATCTATGACCTGGCGATCCGCCGCGCGCTCATCACCATTGGCGAGGATGTCGTCAATATCGCCTATGACGCGCCGCTCGACATGCCGCCGCAAGCGCAGATCGAAGATACCGAACGACGTCTTTTCGAGCTTGCCGAAAACGGCCGCTACGATGGCGGCTTCCAGGCTTTCAACGATGCCGTGGCGCTCGCCATCGACATGGCGGCCGTTGCCAAGGAACGCGACGGCGGCCTCTCCGGCATTTCCACCGGCATCCATTCGCTCGATTCCAAGATGGGCGGCTTGCAGCGGTCGGACTTGATCGTGCTCGCCGGTCGTCCCGGCATGGGCAAGACCTCGCTTGCCACCAACATCGCCTATAACATCGCTGCCGCCTACGAAGGCGAAGTGCAGTCCGATGGCAGCATGAAGGCGAAGAACGGCGGCGTCGTCGGCTTCTACTCGCTGGAAATGTCGTCCGAACAGCTCGCCACGCGTATTATCTCCGAGCAGACGGAAGTCTCTTCCTCGAAGATCCGCCGCGGCGACATCAACGATGCCGATTTCGAAAAGCTCGTCGCCTGCTCGATGATGATGCAGAAAGTGCCGCTCTTCATTGACCAGACCGGTGGTATCTCGATCGCCCAGCTGTCGGCGCGCGCCCGCCGACTCAAGCGCCAGCGCGGTCTCGACGTGCTCGTGGTCGACTACGTGCAGCTGATGACCGGTTCCGGCAAGTCCAACGAGAACCGCGTTCAGGAAATCACCCAGATCACCACGGGTCTCAAGGCGCTCGGCAAGGAACTGAACGTGCCGATCATCGCGCTCTCCCAGCTCTCGCGTGCCGTCGAAAGCCGCGAAGACAAGCGCCCGCAGCTTTCCGACCTTCGTGAATCCGGCTCGATCGAGCAGGACGCCGACGTCGTGCTCTTCGTATTCCGCGAGGAATATTACGTGAAGAACATGGAACCGCGTGATATCCACGACCCGAAATATCCGGAATGGGAAGCACTGTTCGACAAGGTGAAAGGCACGGCAGACGTCATCATCGCCAAGCAGCGTCACGGACCGACCGGCACTGTGAAGCTCGCCTTCCAGTCGGAATTCACGCGCTTTGCCGATCTCGCCGATCCGTCCTTCACTCAGTACGAGGAACATTGACGCGGGCTTTCCGCGTCAACTTCTTCTAGAGTCCTGCAGCTCGCAGCAAAGCCACTGTTGCAACGCCGACAACGACGCTTGCCAGCATCGGCAAGCGGGTGGCGGCGATTGCGGTAACCACACATGCCAGCGTCTCCGCCCAGCCGGTCGCGAAAGCGGTCGGGGCAATGACAGCCATCAGCACAGCCGGCGGGATGGCTTCGATTGCCGTTTTCCTGTTCTCGTCAATTTCCACATAGCGGATCAGCACGAGGCCGCTGATACGAGTGAAGATCGTCGCGGCAGCCATGACGAGGATGGCGAGCAGTGTATTGAGATCGAGCGTCATGCCGCTTGCTCCCGCATCCTGCCTCTCCAGAGAGCCATTGCCAGCCCAGCCAGTGCGCCGGCTGCGATATACCAGACACCTGGCACAAACTGATGGACCGCAACGGCCGCAATCCCGCTTGCGGCGAGAACGGCACCGGTTTCCGGTCCCTTCCAGAAGCCCATGACCAGCACGATGAAGACGGCCGGAAAGGCGAAGTCGAGCCCGATGACGGCGGGATCGCCGAGAAAGGCGCCGAGCAGCGCACCTGCAAGCGATGAGCCGACCCAGGTGAGGTAGAAGGGCATGACGATGCCTGCATACCAGGCCGGGGTCAGACGCGTGCTGCCGGCGCGGAATTCCGCCATGGCCCAGAGCTCATCGGCGAGGAAGAGCATGGCGATATAACGCTTGATGCCGGAGAAGGACTGCATCTTCGTGCCGATCGAGGCGCTCATCAGTACGTGGCGGATATTGACCAGCAAGGCCGCGAAACCGACACCGATCCAGCTTGCCGGATGCGTCCAGATATCCATCGCCACGAATTGCGAGCCGCCGGCAAAGACGAGCGCGCTCATCAACGTCGTTTCCAGGGCCGAGAGACCCTTGGTCGCCGAAACTGCGCCGAAGACGAGTCCGATCGGCAGGACCGCGACGATCAATGGGAAAATGGCTCGCATTCCGGCAAGAAATTCGCCGGCTGGCCGGCTTTGCTGCAACATTGGCAATCTCCGCATCAAGATGGCGGAGAAGTAGCCGAACAATGGAAGCCTGTATTGAACGAAAGTGATCAGGCGACGCGGAACTGGCCGGGGGTGACGCCGGTGCGCGATTTGAAGTGGCGGGTGAAATGCGCCTGATCGGCAAAGCCGCATTCAACGGCGACATCGGCCGGCATGCGGCCCTCCCTCAGCAACCGACGAGCGACGAGCACGCGCCGATCGGTCAGGAAGGCATGCGGGGTGATATAGTATTCCCTGCGGAAGGCGCGGATCAGATGGGCGCGGCTTAGCCCTGCCACCTTGGCCAGTTCCTCGAGGCCGACATCGCTGTCGAAATTCTCGGTGAGGTAATCGCGGGCGCGGCCGACAGCGCTGCGCTCCTTGGTGTCGACGGGCAGGACGATCGTGCTGCCATAGCGGGCGAAGATCGCAGCCAGCACCGAGAACATGCTTTCATCGGATTCCAGCGCGCCCGCTCCACTTTCAAGCGTGCGGTGGGCAGTGTGGAAAGCTTTTGCAAGTTGCGGATCGCGCGGCAGCGCTCCCGCAAAGGACGGTGTCGCGTTGAAGGCCTTGCCGGTGACATCCTCCAGTATGTCGATGAAGAGCTTCGTATCCGGGTAGATCATCCGATAGCGATACCCCTCGCCGCCGGGAGTGCCATCGTGCACCACACCGGGGTCGATCAGATAGAGGTCGCCCGGACCGGTCTCTTCCCGCCTGCCGCGCACGGTGGCGATCTGGCTGCCGCTTTCGATCGCGCCAATGCTGAAAGTGTCGTGGGCATGCGGGGCATATTCATGTGTTAGGAAGCTGGCGCTCAGGCACTCCATGTCGCGAAAGCGGCTATCCCGCCAGAAGCGGGCCGATTCCACCTTGGCGAGCGGCATGGCGTCTGCCGCCTCTTTCTGCGAAACGTTCTGCATCCCGCCAGATTAGCGCGCTGGCCACGCTACGTCTTGAACAAAAGTGATCGCATGTGGGAAAGGCTGGTATGTCGCCCCCTGTGCTTTCTCTTTGCCACAATGCTCTTTAGAGTGTTTGCAGCGATTTTCCTTTCCCTTTCAGCGCGGCGATTCATGACAGATTTTTCCATTCCCTTTGAAGACGACGACCTTTTCGCTTCCGCCGGCCTGCGGCTGACCGTCGATCTGACGGCGCTGGCCGACAACTGGCGGGATATGGCGCGCCGCTCCGGAAAGGCGCGCACGGCCGCTGTCGTCAAGGCGGATGCCTATGGGATGGGGATCGAGGATGCCGGCGAAGCGCTCTATCTTGCCGGCGCGCGGGATTTCTTCGTCGCCACCGTCGATGAAGGTGTCACGCTGCGCATGTTTGCGCCTGAGGCACGCATCTTCGTACTGGCGGGAATCTGGCCGGGCACCGAGCGGCGTTTCTTCGAAAACGATCTTGTGCCGATCATCTCCTCGGAAGAGCAGCTTGCCTTCTGGATGGCGGTGCTTGCCGATTATGGCGACTATCCGTGCGCGCTGCATGTCGATACCGGATTCAACAGGCTCGGCCTGACGGTGGACGAAGCAATTGCGCTCGCCAACGACGTGTCACGGCCGGCGAGTTTCGCTCCCGTTCTCGTCATGAGCCATCTTGCCTGCGGCGACGATCATTCCTCGGCGATGAACAAGCAGCAGCTTGAATCATTCCGCACGGTTAGCGCCGCCTATGAAGGTATCGATTCAAGCCTTGCTGCCTCCGGCGGCATCTTCCTGGGGGATGATTATCACTTCGATCTCACCCGGCCGGGCATCGCGCTCTATGGCGGCCAGGCGGTCAATGGTATCGCAAACCCGATGCGGCCGGTGGCAACTGCCGAGGCGCGCATCATCCAGATCCGCACGGTCAAGGCCGGTGAAACCGTCAGTTACGGGCGAGCACTGCAGCTGACGCGTGACAGCCGGCTGGCGATTGTCTCGGCCGGTTATGCCGATGGCTATATGCGCAGCCAGTCGAGTGGCGGCGTGCCGCTGCGCGAGGTCGTGCCGCAGGGTGGACAGGGTTTCGTTGCCGGCCAGAAGGTACCGGTCGCCGGTCGTATCACCATGGACCAGACGATCTTCGACGTGACCGACCTGCCGGAGGGCGCAGTGCGCGCCGGTGACTATATCGAACTCTTCGGCAAGAATGTCCTCGTCGACGATGCGGCGAAGTCGGCGGGTACGATCGGCTATGAGATGCTGACCAGCATCGGCCTGCGCCACGAGCGCAAGTACGAAATGGACGAGGAATAGTCTCTAGCGTGTCGTGAGCGCGAGGCGGACACCAAGCGCCACGAAGAGCGCGCCGAGACCACGGTCGAGCCACAGGCCGATTTTCGTATTGTTCTTGAAGAGATCGGCAAGGCGGCCTCCGGCCAGGATCAGCGGCGGCTCGATGAAAAACGCCACCACAATGATCAGGCCACCGTGAACGGCAAGCTGCAGCCATGCAGGACCTGCGCCCTCGACGACGAATTGCGGCAGGAAGGCAAGGAAAAAGATCGCTACCTTCGGATTGAGCAGCGAGACCAATACGCCCTGTCGATAGATGCGCCGCCAGCCGAGCGTTTCGCCTGCCACCCGCACGAAGCCGCCCTCACCTTTCGACCGCAGCGCCTGGATGCCGAGCCAGACGAGATAGATCGCGCCCACCCATTTGACGGTGGAGAAGGCGATTGCCGAGGCAGCAAGGATCGCCGACAGGCCGAAGGCGGCGAGAAGCACATGGATGCAGGCACCCGTCCAGATGCCGAAGACGGCCGAGAAGCCGGCCCGTGTGCCGCTCTTCATCGTGTGGCCGAGGATGAAGGCCATGTCAGGACCTGGCGAGATGTTCAAAAGAACCGCCGCGGTAAAGAAACCGATCCAGTGAGCGAGCGAATAATCGAGCATGGCCTGTCCTTTGAGAGCGCGGCAATGCTGCCAGCCCGGTCGCTGATAGGAAAATCATTAGTTTTGATCGATGCCGGAAGCCATTATCTAGGGCAAAACTCCGATTCGGGCGCTTGCCGCGCCCCCTTACCCGAAAGCAGTCATTGATGGCCAAGGCCAGAACACAATTCATCTGCCAGAGTTGCGGCGCGGTGCATAATCGCTGGGCCGGCAAATGCGAAAATTGCGGCGAGTGGAACACCATCGTCGAGGAAGATCCAATGGGCGGCATCGGCGGCGGCCCTGCCAAGACGCCGAAGAAGGGCCGGCCGGTCGCATTGACGGCTCTCTCCGGTGAGATCGAGGAAGCGCCGCGCATCCAAACTGGTATTTCCGAACTCGACCGAGTGACCGGCGGCGGCTTCGTGCGCGGTTCTGCCGTGCTCGTCGGCGGCGATCCCGGCATCGGCAAGTCGACGCTGCTGATGCAGGGAGCTGCGGCGCTTTCGCGTCGCGGGCACCGGATCATCTACGTCTCCGGCGAAGAGGCGGTGGCGCAGGTGCGGCTGCGCGCACAGCGGCTCCATGCCGCCGATACGGATGTGTTGCTGGCGGCGGAAACCAATGTCGAGGACATTCTTGCCACGCTGGCGGAGGGCAAACGCCCTGATCTCGTCATCATCGATTCCATCCAGACGCTCTGGAGCGAGCTTGCCGAATCTGCGCCGGGCACAGTCACCCAAGTGCGTACCGGCGTGCAGTCGATGATCCGCTTTGCCAAGCAGACGGGTGCGGCCATGGTGCTCGTCGGCCATGTGACCAAGGATGGGCAGATCGCCGGCCCGCGTGTCGTCGAGCATATGGTCGATGCCGTGCTCTATTTCGAGGGCGACCGCGGACATCACTATCGCATCCTGCGCACCGTGAAGAACCGCTTCGGACCGACCGACGAGATCGGCGTTTTCGAAATGTCGGACAAGGGCCTGCGCGAGGTCGCCAACCCATCCGAACTCTTTCTCGGCGAGCGCAATTCGAAATCGCCGGGTGCTGCAGTCTTTGCCGGCATGGAAGGCACGCGGCCCGTACTCGTCGAAGTGCAGGCGCTGGTCGCCCCCACTTCGCTCGGCACGCCGCGGCGCGCGGTCGTCGGCTGGGACTCTGCCCGCCTGTCGATGATCCTTGCGGTTCTGGAGGCCCATTGCGGCGTTCGGCTCGGCCAGCATGACGTCTATCTCAACATTGCCGGCGGCTTTCGCATCAGCGAGCCGGCGGCCGATCTTGCGGTCGCATCGGCCCTCGTTTCCTCGCTTGCCGGTATTGCCCTTCCGGCCGATTGCGTCTATTTCGGCGAAGTCAGCCTGTCGGGCGCCGTCCGGCCTGTTGCGCAAACCGCTCAGCGCCTTAAAGAAGCCGAAAAGCTGGGGTTCTCGGCAGCTCTGCTACCGTCCGGTTCCGTCGATCTGCCGAAGGGTAACGGCCGCTGGAGCGAGATCGAGAGCCTGCCGGATCTGGTCGCGCGCATTGCAGGGTCGAAAGGGGCGTTGCAGCGTGTGGAAGAAGACGTTTGATCCTTCATCACCGATAGCGGGAATGCTATAGGATCAGCCAAACAAGGCGCGACGCGGCCCGCAAGGCGGCAGTCTGGAGTGGAATTTATATGCCCATTACGATTTTCGACGGTATTGTCATCGGCGTCGTGCTCTTCTCCGCCGTTCTGGCAATGGTCCGCGGCTTTTCGCGCGAAGTCCTTTCGATCGCGAGTTGGGGCGGCTCAGCCGCTGCCGCCTACTACCTCTACCCCTATCTCGTGCCTTATGCGAAGCGGTACACGGATGATGACCGCATCGCGATCGTTGGTTCGGCTGCCGTCGTCTTCCTCATCGCGCTGATCGTCATCTCCTTCATTACGATGAAGGTCGCCGATTTCATCATCGACAGCCGCATCGGCGCGCTCGACCGCACTTTGGGCTTCCTCTTCGGTGCTGCGCGCGGCATACTTCTGCTCGTCGTCGCCGTTGCTTTCTGGAACTGGCTGGTCGATGCCGATCATCGCCCGTCCTGGGTCAATAATGCCAAATCGAAGCCGTTCCTGGATTCTCTCGTCGTTCGCCTGCAGGCAGTGCTGCCGGATGAATTCGCGCAGATGATCCAGAAGAGCATCACCGAGAAGCTTGGTGGCGCGCGCACGACGGAAGAAAATGCGCCGGCCAACAACGATCAGGCTCCGGCAGAAGACGCAGCACCCGCGCCTAACAATGGCGCACAGCAGCCATCGAATTGACGCAGTGTTCACTAGCTTGACCCGCGGCCTGGCAATTGCCATTTGAGCGGGACGTAAGATCAAAGGTCCGGCCGGGCATTTCGCTCTGCCGGGCCTCAGCCGTTTCAGAGCCGGTGAACGGGCTTTGAGGCAGGTGTTATCAGCATGAACTTATCGGAAAGCAGCATTTTTTCCGGTATCATGCTACTGGAAAAGCCGATCCATTCTTGTGAGAGCAGAGGCCCGCAGAAATGAACCAGTCCCATTCCTTCCCGATTGACGATCCGCTCGACGGAGATACGCTGCATGAGGAATGCGGCGTTTTCGGAATTCTGGGACATCCCGATGCGGCAGCGCTGACGGCGCTTGGCTTGCATGCGCTTCAGCATCGCGGGCAGGAAGCGGCCGGTATCGTCTCCTTCGACGGCAAGCGCTTCCATCAGGAACGCCATATGGGCCTCGTCGGCGACCATTATACCAACCCGATGACGCTCGCCCGCCTGCCCGGCAGCATGTCGATCGGCCATACGCGCTATTCGACAACAGGCGAAGTGGCGATGCGCAACGTGCAGCCGCTCTTTGCCGAGCTGGAAGAAGGCGGCATCGCCATTGCCCATAACGGCAATTTCACCAATGGCCTGACGCTGCGCCGCCAGATCATCGCAACCGGCGCCATCTGTCAGTCGACGTCGGATACCGAAGTCGTCCTTCACCTCATCGCCCGCTCCCGCCACACTTCCACAACCGATCGCTTCATCGACGCCATCCGCCAGATGGAAGGCGGCTATTCGATGCTCGCCATGACGCGCACGAAGCTGATTGCCGCGCGTGACCCCACCGGCATCCGCCCGCTGGTCATGGGTGAACTCGACGGCAAGCCGATCTTCTGCTCGGAAACCTGCGCTCTCGACATCATCGGCGCCAAGTTCATCCGCGACGTGGAGAATGGCGAAGTCGTCATCTGCGAAATCCAGCCCGACGGTTCGATCAGCATCGATGCGCGCAAGCCCAGCAAGCCGCAGCCGGAACGCCTCTGCCTGTTCGAATATGTCTATTTCGCCCGTCCGGATTCGGTCGTCGGCGGCCGCAACGTCTATACGACGCGCAAGAGCATGGGCATGAACCTTGCCAAGGAATCGCCTGTCGATGCCGACGTGATCGTGCCTGTTCCCGATGGCGGCACACCTGCTGCTCTCGGCTATGCGCAGGCAAGCGGCATTCCCTTCGAATACGGCATCATCCGTAACCACTATGTCGGCCGCACGTTCATCGAGCCGACGCAGCAGATCCGCGCTTTCGGCGTGAAGCTGAAGCATTCCGCCAACCGGGCGATGATCGAAGGCAAGCGCGTGGTACTGGTGGACGATTCCATCGTGCGCGGTACGACCTCGCTGAAGATCGTGCAGATGATCCGTGAAGCCGGCGCCAAGGAAGTGCATATCCGCGTTGCGAGCCCGATGATCTTCTTTCCGGATTTCTACGGTATCGATACGCCTGACGCCGATAAGCTCCTGGCAAACCAGTATGCCGATGTCGAAGCCATGGCCAAATATATCGGCGCGGATTCGCTGGCCTTCCTGTCGATCAACGGCCTCTATCGCGCCGTCGGCGGCGAAGACCGCAACAACGCCCGCCCGCAGTTCACCGACCACTATTTCACCGGTGACTATCCGACCCGCCTGCTCGACAAGAACGGCGAGTCCATGGGCAACAAGATTTCCATGCTTGCCAGCAACGGCTGAGCCGCTTCCGCTTTGACTTTCCTATCTGGGGCGCCTATTGCGCCCCTTACCTTTTCAAGCGCATCGGGAACCGGGGCAGATGAACATCAATCTTGAAGGCAAGATCGCGCTGGTCACAGGCGCATCGCGCGGCATCGGCTATTTCACGGCACTCGAACTCGCCAAGGCCGGTGCGCATGTGATTGCCTGCGCCCGCACCGTTGGCGGCTTGGAAGAGCTCGACGATGCCATCAAGGCCGCGGGCGGTTCCGCGACGCTGGTTCCCTTCGATCTCGCCGACATGGAAGCGATCGACCGCCTCGGCGGCTCGATCTTCGAGCGCTGGGGCAAGCTCGACATTCTCGTCGCCAATGCCGGCGTGCTCGGCGTCATCTCGCCGATCGGCCATATCGAGGCGAAGGTCTTCGAGAAGGTCATGAACATCAACGTGAATGCCACCTGGCGTCTCATCCGCTCGGTCGATCCGCTGCTGACCCGCTCTGATGCCGGCCGCGCCGTCATCATGTCCTCAGGCGCCGCCCACAAATGCCGGCCCTTCTGGAGCGCCTATTCCGCCTCCAAGGCCGCTGTCGAAGCATTGGCGCGCACCTGGGCCGGCGAGACGCAATCGACGCCGCTGCGTATCACCAGCGTCGATCCGGGTGCCACGCGCACCGCCATGCGCGCGCAGGCGGTTCCGGGTGAAGACCCGATGAGCCTGCCGCATCCTTCCGAGGTGGCGAAAGCAATCCTTCCCTTGCTCGGCCCCGGCGTGACCGAGACCGGTAAGCTGTTCATTGTACGCGAGAACAAGCTGGTGGATTACCAGCTGCCGGAATAGCCGGACGCTTCAATTCGCTGCAGCAGTCGCGAACAGATGAGCGAAACCGGTCTCCGACGCGCACATCGCGTTAAGATCGACCGGTCCCTGGATACCGTCCAAGGTGCCGTTATCGGCGAATTGCCAGATTGACCAGTGACTGCATTCTTCCTGCCTAGGTTCCTTGAAGACGCTTCGAAGCCACAGGTAATGGTCGGGGAACCGTGATTCATTGCCTTTCAGATATTGATCAAAGAACTCCTGAGTAACGTAAAAAATGGGCTTCTCGGGAAAGGTGCCTTTCAACTCGACGAAGAACGCGTTCACCTCGGCAGCCATTTCCTCGATCGTTGGAATCTTGTTGCAGTTGCCGACAAACTCCAGATCGACTGCAATGGGTAGAGTCCCCGGCTCCTTTGACACCGTCGCCAGGACATTCTGCGCCTGATCCTTGCCCGGGCGACAGAAGGTGAAGAAATGATACGCACCCCTTACCAGTCCGGCATCCCCGGCACGCTGCCAATTCTCGGCAAATTTGGAATCCCGGTGATCTCCGCCTTCGGTCGCCTTCATGATCGCAAAACGGACATTCGCCTGCGACGCGACAGTCTTCCAATCGATATCGCCTTGATGGTGGCTGACATCGATACCCTGGATCGGATAGCGGCTTAGAGACGGATTGTTGAAGCGAAGCATACCGAAATCATAGGCGAAATATGCGGCGGACGCGATTGTCAGAATTGCGGTCGCTCCTATTGTCCATCGTGCCGCTCTCCTCACCCAATCCCCCTATTTTCACCGGTTTCGCAATTGGCTATGCAAGATTTGCGTCTTGAAAATGACCAAAAATCTTAAAGCAAGCACGCCTCCTTTACTGGATGTCCATCGCGGCCATCGATTCACGAGATGGATAGCTCCGGTTGCCCGCGGGATCGTTGCTCGCCCTCTTGACCAAACTCCGATCCCACGCCATAAAACGCGTCATGAAAACGGTTACCTGCATTATTTGCCGGAAGATTATTCGCTAGCCCAAAGCTGGCCTGGCCGTTTTCGTCTCCCAAATTTCCAAGATGCGAAACGCCCCGGCCTGCCGGTGGTGGTATATTTTCTGCATATGCATTTTAGGAGAGTGAAATGGGCGGCACGCCGGAACTGAAGCTGTACAATACGCTGACGCGGGAGAAATCGGTCTTCAAGCCGATCGATGCCGAAAACGTCCGCATGTATGTGTGCGGCCCGACGGTCTATGATTACGCCCATATCGGCAATGCGCGACCGGTCATCGTCTTCGACGTGCTGTTCCGCCTGTTGCGCCATGTCTACGGCGAAAGCCACGTCACTTATGCCCGCAACATCACCGATGTCGACGACAAGATCAACGCGCGGGCGCTGCGCGACTATCCGGGCCTGCTGCTGAATGCGGCGATCCGGGCGGTCACGGAAAAGACCGAGAGGCAGTTTCTTGACGATGCCTTGGCACTCGGCTCGCTCGAGCCGACGTTGCAGCCGCGCGCCACCGACAATATCGCTGAGATGATCGCGATCATCGAGCGGCTGATTGCGCGCGGCCATGCCTATCAGGCATCAGGCGAGGTACTGTTCGACACCAGGTCGATGGCCGATTACGGCCAGCTTTCGAAGCGCAATCTCGATGAGCAGCAGGCGGGCGCCCGCGTTGCCGTCGATGCTCACAAGAAGAGCCCCGGCGACTTCGTGCTCTGGAAACTCTCCGACGACAACGAACCCGGCTGGGAAAGCCCGTGGGGTCGAGGCCGCCCAGGCTGGCATATCGAGTGCTCGGCCATGAGCGGGCGCTATCTTGGCGACGTCTTCGATATCCATGGCGGCGGGCTGGACCTGATCTTCCCGCATCATGAAAACGAGATCGCCCAGTCGCGTTGCGCCCATGGCACGGACGTGATGGCGAATGTCTGGATGCATAACGGCTTCTTGCAGGTCGAAGGCCGCAAGATGTCGAAATCCGAAGGCAATTTCGTCACCATCTACGAGTTGCTGCACACGGAAACATTCGCCGGCCGCCAGTGGCCGGGCGAAGTGCTGCGTCTTGCGATGCTGATGACGCACTATCGCGAGCCGATCGACTTCTCGGTGAAGCGGCTGGAGGAAGCCGAGCGGCTGCTCGCCAAATGGCCGGCGGCCGAACCCGGCGATGCCAAGCCGGATGAGACCGTGCTGAATGCGCTCGCCGACGACCTCAATACGGTCGCGGCAGTGCAGGCGCTGCATGCGCTCGCCCAATCTGGAGACCCTGCCGTCTTCGCCGCCAGTGCCGCCCTGCTCGGTGTGCTGCCAAGGAAGACCGAGATCGACGAGGCGGTGGCTGCGGAAATCGATGCGCGGGTTAAGGCCCGGCTGGAACTGCTCAAGGCGAAGAACTTCGCCGAGGCTGACAAGATTCGCGATACGCTCGCCGCCGAGGGCATCCAGCTCAAAGACGGCAAGGATCCGGCAACGGGTGAACGCGTGACGACGTGGGAGGTGAAGAAATGAACACCTACACCGGCGGCTGCCAGTGCGGGGCGATCCGCTTCCGTGCCACAGGCGTCCCGCAGGATTCGTCGATCTGTCATTGCCGCATGTGCCAGAAGGCATTCGGCGCCTATTACGCGCCGCTGGTTTCCATGCGCGGGATGGAGTTCGAGTGGACCAGGGGGCAGCGCAAGACCTTCCGGTCCTCGAATTTCGTCAGCCGCGGCTTCTGTGGTGATTGCGGCACGCCGCTAACCTATGAGGCGCCTGACGGTGTGGCGGTTGCGGCAGGGGCGTTCGACGACCCATCGCTGCTGCGGCCGACCATCCAGTGGGGTATGGAAGGCAAGATCGGCTTCGTCGATCATCTGCATGAACTGCCGGGAGAACGGACCGAGGCGGACCTCGCCGTAGGCTCCTTCCTCCACGAAATCGTCTCCTATCAGCATCCGGACCATGATACGCCGGTCTGGCCACCGGAGGATCACGCTTGACGGCAAAGATGGAACTGACCGGTGGATGCCAGTGCGGCGCGGTTCGTTACAGGGCGAGCGGCGAACTCAACTATCCGCATATCTGCCACTGCCGCATGTGCCAGAAGGCCGCCGGCAATTATTTCCTGCCGCTTGCAGGGGTGATGCGGGTCGATTTCGAGTTGACGCGCGGCGAGCCGAAATGGTTCCACTCCTCCGGTCTCGTGCGGCGCGGCTTTTGCGGCGACTGCGGCACGCCGCTTTTCTATGATATTCCCGATGCTGACTCCATCACCATCGCGCTCGGCTCGCTGGATGATCCGCAGGCTGTAAAGCCCGTCATGCAATCCAATCTCGACAGCAAAATGGTCTGGTTTCATGCGCTCGATGGCTTGCCTGTCGAACCGGAACCGGAAACAACCGATCGCGAGGACAGGATCGCGGCGAGCAATCACCAGCATCCCGACCACGATACATCCCACTGGCCACCCGGAGCTCATCCATGACCGAGACGACAAGAACAGGCGGCTGCCAATGCGGCGCCGTGCGCTTCCGCATCACAGGAAAGCTCGGACGCCCGTCCATCTGCCATTGCCGCATGTGCCAGAAGCAATTCGGCGGCTTCTTTTCAGCACTGGTAACAGCGCCGGAGGAAGGCATGGAGTGGACACGCGGCGAACCCGCCTATTTCCAGTCTTCGGTCAATATCGAGCGCGGCTTCTGCCGGGATTGCGGTACTCCGATGACATATCGTCATCCGGGCGGGCTGGAGCTTGCGATCGGCACCTTCGACGACCGGAGCGACCTCGCCCCGCAGATCCAGGTCAATTATGATGCCCGCCTGCCCTGGGTCGAGACCATCTTCGACGCGCCGGTTCATAAGGACCCTGATTTCTATTCCCGGCAGGAGGCGATCATCTCCTTCCAGCATCCCGACCATGATACCGCCGTCTGGCCGGCGAAAGGCGTGAAGATATGACCGAAGTGCTGCGCACGCTTTATCCTGAGATCGAACCCTATGCTTCCGGCCATCTCGATGTCGGCGATGGCCACGTGATCTATTGGGAGCGCTGCGGCATGCCGGACGCCAAGCCGGCGGTCTTCCTGCATGGCGGTCCGGGCGGCGGCATTTCGCCTGCGCATCGCCGCGTGTTCGACCCGAAGCTCTATGACGTCCTCCTGTTCGACCAGCGCGGCTGTGGTAAGTCGACCCCGCATGCGAGCCTCGAAGCCAATACGACCTGGCATCTCGTTGCCGATATCGAGCGGCTGCGCGAGATGGCCGGCGTCGACAAATGGCAGGTCTTCGGCGGCTCCTGGGGCTCCACGCTGGCGCTTGCCTACGCCGAGAAACATCCGGAACGCGTTTCCGAACTCGTCGTGCGCGGCATTTACACGCTGACGCGGGCCGAACTCGACTGGTATTATCAGTTCGGCGTCTCCGAGATGTTCCCGGACAAGTGGGAGCGCTTTGTCGCACCCATCCCGCCTGAAGAACGCCATGAGATGATGCTCGCCTATAACCGCCGGCTTACCGGTCCGGACCGGGCCGTAGCGCTGAAGGCCGCGCAGGCCTGGAGCATCTGGGAAGGCGAGACGATTACGCTGCTGCCGGAGAAATCGACCAGCGGCAAGTTCGAGGAAGCCGAGTTCGCCTATGCCTTTGCGCGCATCGAGAACCACTTCTTCGTCCATGCCGGATGGATGGAGGAAGGCCAGCTGCTGCGCGATGCCTATAAGCTGAAGGATATCCCCGGCGTCATCGTGCACGGGCGTTATGACATGCCCTGCCCGGCCAAATATGCCTGGATGCTGCACAAGGCATGGCCAAAGGCCGAATTCCACCTGATCGAGGGTGCGGGCCATGCCTTTTCGGAGCCCGGTATTCTCGACCAGCTGATCCGGGCGACGGACCGGTTCGCAGGAAAACAATAAAGGCCGCAAGCGGCGACAGGAAACACCCATGACACGCGAAAGAATCTACCTCTTCGATACGACGCTCCGGGACGGACAGCAGACGCCCGGCATCGACTTTTCCGTCGAGGACAAGATTGCGATTGCAAGCATGCTGGACGAGTTCGGGCTCGACTATGTCGAGGGCGGTTATCCGGGCGCAAACCCGACCGATACTGCCTTCTTCGCTGAGAAGCGCACGAACCAGGCCTCTTTCGTCGCCTTCGGCATGACGAAACGCCCCGGTGTTTCCGCCTCCAACGATCCGGGTATTGCCGGCCTGCTGCAGGCGCGCAGCGACGCCATCTGTTTCGTCGCCAAGAGCTGGGATTACCACGTGCAAGTGGCGCTTGGCTGCACCAATGAGGAAAACCTCGAATGCATCGCCGAAAGCGTGAAAGCCGCTGTTGCCGCCGGCAAGGAGGCACTGGTCGACTGCGAGCATTTCTTCGACGGCTACAAGGCCAATCCGGAATATGCGCTCGCCTGCGCAAGGACAGCCTATGAGAACGGCGCGCGCTGGGTGGTGCTCTGCGATACCAATGGCGGCACGCAGCCGCCGGAGGTGCGCGCCATCGTCGAGGCCGTGATTGCCTTCGGCGTGCCGGGGCACTGTCTCGGTATCCATGCACATAACGATACCGGCCAGGCGGTCGCCAATTCGCTCGCCGCCGTCGAGGCGGGCGTACGCCAGATCCAGGGCACGCTGAACGGCGTCGGCGAGCGCTGCGGCAATGCCAATCTGGTGACATTGATCCCGACATTGGCGCTGAAGAGCGCCTACAACACGCGTTTCGAAACGGCGATCGATGCGGATCGGCTGACCAATCTCACCCGCCTGTCGCATGCCTTCGACGAGCTGCTGAACCGCTCGCCGGATCATCAGATGCCCTATGTCGGCGCCTCTGCCTTCGCTACCAAGGCCGGCATCCACGCCTCGGCGCTGCTGAAGGACCCGCGCACTTACGAGCACGTGCCGCCGGAAAGTGTCGGTAATTTCCGCAAGGTCATGGTCTCGGATCAGGGCGGCAAGGCAAACTTCATCAATGCGCTGAGGCGGCGCGGTATCGATGTCGCCAAGGACGATCCGAAGCTCGATCTGTTGATCTCCATCGTCAAGGAGCGCGAGGCATCCGGCTATGCCTATGAGGGGGCCGATGCGAGCTTCGAGCTTCTGGCGCGCCGTACCATGGGCACCATTCCGGATTTCTTCACCATCGACGGCTTCCGGGTGATGATCGAACGGCGCTTCGATTCCCACGGCCGCATCAAGATCGTCTCCGAAGCCGTCGTGAAGATCGCCATCGACGGCCAGACGCTGATGTCGGTTGCGGAAGCCGAGGGACCGGTCAATGCGCTCGACCTCGCGCTGCGCAAGGATTTCGGCAAGTATCAGCATGAGATCGACGATCTTGTGCTCGCCGATTTCAAGGTGCGTATCCTCAATGGCGGCACCGAGGCCATCACCCGCGTTCTCATCGAATCCACCGATTCCAGCGGCGTGCGCTGGTGGACGGTCGGCGTGTCCGAAAACATCATCGACGCCTCGTTCCAGGCGCTGATGGATTCGGTCATCTACAAGCTGATGAAGAACCGGCAGCTCGCCGGCAAGATCGCGGCCGAGTGAGCTAAAGCAATTCCAGCAAAAGTGTGCAGCGGTTTTGCGTCCGGAATTGCGTGAGAATAAAAGAGATAGGGCATTTCCGTGTTTCGAAGAAAAACGAAAGTGCCCTATAGGAGGCCCCAGTCCTCCTCCGAATACCATTCGTCCTCCTGCTTCGGCTCTTTCCAGCGCAGCCGCGTGACCCTTCCCATGCCGCCCTGCCGGAAAGTGGAGTCCAGCACCTTGTATGTCTCGATCGTGCCGGTCGCGCCATGGCCCCAGACGAAGACGGTAGGGCTCAAATAACGGGCGCGATAGTGTTCGGGCGTGCGCTGGATCAGGAAGAAGCCGCCGCGCGCGCTGCGTGGCCGCAAATTGTCGTTGCCATCCCGCGAGGGAGCGCAGAGCGGAAAGATCAGCCTGCCGCCGATGGCGAGATTGTCCACCCAGGCTTCGGACGGCCTATGGACCCCGAAATTGACGTAGATCGCGTCGGCCGGCGACTGCGGCCATTCCAGGCCGTTGCCGCAGACAACCTCGACATTGCCATAGGGAGCCAGGTTGGCAATGGCGCGGGCGGCGAGATCCCGGTCATATTCGATCGCCGAGACATGGCCACCGCTGCCCACCAGATGCGACAGCATGGCGGTGTAATAACCACCGCCGACGCCGATGTGACAGGCTGTATCGCCGGGTTGAGATGCCAGCCAGTGGAGGCCGAGCGCATGAAGCGAGGGGCTGCCGTTGTTGACCTGCCTTCCCTCCTGCAGCGCAATCAGAACATCCTGATAGAGGATGACGGGATCGGTCGACGGCATATCCTGATAGCCGGTCCCGTTTGCCATGCGCCACGGCGGCGGGTCCAGGAAATCCTCACGTGGCACTGTGGCAAAAGCCTGTCGCAGCCGCTCGTCGCCCACGATACCCATCTTCGCCAGCATTTGAGTGGCATAGGCTTGCCGGCAAATCGCCAGTTCCGTTTCGTCCATGCTTGCCTCCCGCGTTGCCAGGCGCATGCGGATCCATTCACTGAAATGAATTGGCCTATTCACGCCGCTTAAGCTAATCCGGATCAGAAACAGAACAAAGATGGAAACACCCGATGTCTGCCGATGCAAGCGCCCCCCTCATCAAGAACGAAGACAGTCCACGCGGCTTTGCCTTCGCGCTGACGGCCTATCTTCTGTGGGGCTTCCTGCCGATCTATATGAAGGCTCTGGCGCATATTTCGCCTGCCGAAGTCATCGCCCACCGTATCGTCTGGTCGCTGCCGCTCGCCGGCATTGTGCTTCTGGTGCTGGGGCGCACGCAGGATATCGCTATTGCGCTGCGTTCACCGCGCATGCTCGCCATGGCAATGATGACCGCGGCGCTGATCACCATGAACTGGGGCACCTATGTCTGGGCGATCGGCGCCGGCCATTCGCTCGATGCCGCCATGGGCTATTTCATCAATCCGCTCTTCAGCATCTTCCTCGGCGCCGTGCTGCTCAAGGAAAAGCTGCAGCCGATGCAGATCGCGGCGATCTGCCTTGCCGGCCTTGCGGTCGTCGTGCTCGCCTTCGATAGCGGCGGCATTCCCTGGGTGGCGCTGACGCTGGCGATCAGCTGGGGCTTCTATGCGCTGTTTCGCAAGACGTTGCCGCTCGGGCCGAACCAAGGCTTCTTCCTGGAAGTGCTGATCCTCAGCCTGCCAGCACTGCTCTATATCCTCTACCTGGAATTCGTCAGCGGCGAAGGGCATCTGTACCGCACGAGCCTTAGCGATACCGCCCTGCTGCTTGGCTGCGGGCTGATCACCGCCTTACCGCTGATGATCTACGCCAATGGCGCCAAGCTGCTGAAGCTCTCGACCATCGGCATCATGCAGTATATCGCGCCGACCATGATCTTCCTGATTGCCGTTTTCGGTTTCGGAGAAGAACTGGATACGGCGCGCATGATCGCCTTCCCGCTGATCTGGGCCGGCCTGTTCTTCTACAGCTGGTCTATGTTGAGGACGACGCGCGGACGTTAGACCTGCGCCTGTCTGCATGTAATTCCAGCAAAACCGCTGCGCACTTTTGCTGGAATTGCTTCGGCGACTTACATCTTCGAGATCACGTCATCCTCGCCGTCACGGTCGGCGGCAAGCTCTGCCGCCTGCGCCATGATGGCCGGAATGATGCCCGATATCTCATCGATGACCAGCGGCTGCACGCGATGGGCAGTGTGCAGGAAGCCCTCGCCCGTCATGTGGCGCAGGAGCTCCATCATCGGATCCCAGAAGCCGTTGATGTTGGCGAAGACCATCGGCTTTTCGTGACGGCCGAGCTGTGCCCAGGTCATGATTTCGACGATCTCTTCCAGCGTGCCGATACCGCCCGGCAAGGCCACGAAGGCATCCGAGCGCTCGAACATCGTGTGTTTGCGCGCATGCATGTCAGGGGTTACAATAAGCTCGTTGAGTTGGCCGAGCGAATGGCGAGTCGCCTCCATGTCGATCAGGAACTCGGGAATGATGCCCGTCACCTGACCGCCGTTGGATAGGGTCCCGCTGGCCACAGCACCCATGATGCCCTTAGTGCCACCGCCGTAGATGAGGCGAAGGCCATATTCCGCGATCTCTTTTCCGAGCGCGCGGCCGGCAGCCATATGGGAAGGATCGCGTCCCGGCCGAGAGCCGCAGTAAACGCAAATGGATCGAATCGGTACAGATTGTTCGGTCATAAGGGAAAAACAACTATTCCATTTCAATGCAGTCAAGAAAATTGACTGAAAAGCGGCTTCCGGAGCTTGCCTATTTGCTTTGAATGCTTGTGCAAAGCAACGGGAATCGCTAGCAATTTCTGAATACTACGGCAATTTGCCGCCTTTGGAGACGCAATGATGAAAAACCGTGCCGGCTTGCTGGCCCTCGCAGTGCTCGTAATCGCAATCATACTGATGGTGTTTTTCGTCATGCCACGGCTCGGCTCTGATGTGGCGAAGGTTGGTGACGCTATCAATCAGGCCGGCACCGAGGTCAACAACACGGTTAACGAAGCGTCTAAGACTTCCCGCTCCGCTGCCGCGGATGCCACAGAAGCCGCCCAGAAGGTCGGCAGCCTCACCGCCGATGCCGTGCGGTCTCTCTCCGGCCTGAAGGCGCTGTTTGCGGACGGTAAGGTGCCTGCTGCCGATGCGCTGGCAGGCGCAAAGACTGCCGCCGTGAATACGCTGACCACGATCGTCGATTTCGCTGCCCCTGAAGGTCTCGATACTACCACCGCAAGCCTCGTCTCCAAGGCCAAGGACGGTGCGGGCAAGGCGCGCGACATCATCCGCAATCTCCCTGAAAATGCGGCCGACGCATTGGCCGCCCTCGCACGGGCCGAAGCCGCGCTGACCGGTGCGCCGGAGCCAACCGGCCAACCGGCCGCAGCCAATAACCAGACTGCTCCCACAGCCGATACCGCTGCCAACACCGGCCCGAAGATCCCAGCTTTCGACGTGCTGCGTGTCGAGCCGGATGGTTCGACCGTCATTGCCGGCTCGGCTGAGCCGCATGGCAAGCTGGAAGTGCTCGACGGCGACAAGGTGGTCGTAACAACCGATGTCGACGGCACCGGCGATTTTGCGGCCGTTCTCGACAATCCGCTTCCAGCCGGCGACCATCAGCTCGTGCTGAAAGTAACCGGCAAGGATGGCAAGACCACGCTGTCTGAAGAAGTTGCAACCGTTTCCGTGCCGAAGGATGGCAGCGGCAGCGAGTTGCTCGCCATGGTTTCCAAGCCGGGCACGGCAAGCCGCATCATCACCGCACCGAAGGCTGAGGTCGCAAACGCCCAGCCGCCGGCTGCTGACAGCTCGCAGCCTGCCCCTAATAGTGGTGCTCCGAGCGACCAGGTCGCGATGCAGACGCCGAATATGCCCGTGACATCTGATGGTGCGGGCAAAACAGCACCTCCTCTTCCCAGCACTCAGCAGGGCACCGAGGCTGTTGCCGATGTGGTGATCACTGCTGTGGAGATCGAAGGCAACAAGATCTTCGTGGCCGGCACGGCGCGCGCCAATGCCAAGGTTATCGGTTACGCCGATGATGCGCTGATCGGCCAGGATACCGCGGAGCCGGATGGTCACTTCGTTATCAGCGGCGCGATGGACCTCCCGGTCGGTGATCACAAGATCCGTGTCGATGTCGTCGATGGGACGGGCAAGGTCCTCATCCGCGCGACCGTCAATTTCAACCGTCCGGAAGGCGATCAGGTAACGGTTGCCGCGCAGTCCGGCAGTAATGCCAATGTCAATCAGGCGACGGTGCCGCTCGACGAGGGCCAGCTCGGCAAGCTCAAGGGCGATGCGACGAAAGCCTTCGGCCTGCTGAAGGGGCTGTTCGCAGACGGCAAGGTGCCGGGTGCCGAGCAGCTTGCGGCAGCCCGCTCGGCCACCGAGTTCGCGCTGCGCTCTCTCGTCGACTTCCGTCCGGGCATCGATGCTACCGACGCCTTCAAGCAGGCATCGGCTTCCGCCTCACAGGTTGCGGCGAATGCGCTGACAGTGCTGCAGAGCCTGCCGAAGGATGCCAAGTCGGTCGGCGCGGTACTCGACAAGCTCGGCTCGATCATCGCCGAACTGACGGTTCCCGGTGCCAATGTCGCGCCGATGCCCTCAAACGAGGTATCGGACGCCAGCCAGCCAAAGACGATTGAGCAGGCGCCGCTGACGGCAAACAACAACGCGGTCATCATTCGCCGTGGCGATACGCTCTGGCAGATCTCCCGGCGTACCTATGGCCTTGGTGTGCGCTATACGACAATCTACATCGCCAATGAGGACAAGATCCTCAATCCGGACCGCATCCGTCCGGGCCAGGTCTTCGGCCTGCCGAAGGATGCGCTTCCGAATGCCGAGGAACTGCACCGCAAGCGGCTCTCGGGCGGGCATCTCTAAATCAAAAAAACGGCGGCCCATCGGCCGCCGTTTTCGTTAAGACCGGCGCGCAACACCCCGCCTATAAAATCCCCGTCAATGTTGTAATCCGCCAGCCGGTGGCATATCTCGCGGAAGCGGCGACAAGCCGCGGCGATAGCGGCCCGCCGGGCTGGAGAAAAGCATGGCAAACGGCAAGACAGTTTCAGACTCCAACCTGTTGGGAACGCTCTACAATCTCTGGCCCTATATGTGGCCGAAGGATAGGCCGGATCTCAGGATGCGGGTCGTATGGGCCTCGGTCTACCTGCTGATCTCGAAGTTCGTCCTGCTGCTGGTGCCCTATTTCTTCAAGTGGTCCACCGATGCGCTGAACGGCAGGATGGACCTGCAGGGCACGCTGCCGCCGCTGCTGATCGGCGCCACCGCCCTCGTCATCGCCTATAACCTGACGCGCCTCATCCAGCTCGCCCTCAACCAGCTCAGAGACTCGCTCTTTGCCAGCGTCGGCCAATATGCGGTGCGCCAGCTTGCCTACCGCACCTTCGTGCATATGCATGAGCTTTCCCTGCGCTTCCATCTGGAGCGCAAGACGGGTGGGCTTTCGCGCATCATCGAGCGCGGCACCAAGGGCATCGAAACGATCGTGCGATTCACGATCCTGAACTCGATCCCGACGGTCATCGAATTCCTGCTGACGGCGGCGATCTTCTGGTGGGGTTACGGCTTCTCCTATCTCGCCGTCACCGCCTTCACCGTCTGGGCCTATATCTGGTTCACGATCCGCGCTTCCGACTGGCGCATCTCGATCCGTAGGGCGATGAACGACAGCGATACGGACGCCAATACCAAGGCGATCGACTCGCTCCTCAACTTCGAGACCGTCAAATATTTCGGCAATGAGGAGATGGAGGCCAAGCGCTTCGACAAGTCGATGGAGCGTTATGAGAAGGCGGCAACCGACGTCTGGACCTCGCTCGGCTGGCTGAACTTCGGCCAGGGCGTGATCTTCGGCATCGGCACGACGATCATGCTCGTCCTCTCGGCCTGGTCGGTGCAGAGCGGCGAACATACGATCGGCGATTTCGTTTTCGTCAATTCCATGCTGCTGCAGCTTTCCGTGCCGCTGAACTTCATCGGTTTCGTCTATCGCGAAATCCGCCAGGGGCTGATCGATATCGAGCAGATGTTCGATCTTCTGGAAGTGAAGGCCGAGGTGCTGGACGCGCCTGACGCGAAGGATCTTGCCATCGCCCAGGGCACCATCTCCTTCAAGGACGTGCATTTCGCCTATGATGCGGCCCGGCCGATCCTCAAGGGCATTTCCTTCGAGGTGCCGGCGGGCAAAACAGTTGCCGTCGTCGGCCCCTCGGGTGCCGGCAAATCGACACTGTCGCGCCTGCTCTATCGCTTCTACGATATCCAGAGCGGTTCCATCACCGTCGACGGGCAGGATATCCGCACGATCACTCAGAAGAGCCTGCGCTCGGTGATCGGCATGGTGCCGCAGGATACGGTGCTGTTCAACGACACTGTCGCCTATAACATACGCTATGGCCGCCCTTCGGCCAGTGAAGCCGAGGTGAAGCAGGCGGCTGAAATCGCCCAGATCGGACATTTCATCGAAATGCTGCCGGAGGGTTTCGAAACCAAGGTCGGCGAACGCGGGCTGAAGCTTTCAGGCGGCGAAAAGCAGCGCGTGGCGATTGCCCGCACTATCCTGAAGGCTCCGCCGATCCTGATCCTCGACGAGGCGACATCGGCGCTCGACACGACGACAGAGCGGGAAATCCAGACGGCACTCGATGTCGTTTCCAAGAACCGCACGACGCTGGTCATCGCCCACCGCCTGTCTACCGTGATTGGTGCCGACGAGATCATCGTGTTGAAGAGCGGGGAGATTGCCGAGCGCGGCACGCACGCGGCCCTTCTCGAACAGAATGGCCTCTATGCCTCGATGTGGAGCCGTCAGCGCGAAGCGACACAGGCCGAAGAGCATCTCAAGCAGGTTCGCGAAAGCGACGAGCTCGGCATCGTCAACCGGCTGGCGCCGGCGAGCTAGCGCAGTAAACGGGCGAGATCGTCCGTTTTGTTGTTCAGAACCGACGCGCTGGAGGCGGCCTGAGATCCACGCCATTGCTCCTCCTGTCGTTTTTCTGTAACCAGCGGATACGAAAAACGACAGGAGACCGGCATTCATGAGCTTGTTCGATACGGTTCGCAACACGATCGTTCCGGTGCACAAGGAGGGTTACCCCTTCGTTGCCGCCTTCTTCGTCGCGTCGCTCGTATTGGGCTGGATCTTCAAGCCGCTCTTCTGGATCGGCCTCATCCTGACGCTCTGGTGCGCCTATTTCTTCCGTGATCCCGAACGCGTCACGCCGCAGGACGACGATCTCGTCATTTCGCCGGCCGACGGCAAGGTTTCCTCGATCCAGATGGTCACGCCGCCCGCCGAGCTGAACCTCGGCAACGAACCGATGCTGCGCATCTCCGTGTTCATGAACGTCTTCAACTGCCATGTGAACCGCGCGCCGATGCGCGGCCGCATCGTCAGCATCAACTACCGCCCCGGTACCTTCGTGAATGCCGAGCTCGACAAGGCGAGTGAAGAGAATGAGCGCAACGGCCTCGTGATCGAGACCCACCACGGCCAGATCGGCGTGGTGCAGATCGCCGGCCTCGTGGCACGGCGTATCCTCTGCTTCTCGCATGCCAATGAACCTCTCGATGCGGGCGAGCGTTTCGGCCTCATTCGCTTCGGTTCGCGCCTCGATGTCTTCCTGCCGGCGGGTGCCGCCCCGCGCGTCTCGCTCGGCCAGACGGCGGTTGCCGGCGAGACTGTTATCGCCGAATTCGCCTCGACCAAGGGTCCGGTCATCAGCCGCCGCAGCTAATTTTCAGGAGAGCGCGATATGGAAACACCCTTTCCGCCCTTCGAACCGAACGGCCCGAACGACGATTCGGCCCGCGGGCCGCGCCTGCGCGAGATTCCGATCCGGCTCGTCGTTCCGAACCTCATCACTATCCTTGCCATCTGCGCCGGCCTGACCGGCATCCGGCTTGCCTTCGAAGGCCGCTACGAGCTGGCTGTCGCCATGGTGCTCGTCGCCGCATTCCTCGACGGCATCGACGGCCGTGTCGCGCGGCTGATGAAGGCCACGTCGAAATTCGGTGCGCAGATGGATTCGCTTGCCGATATCGTCAATTTCGGCGTCGCCCCTGCCCTCGTGGTCTATGTCTATGCACTTGACGCGGCGCGTTCGCTGGGCTGGATCGCGGCGCTCATCTACACGATCGCCGCCGGCCTCAGACTGGCGCGCTTCAACGTGATGTCGGAGCGCGAGAACCGCGCGCCCTGGCAATCGGAATATTTCGTCGGCGTGCCGGCCCCGGCCGGCGCAATGCTGGTGCTTCTGCCTGTCTATCTCGGCTTCCTCGGCCTCACCACCGACCGGACCTTCGCCTTTCTCTCCTCCGGCTACACGGTCCTCATCGCCTTCCTGCTCATCAGCCGCCTGCCTGTCTGGTCCGGTAAATCCGAAAGCCGGATGCGGCGTGATCTCGTGCTGCCAGCCATGCTCGGTGTCGTGATCTACGTCGCGCTGCTGATGAGCTTTACCTGGGAAGTGATGGTCTTCACCGTCTGCGCCTACCTCATTTCGCTGCCCTTCGGCGCGCGAAAGTGGAAGCGCAAATATGGCACGCTGACCATCGAGGAACCCGGTATCGGCGAGGACGACATCGGTCGCCACATCTGAGCATCTACTTTATTAAGTAAGTATTAACGAACGCAGGCTTCGGTTAAGCCTCGCGAATTATGGTCTGTGTTTACATTTCCTGATAGGCGGTGCCTCGCTTTTGTCGCTATTAAAGACAAAAGAACAAGACAGATAAAATTCTAGAGAAACACGTAAGGAGAGTATCGTGACCTCGAAGAAGTCGGAACAGCAGCAGGCAGCCAAGCCGGATCTCGCGACCAACTACCGCCCGCTCGGCCTCAAGGCCGTGGCTGCGGCCTCGATGATGGCAAAGCCGGCGCCGGTCAAGAAACTCGCCTAAGCGAGTGCGAAGAAGCGCACGAGCGGGCTGATTGACAGCAGGCTCATGACGATGCCGGATACGGACATCCAGAACCCGCCATGCGGCGGGTCTGGCAAAAATGGGCTGAAAGAGACGCGCCTCTTGGCCAAAACCGGCTGGCAGAGATCACCGGGTTTTCCATTCAACAGGATGGTGGGTTCGGGTTTCAAAAGAAGCTGAGCTGGCCGTCGTCAGATGTCTTTTTCTGCGGCTGCTTCGGCACCTTTTCGAGCGGCACTGGATCCTGCAGATCCGGCCCCATATTGGCGACCTTGTTGACCTTGTCGGAGACCGGGATCGCCTCGAAGAAATCCTCCTGGACCGGCTGCATCAGGTCGGCGACCTCACGCGGCTCCTGCGTCTTGCAGTCCAGCCAGCGGGAAAAATCCTCCGGCTTGATGACGACGGGCATGCGGTCGTGGATCGAAGAGATCGCGCTGTTGGCCTTGGTCGTCAGGATGGCGCCGGTATCGACCTCAGACCCATCGGCCGAGGACCATGTCTCCATGAGGCCGGCAAAGGCGATAACGCCGCCGCGGCGCGGCCGGATCCAATAGGCCTGTGCCTTCTCGCCGCTTTCCTTTGAGGGTCGATGCCATTCATAGAAGCCGGAGGCCGGAATGAGGATGCGGCGATGGCGCATGGCGGCGCGGAAGGAGGCTTTGCCGATTGCGGTTTCCGAGCGCGCATTGATCAGCAGCGGAAATTCCTTGGGATCCTTGACCCAGCCCGGCGTGAAGCCCCAACGCACCAGAAGCGCCCGGCGATCCGGCAGGTTGCTGCCCGGTTCCTGCCCTTCGCCCGCAATGACGACGAGGATCGGCTGCGTCGGCGCAATATTGTAACGCGCCGGAAAGCCTTCCAGCTCGGCGAGACTGAAAGCTTCGGCGATATCCTTGACCACTTCTGTCAGGGCAAAACGTCCGCACATGGGGATGTCTTTGCATCGTGCCCGACATCGGTCAAGGCGGTTTGCCCTCAAGCAATTCCAAATGGGGGGCGCTGCACATCTTTTGCGGAATTGTTCTAACTGCGCGGTGCAAAGAGGATGATCGCCGTCCCGACGAGGCAGACCATCGCGCCGCCGATGTCCCAGCGATCGGGAACGCGGTTTTCCGCCAGCCATAGCCACAGCAGTGAGGCGACGATGTAAATGCCGCCATAGGCCGCGAAGGTGCGCCCGGCCGCCTCGCTCGGCACCAGCGTCAGCAGCCAGGCAAAGAGCGCCAGCGACGCCATGCCGGGCGCCAGCCACCAGACGGGCTTTGCCAGCCGCAGCCAGGCCCAGAAGGCGAAGCAGCCGGCGATTTCGAAGAGGGCGGCAAGGGCATAGATCAGGTAGGTCACGGGCATCTCGCAGGAATCGTGGAACCATATTCCATGCAATGCCGACAGTTGCGCAAGGTGAGCCGCCCGTGGGATAAGGCGCCATCACAGCAAAGCGTGCGAAGCAATGACCTCCCAAGCCAAACCCGCCTCTTCCGCCATCCTTGAACGTGATGGCCGGTTCCTTCTCGTGCTCAGGCGAAACCCGCCTTCGGCCGATATGTATGCCTTTCCCGGTGGACGAGGCGAACCCGGCGAGACGCCCGAGGAAACGGCACTGCGCGAATTCCTCGAGGAGACCGGCATTCAGGCACGAAATCCGCGCCTGTTCTCCACCTATGACCTGAAGACGCATGCACCCGATGGCAGCATCAGCAGCCATTTCTTCCTCTCCGTCTTCCGCGTCGAGGCGGACCGCCACCTGGTGGCTGAAGCCGCCGACGATGCGGCAGCGATCGGATGGTACAGCGTGGAAGAGATCCGGCGCATGCCGGTGCCACAGAGCGTGCTCGAATGCGCGGAGCGGTTGGCCGCCGGTGAATGAGGCCCTCGCTAGAATAGAAGTGGAACTAGAATAGAAGTGGAAATTGCCGCATCCGCCTTGTTCCTGTCATGCTCCCTGTATCAACTGGGAGCATGATTCCCGTTCGACGCGTTGTTTTGTCATCTCTCGTCTTTGGCGGCCTCGTCGGGGCCGGTCCCACAATGGCGCAAGGTGGGGCGCAGGGCGGCAAGAATGCGCCTCCGCCGGTGGAGGAGATAGTGCCGCAGGTTGCGACCGTACCCTATGACGACAAGCTGGCGCGGCTGGCGGAGGTTCTGGGCTCGGTGCATTATCTGCGCACGCTCTGCAAGGCGCCGGGGGCGGACGAATGGCGGGCCGACATGCAGCAACTACTTGATTCCGAAACGAATGGGGAGCCGCAGCGCAAGGAAAAACTGACCGCAGCCTTCAATCGCGGATACCGAGCATTCGCCTCTGTTTACACGGATTGCACGCAGGCGGCCATCGTGGCAGAAGAGCGCTACCGTAACGAAGGTGCAACACTTGCCACAGAAATTACTTCGCGCTTTGGAAATTAACGTTTAATTAACCTGATTTCGCATGCGGCCGTGTCGTTTTGGGAAAAGGCTGTTAGTGTTGTTAACGTAGCGGTAAGACATGAGAAGTTCTGAGGAAAAGATAATGGAACCAAGCCTCAACGACATCGACGACATGATCGTCCACGAAAAGATGCAGGCGGCTCTGGAATACCAGAACGAGGCTTGGGCTGACGGCATGGCCGATGGTATCGAGCCTGAAATCATTGCCGATGCTGCGATTGCTCATGCGTTGCGCGAGACGATCAGACTGCATGGAGAAAACAGTGCCGAGGCCTTGCTGGACTCGTTGCGCGACCGCATGCTGGCAGGTGAGTTTTCCACCAACAGGACCCTGCAATAGGGGCAATACAGAGAGTCTCATGCGTACCGGTAAAGATATTTCCTCGCGAATTTCGCTCGCGCCGGTCCTGCTTGCCATCGGCCTCGCCGCAGGCAGCATGCTGTCCGCTTCTTCCGCCTACGCGCTTTCCGAACTTCAGAAGATCCCGGGCCAGGCCGATGCGCCTGCCACGGCGCAGCAGAGCCCACAGCAGCCGGCTCCACCGCAGAACGGTTCGTCAGGCATTCCCCAGCCAGATCCGCTCGTCAACAAAGAGAGCGGCCAGAGCGTCGACAAGACGCCAGGCGCATCCGACGATTCCAAACCCGTCGAAGTGATCTACGACATCAGCAAGGCGCCGGAACCGGTGCGCAAGATGCGCGAACAGATCGTCGAGGCGGCCGCCTCAGGCGATCTCGAACGCCTGCGCCCGCTGATGGGGACCGGTGCCGATCAGACCCAGGTGACGGTCGGCGAACCCACGGATGATCCAATCGGCACGTTGAAGGATCTCTCCGGCGATCCTGATGGCGACGAGATCCTCGCGATCATGCTCGACGTTATCTCGACTGGTTTCGTGCATGTCGGTCAGGGCACGCCCGAGGAAATGTATGTCTGGCCCTATTTTGCTGAAAAAGACTTGAAATCGCTGACACCGCCGGAACGCGTGGAGCTCCTGCGCATCGTCACGGCAGGCGATCTCTCCGACATGCAGGAATTCGGCGGCTATAATTTCTATCGCGTCGGCATTGCGCCGGATGGCAAATGGAAGTTTTTCACAGCCGGCGACTGACGCTGGAGCGCCGTGCGTCCATTCGGACGCACTAACTCCTTGAATCTACGCATCAGGCTTTTTGAAAATCGATTCCGATTTTCGGGCCGATACTGTAGAGCGCTTGCACCATCCGCTTCAAAGACTTACCTCTGAGCGATCACCAACGAGACAGGTTTCGCCATGCCAGCCGTATTCCTGAAAGACCGCTCGCTCATTGCCGTCGGCGGCGTGGAAGCAGAATCCTTCCTGCAGAATCTGATCACCACAGACATCGTCTCGCTCGGTGCGGACGAGGCGCGGCCGGGCGCATTGCTGACGCCGCAGGGCAAGATCTTGTTCGACTTCGTCATCTGGCGCGAGGGTGATGACTTCATCATCGAAACGGATGCGACCCAACGAGAAGCCCTGCTGAAGCGGCTGACCATGTATCGCCTGCGCGCGCCGGTGACGCTGACGCCAGGTGCCGAAGATGGTGTTACCGTTTCCTGGGGCGAGGATGCCGAAAAAGGCGTCAAGGACAGTCGCTTTGCCAAGGCTGATGTTACCGTTCTGCGTCGTGCCGGTCATCATGGCAGCGATGATGCGGCGCTCTACGATGCGTTGCGCATCGAGAATGGCATCGTCACGTCAGGACCTGATTATGCGCTTCAGGACGCTTTTCCGCATGATGTGCTGATGGATTTCAACGGCGGCCTCTCCTTCAAGAAGGGCTGCTATGTCGGCCAGGAAGTAGTGTCCCGCATGCAGCATCGCGGCACGGCACGACGCCGTGTCGTGACCGTTTCGGCCGGGACTGCGCTGCCTGCAAGCGGCACCGAAATAACCGCCAATGGCAAGCCGGTCGGCATGCTCGGCTCCGTCGAGGGGTCGAGCGGATTGGCGATCGTGCGCATAGACCGCGCAGGCGAAGCCATGGCATCCGGCACGCCGCTGCTTGCCGGCGATGTTTCCGTGACGCTCAGCCTGCCCGCCTGGTCCGGGCTCAGCTTCCCGACTTCCTCAGACGAGGCCAGCGCGTGACGACTGCGAAGGCTCCACGTGCCTGGCAACGCATGCTGTCCGGCCGGCGGCTCGATCTGCTCGATCCCTCACCGCTCGACGTCGAATTGAGCGATATCGCCCACGGACTTGCACGCGTCGCCCGCTGGAACGGCCAGACGTCGGGTGACCATGCCTTTTCCGTTGCGCAGCACTGCCTTGTCGTCGAATCCATCTTCCGGCATTTCAATGAGGCCACACCCGGCGATTGCCTGATGGCGCTGCTGCATGACGCGCCCGAATATGTGATCGGCGACATGATCTCCCCCTTCAAGGCCGTCGTCGGCGGCGGATACAAGACCGTCGAGAAGCGACTGGAAGCGGCCGTGCATCTGCGTTTCGGCCTGCCGCCGCACCCCTCCCGCGAGCTCAAGGACAAGATCAAGAAGGCCGATACGATCGCCGCCTATTTCGAGGCAACTGTCCTTGCCGGCTTCACGCCTGCGGAGGCGCAAAAATTCTTCGGTCAGCCGCGTGGTATCACCCGGGACATGCTCTCGATCGATCCCGTCCCGGCGCTCGAAGCGCAGCGGCTCTTCTGCGAGCGTTTCGCTGAGATCGAGGCGGAGCGGGGCATCGCGTCGTGACCGTGATCGTGGTTTCCCCACTGGCGCGCATCGCCGAAATGGCCGTGCGGCACAAGGCGCGCGAGATGATCAGCCTGATGGCAAAGGAGCAGGCCTTTCACCGGCCAGGTGTCATCAAGGCCGACCGGCATCTGCTGCTCAACATGAACGATATTGCCTTCAAGGGCACGGGCGATCTGGTGGCGCCCGACGAAAAGCATGTGCGGGCGATCATCGATTTTGCCGCCGGCTGGCAGCAGGAAGCACCGCTGCTCGTCCATTGCTGGATGGGCGTGTCGCGCTCGCCTGCCGCGGCGCTGATAGCGGCTCTCTCGCTCGCGCCCGAGCAGGAGGATATGGCGCTTACCCGGCGGCTGCGAACCGCCTCGCCCTATGCGACGCCGAATGCCCGGATCGTCGAAATCGGCGATGCGCTGCTTGACCGGCGCGGCCGGCTCGTCGATGCCGTGAGAGCCATCGGCCGCGGTGCAGACGCCGACGGCAACGCGCCCTTCGTGCTGACCGTCAGGGGCGATTCAAACGGTTGACGCTCCTCACCCCTGCTCCATCTAGCCCCCGACGAGGCATTCGAGGAGTACGTGATGGAACAGCAGGCCACCGACCTTATCATTGCAACCCGCTCAGCGCTCGATCAGGCGAGCGCGCTTGCCGTACAATATTCCTTTTCCATCCTCGGGGCGATCATCCTGCTCATCGTTGGCTGGGTGACGGCGAGCCTCATCAGCCGCTGGGCCTATGAGGGCATCTCGCGCGTACGCGGCATCGACGAGACGCTCGCCCGTTTCTTCACCAATGTGGTGCGCTTGCGCTGCTGGTGCTGGTCTTCGTCACCGTTCTCGGGCAGTTCGGCGTGCAGACGGCATCGATTATCGCCACACTCGGCGCCGCCGGCCTTGCCGTCGGTCTGGCGCTGCAGGGCACGTTGCAGAATATCGCTGCCGGCATCATGCTGCTCGTGCTGCGCCCGTTCCGCGTCGGGGAATATATTGAGACGAGCAGCGTCTCGGGAACGGTTCTTGAGATCGGCCTGTTTGCCACCGAGCTTAGAACCGGAGACGGTCTCTACCGGTTGGCACCCAATTCAACGCTCTGGAACACGCCGATCACCAATTACAGCCGCCAGCCGACGCGGCAGAACGAAGTGAAGATCAACATTACGCATCAGAACGATCTCGATCTCGCCATGGAGACGCTGATGAAGCTAGCAACCGCCGACAAGCGCGTACTCAAGACGCCGGCGCCGAGTGTCTTCATTGATAGTCTCAGCGACAGTGCGGTCAGCGTGACGTTGCGCTACTGGGCATCGACCGGCGACTGGTGGAGCCTCAGTCGCGACATGATCAAGCGCGTCAAGCTTGCCTTTGACAAAAGGGGCGAGGTTGGCGACGCTCCGGCGGAGGTTTCGAACGCTCCCGTTCCCGAACCGGCACGCGAGGAAGCGCAGGTCAGGGTTTCGGCCCGCAAGAGGACGCCGAAGACGTCCGCGCAAACGCAGCCATAACCTATTTGATCACGCCGCAGGCGATCCTGTCGCCGGCGCCGCCCGAAGGCTGGGTTCGATAATCATCGGAATCGGCATGCACCATCAGCGCGCGGCCACGCACACCATCCTCCTTGCCGTCGAGCGAGATCATGGTGTCGAAGACCTGTGCGCGCAGGATGCCGTCCTGACCGACATATTGGTTCGGCATATCGCCGGCATGCGGTCCCTTGGCGGCCAGGAAACCATGCTCGGCCTTGGTCGGATTGAAATGACCGCCGGCCGATTCGTGATGGGTCGCGGCATCGCAGCGGCCGGTCTCATGAATATGAAAGGCGACCCATTTATTGACGGGCAGGCCGGAGATTTCCGCCTCGATGAAGACACCACCATTGGCCGCAGCGGTGAGTGTGGCGCGGCCGGCCTCCTTGCCGTCAGGGCCGATAAAATTTGCCGTCGCCGTCTGCTTGTCCTGGGCAAAGCCTTGGGACGCCGCCGCAAGCAGCCCGAGGGCAGCGATGGTGCATATGATTTTCATCAGGTTTCCTTCCGTTTCGGGGACTGTGTCCCAACGCCTCACGAGGGAAGGTGTTCCTGCCTGCATAAAAGGCAAGAAAAAGCCGGCCACGAGGCCGGCTCGACTTCTGCAGTCTACGACTAAGGCTCAGGCGGCGATACCGAGATCGAACTCGCCGTAGGTATTGCGATAGATCTGCATCGCCTGGTCATCAGCATCAGGAGCAACCTGCTGCAGCGCATAGGGAACGGCCGTGCCGGTTGCCGAGCCGTTGTCGCTGTATTCCATCATGAGCGCGACGAGGCTGCTCGGATATTTCGGCTGCGTATTATCGCCATCATCATCTTCGAGAAACTCTCTGATGATGCCGGGCTTCTCATCTGCCGCACGTTCCGTGCGGCTCAAGACGCCGTCACCATTGGCATCAAGCCGCGAGAGCGTTGCCAAATATGCATAAGAGATGTCTGGAACTGATGAAATAACAGTCATACAAACCTCCGTTCACCGCTTCTTCCGGTGAGAGTCTGTACGCAATACGCGGGTGGGAAATATCAAGGACTGGATTGTTGACTAAACTGATTTGCGGCTTCGGTCAATAAGCTGTTAACACTCGATTAACCATAGTTGACAAAGTGTAACGACCCATTTCCGCGGCACTTTCCAATTGCCTCAAAAAGCCAGGTTTCCTCGGTATTTCAGTAGTTTGCGAGATACACGCAAATTGCCGGCTAGCTATAATGGCCGGGAGTTGCAACCGATTATTAATCGGCCCGGTAGAAGATGCCGCCTGCGAGTTGCCGGAAATGGCCACCTGCTGCTTACAAAAAATGATTCTTGCATCCATTTTAGAGAGGTCTTTTTCATGCCCGGCTCGATATGGCACCTTTGCCAGTCGAAGACGCCTTCGCCTTTTGCCATGCTTCCATCGCAATCGTCCCGCGAGGGGACTCGTGCGCATGAAAGCTGAGACGCTTTTCTGGCAACAGTGCACGCAGGCCGTCGATGAGGACGGATCGATCGATGCAGAGCATCTGATGGAGCTCGTCATCGCGACCTATCGCAGCCAAGAAAGCGAATATGATGAAATCGAGCGCAGCGCCGGGACGCTGCTCATCGAAAACCGCGAACTGCAGAAAACGATCAGTTCCACCACGCAGGCCCTTGCGGAACAGCGCAAGCTCTTCGAAATTGTCCTGAACAACCTGCCGCTCGGCCTCAGCGTGTTCGATGCGGACCAGCGGCTGACCCTTTCCAACCTGCGCTTCCGCCAGCTCTTCGGCTTTAGCGACGGCGATGTCACGCCCGGCACTACGATTGCCGACCTGATGCACAAGACGCGTGGCACCGAGCAGGCCGGTGCCAGGACACGCAGCAGGAAGGAAGGCCAGGGAGCTTCCTCGAAGGCAGGACGCATCCGTCGGCGCGAATGGCTGATGGATGACGGCCGCATCATCCAGAGCGTCGTTACCATCCTTGCCGACGGCAGCAATATCGCCATCCATGCCGACATTACCGAAGACCGCAAGGCCGCCGAGCGCATTACCTATCTCGCCCATCACGATCCGCTGACCGGTCTGCCGAACCGCATTCGCTTCCGCGAGCAGCTCGATGCGGCCCTTGCCGAGCGCAAGGAAGACGAGCAGATCGCGCTCGTGCATCTCAATCTCGACCGGTTCAAGTCGATCAACAATACGATGGGTGTTTCTGCTGGCGACAAGATCCTGCAGCAGGTCGCAGAGCGCATCCGCGCCTCGGCCGGCTCGGAAAACATTCTTGCCCGTCTCGGCTCGGACGAATTCGCGATCCTGCAGACGCACCGCCAGCAGCCGTGGAACATCACAGCACTTGCCGACCAGATCCGCCGTGAGCTCAGCGAACCCTTCTTCCGCAGCGACAAGCAGGTGGAACTCAGTGTTTCCATGGGCATTTCGATTGCCCCTGACGATGCTGTCGAGACCGACAAGCTGCTGCGCAATGCGGCGATGGCACTCTCCCACGCCAAGGCGGACGGGCGCCGGCATGAACGCTTCTTCACCGTCGAGATGGACGAGAAGATGCAGGCCCGTCACGCGCTGGAGGCCGACCTGCGGGCTGCCGTGCACAACGAGGAATTCGAACTTCACTACCAGCCGCTCTACGACCTGACGCAGCATCGCATCTGCGGCTTCGAGGCGCTGATCCGCTGGAATCATCCAGTGCGCGGCCGGGTCTCGCCGATGGATTTCATTCCGCTTGCCGAAGAGGTCGGCCTCGTGGTCGATATCGGCCGCTGGGTTTTACGCCGCGCCTGCAACGATGCAGCGCAATGGCCCGAGGATATCAAGATTGCCGTCAATGTCTCGGCTATCCAGTTCAGCAGCAGCGACCTGCCGAAGGATGTCGGCGAGGCGCTTGCTGCCGCAGAACTTTCTCCTTCGCGTCTCGAACTGGAGATCACCGAAAGCGTGCTGATGGAAAATCGTGATGAGGTAATGCCGATCCTGCATGCGCTCAGGGAACGCGGCATCCGCATCTCCATGGACGATTTCGGGACGGGCTATTCGTCGCTGAGCTACCTCTCGAGCTTCCCGTTCGACAAGATCAAGATCGACAAGTCCTTCGTGAACGACATCGCCGAGAACAGGGAAGCACATGCGATCATGCGTGCGATCATCCTGCTTGGCGATGCGCTTGGCATGCGCGTGACCGTGGAGGGCGTGGAAACCGCAGAGCAGATGGCGCTGCTCGAACGCGAAGCGTGTGACGAGATCCAGGGCTATTATATCAGCGCCCCAAAACCGTTTGGCGATGCGACCCGCATGCTGTCCATGCCGCCAAAGGCGAATGGCATTACGCCGTTCGCCAAATTCCGGCGCTGATCTCGGCACGTTGCGACTCGCCGGCCAAGCCGTTATCGACGGTATACGAACCCTTTGAAAACCGGTGACGACGATGTTCAAGGCCGAAGCCTTCTCTCCCCACGAGTCTCTGGCTGTGGAGCTCATTCCACATGCGACCGAGGGTGACGACGGGTCCCACGACCTCGCCCATATCCTGCGTGTCTTCCGTAATGCCATGCGCCTCCACGCCGCAGAAGGCGGCAAGGGCCACGTGCTGGCCGCTGCCGTTCTGCTGCATGATTGCGTCGCCGTCGAGAAGAATTCGCCGCTGCGCGCCCAGGCATCGGCACTCGCCGCAGAAAAAGCGTCGCGGATATTGAAAGAGCTTGGATGGGGCGATGAGGATATCGCTGATGTCGCCCATGCGGTGACCGCGCACAGCTTCTCGGCGAACGTGCCGCCGGAAACGCTGGAGGCGAAAATCCTGCAGGATGCCGACCGGCTGGATGCCATCGGCATGGTCGGCGCGGCGCGCTGTTTCTATATTGCAGGTCGGCTCGGATCGGGCCTCTACGATCCTTTCGATCCGGCTTCCGAGGACCGGCCGCTCGATGACAAGCGTTATGCGATTGACCATTTCCAGACGAAGCTGTTCAAACTGGCGGATGGTTTCCAGACCCGGACCGGCCGCGAACTGGCCGCAGCCCGCGACAGGAGCCTGCGCGACTTCCTCGCGGCATTTATGGATGAAATCTAGGAGCCTATGATGCGTGTCAGCGATCTCTTCATCTACCCGCTCAAGAGCGCCCGCGGCATCGCCCTGCCCTTTACCGAGATCGATGCCTATGGCCTGCCCGGCGACCGGCGCGCCATGGTGACGGACGCGGACGGACATTTCATTACGCAGCGCGAGCTCCCGACCCTTGCCCGCATCGACGTACGGCCCGAGGCCGGCGCCTTCCGGTTGATGATGCAGGGCGAGCCTGACATCGCCGTACCGCCGCCGCATCCGGACCGGCGGCTCGATGTCACGGTCTGGAAATCGGTCGTCAGCGCTGCCGTTGCCGACGATGACAGCAATGCCAGACTTTCGGAATGGCTCGGCCGCGCGGTGAAACTCGTCTTCTTCGACGGTGCTGCCAAACGAACGGCCAATGCCGAATGGGCAGGCGAAAACACACCGGTCACCTTTACCGACGGCTACCAGATCCTGGTGACGACGACGGGATCGCTGACGGCGCTGAACGCCGATCTCTCGGCCCATGCCGAAGGCGGCATCGGCATGGAGCGCTTCCGGCCGAATATCGTCATAGACACGGACGAGGCCTGGGCCGAGGACCGCTGGGCTGCGATCGAGATCGCGGGCATCCGCTTCGACCTCGTCAAGCCCTGCGCCCGCTGCATCATGACGACACAGGACCAGTTGACGGGTTCACGCGAGGTGGCGAACCCCATGCCCGCCATGGGCCGCATCCGCATGTCGGGAGACCGGCGCGTGCCTGGTCCGCTTTTCGGCTGGAACGTGACCCCGCGCGGTACCGGCAGGGTCGCGATCGGCGACGAGGTGAAGATCATCGATGCGCGGCCGGAAGGCTGGACCTTCAAGGTTCGTGCCCGAGCCTGAACCCGGTCTCAGACACCGGCAAGTGCCGCGTCGATCTCCGCCATCACATCGGCCGGCAATGGACCCTTTTCCAGTGCGCCGGCATTTTCCTCGACCTGGGCCACGGTCCGGAAACCGGGAATGGGCAGGGTGCGCAGCGAGCGCGCCCAGAGCCAGGCGAGCGCGCCCTGCGTCAGCGTGCGTCCCTCAGATGTGAGCAGACTGCGCACGGCGTCGAGCCTTGCGGCGAATTCGGGCGCGATACGCCCATCCTTGAAATAGATCATCCATTCGAGTGCTGCGCCGCGCACGTCCTTGGCGCCCACGGCCTTGTCCGGCGTGAACTTGCCTGTCAGCAGGCCCATGGCCAGCGGACCGCGATTGATGGAGATGAGGCCGTTCTTCTCGACGACATCGATCATCTGGGGCACGGGCTCGAAGACGTTCATCGTATGCTGGATCGAGACGAAGCCGGGGCGGCGGGCATGGCGGGCAGCGCGATCGGGGAAATCCGTGCTCCAGCCGAATGCATCGATCTTGCCCTCCGTCCGCAGGGCCTGCAGCGTATCGAAGACCTCGTCGGACTGATCCAGCGGAAAATCATTGATGTGGAATTGCAGGAGGTCGAGGCGCTCCCGTGTCAGCCGGCGGAGCGACGTCTCGACGGACTGGCGGATGAAGGCCGGATCGGCAAAGGCACCGGTCGCCTGCTTCGTCTCCGGATTGGTGGCAAAGCCGAACTTGGTGGCGATGACGATGTCGGCGCGATTGCCGATCGCCTGTCCCAGAACCTCTTCCGAATGGCCGGCGCCGTAATTCGAGGCCGTATCGAAAAAGCGAATGCCAAGGTCGATCGCGCGGTTGATCGCGGCGATGGATTCATTGTCGTCCACCTCGCCCCAGCCGAGCGGCGTATCGCCCGCGAAGAACGGACCGCCGATCGCCCAGCAGCCCATGCCGAGGCGGGGAACCTCCTGCCCGTTCCAGAGCGTGATGGTGGTCGATGTATCGGGCCTGGTCAGCATGGCTTCCTCCTTGAGCGCATAGACTTTCCGTTGCCGGAGAGATAGGGATGCGGCGCGTGGGGGTAAACCGCCAAAACTGAAGACCGTTTTGCAGGGATGAAAAGCCGTTCAGGCAGAAAGTTCATCCGGCCGTAGAAGCGTCCGCGCAGCCGGATTCAGCGCTTTGAGTGCCGCTTGAACGAAACCTTCACGCGCTGCCGAAGCCTCCAGACCACGCGGTTCATAGACATGGCGATGCAGAAAGAATCCAGTCAGACGGAATGCTGCCGTGAGGCTTTCGAAATCGGCCGCATGGTTTTCCTGCACACTCAGGAATGCCGGCAAAACCAGCATCTTGTCGGCCCAAGGCTCTCCGGCACCACGGCTCACGGCACGGCCGGATTTCGGCGAGACATAGGCGAGATCGGCGCGGGTCCCTGTCGCCGCACATTCGGTAAGATCGAGCCCGAAGCCGAGGTCGTTCAGCACCGCAAGCTCGAAACGTACGAAAAGCTCACCGGCATCGGTGGGATTGTGGAGATGATCGAGGATGACTTCCAAAGCCTCGAAGAGATGCGGATGCGGATCGCGCTCCGGCAGCAGGCGCAGAAGGGCGCCCATGGCCTGCACGCCGTAAACGGCGGTCGCCGTCTCCATCAGCCGTGCGGCGCGCAGCTTTACCGGTTCGAGGCGGAATTCACCGAGATGTTCATCCAGCCGGGCACGCCAGGTGACTTCCACCTCATTGCCGGGCTGCAGCACCGGCTGCATGGTGCGCGAACGGCCGGAGCGAACGAGACCGAGATGACGGCCGCGCTCACGTGTCATCACCTCGGCGATGACACTCGTCTCGCCGTGGCGCTTGACGCCAAGAATGATCGCCTGGTCCTGCCATTGCATCGGAAAACCGTCCTTCAGCCTGCCGATCCATTTTAAACCACGGCTCGAACTATGTCATTCCGCCGGCGACGGGAAAAGCTTCTGGAGGAAGTCGCGCATCGCATTCTCATCGAAAGGCTTGACGAGAAGGGGCACATCCTGAAGGTCGGTCGGGAAATCCTGCGTATCGGAATAGCCGCTAACGAAGCCGAACGGAATATTGGCCAGCGACAGATCGCGCGCGAAATCGAAGCTCATCGCCTCTCCCAGATTCACGTCGAGAAGCGCGAAATCGTAATCCGCGACCTGGATTGCGTCCCTGGCCTGATCGACGCTATTGGCAATATCGATGGTATCAGCACCAACGAGGCGCAGGATGTCCTCCGCCTCCATCGCGATGATCAGACTGTCTTCCAGGACCAGAACACGGGTTCTTGCGTTCATGATCTCCATGCCCCTCGTGAAGCGCAAACATTGCAGCGCTTCGGCCTTTTTGCAAACATCATTCCGTCGGTACCCCGCCTGGACCGTTGACGGTGGTTGCCCACCATAACTGAATAGCCACATTTTTGTCTCCGGTCGATAAAAACGAAAGTCGGAGGAAAGATGACGTGACTCTAGTTTCCCTGACGCCAATTTGCATTTAAAAAAGACATCAAGGTTGACCAATCCGACCGGGAGAGATTCTAAAGCGTGTCGCGATCTTTCAGATCCGCTCGCAACGCTTTAAGTTATTGTTTGGCGCATGTCGTTGTCGCAAAACCGCTGCACAGTTTTGTGCGACATGCTTTAGATGAAAGGGCGCTTTCCTTCGCGCAGTCCTTCCCAGCCGGCCATCTGCATCAGCCCCTCCCCGTCCAGCACGTCGCAGCCGCGCTCCTGCCAACGGATCAGGTTGCGTCCTGCAAGCTTTTTCAGGGTCTTGTTGGTGTGAACGATCGAAAGACCAAGCGTGTCGGCAATATGCTGCTGCGTGATCGGGATAACATTGCGGCCGTTGAAAAGGTTGAGCTTCCTTGCGCGTTCAAACAGGAAGGCGATGAGATAGGCGGCTCTTTCGAGTGCCGTACGACGGCCGATGCTCAACAGGTGCTCGTCGAGAATGCGCTCCTCCTGCGCCGCGATCCAGGTAATATCGAAGGCAAGCGAAGGGTGCTTGTTATAAAGGGTCATCAGCTTGTCGCGCTCGAAGACGCAGAGCGTCACCGGCGACAGGGCCTCCACCGAATGCTGCATCTCGCCCATGATCGTACCCTGCAAGCCGATCAGGTCGCCCGGCATGATGTAGTTCAGGATCTGCCGGCGGCCATCCTCCAACATCTTGTAGCGGAAGCCCCAGCCTGAGAGCACTGTAAAGAGATGGGCGCTGTGGGCACCTTCGACCAGGACGGTCGCACCGGCATCGACGGCCAGTTCGCCCCTTTTGAATGTCGAAACGAATTCCAGCTCGTCGCGGCTGAACTCCCGGAAATGCGGCAATGGCCGCAACGGACACTGCTCGCAGGGCGTCTTGAAGGAATGGGTGGGTTTTGCCGTCGCCATCTTGTCCCTGCTGTCGCAAAAACCGGCGCTGCAGGGTGCAGCGCCGTTGGCAGATCAATGCGCAGGCAGGCCGATTTGTTCCTTGGAACAGGCAGCGATTTTTATAGAAAAACAAAGGACTGAGTGCCCCTTGTCAGTTTTCTCGTCAAACTAAAGCGCGTCGCGATCTTTCAGATTCGCTTGTCGCGCTCCAGGTTCTTGTTTTCGCATGTTGTTATCGCAAAACCGCTGTACACTTTGCGCGATATGCCTTAGCGCGGAAATTCGAGGCCCATTTCACGGAAGCGCTCGGGATCATCGCCCCAGTTCTCACGCACCTTGACGAACAGGAAGAGATGGACTGGCTGTTCAAGGATTTCCGCCAGCTCGCGGCGCGACGCCGATGAGATCGCCTTGATCGTTTCGCCGCCCTTGCCGAGTGCGATCTTCTTCTGGCTGTCGCGCTCGACATAAATGACCTGTTCGATGCGCACGGAGCCATCCTTGCGCTCTTCCCATTTTTCCGTCTCGACATGCGAGGAATAGGGAAGCTCCTGATGCAGGCGCAGGAAAAGCTTCTCGCGGGTGATTTCGGCGGCGAGCTGGCGCATCGGCAGATCGGAGATCTGGTCTTCCGGATAATACCAGGGGCCTTCCGGCAGGGTCTTTGCCAGATAATCCATCACATCGTCGCAGCCTGAACCGTTCTCTGCCGAGATCATGAAGGTCTGCTCGAACTCAACCTTCTGGTTTGCAGTTGCGGCAATCGCCAGAAGCAGCTCGCGATTGACGCGGTCGATCTTGTTGAGAACGAGGATCTTCCTCTGGGGAACATCCTTCAGGCCTTCGAGAATCGCTTCGGCATCACCACGCAGACCGCGTTCGCTGTCGATCAGCAGCATGATGAGATCGGCATCCTTGGCACCACCCCAAGCGGATGTGACCATGGCGCGATCGAGGCGGCGGCGCGGCTTGAAGATGCCGGGCGTGTCCATAAAGACGATCTGCGCGTTGTTGTGGATGGCAATGCCACGCACGATGGCGCGCGTCGTCTGCACCTTGTGGCTGACGATCGACACCTTGGCGCCGACGAGGCGGTTGACCAGCGTCGACTTGCCGGCGTTGGTCGGGCCGATCAGGGCGACGAAGCCGGAATGCGTCGGATTGCTTTCAGCGGAGCTTTCGGCCGCCATTTCGTTTTCTTCTGTCATTGATCCCGTCAATTTCCGGCAGATGTCGACTGCCAAATGCCTTCGCGCTCGAGCATTCTCGTCGCGGCGACCTGTTCTGCGGCGCGCTTAGAGCGCTCTATGCCTGTTTCCGGTGCAACGCCAGCGACTTCTACAGTCACCTTGAAGCGCGGATCATGATCCGGTCCGCTGCGTTCTTCAACCCGGTAGACGGGCGTGACGCCATATTTGGCGTGCGACCATTCCTGCAACTCGGTCTTCGCATCACGGCGGGCGCCATCGGCACGCACCGCCCTGCCCTCCCAATAGCGCAGAATGAAGCGGCGGGCGACCTCCAGGCCGCCATCAAGATAGAGCGCGGCGATCAGGCTTTCGACGACATCGGCGCGCACGTTCATCATGCGCTTGCCGGTCAGTTTCTTTACGTCGGCACCGGTGCGGATATAGAGGTGGAGATTGAGTTCGTCGGCAACTGCCGCGCAGGTTTCGGCGCTGACGAGCTGGTTCAGGCGCACCGAAAGCTCGCCTTCGGTCGCGGCACCGAAGGTGCGAAACAACAACTCGGCGATACAGAGCCCGAGAACCCTGTCGCCGAGAAATTCAAGCCGCTCGTAATTGCCCTTGTCGGTGCGCGCGCTGGCGTGGGTCAGCGCGCGGTCAAGACGTTCCTTCTCGGCAAATTCATGCCCGATCAGGGTTTCAAGCTTTGCGCGGTCCGCCGCTGAGAGCGCCTGCGCCTTGCTCATTCAACAACCTTGAAGAGACGGTCCCAGCGCATGTTGGTCGGCCATTTCCAGATTTCGCGGAAGGACGTATCGTTGCCCAGCGAGAAGAAGATGACGCTGGCGCGGCCGACAAGGTTTTCCGCCGGGACAAAGCCGACGTCGAAGCGGCTGTCGAGCGAGTTGTCGCGATTATCGCCCATCATGAAGTAATGGCCTTCCGGAACGATGAACTCGCGGGTGTTGTCGCCGCGAGAAACCGGCGACTGGTCGAGCGTATCATAGGTCTTGCCATCATCCAGCGTCTCGCGGAACACCGGCACGTCCTGGCCCGGATCGAGCTTGTAGTCGGAGTTGAAAGTGCCATCGGGCACCTTCGGAACCGGCTTGCCGTTGATGTAGAGAATACCCTCGGTGACCTGGATATGATCGCCCGGAAGGCCGACGACGCGCTTGATGTAATCGACCTCAGGATTCGGCGGGAAACGGAAAACGACGATATCGCCGCGCTTCGGATCGGAACCAAAAATGCGGCCGCTGAAAATGTCAGGCGAGAAAGGCAGCGAATATTTCGAATAGCCGTAAGCAAATTTGTTGACGAAGATATAGTCACCGACCAGCAAGGTCGGCATCATCGAGCCTGAGGGAATGGTAAAGGGCTGGAACAGGACAGTTCTGATAATCATTGCCAGGACGAGAGCCTGGATGATGACCTTGATATTTTCCCAGAGGGCATTCGGCTTGGCTTCGACTTTTTCGGACACGCAGTCTTATTCCTTCAAGACGCCATGAAGGCGCATTTCTTTCTGATGTTCTCTCTAGCGGCTTCGGCCGGTGGCGGCAATAACGACAGCATTAAAAGCGACGAGACGTCGCTATCATACGGCATTCGGCAGCGCTTCGATGATCACAAAAGCCTGAGCCAAGGGATAATCATCCGTTATTGTCAAATGAATGGCGGCCTTATGGCCGGCCGGCAGCATGGCCTCAAGGACGGTGGCGGCACCGCCCGTCAACTGCATCGTTGGCTTACCGCTCGGCAGGTTGACGACGCCCATATCCTTCCAGAAAACGCCCTGCGAAAGCCCGGTGCCGAGTGCCTTGGAGCAGGCCTCCTTGGCGGCGAAGCGCTTGGCATAGGATTCGGCGCGGTTGGCGCGGCGATCCGAGCGCGCACGCTCGATCTCGGTGAAACAGCGATGCGTGAAGCGCTCACCAAAGCGCTCGATGGATTTCTCCACGCGCCTGATGTCGATGAGGTCGCTGCCAATGCCGATGATCATGCGAGAGGCCTTTCGGGATAGAACTGCTTCGGGCTCAGACGGTCGGCATCTCGGTGGCGGGATCGCCGAGCCTGAGACGCGCACGTTCCATCAGCCGGGCGCGGCGACGCGCCTGAAAGCCCCTCACGGTGTAGAATGTCAGTACATAAAGCGCAACCGAGGTGATAGCCGCCGGCGGGATGGCGCCGATCAGCATCGGCTCCAGCACCGGTTTCCAGAGTTCCGTGAATTGCAGCTTGTGGAAGAGCTCAGCAAGATCGATCGTCTGTCCGGCCATCTGGTCCTGCCGGCTGAGCAGCAGGTGGCCGACTTCCCAGGTAATGCCCCAGATGAAGGGATAGGTCAGCGGATTACCGAAGGCCGCGCAGCCAAGTGCCGCCGCCACCATATTGCCCGACAGGAAATAGGTGATCACGAAGGCCATGACGAAATGCACGCCGATAAAGGGTGTCCACGAAACGAAGACACCCGCAGCGACGCCCACCGCAACGGCATGCGGCGAGGCAGTCAGGCGCAGGACGCGCATCATGAGATATTTTGGCGGGCGCAGAAAACCCTTGCGAGGCCATACGAGCTCTCGCAGCTTTTCCTTAAATCCCGCAGGCTTGCGACGGCGAAACAACATGGCGCGTATTTAGTGCAGTGCACACCGCCATGACAAGAGCGGCAAATGGAACCGCTTCACAAACAGGCCGTCTATTCTTCTTTTCTTCCAAGGGGCGTGGACCATGCATAACGCCCCCTTCCTTACGTCAAGTATATCTCAGTGATTAGCGATTACGGAAGATGCCGCGATCGACCTGACGCTGACGATATTCAAGATCAATACGGTCATGCGAGCCATTGAGATATGCCATTTCACGTTCCTGAGCGGTCGGAGCGCGAAGGGCGCGGGCGAATTTCCTGATCGGTTCAAACATTGCTTTGCCTCATCTTCGTTTCATTTCTTGATGACCAGAAGATAGTCGCGGCAACGGTTAATTACTACCGCTGTAACCGGAGCACAGCCATGCAGAGGGCGCATGGCTTGCCTTTTCAATATGCCGATTCGGCCATTAAATGATCACAAAATATGCAAAGCGCAATTTTGCGATCGGCAAAACTTTAATAAATTCCTACTCGTAGAGGCGCCGGACCGTCGCGATGCAGTCCAGGTCCTTGAGCTGAGAGAGAAGCTGGTTCAGCTGACGCAGGTCCCAGACTTCCACTTCCAGCACCATTTCGGTGAAGTCGGCGGCCACACGTACCGTGTTCAGCATGCGGATATTGACGTCGAGGCTTGCGACCGTCTGCGCCACCTTAGCCAGCGTGCCGGGCTCGTTCAGCGCGTTGACCATGATGCGAGCCATGAACCGGGATTTGTTGGCCTCATCGAGATCCCAGCGTACGTCGATCCAGCGATCCGGCTGATCATCGAAGCGCTGCAGCGATGGCGACTGGATGGGATAGATGGTGATGCCCTTGCCCTTTTCCATGATGCCGACGATGCGATCGCCGGGCACGGCGCCGGTCGGCGAGAACTTGACGTCGACATTGCCGGAGAGGCCGCGGATCGGCACGATATCGGGATCGCTCTCGGTGGAGGCGCGCTCGCCATCGAGATCGGCCTTGGTCTTGCCGGGGATCTTGAAGATCATGCCCGCGGCGCTGCGGACATTGAACCAGCCCTCGTCGCCGGCCGGCTTGACGGTGACGCGCTCGTCCTGATGATCGGGATAGACGGCGCGCAGCACGTCGAGCGAAGACATTTCGCCGCGGCCGACGGCAGCGATCGCATCTTCCACATCCTTCTGCCCCAGCCGGTGGAGGGCCGGCTTCATGGCGTCACGCGAGAAGATCTTGCCGGCGCGCTCGAAGGTGCGCTCCAGGATGCGGTGGCCGAGACCGGCATATTGTTTGCGGATCGCCATGCGCGTCGCGCGGCGGATGGCTGCGCGCGCCTTGCCTGTCACGACGATCTCTTCCCAGGCGGCCGGCGGCACCTGCACGCCGGAGCGGATGATCTCCACTTCGTCGCCATTGTTGAGGCGGGTCACCAGCGGCATGATGCGGCCATTGATCTTGGCGCCGACGGTCGTGTCGCCGATGTTGGTATGAACGGCATAGGCAAAGTCGATCGGTGTCGCACCGCGCGGCAGGGCAATCAGCTTGCCCTTCGGCGTGAAACAGAAGACCTGATCCTGAAACAGCTCGAGCTTGGTGTGCTCGAGGAACTCTTCGGGGCTGTCACCTTCGGCGAGCGCCTCGATCGTGTGCCGGAGCCAGGAATAGGCATTGCTTTCGCGCGAGAGGATATCGCCATCGGCATTGGTGGCGCCGTCCTTATAGAGCGTATGAGCGGCAATACCGAACTCGGCGATCTCATGCATGCGCTTGGTGCGGATCTGCAGTTCGATGCGCTGCATCGACGGGCCGACGATGGTGGTGTGCAGCGACCGGTAGTCGTTCTGCTTCGGGGTCGAGATATAATCCTTGAAGCGGCCGGGCACGACGCGCCAGCGCGTATGCACGATGCCGAGCGCACGGTAGCAGGAGGGAATATCCTCGACGATGAGGCGGAAACCGTAGACATCGGAAAGCTGCTCGAAGGAGAGCGACTTCGACTGCATCTTGCGGAACACCGAATAGGGCTTCTTCTGCCGACCCTTGACATAGGCAGTCGCCAATCCATTGGCGATCAGCAGGTCGCGCAGTTCGGCCTCGATCTTCTTGACCAGACCTTCATTGCGCTTCGACAGTTCCTCGAGGCGCTTGGTGACAGTCTCGTAGGCTTCCGGGTTCATGTGCCGGAAGGAGAGCTCCTCCAGCTCCTCGCGCATGTCCTGCATACCCATGCGGCCGGCGAGCGGCGCATAGATTTCCATCGTCTCTTCAGAAATGCGCGCGCGCTTTTCCTGGGACATATGGTCGAGAGTGCGCATGTTGTGGAGACGATCGGCAAGCTTGACCAGCAGGACGCGTACATCATCGGAAATGGCAAGCAGCAGCTTACGCAGATTTTCCGCCTGCTTGGCCTTCTTGGTGACGAGATCGAGCTTCTTGATCTTCGTCAGGCCCTCGACCAAGCGGCCGATATCCTCGCCGAAGAGTTCGTCGATCTCGGCGCGGGTCGCCGTCGTATCCTCGATCGTGTCATGCAGAAGGGCGACTGCAATCGTCGATTCATCGAGATGCATGTCGGTCAGGATGGCGGCCACTTCGAGCGGATGCGAGATGTAAGGGTCGCCGCTCGCTCGCTTCTGCTGCCCATGCTTCTGCATGGCGTAGACATAGGCTTTGTTCAGCAGAGCTTCGTTGGCATCGGGCTTGTATTTCTGAACCCGCTCCACGAGCTCGTACTGCCGCATCATTCCAAAGCCACTCCAATAAAATAAAAGCGCGCCAATCGCAGATTGGCGCACACATGGGCAATATTATGCCTAAGCTTTACAGGCGCAAGATTGATGATTGGTAATCGTCGATCTTTTGCCGCGCAGGAAGCCCCGGCCGTTCAAGGGCCAGGGATGCGCTTAGTAATCGTCGCTCTTTTCCGGCGGGACGAGACCTTCGATACCGGCCAGAAGCTCCTCTTCCGACATCTGGTCGAAGGTGATCGTTTCCGGCAGGTCGTCCTGCTCTTCGCTGTCGGCATTAGCCGTTGCACCGGCGGCGATCAGGCTTGCCGGATCGGGCTCGGGCTCGTCCACTTCCACATGCTTCTGCAGCGAATGGATCAGGTCTTCCTTCAGATCGTCAGGAGACAGGGTCTCATCAGCGATTTCTCGCAGAGCCACAACCGGATTCTTGTCGTTGTCGCGGTCGATGGTAATCGACGCACCCTGGGAAATCAGCCGGGCGCGATGGCTGGCGAGCAGAACCAGCTCGAAGCGGTTCTCTACCTTGTCAATGCAATCTTCTACTGTGACACGGGCCATTGCCTGTCCTTTGCGGTCGTCTTTTCGGGATTAACACGCCCGATACAATTAAAACCGGGCAAATTCAAGTTTTTCGTTAGGGTCCCCTCGCCTTTATCCGCAGCCGGTCTAAATTTCCATGCACAATATGACATTTCCACCGGGGGTTGCTTGGAATATCCCGAATCGTGCCCTAAATCTTTCATATATGAATAATTCATAAAGTACGGAACAGCTCGACGCCACATCCGCAAGCCGCTGTTTTTATTAGGCTTAGTGGCTTATGGATTTCGATTACTCTCTTTGGATTGGTAAGCGATGTTTGACCCACGCGAAAAAATTGCACTATTCATAGACGGCGCCAACCTTTACGCTGCATCCAAGAGTCTGGGCTTTGATATCGATTACCGCAAGCTATTGAAAGCATTTCAGAAACGTGGATATCTGCTGCGCGCATACTACTATACCGCGCTTATCGAAGACCAGGAATATTCCTCGATCCGTCCTCTCATCGACTGGCTTGATTATAACGGCTACAAGGTCGTGACGAAGCCCGCCAAGGAGTTTACCGACTCCATGGGACGGCGCAAGATCAAGGGCAATATGGATATCGAGCTCGCAATCGATGCCATGGAACAGTCCGAAACGGTCGACCATCTCGTCATCTTCTCCGGCGACGGCGATTTCACCAATCTGGTCGAAGCGCTGCAACGCAAGGGACGCAAGGTTTCGGTCATTTCGACCATGTCGACCCAGCCGCCGATGATCGCCGACGATCTGCGCCGCCAGGCCGATCACTTCATCGATCTTCTGTCGCTGAAAGCCGAGATCGGCCGAGATCCTTCCGAACGCCCGCCGCGTCCTGCCGAAGTAGCACCGGCCAGCGATTTCGAAGACTGAATCTTCATTCACGAATAGCATGATGCTGCAGGCAAAGAGTCAGCCGTTGTCTTTCAACAGACGACTCTTCTGCCTGTTCCAATCGCGCTCCTTCTCGGATTCGCGCTTGTCGTGAAGCTTCTTGCCCTTCGCGAGCGCCAGCTCGATCTTGGCGCGGCCCTGATCGTTGAAGTAGATCTTCATCGGGATCAGTGTCATGCCTTCGCGATTGATGCCCGCGCGCAAACGGTTAATCTCACGCCCGGACAAAAGCAGCTTGCGGCGGCGACGCGGCTCATGGTTGAAGCGGTTCGCCTGCAGATATTCCGGCAGATAGGAATTGATCAGCCAGATCTCACCATCCTCATCGGAAGCGTAGGATTCGGCGATATTGGCCTTGCCTTCGCGCAATGACTTGACCTCGGTGCCCATCAGCACCAAGCCCGCCTCATAGGTATCGATGATCTCGTAGTTGAAGCGGGCCTTGCGGTTTTCCGCAACGACCTTCTTCACGATACGCTGGCTGCCTTTGGGGGCCATGACGATAATTCCATTAGAGGGGCGCGAATGCCGCGCCCTCATTTCCTGTTATCTATGTAGGAGAACGGCCCGGTCTTGTGAAGACGGGCCGGGTTTACGCTTAAGGCATGTCGTTATCGCAAAACCGCTGCACAGTTTTGCGCGACATGCTTTAGTTCAGCAGGCCGGCGTGACGCATAGCGGCGTCGATCGCCGCTTCCGTCGAGGGCTCGAGCGATGACATCAGCGGCGAGCGCACGCTGCGGCTCATGCGGCCGAGCTTTGCGAGGCCGTATTTCGCGCCACAGACGCCGGGTTCCATGAAGACTGCCTTATGCAGCGGCATCAGCCGGTCCTGCAGCTCCAGCGCCTTGGTGTAATTTCCTGCGGTCGTCGCTGCCTGGAACTCGGCACAAAGGCGCGGCGCGATGTTGGCCGTCACCGAGATGCAGCCAACGCCGCCATGGGCGTTGAAGCCGAGAGCCGTCGCGTCCTCGCCGGAAAGCTGCTGGAACTCCTTGCCGCAGGTGATGCGCTGCTCGGAGACACGCTCGATCTTGCCGGTCGCATCCTTGACGCCGACGATATTCTTGTGCGCCTTGGCAAGCGCACCCATCGTCTCCGGCGTCATGTCGACGACCGAACGGCCGGGGATGTTGTAGATATAGATCGGCAGCTTCACGGCCTCGGCGATCGCCGAATAGTGAGCGATCAGCCCCTTTTGCGTCGGCTTGTTGTAATAGGGCGTGACGACCAGAACGGCGTCCGCCCCGACCTTCTCGGCATGCTGGGCAAGTTCGATCGCTTCACGCGTATTGTTCGAGCCGGCGCCGGCCATGACGGGCACGCGTTTGCCGGCAACTTCGATGCAGAGCTCCACCACACGTTTGTGCTCGGCATGCGACAGCGTCGGCGACTCACCAGTCGTGCCGACCGGAACGAGGCCGCTGCTGCCCTCCCCGATCTGCCAGGCGACATGGGCGGCGAAGCTGTCTTCGTCGATCAGGCCGGCATCGGTGAAGGGGGTTACGAGCGCGGGGATGGACCCATTGAACATGCAAAGCTCCTCACGGCCGATATCCTTGCTTCAGCCGCATTCCATGAATAAGAGTTGCGCACCATAGAGCGGCGAAAAGGCTGCGACAAGCGCGCATAGGTCGGTTAGGGCAAATTCCGATAGCAAATGTGAATGAATTTTACCCGAGACGGTAAGGTTTCATTAAGATGCCTCCAGCCAAATGGAGGGGCATGGTTTCGTTGCGAGTAATCCGGATGAAGAGAGCCGTTCTGATCCTGTCCGTCTTCGGCCTGGTGGCCGCGGCATGGGGCAGCGTTGCATCGCCGCTCCCCGGCGAGGGCGCCCCTGCGCCGGCCGTCAAGCCGCTGGGTTTCGTGCCGGAAACCGCGTCTTTCCCCGAAGCGATCACGACCGGGTCCATTCCGCGCAATGCGGCGATCGCCCCCGTCAACAGCGATCTGAAGGCTGGCCTCGATGCGCTCTCCAACAAGGATCCGCAACAGGCGCTTGCCATCCGCAATACGATGGCGGCAGGTACACTCGACCGCCATATCCTGACCTGGGCAATCGCCACTTCCGGCCTGAAAGGCGTTCCCTCCTATGAGATCGCCAGTGCTTCGGACGAGCTGAATGGCTGGCCAGGTCTGGAACGTCTACGCGGCAATTCCGAGCGTGCGCTTTATGACGAGAACCCAGCCCCAGCCGCCGTGCTGAACGCCTTCGGCGATACGGCGCCCGAGACGTGGCAGGGCGCGATCATTATGTCGCGCGCGCTCGTAGCAACCGGCAAGTCTGCGCAGGCGGCAAAATATATCGGCAAGATCTGGCACGGACAGGCGCTCGACAAAGCAACCGAAGACAAGATCCTGGCCGAATTTGCCGGCCTGCTGACCGCCGCCGACCACAAGACGCGGATGGACTACCTGATGTATCGCGGCCGCGTGGCACAGGCCAAGCGCTTCGGCGACATGGGCCAGGCGCAATCGCTCTACAAGGCCTGGGCTGCCGTCGACAACAATGCTGGCAATGCCGGCGCATTGCTGAATGGGATCGATGCGAAATGGCGCAGCGATCCGGGCTTTCTCTTCGCGCGCATCGAATATCTGCGCAAGCAGGACAAGTATCTCGACGCCGCCAAGCTCTTGCAGCAGATACCGCGCGACCGAAGCGAGCTGATGAACTCGGGCGAGTGGTGGAACGAGCAGCGGATCATCAGCCGCGGCCTCGTGGACCAGGGACAGTTCAAGGCGGCTTATCAGATCGTCGCCGCCTCCGTCGCGACGGTGCCGACGGATATCGTCGAAGCGCAGTTCCATGCCGGCTGGTATGCGCTGCGCGGACTGCAGGACCCGACGACGGCCGAGACGCATTTCCACAAGATCCTGCAGGTTTCGAACGGCCCGCTTTCCGTTTCCCGTGCCTGGTACTGGCTCGGGCGATCGGCGGAAGCCGGCGGGCCGGGCAAGGCCAGCGAATTTTTCACCAAGGCTGCGAATTTTCCGGGCACCTTCTACGGCCAGCTTGCGGCCGAGCGGCTTGGACGGAAGACACTGAATGTCACCTATCCGTCGCCGACGGCGGCCGACCGACAGAGCCTGCAGCAGCGCGAGGCCGTGCAGGCGATCGGGCGGCTCGAATCGGCCGGTCATGGCTGGCGTGCGGCAGCCATTTACCTGGCACTGGCCGAGCAGCTTCAAAGCCCTGGCGAGCTCGCAATCCTGACGGCCAAAGCCGAGCAGGCGGGCGACCATCATCTTTCACTGCAGATCGGCAAGATCGCCTATGGGCGCGGTATCGATGTCGCGGCGCTGGCCTTTCCGGTTGGCGTCATTCCCGCCAACGCCAATATATCCGGCTCCGGCAAGGCGCTCGCCTATGCGATCGCTCGACAGGAAAGCGCCTTCAATCCGGCCGCCGTTTCGGCCGCCAATGCCCGTGGCCTGCTGCAGCTCCTGCCGGGCACGGCCCAGGCCGTCGCCAAGCGGAACAACATCACCTATTCCAAGGACAAGCTGACAGCCGATGCCGGCTACAACGCAACGCTCGGCGCGCATTATCTCGGCGAGCAGATCGACGCCTTCGGCGGCTCCTATATCCTGACTTTCATCGCCTATAATGCGGGACCGAAGCGCGTGCCAGAATGGATCGGCCGCTATGGTGACCCTCGCGGCAAGCCTATCGACGAAATCGTCGACTGGATCGAGCGCATCCCCTTCCCCGAGACGCGCAACTATGTGCAGCGGGTGATGGAGAATTACGAGGTCTACAAGGCCCGCCTGGGTCAGACACCGGACATCGAGCGCGACCTCATCGGTGGCCGCGGCGCGACCTGAGGCCGATTGGCAGACTTGCCGAAAGCACGCTACATCTCGTTCTGGCGGACGGGATGGAGATGTCATGGCTGACGCAGTCACGAACGGGTTTACCGAAAAATTCTATGGATCAACCGATGGGCTGAGGCTTTACGCCCGTAACTACCAGCCGACCGGCGGAGATACCGACCGGTTGCCGGTCGTCTGCCTGCCGGGCCTTACGCGCAATGTCCGCGATTTCCACGAACTTGCATTGATTCTGTCGCGCGACGCAGCTTTCCCACGGCGTGTCATGGCATTGGACTATCGCGGACGTGGCCTGTCTGATCGGGATGATAACAAGGCGAATTACAATCTCGCTGTCGAATGCGGCGATGTGATTGCCGCCTGCGCTGCGTTCGGCATCGACCGCGCCATCTTCATTGGGACCTCGCGCGGCGGGCTAATCCTGCATCTGGTGGCGGCAATAAAGCCGGAACTGCTCGCAGGCGTCATCTTGAACGATATCGGCCCAGTCATCGAGCCCGCCGGGCTGATGGCGATCAGGGACTATCTCAACCGTCCTCGCAAACCTCAAAGCTGGAGTGAGGCGGTCGATATCCTCAAGGAGAATCACGGTGCTGCCTTTCCCGCACTTGGTCTCACCGACTGGGAGGGCATGGCGCACGCCATCTATCGGGAACAGAATGGCGTACCTGTCGCCGACTATGATCCGGCCATTGCCGAGCAGTTGAAAACAGTCGATTTCAGCAATCCCCTGCCCGACCTCTGGCAGCAATTCGAGGGGCTGCGATCTATACCGCTGCTGGTGATTAAAGGAGAGACCTCCAATCTGCTATCGCGGGAGACGATGGATGAAATGGCGAAGCGGCATCCGGGAATGGTGCAGACCTTGGCACAAGGCCAAGGCCACGCACCGCTTCTGCATCTCGGGGACATTCCGACGGTGATCCGAACGTTTATCAGTGAACTCGGCTAATTCCGCTCCAGCTCCCCACCTAAGTTTTCACCGACTTCCAGATCGCCCATATGCGTCGGCCTTCCGGCAGAAACGAAAAAGCCCGGCTCGAAAGCCGGGCTTCTCTGAATGACCGAAGTCAGATCAGATTAGAAAGCGCGCTGCAGGCGGAAGTAGCCCGAGGTAACGTCGTCAGCATGTTCCGGATCGAGGTACTGAACCGAAACCTTGGCAGAGAGGTTGTCGACGATCTGGTAATCGATCGTTACGCCAGCCTTCCAGGCATTGTTGTCCGAGAAATCAGCATCGGTCGCGGCGTTAACTACGCCGTAGTTGCCGTAGTACTGGACGCCCGGGGTGATCTTCAGCTTGTCGGTCGCCTTGATAGCGTACTCGGCAGCAACAGCCCATTCAGACTTGTTGTAGTAGGCGTTCGGGCCGCTGGAGTAGACAGCTGCGAGGCCGAGCGTGCCCGGGCCGATAGCAACGGTACCCATAGCGCGAACAGCGCCTTCTTCGTTGTCGGTGTCGTAACCAGCGGTGATCTGGTAGGTGAAGGCGCCAGCCTTGCCACCGAGGCCGATTGCTACGCCGAAGTTGTTCGGCTGTTCGCCGTTGTAGAACGGGCCGTCTTCCAGTTCGTCAACGCTGATGCCAGCGTAGAAGTCGCCGGTTTCGTACTGATAACGGATGGAGTTATGCAGCGTGACCGGGGAGCCGATGTCGTCCGTTTCGCCGGAGAGACCATCGTCCCACCAAGAGTAGAAGAGACCAGCGCGGAAGCCAGCGATGTCGAGGTAAGCAGAGTCAAGCTGCGTCTTCTGAGCCGAAGCGTTGTCAGCATTGGCCTGGATAACGATCACGCCGGTGAGCGGGCCGTATTCGGTGTCGCTCTTAGCCGTGAACTGAACCTGACCACGCGTACGAGCGTCCCAGTCCGAGTCGTTCGGAACAGAACCGCCGCCGCTGGCGCCGATCGAGCTTGCGTTCGGAGCAACGTCAACCTGGAAACGGATGTAACCGTTGATCTTCAGGCAGGTTTCCGTGCCCGGGATGTAGAAGTAGCCGGTGCCGTAAGCGTCGCAGACGCGAACGTATTCAACCGGTTCCGGCTCGGCAGCAACGATTGCGTCAGCTGCCTGAGCGCCGGATACTACTGCCATAGCAGCAGCGGAGCCGAGAAGAAGGCTCTTGATGTTCATAATGACCTCCAATTCAAGTTTCGATCGGAGATAGGATCACGCCTGGACAGCGTTTCCCTGCCCCATCTCCGGTGTTTGAAGAAGTCGGGCGGTCAAGCCCTTGCTTCCGAGAGTGAAAATACAAGACGAAAGCTGTCACGCAATCACCAACTTGTGTTCGGAAGGGGTTTACGAAAGCCTTACCGAAACCCTGTTGCTGAAAGGCCACAAGTTGGGCAACGGGGCCGCCGCTTGTTTAGGCTTTATTAAGAAAGTGCTTATTTTCCCGGTATTTATTGGGCTTTGTAAGAGGGCAGCGCGTCCCGCTGTGCCAAATCGGCACCATTTTTCTGCCAGATTCGGCCTTTTTGCGATAACCGGCTAGCGACTGGCGAAACTCGCCAATGCGAAAATCGAAACCGATTTCAGCTTTGGCCGACGAGAGACGATTGATTTCCGTATGCGATTCGCCCGGCGACCATCGCGATTCGGGAACGAGGCATGCGACAGGGAGAATTTCGAGCGGAGAAAATAGGCGGCGGAAACGAGAAGCCGCGCGCAAAGACCATAACACTATCAATGACGGAAAATGGCCCTCCAACACTGTGGCCGGCTGGCCGGCGATTCCAGGCCGCTCGATCGCTGAAGCCGTTCATCGGAGGTTCACGCCTGGGGGCTCAAGCTGAAAACCTGAGAGGATACGTCGATGAGAAAGCTATTATCAGCACTCGCAGCCGTGGTCCTGGCTGCATCTTTCGCCCCACCGCTAAACGCGGCTCCGATCTTCGTGCCGAGAGCAGAGCAAGTGCAGATCGGCAATGTCGAGCAGGTCAGACATCGGAGCTATCGGCATTGGCGTGCGGATCGCTACCGGAACCACCGGTACGCCTACCGTTCCTGCGGATATTATGGCAGATGCTACGGATATCCGCGCTACGGTTATAGATACCCGCGGTATTACGATCGCGATTATTACGGCTACCGCGATTATTACGGCTACCGTCCGCGGTCAGGAGTGACTTTGTATTTTCGTTTCTAGCCGGCGACACTTGTCCGCCATATCGCAGGGCGCGGCATTCAACGGCCGTCGCCCAGCCCGATTAAGGCAAGCGAAAATCGCGTTGCGGGTGGATTGCCACCGCTGCCATCTATCTGATTTCATTTAACAGAAAATAGATGGCGGAGAAGATGGGATTCGAACCCACGATACCCTCTCGGGTATACTCCCTTAGCAGGGGAGCGCCTTCGACCACTCGGCCACCTCTCCGGTGGGAGCCCTGATATGGGTATTCACCGGTGCGATCAAGCTTTTTTTGAAGTTTTCACACCTCCTTTATTTAGGCGGCAAGCGCGGTGGCGACAGTTCAAAACTGAAACTGCCTGCAGAGCCGGGCGAGCCGGCTCCACTTCAGCCCAGCAACTGCTTCAGGTCGGCCGCAGGATCGGCCAGAACTGCCCGGTCGGGGTTGATACCTGATTCCAGCATTTTCTTGCCCGTCACATAGGCTTTTGCATCGTTGATGGCGTCGACGGCGATCAGCCTGCCCTCGCGGAAATACCAGACGGAGCTCGCTCCTTCGCGGGTGCCGGGGCGCAGCAGCGTGTCGTCATAGCCCATATTGAAGCCGGCAATCTGCAGCTTCACATCATACTGATCCGACCAGAACCAGGGCTTCGGATCATAGGGTTCGTTGCCGCCGGCGATGACGGCGGCGGCGGCGTCCGCCTGATCGACGGCGTTCTGAACCGATTCGAGCCGGATGCGGCCGCCCTGCCAAGGCAGGCTCGCGCAATCGCCGGCCGCAAAGATCGACGGGTCGGATGTGCGGGCGAATTCGTCGACGATGATTCCATTGCCGACTTCAAGCTCTGCCTCTTTCGCCAGAAGGTCGTTCGGCACGACGCCGATGCCGACAATGACGAAATCCACGTCGATGGTGCTGCCATCAGAGAGTTCGGCGCCGGTCACGCGACCATCCTTGCCGATCAGATGCTTCAGGCCGGTCTTTTCACGAATCGACACATCATGGCTCTTATGGATCGCGCGCATGATGTCGGCGGTTTCCCTGGCAGCGACGCGCTGCAGGATCCGGTCGGCCATTTCGATGACGGTCACCTCTAGGCCGAGATGGCGAGCGACGGCTGCGGCCTCGAGGCCGATATAACCGCCGCCGATGATGAGCACACGACGGCCGGGTCGCATTTCCCCTGCCAGCAGGTCGGCGTCGCGCTTGTCGCGGGCGACATAGACGCCTTCCAGATCGCCGCCGATCGCCGCCGGTAGGCGGCGGGGCGTGGAGCCCGTCACAAGCGCCAGCGTGCCATAGTCGAGAACGGAGCCATCCTGCAGCAGGACCTGTTTCGTGTCGCGCTTGATCTGCTCGGCCCAGGTCGAGAGACGGATCTCGACATTATTGTCAGGGTACCAATACTCGGGACGGAACAGCAGGCGGTCGAAGGCCATCTCCCCAAGCAGGTACTTCTTCGACAGCGGCGGGCGCTGGTAGGGAAGCACGTCTTCGGCGCCAATCAGCGTGATCGGACGCGCATCCTTCAGCGCACGCAGCTTGGCTGCCAATGCGAAGCCTGCCTGCCCCGCGCCGATGATCACCAGTCTATCCGTCACGATGTCACTCCCGAATATCAGCTTTTCCACAGGGACAAGGCCTATCCCCTGCCCCAAACGCCGTCAACGGAAGCGAGGCCATTGCCTCAGCCGATCTCGATCCAGCGGCGCTCATGGAAGGACTGTGCCATGGCATGAACCGACTTCTCTATCCTGAGACCGTCTTCGAATGTCACGATAGACGCCGGCTCTCCGGAAATCGCCCGGATCAGCTCGCGGCATTCGATGATCTTGAGATCGTTGAAGCCGAGGCCATGGCCGGGCGCCGGAATGAAGCGATCATAGGGCTGGTGGGCGGGAGCCGCCAGTATCTTGCGGAAGCCCTGTTCGGAGCCTCGTCCTTCGGCCTGATAGAGTTCGAATTCGTTCATGCGCTCCTGATCGTAGAGGATCGAGCCTTTCGAGCCATAGATCTGCAGTGCGATGCGGCCCTTGCGGCCCCAGGCGGCGCGGTTTGCCATCAGCACCGCGGAAATACCGCCGCCAAGGCGCATCAAGACATTGGCCGCATCGTGATTCTCAACAGCGCGGCGGCCGCCTTCCTTCAGAGGACGGTCAGCATAGGGTTTGACCATATCCGTGGTGACGGCCTCGACATGGCCGAAGAGATACCAGAGCAGCGACAGCGGATGGACGGCGAAATCGTCGAGTGCGCCGTAACCGGCCGACAGCTCGCTCTTCCAATAGAAGAGGACGTCAGGATCGGCCATGAAATCCTCGTCCATTTCGACGCGGATATGATTGACGGAGCCGACCGCGCCTTCGCCGATCAGCGTCTTGATATGCCGCATGATCGGGTTCTGGATATAATTATAGCCGAGTACAGCGACCTTGCCGCACTGCCTGGCGATCTGAAGCATACGCTCGGCATCGGCATAGGCAGGCGCCATCGGCTTTTCACACCAGACATGTTTGCCGGCCTGAAGGGCGGCGATCGCCATTTCGGCATGGAACTGGTTGGGTGTGGTGACGGAAACGACATCCACTTCAGGATCGGCAATCAGCGCCCGCCAATCGGCCGTCGCTTTCTCGAAACCGAATTCGGCAGCGCGGGCGGTTGCGAGCCCTGCATTCGCCTCTGCAAGATGCACGAGGCGCGGGCGCTCGACATCGCCGAAGACCGTTTTCACCGCATTCCATGCCAGTGCGTGGCACTTGCCCATATAACCGGTGCCGATCAAACCTATGCCGAGTGGCTTCATGTCAGGGTCTCCTCCTCAAATCCGGAGAATTTTTGGAATATTTGGACCATTTTGACAAGCACGTCCTGATGCATCATTTCGCCTCGCCTTGTCGAAGACTGTCTAAAACCCTTCATTTTCAGCCTATTAAAAACAATTAGGCGGCTTCGAGGAAATCGTTTATGCTCCGAAATATGGAATATTTGTTTCATCTTCTGAGCCGTCAGCATGGATAGTGACCCCCAAAGAGCGCGTGTGCCGCGCGATTTCGAAAGCCTGCGCAGTACGATCATCGAGCGGAAGGCGAGCATGCCGAAACGGTTGGCACAGGTCGCCGCCTTTGCACTCGGCAATCCCGACGAGATCGCCTTCGGCACGACGGCGAGCATTGCCGCGGCGTCCGATGTGCAGCCGTCCACGCTGGTGCGCCTCGCCCATCACCTCGGCTATGAGGGCTTCTCCGATCTCCAGAGCATTTTTCGCGAGCGGTTGCGCGACCGGACGCTGAGCTATGAGGAACGCCTCGTCACGCTGGAACAGTCCGGCGGGGATGACGAGGATGCGACCTTGCTTTCCGGCTTCATTTCGGCGGCGAGCCAGTCCGTGAACCGGCTTGCGGCGACGGTGCAGACGGACACTTTTGCCAAGGCCGTCGATATCCTCGCGGCAGCGGAGACCATCTATCTTATCGCCAAGCGGCGCTCCTATCCGCTGACCGCGCATATGACCTATGCTTTTTCCAAGCTGAACATCCGTCATCAGATCGTTGCCTCACCGAACGGCGTCGATCCGGAGATGGTGCAATTCGCCACGCCGCGCGATGCGGCGATTGCGGCAAGCTTTTCGCCCTATGCCGCCGACAGCCTCACCCAGAGCCAGGAACTTGCTGATCGCGGCGTGCCAGTCATTGCGATCACCGATTCGGCCTTTTCGCCGCTGGCGGCCTGCGCGACACATTGGTTCGAGGTAGCGGAGGCTGATTTCGGCGGTTTTCGTTCACTCTCGGCTTCGATGGCGCTCACCATGGCACTGCCGGTTGCCATTGCCGAGCGACGGCGCAAACTGCAGCATTCAAAACCCGTAAAGACCAAAATGGAATAAACATTCCGAATTGACAAAGAGACGGAACCGATGTTTCATTATTCAAAATTCGCGGGCGTTCCAGGCCGCGTAAAAATCTAGCGGGAGGACATCATGGTACAATCGAATCCGGGCTCACAGCCGGAGCCGACACTCGACGTGATCACCATCGGCCGCTCTTCCGTCGATCTCTATGGCCAGCAGATCGGCTCGCGGCTGGAAGACATCGGCTCGTTTGCGAAGTCCGTCGGCGGCTGCCCGGCCAATATTGCGATCGGTACGGCGCGGCTCGGGCTGAAATCGGCGCTGATTACCCGCGTCGGCGACGAGCAGATGGGTCGGTTCATCATTGAGCAATCGGCGCGTGAAGGTGTCGAGACCAAGGGCATAAAGACCGACAACGATCGGCTGACGGCGCTGGTGCTGCTGGCGGTAGAGGCTGAGGGCGTCTCGCCGATGATCTTCTATCGTTCCGACTGCGCCGACATGGCGCTCGAAGAAGGCGACATCGATGAGGATTTCATCAAGTCCTCGCGCGCCGTGCTCGTCTCGGGGACGCATTTCTCCCGGCCCAATACCGAGGCCGCGCAGCGCAAGGCGATCCGGATTGCCAAGGCCAACGGCCGCAAGGTGATTTTCGATATCGACTACCGACCGAATCTCTGGGGCCTTGCCGGCCATGCCGAAGGCTTCGAGCGTTATGTGAAGTCCGACCGCGTCTCCTCGAAGATGAAAGAGACGTTGCCGGATTGCGACCTGATCGTCGGCACGGAAGAGGAAATCCTGATTGCATCGGGTGCCGATGACGTACTCGGCGCATTGAAAGAAATTCGCCGCCTTTCGCCTGCGACCATCGTGCTGAAGCGTGGCGCCATGGGCTGCATCGTCTATGACGGCCCGATCAGCGACAATCTGGAAGACGGCATTGTCGGCCAGGGTTTCCCGATCGAGGTATTCAACGTGCTCGGCGCAGGCGATGCCTTCATGTCCGGCCTGCTGCGCGGCTGGCTGAAGGATGAGCCGCTGAAGACCTGTGCCACATGGGCGAACGCCTGCGGCGCCTTTGCAGTTTCCCGCCTGCTCTGCTCGCCGGAATATCCGACCTGGGCCGAGCTCGACTTCTTCCTGAAGAACGGCAGTAAACACCGCGCGCTGCGCAAGGACGAGGCGATCAACCACATTCACTGGGCCTCCACCCGCAAGGGCGCAATCCCGCTTCTGATGGCGCTCGCCATCGATCACCGTTCGCAATTGACCAGCGTCTGCGACGAGCTCGGCGTCGACTACAAGCAGATCGTCGCCTTCAAGCGGCTGGCGGTGGAAGCAGCCTCCCGCGTCGCAGGTGGGCGGCAGGGCTATGGCATGCTGATCGACGAGCGCTTCGGACGCGATGCCTTCTTCGATGCCGCCAAGAAGAATTTCACCTGGATCGGCCGGCCGGTCGAGCTTCCGGGCTCCAAGCCGCTACGCTTCGAGTTCAGCCAGGATATCGGCTCGCAACTGGTGGAATGGCCGCTCGACCATTGCATCAAGTGCCTGTGCTTCTACCATCCCGACGATCCGGCAGCGCTGAAGAGCGAGCAGCAGGAGAAGCTGCGCACGCTCTTTGAAGCCGCGCGCAAGGTCGGCCGCGAACTGCTGGTGGAGATCATCTCCAGCAAGAACGGGCCGCTGACCGACGATACGGTCTCGACGGCGCTGGAGGAACTCTATGCGCTCGGCATCAAGCCGGACTGGTGGAAGCTGGAGCCGCAGGCCTCAACCGGCGCCTGGAAGAAGATCGATGCAGTGATTGCCAAAAATGATCCATGGTGCCGCGGTATCGTGCTGCTGGGGCTCGAAGCTCCCGCCGACGAACTGTTGAAGGGTTTCGAGGCCACACTGGCTGCTCCCTCGGTCAAGGGCTTTGCGGTTGGCCGCACGATCTTTGCCGATGCCGCGCGCGGCTGGCTTTCGGGCAAGATCAACGACGAGCAAGCGATCGGCGATATGGCAGGCCGCTTCAAACAATTGACAGAGGCATGGCTGAAAACGCGTGGCCTCAATTAAGAGAGTGAATTTGGGAGGCGCCTGATGGGCAAGACGGTAAGATTGACGATGGCGCAGGCCGTCGCGCATTTCCTTAAAGTACAGATGACCATCGTCGACGGCAAAAAGGTGCCGATCTTCGGCGGCGTCTGGGCAATCTTTGGCCACGGCAATGTCGCCGGCATGGGTGAAGCGCTCTACCAGGTGCGCCAGGAACTGCCGACCTACCGCGCCCATAACGAACAGGGCATGGCGCATGCTGCGATCGCCTATGCCAAGGCGAGCTTCCGCCAGCGCTTCATGGCCTGCACGACCTCGATCGGTCCCGGCGCGCTGAACATGGTGACGGCGGCCGGTGTGGCGCATGTCAACCGCATCCCGGTGCTCTTCCTGCCTGGCGATATCTTCGCCAATCGCGCGCCCGATCCGGTGCTGCAGCAGATCGAGGATTTCGGCGACGGCACGGTTTCGGCCAATGATGCCTTCCGCCCGGTCTCGCGCTATTTCGACCGTATCACCCGGCCGGAGCAGATCATCACGGCGCTGAAGCGTGCCATGCAGGTGCTGACCGATCCGCTCGATTGCGGCCCGGTGACGCTGTCGCTCTGCCAGGACGTTCAGGCGGAAGCCTTCGACTATCCGGAGAGCCTGTTTGAGGAAAAGGTCTGGACGGTGCGTCGTCCGCAGCCGGATGCCGACGAGCTTACCAATGCGATTGCGCTGATCAAGGCCTCGCAGAAGCCCGTCATCGTTGCCGGCGGCGGCGTTCTCTATTCGCAGGCGACCAAGGAGCTTGCAGCCTTTGCGGAAGCGCATGGCGTTCCCGTCGTCGTCACACAGGCCGGCAAGTCGGCGATCGACGAGCGTCATCCTCTGGCGCTCGGTTCCGTCGGCGTGACAGGCACATCGGCTGCCAATGCGATTGCCGAGGAAACCGACCTGGTGATTGCCGTCGGTACGCGCTGCCAGGATTTCACGACCGGCTCCTGGGCGCTCTTCAAGAATGAAGGCTTCAAACTGCTCAGCCTGAACATCGCAGCCTATGACGCGCTGAAGCATGACAGCCATCCGCTCGTCGCCGATGCGCGCGAGGGACTGAAGGCACTCTCGGCCGGTCTCTCAGGCTGGAAGGCGCCTACGGCGCTTGCCGAAAAGGCAACCAAGGAAAAGAAGGTCTGGATGGAGGCTGCCGCCAAAGCGATGGGCGCCACCAATGCCGCCCTGCCCTCCGATGCGCAGGTTATCGGCGCGGTTGTCCGTTCGATCGGCGGCGAGAAGACCACGCTGCTTTGCGCGGCCGGCGGCCTTCCGGGCGAGCTGCACAAACTGTGGCCGGCCACCGTTCCCGGCAGCTACCACATGGAATACGGCTTCTCCTGCATGGGCTATGAGATTGCCGGCGGCCTCGGCGCCAAGATGGCGCATCCGGAAAAGGATGTCGTCGTCATGGTCGGCGACGGTTCCTACATGATGATGAACTCCGAGCTTGCGACCTCGGTCATGCTCGGCCTCAAGCTCAATATCGTGCTGCTCGACAACAGAGGCTATGGCTGCATCAACCGCCTGCAGATGGCGACCGGTGGCGCCAACTTCAACAACCTGTTGAAGGACTCCTATCATGAGGTGATGCCCGAGATCGATTTCCGCGCGCATGCGGAAGCGATGGGCGCCATTGCGGTGAAGGTTTCCTCCATCGCCGAGCTCGAACAGGCGATCGCCGATTCGAAGAAGAACGACCGTACTTCGGTCTTCGTCATCGATACCGACCCGCTTGTTACCACCGATGCCGGCGGCCACTGGTGGGATGTCGCGGTGCCGGAAGTCAGCCCGCGCGGCGAGGTCAACAAGGCCCATGAGGCCTATGTCAAGGCACGCGCCGCCCAGCGCGTCGGTTGATCGGATTGCTGTCATTTTCTGGAGGAGCGGAAGCGCTCCTCCGCGCTATTTTTAAGGAGACTATCGATGAAGGCCAAACTCGGCATGTCGCCCATCGCCTGGTGGAACGACGATCTTCCTGAACTCAGCGACGACGTGTCCCTCGAAGAATGCCTGCGGCAATCCCGCACCGCCGGGTTTACCGGCATGGAGCAGGGTCGCCGGTTCCCTAGCAATCCCCAGGAAATGCTGCCCATCCTGCGTGCTGCCGACGTGACGCTCTGCGGCGGCTGGTTCTCGGGTACGCTGGTCAATGAGGAGCTTGCGGCCAACAAGGACCGCATTGCGCCGATGATTGAACTCTTCAAGGCGGTCAATGCGCCCTGCATCGTCTATGGCGAAGTCGGTCGCTCGATCCAGGGCGATCGCTCCAAGCCGCTCGCGACCAAGCCGCGTCTTGGAGATGACGAGATGAAAGCCTATGCGCGCCGCGTCACCGAATTCGGCGAATGGTGCGCGGACCAGGGCATGCCGCTTTCCTATCACCACCACATGGCGGCCGTCGTCGAGACCGAGCCGGAACTCGATGCCTTCATGAAGAATTCGGGTGCCGGCATTCCGCTGCTGCTTGATGCCGGCCATCTGGCCTTTGCCGGCGGCGACGTGCTGCGTGCCATCGACAATCACCACGCCCGCATCAACCATGTGCACGTGAAGGACATCCGGAAGTCCGTCGTCGACGGGCTGGATCGCAGCAAGCAATCCTTCCTCGATGCTGTGGCGCTCGGCGCCTTCACCGTGCCGGGCGACGGCTCGCTCGATTTCGGCGCCATCGTCAAGCGGTTCGCCGAATACGGCTATGAGGGCTGGTTCGTTGTCGAGGCCGAGCAGGATCCGCGCAAGGCGCCGCCGCAGAAGATGGCGGAGATCGGCCATGCGGAATTGATGCGCGTCATGACGGCGGCCGGTTATACGGTGGAGACGGAAGGTTTCCCGAAGGGATAACGGAGGAGAAACACCAATGCCAAACCTCAAGGTAAAACCGTCGGGCAAGACCGGCCGCGTCACGCATGTGACGCCCGAAAGCGCCGGCTGGACCTATGTCGGCTTCGACATGTACCGCCTGAAGCCGGGCGAGACGACCGCTGGAGAGACGGGCGAGCGGGAAGTCTGCCTCGTCTGGGTGAGCGGCAAGGGCAAGGCTTCGGCCGGCACCAGGGATTTCGGCACGCTCGGCGAGCGCATGAGCCCCTTCGACGGCGCGCCGCACGCTCTCTATATACCGATGGAATCGACATGGTCGGTGACGGCCGAGACCGATCTCGAGCTTGCCGTGTGCTCCGCACCCGGCGGCGGTACCTATGAGGCGAAGGCCATTCCGCCCGGCACCCACCCGCCGGTGACGCGCGGCAAGGGCACGAATGTGCGCCACGTCAACAACATCATGCCTGAGGATGACAGCTCGGCGCATTCGCTGCTCGTCGTCGAGGTCATCACGCCCGGCGGTCACACCTCTTCCTATCCGCCGCACAAGCATGATCAGGACAACCTTCCGCATGAGAGCATGCTGGAAGAGACCTATTACCACCGCCTCAATCCGCCGCAGGGTTTCGGCTTCCAGCGTGTCTATACGGACGACCGCTCACTCGATGAGGCGATGGCCATCGAAGACGGCGACGTGACGCTTGTGCCGAAGGGGTATCATCCCTGTGCGGCGACGCATGGCTATGATCTCTATTATCTCAATGTCATGGCCGGGCCGAAGCGCGTTTGGAAATTCTACAATGCGCCGGAACATGAGTGGCTGCTGAAAGCCTGAACGGGCCGCAGATCGCTAAATAATCTGACAGCGGGCGGGCCGCGCAAATGGTTCAATCCTCCCATTCAAACGCAATGGATGGAGGAACACCATGCGCGGCTCAAGCCTTACCGTTTACTCTCAGACCACTCGCCGGACAGAAATCAGGCAATCCCGTCTTCTTGCCAAACTCCTTGATGGTTTGCGCTGGCTGGCGCGCAAGATTGCCGAGCGGCGCAATCGCAGCGCCGTCATGGAATTGTCCGACGATCAGCTCAAAGATATCGGTCTTTCCCGCGGCCAGATCGAAAGCGACGTGCATATCTCAAGCCACTACTGGAACAACAAAGGATTGTGATAGGCTGGTGCGGCGGGCGATGCTCGCCGCCCGAATTCCGGAAAGACCGATGTCGCAATTTTCGACCGCATTGCTCCTGAAGACGAAGACCGTCACGATCCGTGACATCGTCTGCAATGGCGAATGCCGTCACAAGAGCGACGAGGAATGCGCCCACAAGACCAGTCTCGTCTATCCCTATCGCGGCGTCTTCATGCGCCATGTCGGGCGCAACGACACCGTGGCGGAAGCCAATCAGGTACTGTTCTTCAATGTCGGGCAAGGCTACCGCATCAGCCATCCGGTCGATGGCGGCGATGCCTGCATCGATCTGTCTATCGACGAATCCCTGCTTGCCGAGCTTGCGCCTAGGGATCAGGTACAGGCCGGCGAGTTGTTCGGCTTCAAACGCCAGCGCCGGCGTGTCGATCCGCGCGCGCAGGCGCTTGTCGCCCTTCTGCGCCATGGCCTTCGCCGCAACGTTGCCGAGACATTGGAGGCGGAAACGCTGGCGCTGACGCTCGTACGCCGCTCGCTCGGCGAGCGCACCTCGCATGCGGCGGGTGCCAGTGCCGGACGGCAGAAACTTGTCGACCGGGCAAAGCTCGTGCTCTCCTCTGATCTGGCGCGGCGGTGGACGCTGGCGGAAATCGCGACCGAAGTCGGCGTTTCGCCTGTCTATCTCACGCAGGTCTTCCAGCAGGTGGAGGCGACGCCGCTCTATCGCTACCAGCTTCGGCTTCGCCTTGCCCGTGCGCTCGATCTGCTCGGTGAGTATGAGGATCTGACTGCGCTCGGCCTCGATCTCGGCTTTTCCAGCCACAGCCATTTCACCTCATCCTTCCGCCAGGCCTATGGCCAGACGCCGGCGGAATTCCAGCGCGCGACGCGGCTGCGGGCGTAAAGTCGCTAAAGAATTCGACAGCGACGAAAGGGCCAGCAGTGGTCTTATGATCCTACCCCAGACGGGGACCCAACCGGAGGATGACAAGATGAAGAAGACCACATGCGCTGCCTGCGACTGCGAACTCGGACCTGATGCCATCAGCGTCAAGCTTGGCGGGAAGACCGTCGAGGTCTGCTGCGAGGAATGCGCTCAGGCGCTCGGAGAAGCGGAGGCGGCTGTGGCATCCGCACCTGCAGCAGGTCAGAATTGAAAGCAAGGCCGCGCCGAAAAAGGCGCGGCCTTGTTTCTTTGTTTTACGCAATTCCGGACGCAAAACCGCTGCACACTTTTGCTGGAATTGCTTGCCTTCAGGCAGGCAACAGCCCGTAGCGCCAGCCAAGCCGTTTCGCATTGCGCGCAAGTACGGAAAAGGCCAGCAGGAACATGCAGGCCTCGGCAAAGACCGGCACCATCCAGATGCCCATCTCCCCGAAAGCATACGGCAGCAGAAAAGTCAGCGGCAGCGTGAAGAGATAGGCACGCGACAGACCGAAGATCGCCGCACGTTTGGCATCGCCGATCGCCTGGAAATAGCCTGACAGCACGATCATCTGACCGAACAGGAAATAAGCGCCGACCGTCCAGGGCAGGATGCGCGAGACCTCGGCGATGACGATCGGATCAGCAACGAAGATGTGGCCGATGCGAGTTGCCAGCAGCTCCACCGTAATCTCGACGCCAGTGCAGTAGACGAGCGCTGCGATCAAGGCGATCTGCAGGCTGCGGCCGACCCGCTCTGAAAGACCCGCTCCGTAATTGTTGCCGCAAATCGTCTGGGAAGCGATGTTGAGGCCAAGCAGCGGCAGATAGGCGAGCGTCATGACGCGGGTGATGATGCCGTAAGCGCCGATGGTTGCGACATAGTCGCCCTCGCCCCAGATCGACAGGTTGAAGATCACGGCTGCCGAGCAGAGCGAGATGCCGATGAAGCCGAGGCTCATCGGCGCACCAAGCGCCAGGATCGGCCGCCAATCCGAAAGCGGAAAGCGGGATGCCGGACGGAGTGCGCGCTCATTGCGCCAACGGTAGATCAGCACGGCAACGAGGCAGATCGCCTGCGCCAGCACGGAGCCCAGCGCTGAGCCGGCCACACCCCATTGCAGAATCGCCATGAAGAACCAGTTGGCGACGATGTTGAGTGCCGTGGCAGCGAGCATCACCATGGTCATGAAGCCGATCCGGCCTTCACTGCGCAGGGCGTCGATATTGAGCGACAGGAAGAAGGCGATTGGCGCGGCACCGATCATGATACCCATGAAGGTGCGGGCATTTTCGGCTACTGTGAGGTCACCACCTGCCGCATTTGCGACGACGTTCCAGCCGACGGTCCAGTAAATCACGTTGATGACAAGCACCACCACGATTGCCAGCACATGGGCAGCCGCGAAGGTGCGCCGGGCGGCATCGCGATTGCCGCCGCCAAGCTCGCGGGCAAGGATGCTTGCCATGCCGTTCGAGACGAGCGACTGCAGGGCGACGAGCATCATCAGGCCAGGGAAAATCAGGGTAACGGCCGACAGTGCGCCAGCCCCAACATAGGCGCCGAGGAAATAGGCGTCCACCACGGCGAACAGGCCGTTGATGGTAGTGATCAGAATGATCGGCAGCGCCGTGCGGGCAAAAACGGCAAGCAGCGGGCCGGTCAGAAAAGTATTGGTTTCAGAACGTGAGGTCATGGACGGAATCCGGGTGTTGCGGGCAACGATTTGGCGATCAGATATCGAGAACGAGATGCGGCAGACCGTTCGAGGTCTTGCGCGGTGAAACGCCATTCTCGTCGATCTGGGCGTGGATGCGCTGGCGGAAGGCCGAGAAGCTCTCGAAGGACACGACATCGACAGGCTCATCGAAATGGATGGTGACCCTGTAGAACTCGCTGCCGGGCACCGCCGAAAGCGCCAGAACCTTGCCGGTGAAGGGCTGGTTCAGGTAACGCCCGCGAATATGAGCGCCGACGAAGATCGGCGAGGTGGGCTTGTCATTGGGCTTGGCTGCAAGGGCCGACAGCGTGTTCCAGTCGCGGGCGCCATATTGGCGGGCGATCAGTTCGAGGGCGGCGGCATGGCTCACCTCGCTGCCGCGTTCAGTCATGGCCTGGCGCAGGCGCTTTGCCTGGGCCTTCAGTTCGTCGACCGGTGGATAGGTCCCAGTCATGGGTATACGAGTCACGGGTTCAGCCTTTCAACGGCATGCCATTCGACTGTCAGGGGGGCTCGCATTGCCGTCAGTCAGCATGCACAGGGGCTGTGACCATGATCGCGAGGGCTTCACCATGGATCTTCATCCGCGAGCGGCTGGTGCCTCGAACCGGCTTTTTTATGCGCGACGACAGACGCCAAGTCAAGATCGGCACACATCTGGTGAAAAAATGGGCAGATTCTGGACAGTATTGCCGACAATAAAATCGCTATGCCGTTAGATTTTGCACAAGCTTTTAATTTTAAAGATATTGTTCAGCAGATGTGAGCAATCCTGCGTTAAAGTCTGATCATACAACAAGCGGAGGCTGACATGGCCTTTCAGATGCACCTCGACACAGAACATCCCAAGCCCGAACAGGCTTACAGAGAATTCAACCTCGATCGGCCCGGCAACATCATCTTCGTCGGCCATCACCTCAGCACCGGAACGCAAGTCCGCTGCCTGATCCGCACCATCACGCTCGCCGGGGCGCTGCTGGAAGTCAGCCCCAGCCTGGAAATGCCGCAGAATTTCTTCCTGGAAATCCTCGGCATCCATGACGAGATCGGCGCGACCGTGGTCAAGCGCGAAGACGAGTTCGTGACCATCAGCTTCAACATGCTGCTGAACCCCGAATTCCTGCACCACGTGCTGCGGCTGAGCTTCGAAACCAGCCTCTGATTTCAGCCCTCTCCCCATAAGGAAACGCGGGCCATACGACCCGCGTTTCGAACAGCGATGACTTATCGCGATCAAGCGGCGAGGTGCCGCTCGATCTGGTCGATTGGCAGATTGGTGTAATCCTTCGCCACTTCGGCCGAGATCGCGGCCTGCGCATCGGCGCTGAGATTGGGCCGTAGCGTGCCGAGCGCGCGCGGCGGCGCCACCAGAACGATGCGGCTTGCCTCCTTCTCATGCACGAGCTCGTCGAGCTTTACGGCAACTTCCTTCAGGAAGTCGGCTTCGGCCTGGTCCTGCCAGTTGGTCTCCTCCATGGCGCTGCCGCTCAGTCCGTCAGGCGCGTAAGAGCGCCCGGGCTTGTCGGTGCCGAGTTCACGGTCAGGTTGGTTGGGCTGCGTGAGCGTTTCGCGGACCTGGAGATTCATCAGTTCCGCATCGCCGGCATTCTGCAGGATCAGGGCCTTCGCCCCATCGCAGACAACGACCCAGGATTCCCAGGGGACTTTGACGTCAGTCATTTGATTTCCTCGCTTTCATGATTGGAAGCAGCGTACCGCTTGAGGAAAAACGCCCGGCAACTGAAAGAGTTCGGGAAAAATCTGCGCAAAGAGAATCAACGGCGATCCGGAGGGCATGCCATGGCGTAGAAGGACAAAGCGGGAGATCAAAGACGATGAAGACAGCGCTTGTCGCCTATGCCGGTTGCCTTCTCACCCTTGCCGTCATCGACGCAATATGGCTCGGCATCGTCGCCCGCACCTTCTACCGCGATCAGCTCGGCGAGCTGATGCTGCCCTCGCCGAACCTTGGCATCGCCGCCCTTTTCTACCTGCTCTTCACAGTTGCAATTGTCATACTTGCGGTTTTGCCCGGGCTTTCCAGCGGCTCGCTCGGCACGACGCTGCTCTATGGTGCCATTTTGGGACTGGCGGCTTATGGCACCTACGACATCACTAATTTGTCGACACTGAAGAACTGGCCGCTCGCTATGAGCTTTATAGATATGGTCTGGGGAACCTTTCTGACGGCACTTAGCGCTGCTGGAGGCTATTGCGCGGCAAGATTGCTGGCCTGAGCGCGAATGGTTTATTCCCAAGAGGGCACAATAGATGTGCCGCTAACGCACAAATTTCAAACTCGCTAAAATTGTAGTTTTATATTTGACGAATGTGAAAAACATTCGTGTGAGCCTCTCCGTCGAACAGCCTGAAATTTGAACTGCCCCAAATTTTGAACTGCCTGACGGAGAATGCGAAATGGAAATGCTCCGCGCAACGCACCTCGCCACGGTGAAGTCGGCTGTCTACGACATTCGCTGGGAGGAGTTCAACGTCAAACGACCGGCTCGTATCGTCGCCGTTCGCCCCTGTCTGACCGGGATTTCGATGCGCAGCGCCGAAATCCTCGATATTTCCCAGGGCGGCGCGACCTTCGTCGTGTCGACCACGGCGGGCCTGCCCAAACATTATTATCTCAACATCTTGGGGCTTGCCTACCGCATCGGCTGTGCCGAGGTCTACCGCCATCATGAGCGTATCGGCGTTCGTTTCATCAACCTGATAGAGCCGGATGTTCTACGCAAGGTAGTGCGCGCCGACTTCATGATCGGCAACACGGAAGCGATCGACGCTCGCCGCAACGGCAGCCGCGTCTGAGCCGTCACGAACGAGAAATAATCTTGCTTGCCTTGGCAAAGTGAGAGCCTATTGTTGCGCGGCATTTTCAATAATTCCGGGAAATTGCCCTCGCATGTCTGCCTTTTTGCGCTTCACGCCGCTTGCCAGCGCCCTGCCCTCCACCGTTCCTTTCGTTGGCCCCGAGGCCATCGAGCGCCAGCGCGGCGTTAAAGTCGAAGCGCGCATCGGCGCCAATGAAAACGGCTTCGGCCCGGCTCCCTCGGTCATTGCCGCCATGCAGGAGCAGGCTGGCGATATCTGGAAGTACAACGATCCGGAAAATTATGCACTGCGCGAGGCGCTCGCCACCCATCTCGGCGTGAAACCGGCCAATATCGCCGTCGGCGGCGGCATTGACGAACTGCTCGGGCAAATCGTGCGGCTGGTAATCGAGCCCGGCGGCACCGTCGTGACCTCCTTCGGTGCCTATCCGACCTTCAATTTCCACGTGAACGGTTTTGGCGGCCGACTAGTCACCGTTCCCTATGCCGGCGACCGTGAAAATCTCGACGCGTTGCTCGATGCAGTCAAGCGCGAGAATGCGCCACTCGTCTATTTCGCCAACCCTGACAATCCGATGGGAAGCTGGTGGGATGCCGACAAGATCGTCGCCTTCGCGCGCGCCCTGCCGGAAACCTGCCTGATGATCCTGGATGAAGCCTATAGCGAGACCGGCCCGGCCTCTGCCTTACCGTCGATCCAATCGCTCATCGACCTGCCGAACATCGTGCGGACCCGCACCTTCTCCAAGGCCTACGGACTTGCCGGCGCCCGCGTCGGCTATGCCATCTCGACGCCGGGCACGGCGCAGGCCTTCGACAAGATCCGCAACCATTTCGGCATGAACCGGCTTGCGACGGTTGCAGCCCTCGCAGCCCTCAAGGATCAGGCCTATCTTTCCGAAGTGATCGGGAAAATCCATGCCGCGCGCGACAGGATCGCTGATATTGCCAGGGCCAACGGCTTGCAGCCGCTGGCATCGGCCACCAATTTCGTGGCTGTTGATGCCGGGCGCGACGGCGCTCACGCGCGGGCCATCGTCGACGGGCTGATGGAGCACGGCGTCTTCATCCGCATGCCGGGTGTCGCACCGCTCAACCGCTGCATCCGCGTCAGCGTCGGGCCGGAAGCCGACATGGCGCTGCTCGAAGAAGCGCTCCCGCTGGTCTTAAAAAAACTCGCCTGACAATGGGAAACCAAAACGGGTAAACCGCGGCCGGCGGGAGGGCGCCGGTCGCGGTTTCCTTCTCCCGGCGTCGGCCCCGTCCAAAGCGCCCCGCCAGCTCCCCTCTTTTGAGGTTGTTATTTCGAATTATCTTGTTGGAGACGGTCCTTACAGCGTGTCGCGCCAAGCGACGACATGCTTTAGTGGATCGTCATCCATTCGCGGGCGGCGCGGAGCGCTTCGGCAAGCTGCATTTTGCTCATCGAAGCGGCCACATCGGCGCGCAGCTCGGCGGCGCGGTCGTTGCCCTTGATTGCGGCGATGTTCAGCCACTTGTGAGCGGAGACGAGATCGATCTCGCAACCACGGCCGGTCGCATACATCAGACCCATTTCGCAGAAGACATCGGCGCTGTTGTTTTCGCCACCCATGGTGGCCATTTCAGCATTGTGCATTTCAAAGCGTGCCATCGGTTTCTATCCCTGTTTAGCCTGTTAAGACGTACCCTGTTTTACCTTTGGGCCTTGCCATCTTCTGCGGCTTTCGGCCTCTCCGGTCCGGCGGGTTTGCCCCGCTCGTTTGATGGGTTCACTATGCCAAACTGCTTTCAAAAAACGCCTAAAATGCATGATTAATTTGACGCAAACAAAGTGCAAATGCTTGGTAAACTTGGGTTTTTGTTAAACATCGGAATCCCTGCAAATTAAGGATTTTTGCGCGCCTTTTACGAAAAATTCAGATTTGGAAATTGAGGATTTGTTCACTATGAAATCAGCATCGATCCGGCGATCATCAGAAAAAACCTGACGGGAAGGCCGGAATTCGGGCTCTTCGGAGGCGTATTTACCTTTACGTTCGCGTCAGTTATTTTCGCGCCATTTCATATCTTATGGAGGAAGAGATGATCCGTACCCTCGTTCTCGCCGGCGCGCTGGCACTTGTTGCAGGCCTTGCACAGGCGGATGAACCGATCGTCGGCAACTGGAAGACCCGCGCCGGCGACACGGCGGCGATTGCGCCCTGCGGCGGCGCTTACTGCATCACGCTGAAGACGGGCAAATATGCAGGCAAGAAGATCGGCAGACTATCCGGCACCGGCGGCAGCTATAGCGGCGAGATCACCGATCCTGCCGACGACAAGACCTATAGCGGCTCGGGCAGCATCTCCGGCGGCTCGCTCAAGATGCAGGGCTGCGTGATGCAGGTCTTCTGCAAAACGCAAACCTGGACCCGTCTCTGAGACGTTCAGGCAGGCTCTGAGAACCTTAGCCGGCCTCAGAAACTGAACGCAAAATGAACCGCCATCTCAGCACCCGTTCAGCCACATCATGGCAAAACAGCACCATGAAGGGCGTATATCGGGGTAAGGACGTGGACGTGTTCATTCTGGCGAGACGGTTTACAATCATAACGCTGTTTGCGGCGATCTTCGCGATCTCTTTTTCGGCAGTCGTCGTGCGCACCGGCGGCGGCGGCGCACAGCAGTCGCATTTCGGCGCGAACTATACCTGCCTGGAAAGCAGCGGCGGTTACTGCACCACCATCCGCTGAGACCTGGAAAAATCTGGGTCTCAGCCTTCGCGCGTCGTTTGCTTGTTAAAAACAACCCCCTATAATGCGCCATGAGCAAACGAATCTATCCCCTGTCCGCTTTCGACATCTCGTCCCCTCCCCCTTTCGAGCCGCAAGCCTTCGATGATCCGGCAAAAGCCGTCGAAGCTTTGACGGAGCTCTACGAGCGCAATACCTCGTTCCTGATCGACAGCTTCACGAAGCTCGCGCAAGGGGCGCCAGTCACCTCCCGCTACCGCGCTTTCTACCCGCAGGTCAGCATCGAGACGACGAGCTTCGGTCATGTCGACTCCCGCCTTTCCTATGGTCATGTGACCGCACCGGGCGTCTATACGACGACGGTCACGCGGCCGAAGCTCTTCAAACATTATCTGAAGGAGCAGCTGCTGCTCCTGATGAAGAGCCACAATGTGCCTGTCGTCGTCTCGGAATCCTCCACGCCGATCCCGCTGCACTTCGCTTTCGGCGAAGGCGCGCATGTGGAAGCGTCTGCGGCGGCTTTCGTCGATATTCCGCTGCGCGATCTCTTCGATACGCCTGACCTCAACACGACGGATGACGAGATCGCCAACGGAGAGTATCTGCCGCCTCCGGGCGAGCCCTCACCGCTGGCACCCTTTACCGCACAGCGCATCGACTATTCGCTCGCCCGTCTGTCGCACTATACTGCCACCGGTGCCGAGCATTTCCAGAACTTCGTGCTTTTCACGAACTACCAGTTCTATATCGACGAGTTCTGCTCCTGGGCGCGCAAGATGATGGCCGAAGGCGGCGACGGCTACACGGCCTTCGTGGAGCCCGGAAACATCGTCACGCTCGCAGGATCAAGCGTTCCGGAAACGGATGTGACGCTTGCCCGCCTGCCGCAAATGCCGGCCTATCACCTTAAGAAGAAGGGCCATGCCGGGATCACCATGATCAATATCGGCGTCGGTCCTTCCAACGCCAAGACGATCACCGACCACGTGGCCGTGCTTCGCCCGCATGCCTGGCTGATGCTCGGCCATTGCGCCGGCCTGCGCAACAGCCAGCGGCTCGGCGATTATGTTCTGGCACATGCCTATATGCGCGAAGACCATGTGCTCGACGACGATCTGCCGGTCTGGGTGCCGATCCCCGCACTTGCCGAAGTGCAGGTGGCGCTCGAGGCTGCCGTTGCCGAGATCACCGGTTACGAAGGCTTCGAGCTGAAACGCATCATGCGTACCGGCACGGTCGGCACGATCGACAACCGCAACTGGGAACTGCGCGATCAGGCAGGCCCGGTTAAGCGCCTGTCGCAGGCTCGCGCCATCGCGCTTGACATGGAATCGGCAACGATCGCCGCCAACGGCTTCCGCTTCCGCGTACCCTATGGGACGCTGCTCTGCGTTTCCGACAAGCCGCTGCATGGCGAACTGAAGCTGCCGGGTATGGCGACCGCCTTCTACCGTACACAGGTGAACCAGCATCTGCAGATCGGTATCCGGGCGATCCAGAAGCTTGCCGCCATGCCGCCGGAAGCCCTGCATTCGCGCAAGCTGCGCAGCTTCTTCGAAACGGCGTTTCAATAAGATATCAGGCGCGGCCCGGCCTTGTCCGTCGGGCCGCGCACTGTTCTCAAGCGCTTGCGGCAAGCTGCAGCGCTGCGATCAGGCCGGCAAACGCCGCCAGCGCAATCACGGTCCTGACCAGCACCTTTATCACCTCGACATTCTCAAGCGGCGGCATCTTGCATGCGCCGCGTGTGACGATCAGGTGTGCTATTCCGATTTCAAGCATGCTCATTGCTCCATCTCCTCGATGTTGTCAGATGAAGCTTTGTCGAGCGCTGCCTCGGCTGTTCGACATTCAGACCGCTTAAAAGATACTTTTCTTCCCTGTCGAAAAGCGCCTAGGCTGTTCGTCCAAGGGCTGTGAAAGCACAGCGTGGAGGATAAGCAATGAAATATCTTTGCCAGGTCTGGTTCGACGGCACGGTGCTGTCGGCCATGTCGCAGGAAGAGAAGAACAAGCTCGACCGGGACTCGCTCGCCTATGACCGCGATCTTGCCGACAGCGGTCATATGATCGTTGCCCAGGCGCTGCAGTCGCCGCAATCGGCGGTCACGGTGCGGGTGCGCGGCGGCGAGATGTCGGTCACAGATGGCCCCTTCATCGAGACGAAGGAGGCGCTCGGCGGCTTCATCCTGATCGACGCCAAGGACCTCAACGATGCGATCCGTGTTGCCGCCGGCATTCCGCTGGCGAAGCTCGGCGCGATCGAGGTTCGCCCCATCCATGAATTCGGCTGAGGAGGTGACGCCATGAAGTTTCTGGGCCAGATCTGGTTCGATACCGAAAAGAGCAAGCGGGTTACGCCAGAGGAATGGGAGGCTGTCACCCAAGAATGCATCGTCAGCGACGACAGCTGGCGCGAAAGCGGCCATATGCTGAGCGCGCTGGCGCTCTACGAGCCGGAGCAGGCCGTGACGCTCAGGGTTCGCAATGGCACCGTCGCTGCAACGGATGGTCCTTTCGCAGAGATCAAGGAGCATCTCGGCGGCTTCGTCGTGATCGAGGCTGGAGATATGGAGGAAGCGAAAGCGATCATCTCCACCTTCCCGATCCTCAAATATGCATCGATCGAAATCCGGCCCGGCTATTCGATCAAGGATGGGAGATAGCCATGCGCTTCGTCTGCCTCATCTATAATTCCGCCCATACGGACGGCACACTCAGCCAGGCCGAGGGCGACGAGCTCGTCAGGGCACATTTCCAGTATGACGAGGAACTTCAGCGCAAAGGCATCATGATCCATTCCGATGCGTTGGAAGGTCCTGACTGTGCCTCTGTATTGAGGGTGCGCGATGGCACTCTGTCTTCGACCGACGGCCCCTATGTCGAGACCAAGGAACATCTGGCCGGCATCTACATCATCGACGCGACCGATCTGGAAGATGCACGCAAGGTCGTTGCGGGCATTCCGAGCGTCCGGGTCGGGTCGATCGAATTGCGCCCGGTGAGACTGCTCACCCTGCCGCAGTGAGGGTCGGCCCTTGGGACAGGTGATTGGGGAACAGGCAATCGAGGATATCTACCGACAACATTCGCGCCGGGTTCTGGCGACGCTGATCCGCCTGCTCGGCGATTTCGACCGGGCGGAGGAAGCGCTGCACGATGCCTTTGCGGCGGCGGCGCGGACGTGGCCGGTTGACGGCATGCCCAACAATCCCGTCGCCTGGCTGGTTTCGACCGGCCGCTTCAAGGCGATCGATCACCTCAGGCGGCGGGCGCGCTTCAACGCCTCGCTGCAGCATATCGAGGACGGCCTTTACCCTGATGGCACAGAAACGGAGATCGGCGATATGGAACCGATCGAGGACGACATGCTGCGGCTGATCTTCATCTGCTGCCATCCGGCTCTTGCCGCCGATGCACAGACTGCGATGGCGCTGCGCGAGGTCTGCGGATTGACGACGGAAGAGATTGCCCATGCCTTCCTGGTGCCGGCGCCGACCGTCGCGCAGCGCATCGTGCGCGCCAAGAACCGCATCAGGACGGAGAATATCCCTTATGAAGTGCCTGTCGGGGCGGAGCTTCCGGAGCGGCTCGACCGGGTGCTGCATGTCATCTACCTCGTCTTCAACGAGGGCTATTCGGCATCCTCAGGCAACACGATCGTCCGCGCCGACCTGACGGCCGAGGCGATCCGGCTGGCGCGGCTGCTGGCGACCCTGCTGCCGCATCCGGATGTCGCAGGCCTGCTTTCGCTGCTGCTCCTGCAGGAGTCGCGCCGTGCTGCCCGGCAGGATGTCGACGGCGCGCTGGTGCTGCTTGCCGATCAGGATCGCTCGCGTTGGGACCGAAGCAAGATTTCAGAGGGGCTCTCGCTGCTCGCAAGCGCCATGCGCACGCCTGATATCGGCATCTATACGGTTCAGGCGGCGATCGCGGCGGAGCACGCGAAGACCGGCAGCGTCGAGGAAACGGACTGGCGGCGCATCGCCTTCTATTACGACCTGCTGATAGCTGCCCACCCTTCAGCAATTGCAGAGCTCAACCGCGCCGTGGCGATCGCCATGTCCGAGGGGCCGGAAAAAGGATTGGCACTTGTCGACGCCATTCTCGGCAAGGGGGAGCTGACGACCTATCACCTCGCCCATTCGGCGCGGGCCGATTTCCTGCGCCGGCTCGAACGCCGGGCCGAAGCGATTCAAGCTTATGAGACGGCGCTGACATTCTGCCGGCAGGAACCGGAACAGGTCTTTCTGCGCAAGCGCATTCTGGAGCTTACGACCTAGCCTTGCGCCGGCGGCCAAGGGGAAGCGAGATGGCGGTCCCGGTCAGGGCCGAGACGATGATGAGCAGGTGGGCGTTGACGCTTGCCTGGGCCAGCGCACCCAGCGCAGCGCGTTCGCTTGAAGCACCGAAGGCGATCGCGCCGGCAGTGATGCCGGCCGGATAGGTGCCAACGCCACCGGGCGCATGGACCGGAAGGACGGAGGAAAGCTCACCGCCCAGCGCGCCCCCGAAGCTCGCGGCCATCGGCATTACGCCCATCAGACCGAGCGCCCAGGCGAGCACCAGCACCTTCACCAGCCAGTTGACGATGGTCATCGCCCAGGCACGGCTAAAGGCGACGGCATCGAAAGGCAGTCCATTCTCGATTTCATGAAGCAGTGCCTGCGCCTTGCGCGGCAGAAGTTTTGCACCGAGGCGCAGCAGCGGCTTGCGGGCAGCGAAGGCGAAGACCGGCAGGAACAGGAAGATGACCCAGACAAGCCATGCAAGGGCCGCGTTCGGGGCGACCACAGCAAAGCCGAGGCCGGCGGCGGCCAGCAGCGCATGCAGGTCCAACAGCCGCATGACCAGCAGGGCGGAGGTGCCGCGTGTCAGGGGAATGCCGAATTCCGTGCGCATCAGCACCGGAAAGCTGGTCTCGCCGGCTCGGAAGGGCAGCATGATGTTTAAAAGGTTATGGATCTGGGTCACCCGGAAGAGCGTTGCGAAACGGCCCCCCGTCTCCCGTGGAAAATAATCGTAGATGCGCCATGTACGCAGGAAATAGGTGCTGGTCAGGAGTATCAGCGCGCCGATGACCGGACGTGGACCGACGGCGGCCCATTGTTCCAGTATGACCGACCAGCCCCAGAACCATTCGATGAAAAGTGCATAGGCTGCGACGATCGCGACCGTCAGGAGGCTCATGCGATTGCGCAGAAACCAGGATTGCCCGCTTTCAACACTCGGGGTCTTCATGTATCAGGCTTCCTAAGTTTGGCTGCGGCGGCTGGCTTCCATTGGCTTCCATTGCCGCGCCTTTTAGGAGAAATGAAAGTTGCAGACAACGGTAGAGTCCATTCGCGATGCGAATGATCAGGTGCAACCGCTCGAACTGTCGCTGGTCGTTCCTGTCTTCAACGAGGAAGAAAGCATCGGCCCGCTCGTCGAGCGCATTGCCGCGGCGATGGTAGACTATCCGCATCGCTGGGAACTGATCCTCGTCGACGACGGCAGCACGGACGCAACGCTCGTCAATGCCCGCAAGTTCGTCAACCGCGAAGAGCTGACGCTGCGCATCGTCGAGCTGCAGCGCAATTTCGGCCAGACCGCCGCCATGCAGGCCGGCATCGATACGGCGCGAGGCCGGCTGATCGCCACGATGGACGGCGACCTGCAGAACGACCCGAAGGATATCCCTTCGATGGTCTCGGAGCTGGAACGGCGCGAACTCGACCTGCTCGTCGGCTGGCGCAAGAACCGCCAGGACGGGTTGCTGCTGCGCAAAATCCCCTCCTGGTGCGCGAATTACCTCATCGGCCGCATCACCGGCGTGAAGCTGCACGACTATGGCTGCAGCCTGAAGATCTACCGTGCCTCGATCATCAAGCAGGTGAAGCTGATGGGCGAAATGCACCGCTTCATCCCGGCCTGGGTTGCCGGCGTCGTGCCGAGCTCGCGCATCGGCGAAATGGCTGTAACCCATCACGCACGCCAGCACGGCACGTCGAAATACGGCATCTCGCGTACCTTCCGCGTTATCCTCGACCTGCTGTCGGTGATGTTCTTCATGCGCTACAAGGCGCGTCCCGGCCATTTCTTCGGCTCGCTCGGCCTCGGCCTCGGCGGCCTCGCAGCGCTGATTCTCATCTATCTCGGCTTCGACAAGTTCATCATGGGCAACGATATCGGCACGCGACCGATGCTGATGGTCGGCGTCGTGCTGCTGCTCTCGTCCGTGCAGATGATCACGACCGGCATCCTGGCGGAGATGATCGCCCGCACCTACTACCGCGACGACGCCTCGCCGAATTATATCGTGCGCCAGATCTTCTCCCGAGAAAGCTGACGTGCAGAGCCTTTTCAGCCGCCGGCCACATCTGATCCTGGCGGTGCTCGGAACCTATTTTCTGCTCCACCTGATCGTACGGCTCAGCATTCCCAATGCGCTGGAGCTGGACGAGGCGGAGCAGATCCTGCTCTCGCAGTGGTTCGCCTTCGGCTATAATTCGCAGCCGCCTTTCTACAACTGGGTGCAGTATGGGGTGACATCGCTGCTTGGCGTGTCGCTCTTTTCGCTGTCGCTCCTCAAATGCAGCATGCTGTTCCTCTCCTACACCTTCTACTGGCTGGCGGCACGGCTGACATTGAAGAACAGCAGCTTGGTGGTGGTGGCGACGCTTGGCCTGCTCACCGTGCCGCAGATCGTCTTCGAGGCGCAGCGGGATCTCACCCATTCCGTGGCGACGATCTTTGCCGGCTCGCTGTTTCTCTATGGTTTCTTCCGCACGCTGAAGACGCCTTCGGCAATCTCTTATGCCATCGTCGGCATTGCGACCGGCATCGGCATGATATCGAAGTATAATTTTGCGCTTCTTCCTGCCGCCGCTCTGGTCGCTGCCCTCATCGACACCGATTTCCGCAAGCGGATTTTCGACTGGCGGCTCGCACTGACGATCGTCTTGTCGATCGCAATCGTGCTGCCGCATGCGCTCTGGTTCCTCCAGCATCTGGACCTTGCCGTCGATCGCACGCTGCACAAGATGACCGGTGCGGGTGAAGGCTTTCTGTCGCAGGTATCGACCGGCTTTTTCCGCTTCATCTCCGCGATGGTCGGCATCGCCGGCGTCTCGGTCGTCATTTTTCTGGCGCTCTTTGCCAAATCGCTGCGGGCAATGTGGCGCGCTTCCAGCCGCTGGACACGAATTGCCGGGCGCATCCTGCTGATCGAGATCGGCGCCATTGCGCTGATGATCCTGCTTGCCGGTGTCGACAACGTCGCCGACCGATGGCTGACGCCACTCTTCCTCATCCTGCCGCTCTATATCTGCATGAAGGCCGACAGTGCCGAAGTCGATGCAGGCGTGCCCTTACGGGCATCGCTTGCGGTAAGTGGCGTCATCATGGGCGCGGTGCTCGCCGTGCTTGCCATGCGGGCCTATTGGGGGCCGCTCATCGGCGATTATCAGCGCCTGAACATTCCCTACGACAGTTTTGCCGAGATCATCCGCAGGGATATCGGCGGCGAGCCCGGGCTGATCGTCGGCTATGATCCGCATCTCGACGGCAATATGCGCCTGCAAATGCCGGGCACCCCGGTGCAGTCCTATTTCTATCCGGAGTTCAAGCCGAAATTCCAGCTGGATGCGAAACATCCCGTCGTCTTCGTCTGGCGCGACGACAAGGGCGGGACCCCGCCGGCCTGGCCGAATGAATATTTTGGGGATGTGCTGGCGCAGACCGGCTTGAAACAGCCGGAGACGCATATCGTCGCCCTGCCCTATATCTACGGCCGGCCGGGTGATACCTATCAATTCGCCTACGCGGTCGCCTATCCTTAGGAGCGCAACTCCTTCCAGGCAGCATCCAACGCAATCTTGGTGATGCGTGCCATCTCATCGACTTCCTCGTGGCTGATGACGAGCGGTGGCGAGGCCAGCATGCGGTCGCCGGTGGCGCGCAGCACGAGGCCGTTTGCGAGCGCGTGATTGCGCACCAGCGAGCCGATCGGATCAGGCTTTTCGAAGCGGGTGCGGGTTTTCTTGTCGGCGGCAAGCTGCAGGCCGCCCATCAGGCCGACGCTTTCCGCCTGTCCTACGAAATCATGCTCGGCAAGGGCGCCCCATTTCTTGGCGAAATAGGGGCCGATATCGTCGCGAACGCGCTCGACCAGCTTCTCCTCCTCGATAATGCGCAGGTTTTCGAGGGCCGCGGCAGCGCAGACCGGGTGGCCGGAATAGGTGAAACCGTGATTGAAATCGCCGACCTCGTTGATCAGAACGTCGGCGATGCGATCGCTGACGAGCACGCCGCCGATCGGCAGATAGCCTGACGACAGCCCCTTGGCGATCGGTGCAAAATCCGGCTCGACGCCGAAATACTGATGGCCGAACCATTCACCGAGGCGACCGAAGCCGCAAATGACTTCATCGGTGACGAGCAGGATGTTGCGCGCCTTGCAGATACGGTCGATCTCCGGCCAGTAGGTCTCCGGCGGTATGATGACGCCGGCTGCCCCCTGGATCGGCTCGGCGACGAAGGCGGCGACGTTCTCCTCGCCGAGCTCATCGATCTTGGCTTCCAGCTCGCGGGCGACCTTCAGACCGAATTCGGCCGGCGTGAGATCCCCTCCCTCCCCATACCAGTAGGGTTGGCCGATATGGACGATGCCCGGGATCGGCAGATCGCCCTGTTCATGCATGTATTTCATGCCGCCGAGGCTGGCGCCAGCGACCGTCGAGCCGTGATAGCCATTGCGCCGGGCGATGACCGTCTTCTTCGACGGCTGGCCGACCGCCGCCCAATAGACGCGGGCCATGCGGAACCAGGTGTCGTTCGCCTCCGAGCCTGAGCCGGTGAAGAAGATGTGGTTGAAGCGCGGCCCGGCCTTGGACGTCACCTTCTGAGCCAGCAGGGTCGTCGGCGGCGAGGTCGTGCCGAAGAAGGCGTTGTAATAGGGGAGCTCGTTCATCTGCCTGACGACGGCATCGGCGATTTCCTTGCGGCCGTAGCCGATATTGACGCACCAGAGGCCGGCGAAACCATCGAGATATTTTTTGCCGTTGGCATCGAAGATATGCACGCCCTCGCCGCGCTGGATGATGCGCGTGCCGTCGGCATTCAGTTTCTTCATGTCGGAGAAGGGATGCAGATGATGGGCGGCATCGATCGCGGCAAGGTTCGACAACGGATAAGTATCGGACATGATTAGACCTTCGGATTGAAAGGCTTTCGGTGATAGTTTACGACCTTGGCCTTCTGCGAGAGGATTTTCAAGGTCATGGCGAGCAAGGGCAAAGAGGCTGGAGAGGGCGATCCGCGTTTCGAGATCCTGGTTGTCGGCATGAATGGCGATCTGCGCGGCAAGCAACTGCCGCTTTCGGCCGAAAAGAAAGTCTGGGCTGGCGACATCCGCCTGCCGACCTCCACGCAGTCGCTCGATATCTGGGGCGATGACAATGACGACATCACCGGCCTGTCGCTGACAATCGGCGACCCCGACGGCAATGTCATTCCCGACAAGCGCAGCCTGACGCCGATGCCCTGGGCGCCCGAGGGATCGATGCAGGTGCTTGCCATGATGCATGAATTCGACGGCAGCCGCAGCTTCATGGATCCGCGCAGCATTCTCGCTTCCGTGCTTGAACGCTATGCCGAACGCGGGCTGACGCCCGTCGTCGCGACCGAGCTGGAATTTTATGTGGTTGAGGAGAACTGGCGCGAGACGGGCATTCCCTCCCCGCCTGCAAGCCTCACCTATCGCGGCAATCCGAACGGCTTCCAGCTCTACGACATGAGCGCCGTCGATGCACTCGACGACTACCTGCAGACGCTGCGCGCCTACGCCAAGGCGATGAACCTGCCGGCGGAGGCAACGACGGCGGAATTCGGGCCCGGCCAGTTCGAGGTCAACCTGCTGCACCGGCCCGATGCGCTGGCTGCGGCCGACGACTGCCTCTACCTGAAACGCGTTGCCGAACAGGCGGCGCGCAAGCACGGGCTGAAATCGACCTGCATGGCCAAGCCCTATTCGGACCAGGCGGGATCGGGTCTGCATGTGCATGCCAGCATCATCGACAGGGATGGCAACAATATCCTCGATGCCAAGGGCGGCGAGCCGACACTTCTGAAATCGGTGACGGCAGGCATGCTGCAGACCATGCAGGAGGCGCAGCTCGTCTTCGCCCCCTTTGCCAATTCCTATCGCCGCTTCCAGCCGGGCTCGTTTGCGCCGACCGATCTGACCTGGGGTAGCGGGCATCGCGGCACGGCAATCCGCATTCCTGATAGCAACGGGCCGGCGGCGCGCATCGAGCACCGCGTGGCGGGTGCAGATGCCAATCCCTATCTGCTGCTGGCGACGATCCTCGGCGGCATGCTGCTCGGCCTCGACGGAGATCTCGATCCCGGCGAGGAAACGACGCCCGCCTATACGCCACCGGGCGCGAAGCGTCTGACGCATGATTTCCTGACGGCGGTCGAGGCCTTCCGGCAGTCGGCATTTATCGCCAATATCTTCAGCGATAAGTATCGAAAGTTGTATGGTGATACGAAGTACAAGGAAGCAATAGCGTACCTGCGCACCGTGTCGGATTTCGACTATCGCACCTATCTTGCGCGCCTCTAGTTAATAGAGCCCGTCACATAACTTTCACTTAGACGCTTTTCTTAACCCTGTTGGCATTATCGATTATCTATACTCGAAATCGGTAATATATGCCCGATATCAGCATATTCAATAAACCGGCAACGGCGCCGGATTGGATGACGAGTTGAAAGGGATCGGTTTGATGAACCGCATCACTCTTGAGGGAAAGCTGCTCTTTGCGACCGTCATCGTGGCGTTTCTGACCCTCATTCTGACAGCCAGCGCTCTCATTCCGACTTATGAAAGCTACCGCTCCACCAATAACAATCTGCTGGCTGTAGAGCGCTTCCGCCAGGTTCTGGAAGCGGCGAGCCGCATGTCGGCGGAGCGCGGACCGGCCAACGACATCATGGCGATAGAGCCAAATAGCAGCGCGCCCGCAACAGAGCGTTTAAAGGTCTTCCGGCGCATCAGCGATCTCTCGCTCGAGGCGCTCGATGAGCCGCCCGAAGTCGATCTATCCTCCTCGCTTCCCGATCTCCAGGGGGCGCTCTCTGAGACAAGGGCGCAGCTTCGCAGGGCTCGCCAAGCCGTCGACCGCGTTGCCGCAACACCGCTCGCCGACCGCGAGCCCGGCGATGTGCAAAACGCGATCGGCGAAATGATCGAGGTGATCGAAACATTCCAGCATGTCGTCGACTGGCACATAGCCGCTTTCACCACCCGCCGGTCGGAACTGACCGCGCCATTCCTGACGGGGCGGATGATCAGCGACATGCGCGAATATGGGGGCCGGGCCGCCTCGCAGATCATGGGTCCGATTGCCACCCGCCAGCCTTTACGCGACAGCCATATCACCGACGCGAACCGCACCATTGGCCGGCTTCTGGAACTGCGTGCGCTGATGCAGGGCCAGAAAATCGTCAGCGATCACGAGGCGCTCTCTGCGCAGCTCATGAAGGATGTCGATACGATCTTTTTCGGGTCTGGCCTCGAACTCGTCAAGATATTGATCGAGCAAGGCAAGATCTCGGGGGACTATTCGGTTTCCGCAGTTGACCTGACACGCGACTATGTTCCGACGCTGCAGCCGCTGGAGCGGCTGCGTACGGTCTTTCTCGACGATGTGGTGAAGCGCTACCGGACCCAGCACTACGCCGCTTCCTATCGCCTGGCGGTCATCGCTGTGATCACGGCCTCCGCTCTTGCGGTGCTGTTTACGCTCTTCCGCTCCATCCGCCTGCACATGCTCGGTCCGCTGCTGACGGCACGACGCCAGATCATCGCGCTCGCAGACGGCAGTCCCGCGACCGACCTGGAGACGATCTCCAAGGCGCCGGAGATGCGCAGCCTGTTCGAGGCGCTGGAATTGCTGCGCGGCAAGCTGGACGAACGGGCCGAATATGAGGCCCGCCTGAAGATGCAGGCCGAAAAGGACGGGCTGACCGGTGTCTGGAACCGCCGGGCGCTGGAAGGCTTCGGCAATGCCCCTTCGGAGCGCGAGGAAGATGTCTGCCTGATGCTGATCGATATCGATCACTTCAAGACGGTGAACGACACCTATGGCCATCTGACGGGCGACGCCGTGCTCATCGAAATCGCCACCCTGCTGCAGGGCGCGATGCGTCCGACGGACATCGTCGCGCGCTATGGGGGCGAGGAATTCGCCGTTCTCGTTTCCACATCCGATCTTTCGAACACCTTGGATTTTGCCGAAGAACTTCGCAGCCGCATTCAGGCGCATGTCATCCGTGACGCGGAAACCGGCGTCGCTCTCTCGATCACTGTCAGCATCGGCGTCGCCTCCGGCGCCTGTGGTGCTGAAGGCTGGCGACAGCTCATCGCATCAGCCGACGAAGCGCTGTACTGCGCCAAGAAGAAGGGGCGCAATCGCACCTGTGTTTTCGGCGACGAGGCGGACCGGGATATCGTCGAAAGCGCTCTCATTCCTTTCAGGGCCAGACGCTCCGCTTCGTTCTGAAAATCACGCGGCCGGTTCGCGCCGCTCCCTCTCGCCTTCCTGCGCGGCCAATCCCTGCTTGACCAGCACCTTCAATTCGCCCGGATGCAGCTTGACGGTGACATCGCGCTCCAGCGGCAGAAGCTCGCCATCCATCACGCAGTTCGCCTTGGCGCGCAACTTCGGGAAGTGCAGATGCACCTCGGCCGGATGCAGGACCATGACCGCATCGTTTTCCCGGAATCTGCCGCGCAGCATGTCGATCGCCAACCGTGCGACGCCGAGCGGTTTCAGCGGTTTTGCCGTGTAGAAGCCGAGTTCGCCGCTGCGCAGATTGTCGGCATAGAGCAGCGCGTTTTCGCCGAAGGGGTTGTTGGAGACTGATATCGCCGAGACGCGTCGGGTCTCCTTCATGCCGGCCGCCTCGAACTCGACCTCGAATTCCGGCGGGTTGAAGACGACGCCGAAGGCAGCGCGAGTGCTGGCGCCCATCTTTCCGAGGCGGGAGCGGTAGCTGTAGGAATTGCGGTAGCGCACCATGCGCGCATGCAGGCCGGCGGAGAACTGGTGGATGAACGGCCTTCCGTTGGCGCTGGCAATATCGATATTGTCGACTTCGCCGAAAGCCAGCACATCGAGCGCCTGCCAGATATCGAGCGGCACTTTCAGGGAGCGGGCAAAGAGGTTCATGGTGCCGGCCGGCACGACGCCGAGCGCCACGCCGTTCTTCCAGGCAATCGATGCGGCCGCCGAAATGGTGCCGTCGCCGCCGCCGGCGACGATGCCGTCGATGTCGTCGCGCCGTGCGGCCCGTTCCATGGCGGGAACGATCTCGTTGCCGGAGAAGACGATGGCATCGAAATCATGGCCGGCTTCGCGGAAGACTTCTTCCGCGCGTTTCTCATAAGCCTGCATGTCCGTCGTTCTGAAGGTACCGCCGTCGCGATTGAAAAAACCGACGAGCTTCATGAGGTGCCTGTTCCTATCCCGCTATCCATGCCCTCAAGAAATGGTTGACGCACCTGCGATTTCAAGCCGGATGGTTTTCCGGGTCACATCGCCGAAACGCAAATATTGCAATGGACGTATGCAGATAGCAGGACGCTGCACTGCAAAAAAAGCACTCGACGCTTCCGGTTTCCCGTTCAATAGATGGGATATTGGAGATCATATCTCCGCCCCCCGCCATTTCTGCCCACCAATTGCAAATGACCGGCCCTGCGCGTCCCGCCAGCGGCCGTCGCCAAGCTTAGATCCTCCGAGGACCGCCCGTGAGCCAGGTTGCCGTCAACGATTCTATCGATGCTTCTATCGATTCCGGGCCGGAGGCAGCGCTTCCCTCGGCCATGACCGTTGCCCTGGTCCAACTCGCACTTGCCGCTGGCGGCTTCGGCATCGGCACCGGTGAATTCGCGATCATGGGCCTACTGCCGAATGTGGCCGATACTTTCTCGGTCACGACCCCGCAGGCAGGTTATGTCATCAGCGCCTATGCGCTCGGCGTCGTCATCGGCGCACCGGTCATTGCCGTGCTCGCCGCCAAGATGGCGCGGCGCACGCTGCTGCTCTGCCTCATGCTGCTCTTTGCCGTCGGCAACATCCTGAGCGCCGTCGCACCGACCTTTGAGAGCTTCGCGGTGCTGCGCTTCATCACCGGCCTGCCGCATGGCGCCTATTTCGGCGTGGCAGCGCTCGTCGCCGCCTCCATGGTGCCGGTGCATCGCCGCGCACGGGCCGTCGGCCGGGTCATGCTCGGCCTGACGGTCGCAACTCTGCTCGGCACGCCGCTGACGACCTTCTTCGGCCAGGCGCTCGACTGGCAGGTCGCCTTCCTCACCGTCGGCATCATCGGTCTGTTGACGGTCGCCCTCATCTGGTTCTACGTGCCGCATGACAAGGTCGCCGAAGGGGCGAGTGCGCTGCGCGAACTCAGCGCCTTCCGTCGTCCGCAAATCCTGCTGACGCTCGCCATCGCCGCTGTCGGTTATGGCGGCATGTTTGCCATGTTCAGCTATATCGCCTCGACGACGACGCAGGTGGCGATGCTGCCGGAGACGGCCGTTGCGCTCATGCTCGTGCTGTTCGGTGTCGGTATGAATGCCGGCAATGTCATCGGCTCGTGGCTGGCGGACAAATCGCTGCTCGGCACGATCGGCGGTTCGCTGGTCTATAATATCGTCGTGCTGACGATGTTCTCGCTGACTGCCGCCAACCCCTACATGCTCGGGCTTTGCGTCTTCCTCGTCGGCTGCGGTTTTGCGGCGGGCCCGGCGCTGCAGACGCGCCTGATGGATGTTGCGGCCGATGCGCAGACGCTGGCCGCCGCTTCCAACCACTCTGCCTTCAACATCGCCAACGCACTCGGCGCCTGGCTCGGCGGTCTCGTCATTGCCTGGGGTTACGGTTTTGCGGCGACCGGCTATGTCGGCGCCGTCCTGTCCTTCCTCGGCCTCTTCGTCTTTGCGGCGTCGCTACGCTTGGAGCTCCGCAGCCGGAACGCTTAGAGCCTTTCCCGGTTATATTGCAGCATTCTGCCGGAGCAGGTTTTCGTCAGGGCAGAAGCGATTGGCGAAGGGCATACCCTGGGGTATGTCCGAGCCGATCGCTTCTGATCCTGGCGGAAAGATGCCCGGCCCTTCGGGTTGGCTGAAACGGGCCGGCTGATCGACCGGCCGGCTTGGCCGTAGATCTGGGCTACGACGCGCGCCGGCCGGTCGATCATCCGACTCCGTTTGAGCCAACAGAATGCTGCAATATAACCGGGAAAGGCTCTAACGCCTTTGCGATACGCAGCTCCCGTCCCTCCGGGCTGCAGAAGACGAATTCATCGCCCCAGGCGGCAAGCGCCCGGATGACCGGTTTCAGCGTGGAGCCGAGCGGTGTCAGCGCATATTCGACGCGCGGCGGCACGACCGGGTAAACAGTTCGTGAGATCACGCCGGATTCTTCCAGCTCGCGCAGCTGCTTCGTCAGCATGCGCTGGGTGATGGCAGGCAGATGGCGTCTCAGCTCGTTGAAGCGCAAAGTCTTGTCCATCAGGTGGAAAAGGATCACGCCCTTCCACTTTCCATCGAGATAAGTCAGCGTCGCTTCCACCGGGCAACCCGGGAAATTCTCGATCAGTTTGGCGCGCGGGCGTGACATTTACAGTATCCTTTTTGGTACTACGTACAGAATTTGTGCATTCTTGCGTTGCCGGAACATAGGTCGCATCTAGCTCTCGTACAACAGACACAGGAGTTACCAAGATGCGCGCCGTCGCCTACAAGACCCCACAGCCAATTGCCGCCGAAACCTCGCTGATCGATGTCGAACTGCCCACACCCGAGGCCAAGGGCCACGACCTGCTCGTCGAGATCAGGGCGGTCTCCGTCAACCCCGTCGATGTGAAGGTGCGCGCCAACATGGCGCCGCCCGCCGATGAGCTGAAAGTGCTCGGCTTCGATGCCGCCGGCATCGTCAAGGCCGTCGGTTCCGATGTGACGCTGTTTACGCCAGGCGATGAAGTCTTCTATTCCGGCGTCATCAATCGCCCCGGCTCGAATGCCGAGTTCCAGCTCGTCGACGAACGCATCGTCGGCAGGAAACCGAAGACTCTCGACTTCGCCGCTGCGGCCGCCCTGCCGCTGACATCCATCACCGCTTACGAAGCCTTGTTCGACCGCCTGCGCGTCACCGATCCGGTCCCAGGTGCTGCCCCTGCCGTGCTCATCATCGGTGGTGCGGGCGGTGTCGGCTCGATCGCTATCCAGGTCGCCCGCGCGCTGACGGACCTCACCGTTATCGCCACAGCCTCGCGTCCGGAAACGCAGAACTGGGTGAAGGAGCTTGGCGCCCATCACGTCATCGATCATTCGCAGCCGATCGCGCCGCAGGTCGCAGCACTCGGCATCGGCGCGCCGGGCTTCATCTTCTCGACGACGAATACGGACAAGCATGTCGCCGATATTGTCGAAGCGCTCGCGCCGCAAGGCCGGTTCGCACTGATCGACGACCCTAAGACCTTCGATATCGTTCCCTTCAAGCGCAAGGCCGCTTCGGTCCACTGGGAACTGATGTTCACCCGCCCACTCTTCGGCACGCCCGACATGATCGAGCAGCACAAGATCCTGAACAGGATTTCCGAGCTTGTCGATGCCGGCAAAATCCGCACGACGCTGTCGGAAACCGTCGGTGCGATCAACGCCACGAACCTGAAAAAGGCGCATGCCATGGTCGAAAGCGGCAGGATGAAGGGCAAGGTCGTTCTCGCCGGATTCTGAGGTTTTCGAGGTCGAAAATCCGCCTTTTCCGACGCTCGAAATATTGCGTAAAGGATGCTGACCTATAATGCCGCGCCGAGGGTGCGGCATTCTGGCGTTAAGCATTTAAGCAGCTTGACTTTTTCCGCATTCGAGACCACCTAGTGTGACACGTGGATGACGTACGTCGTGCACGGATATCAACGGAGCCATCATCACGATGCCAAGCGACAGTAGCAGTCGATTGCCTTTGCCGTACGCGGCCTTCGTGCGCTGACCTGGTTGCTCCGGGCTCGCCCGATCGGACGCTACGGCGGATCGACGGAAAGGCGAGCCAATGAATATCAATCGCTTCCCTCTGCGGGCCGGCTATGCCGCCCGTGCGTTCATGAATAACAGCCGTGTTGCGTCCATCGCCGAGCGCGTGGAATCTCTGAACGGGCTTGCCCCGGCTGAAGCCGGCCGCATCCTCTCGCGGATGCCGCAGGAATATGCCGTCAACATTCTCGACCGTCCGGAGCTGCGCAACGCACCGGCCATTCTGGCGCTGATGGACAGTGCGGATTCGGCCCGGCTGCTGCACGGCATGTCGAACGACCGCGTCGCCGACGTCCTGCTGGAACTCGACATCGATGACCGCGTACGCCTGTTCTCCAGCCTGGAAGAACCCGTCCGCGTCGCCATCCAGCATCTGATGGGCTATCCGCCGCGCACGGCCGGCAGCATCATGACGACGGAATTCGTCAGCGTGCCCGATGACTGGACGATCGCCCAGACATTGGACCATGTCCGGCAGGTCGAACGCTCGCGCGAAACCGTCTATGCGATCTATGTGCTGGATCATAATTCCGGCGTGCTGCTGCATGTCGTCACGCTGCGCCGCCTGATCACCGGCGAGCCCGATGCCTCGATCCTGTCTGTTGCCCAGAAGGGCACGCCGGTTTCGGCCAATGCGCTGATGAAGCAGGAAGATGTCGCGCGGCTGATCCGCAAGCATGACCTCCTGGCACTGCCCGTCGTCGACGATCACGGCATGGTGCTCGGCATCGTCACGGTCGATGACGTGATCGACACGATGATAGCTGATACGACCGAAGCCGCGCAGAAATTCGGCGGTATGGAAGCGCTCGGCAAGCCCTATATGAAGATCAGCTTCGGCGGCATGATCCGCAAGCGTGCAGGCTGGCTCTGCGCCCTCTTCCTCGGCGAAATGCTGACGGCAAGCGCCATGCAGCATTTCGAAGGCGAGCTGGAAAAGGCCGTCGTGCTGACGCTCTTCATTCCGCTGATCATGAGCTCCGGCGGTAATTCCGGTTCGCAGGCAACCTCGCTCATCATCCGGGCGCTTGCCGTCGGCGAGTTGAAGCTGACGGACTGGTGGCGAGTGCTGCTGCGCGAACTGCCGACAGGCATCGTGCTCGGCGCCATTCTCGGGCTTGTCGGCCTGCTGCGCGTGATCTTCTGGCAGACTGCCGGGCTCTATGATTACGGCCCGCATTGGCAGCTGGTCGGCCTGACGGTCTTTGCCGCATTGGTCGGTATCGTCACCTTCGGCTCCATATCGGGTTCGATGCTGCCGTTCATCTTGCAGAAGCTGCGGCTCGATCCGGCAACGGCATCGGCTCCGTTCGTCGCCACGCTGGTCGATGTGACCGGGCTCGTCATCTATTTCTCAGTGGCGCTGCTGATCCTCAGCGGGACGCTGCTGTAGATCCTGCTTCAGATTTCAGGCCGGTCGGCCTGAAATCATCCGCATCCAGAGCTTTGTTCTGATGCAATTCCGGACGAGGCCCTCAGTGCCTGCATAGGATGCATAAGATGCATAGGCAGTTTTCCACTGCTCTATAGGAAATGTCAGATACACACCTGTCATGTCACCATCTGACATTTCCCACACGGCGTATGGAAAATCCTATGCAAGTTATGCATCCTATGCACCCTATCAATGATCTGGCTGGCTCTGCGCAAGAACAGCTCCATCCCATCACCTCAACGCAAAATCGCTGCACATTTTTGTTGGAATGGCTCTAACGTTCGACGAAGGGGAGGCAGAGTGGTGTCCCATCAACGGGATGGGATATCACGACGGCGTCGATGCCGAAGACTGCGCGAATGAGCTCCGGCTTCAGAAGATCGGCAGGGCTGCCTGCCGCGTGAATGCCGCCATCGGCGACCGCGATGATGTGGTCGGCATATTGGGCGGCATGATTGAGATCGTGGACGACCATGACGATGGTGCGTCCACTCTTCTCGTTCAATTCCTTCAACAGTTCCAGAACTTCCAGCTGATGGGCGATGTCGAGATAGGTCGTCGGCTCGTCCAGCAGCAGGATCGGCGTTTCCTGCGCCAGCGCCATGGCGATCCAGGCGCGCTGGCGCTGGCCGCCGGAGAGGCGGTCGAGCGGGCGCTCGGCGAGACCGGTCAGGCCGGTCGCGGCCAGCGATGCCTCGACGATCTGCTCGTCACGGCGCGTCGTGCGCGACAACATGCCCTTGTGCGGATGGCGTCCGAAGCGGCAGAGCTGGCGCACTGTGAGACCATCGGGTGAAACAGGGCTTTGCGGCAGGAGCGCCAGCGTCTGCGCAATCGTCTTGCCGGGCATGGCGGCGATCGCCTTGCCGTCCAGCGTCACGGTGCCGCCGAGCGGCTGGATGATGCGGCCGAGCGCGCGCAGCAGCGTCGATTTACCGGAGCCGTTGGCGCCGATCAGGGCGGTGATCTTGCCGTCGGGGATCGTGACATCGACATGATCGAGAACCTTGATCGCGGCATAACCGAGCGTCAGGTCCTGCGCGGACAGGCGCGAATGGGCGGCATCAATCATACCTGCATCAGTCATGGGCGGCCTGCCTCCTTGATCAGCAGGAAAATGAGATAGGGACCGCCGATCACGGCAGCGACGATGCCGGCCGGGATCTCGTTCGGCAGGGCAACTAGCCGGCCGATCAGGTCAGCAGCGGAAAGCGTCAGGGCGCCGATCAGGGCGCTTACTGGCACCATGTGGCGGGCGCGCGGGCCGGCGAGCAGCCGGGCGGCATGCGGTGACAACAGGCCGAGGAAGCCCATGCTGCCGACGGCGGCGACGCTGCCGGCGCAGAGCAGCACCGAGACGACGATGAGGCCGCCGCGCAGGAGACCGGGCGAGATACCCAGGCTCGTCAACGTATCGTCGCCGAAACCGCCGGCATCAAGCCGGATGGTGGCGATCAGCACGAAAGGCAGACAGGCGAGAAGCCAGAGCGAGAGAGCGACCACATCGGTCATCGTCGAGCCATAGACGCTGCCGGCAAGCCAGACCATCGACTGGTCAGCGCGGGTCGGCACGAGCACCATGACATATTGCATCAACGCCTGGGCCAGCATGCCGAGGGCGACGCCGACGAGCGCCAATGCCGCTATGCCGCCACCGAAGCTGCGGCCGATCGCAAGCAGCACCAAAGCGCCGGCAACCGCGCCAGCGATGACACCTGATGGAATGGCCCAGACGGCCCAGGCCGGCGGGGTGAAGAGACCGGCGAGGAAGGCGCCGAGGCCGGCCCATTTGGTGATGCCGACCACATCGGGCGAGGCCAGCGGATTGCGCAGCGCACCTTGCAGGAAGGTGCCGGCAATGCCGAGCGAGGCCCCGGCGAGGATGGAAACGATGACGCGCGGGGCGCGGTACTGCATGACGATGAAGGCGCTCTTGCCGCCGGCGATACCATCCAGCACCTGGGCGACCGACAGGGTCACGGCGCCGATCGTCATGCCGAGCACGGCAATGATGAGGATGAGAACAGCGACGACGAGGCAGACGCTTGCCGCACGCAGGCTCTTCGATGGCAAGGCCGCACTGGTCATTTTGCCCTCTGCCGCCAGAGGATGGCAACGAAAGCCGGTGCGCCGATCAGCGCCGTCACGATGCCGACAGGGGTTTCGGCCGGAAAAGCGGCGACGCGGCCCACGAGATCGGCGGCAGTCAGGAGCAACGGGCCGGCGATGGCGCTCAGCACAATCACTGTCAGCTGGTCGTTGCCGGCGAGACGCCGCACGATATGTGGCACCAGCAGGCCGATGAAGCCAATCGGGCCGCTGACGGCGACGGCGGAGCCGGCGAGAATGACGATCAGCATTGCAGCAAGGCCGCCGACACGCCGGGCATTCTGGCCAAGCGAAACACCGGTGGTCTCATCGAGCGCCAGCACCCCGAAATGACGACCGGCGATGAGGGCGATCCCCCCGCCGAGAAGCGTGAAGGGCAGTATGATCCAGACCTTGCTCCATTGCGCGCCATTGATGGAGCCGGCAAGCCAATAGACGATATCCTGACCGGCATTGTTGGCAACGAGGATCGCCTGCACGAGGGCGGCAAGCACGAGCTGGATGGAGATGCCAGCAAGGGCCAGCTTCATCTCGTTCATGGCGCCCGATACCGACAGTGCCCACATGGCGAGACCTACGGCAGCCGCGCCAATGAAGGCCGGCCAGACCGTGCCGCCGGCACTCAGGCCGGGCATGGCGATGAGAGAGATGACGATGACCAGTGAGGCCCCGGCATTGATGCCGAAGGTCTGTGGCGAAGCGAGCGAATTGCGGGTCAGCGTCTGGATCAGCACGCCTGCAATTGCGAGATTGGCGCCGACCAGCATGGCGAGCATTGCCCGCGGCAGGCGCACATCCCAGACCAGCGCGCTATCCGGCGAGCCGTCGGGTGCAAACAGCAGATGAAGCGCGCGGGCGACCGGCAACTCGGAGACGCCGAAGGAAATGCCGGCGAGAATAACCATGGCGAGCGCCAGCAACAGGCAGAATGCCAGCAGCACGGGGCTGCCGGTTTCATGCCGCATGGCTGCGCCGCCTTTTGTCGTCATTGGCGCTTATCCGGCCTGATAGACCTTGGCGAGGATTTCGCGAGCGATCATCTCTGCCGTCGTCAACCCGCGGAAACGGGAAAACTGGTTGCGGTCGACCTGAAAGACCATGCCGGTTTTCACCGCCGCAATGTTGTTGAAGGCGGTGTTGCTCTTCCACTGGTCGAACACGGTGGCGCCGGCGTCGGTCGCGACCAAAAATACGTCCGGATTGACGGCGACGAGACGCTCGATCCCTGCCCCGCTTTCCACGGCATCGCTGGAATCGATCGCCGGCGTCAAGCCCATGGCCTTGAAGACGGAACCGGTGAAGGAGGAGGAGCTATGCAGGCTCATGGAATCGGGATTGGCGACGGCGAGCAGGAAGCGGCGCTTTTCGCCGGCCGGGATCTTTGCGACCAGTCCGGCGATGACGGCCTCATGGGCGGCGAGCGCCTGTTCACCCTTCGCCTTTTCACCCAGGGCATCGGCGATGGTTATGACCGAAGATTTGATAGTCTCGTAGCTGCCTTCCCAGCTGTTCAGCACGATGGTCGGCGCAATGGCACTCAATTGTTCGTAGATCGCCGAATGGCGGAGTTCATCGGCAATGATGAGATCGGGCGTCAGGGCGGCGACGAGCTCGAGATTGGGCTCCAGCCGCGTGCCGACCGAGCTGTAGTCGATCTTCTTGCCGAGAAGCTGTTCGATACGCTTCGGCTGGTTGTCGTCGGTAATGCCAACCGGCACGACATCGACCGCATTCAGCGCCTGCACGAAGGAGAATTCGAGGGCGACGACACGCTGCGGCTTGCCGGAGATTTCGGTAGTGCCGAGCTCGTGTTTGATCGTGCGCTTGTCATCATCGGCAAAGGCAAGGCTCGGTACGGCAGCAACCGCACCAGCCGAGAGCAACAGGCCGAACTGGCGGCGCGACAGCGGAATATCAAAAACGCTCACGGCAAATGTCCTCATACTGAAATGATCACCGGCCCTCACACCGGATGAGACACCCGCTACAGAAGTGAAGTGAATTTTTCAAGTAAAGTTTACAAAAACAATCACCTTATTGGGATGCCTTGTTGGGGGCGCGTCAGTTGCGCTCGGGCAGCTTCAGCGGTCCATGCGTCTTGATGCTGCGAATGGCGAAATTCGAGCGGATATCGGTGACATTCGGCAGGGTCAGCAGCGTCTCCGTCAATAGCCGCTCATAGGCCGAGAGGTCTTCGACCACGACTTCCGCCAGGAAATCGGCCGTGCCCGAGATCAGGAAACAGGAGACGATTTCGGGGATGGCGAGCAGTGCCGCCTGCTGGGCCTCGGAATTCTCCTTGCTGTGACGGGCAACCTTGAATTCGACGAAGACGGTGAGGCCGAGCCCGACCTCCTTGCGATCAATATCGGCTGTGTAGCGGCGGATGACGCCGAGCTTTTCGAGATTGCGGATACGGCGCAGGCAGGGTGATGGCGAGAGGTTCACCTTCTCGGCGATCTCGACATTGGTGGCGCGGGCATCCTCCTGCAGGCATTTCAGGATGGCAATATCGAACTTATCGAGATTTGGCATATTTGCGAAATCCATCAACATGAATTGGCAGATCATTGCGCATAACACGTTTTTTGAGCCACAGATAGCAAGGACATGCCTCGGCTTCCGGCGCTAAAGTTCTTTTCAACCGGATGGCATCCGGATGGAGGAAAGGACAGGACGATGAGCACGATCGCATTTTCAAACGAGAAATCGCCTTCGCAGACACTGGGTTATGCCGCCGGCACGATCACCGTGCTGATCTGGTCGACATGGTTTCTGGCAACCCGCCACAGCGCTGCAACGCCGCTCGGTTCCATCGATATCGGGCTCATCCGCTTCGGCATTCCGGCGCTCGTTCTCTCACCGGTCTGGCTGCGCACCGGGCTCTTGCCTAAGGGCCTTCCGCTTCACCTGCTGGCGATCATGGTCGCCGGCTGCGGTGCGATCTTCTTCCTGGTGACGACGCTTGCCATTCATTCGACGCCAGCCGCCTCGTCGGGCATCCTGCTCGGCGGCTCCATGCCGCTTGCCACCGCCTTGATCGGCGTTCTGCTGTTCGGCGAACGGCCGGATGCCACGCGGATTGCCGGGCTGCTCGCGATCGTCGCCGGTGTGCTGATCCTGCTCGTTCGCAGCCTTGCCGATGCTTCCCTGCCCTGGACGAGCTTCGTGCTGCTGCCATCAGGCGCCGTTCTCTGGGCAAGCTATACACATGCCTTCCGCCGTTCGGGCCTGACCGCCATCCAGGCCAGCGCGCTGATCGCCATCTGGTCCTTCCTGATCATGGCCGTCCTTGCGCTGGTCTTCGGCATTTCGCTGCCGCAGGCCCCTCTTCCGGAAATCGGCCTGCAGGTTCTGAGCCAGGGCATTCTTTCCGGCCTCGTTGCCATGGTCGCCTACGGCACGGCGGTGCGCACCCTCGGCGGAACGCAGGCTGCGGCTTTCACCGCGCTGACGCCGGTGCTTGCGACACTCGGCGGCGGCTTCCTGCTGGGCGAGCAGATGGGTCTTGCCGAAATCAGCGCGGCCGTGATCACTGGCATCGGTGTCGCGCTCTCGACCGGTATTGCCGCCAAGCGCCGCTGAGCATCCACCAAAAACAAAAGCCGCCGACAGCGATCCGCTGCGGCGGCTTTTGCATGCCTATCGTTCGGGCTTGGGGGTTCAGGCTGTCGCCTGGATGACGACGACCTTGGCACCGACTTCGACGCGGCTGTAGAGGTCGATCACATCGTGGTTCATCATGCGGATGCAGCCGCTTGACATGGCAAGGCCGATCGATTGCGGCTGGTTGGTGCCGTGGATGCGAAAATGCGTGTCGTTGCCGCCGCGATAGAGATACATGGCGCGCGCACCCAGCGGATTGTTCGGGCCGCCCGGCATGCCGCCGGCGAGCTTGCGATAGCGCTCCTCGCGACGCTGCATGTTTTCCGTCGGCGTCCAGCTCGGCCATTCCGCCTTGCGGCCGACATAGGCATTGCCGGCGAAGGCCAGCCCCTCACGACCGACACCGACGCCATAGCGCATCGCCCTGCCGTCACCGAGGATATAATAGGCGCGCCGTATCGGGGTATCGACGACGACAGTGCCCGGCGCAAAGCTGCCCTCATAGGCAACTTCGGTGCGGCGCAGCTCCGGCTTGATCTGATCGATCGGCACCTGTCGCAGCGGAAATTTCTCATCCGGAAGTGCGGCATAATTCGTCTGGCTGTTCAGAGTGGTCGAAGAGCAACCGGCGACAAATAGGGGCAGAGCGATCAGAAAGCCCCGGCGCGAGATCGTCATGAATGTGTCCTTAACGCGTCAAGAAGATGTCGCAAGCTAAGGAGATTATGGTTAATGAAATGATAAACGGGCGCGGCAGAAAGAGATAACGAATGTGTTATCAGGTATAGGCGGCGCATTGCTCGGCGCAGCTTTCAATACTACTCGCCAGTGCAAGATATTGATCTGCGGCAAGATTTTTCCGGGGTCATTCCGGCGCCGGGTTTACGGCGCCGAACAACCGCGCGGCCTCACATATTCGGATAGACCGGCCCCTCGCCACCCTGCGGCGGCACCCAGTTAATGTTCTGGTTGGGGTCCTTGATGTCGCAGGTCTTGCAGTGGACGCAGTTCTGCGCGTTGATGACGAAGGTCTCTTGGCCGTCCTTTTCCACCCATTCATAGACGCCGGCCGGACAGTAACGCGCCGACGGGCCGGCATAGATGTCATGTTCGGACGATTTCTGCAGGGCCATGTCCTTCACCTGGAGATGGACCGGCTGATCCTCCTCATGGTTGGTGTTCGACAGGAAGACGGAGGACAGGCGGTCGAAGGTGAGCACACCATCCGGCTTCGGATAATCGATCTTCTTGTGCTGTGAAGCCGGCTCCAGCGAGGCTGCGTCGGTCTTGCCATGACCAAGCGTGCCGAAGAAGGAGAAGCCGAAGAGCTGGTTGGTCCACATGTCGAGACCGCCAAGGGCGACGCCCAAGGCTGTGCCGAACTTCGACCATAGCGGCTTGACGTTGCGCACGCGCTTCAGGTCCTTGCCGATATCGCTCTTGCGCCAGTCGGTTTCGATCTCGGCTACTTCGTCATTGGCGCGGCCGGCAGCAATCGCCTCGGCGATGCGGTCGGCGGCCATCATGCCCGAGAGCACGGCATTGTGGCTGCCCTTGATGCGCGGCACGTTGACGAAGCCCGCCGAACAGCCGATCAGCGCGCCGCCCGGGAAGGAGAGCTTCGGCACCGACTGATAGCCGCCCTCGGTGATGGCACGCGCGCCATAGGAGAGGCGCTTGCCGCCCTCGAACGTGCCGCGGATCGCCGGATGCGTCTTGAAGCGCTGGAATTCCTCGAAGGGATAGAGATAGGGGTTCTTGTAGTTCAGGTGGATAACGAAGCCGACGGCGACAAGATTGTCTTCCAGGTGATAGAGGAAGGAGCCACCGCCGGTGGACATATCAAGCGGCCAGCCGAAGGAGTGCTGCACCAGGCCGCGGCGGTGGTTTTCCGGCTTGACCTCCCAGAGTTCCTTGATGCCGATGCCGAATTTCTGGGGTTGGCGGCCGCTCGAAAGATCGAACTTGGCAATCAGCTGCTTGGCGAGCGAGCCGCGCACGCCCTCTCCAACAAGCACATATTTGCCCATGAGAGCCATGCCACGCGCATAGTTCGGGCCGGGCTCGCCGTTCTTCTCGATACCCATGTCGCCGGTCGCGACACCGATGACAGCGCCCTCATCATTGTAGAGCATTTCGGTCGCGGCAAAGCCTGGATAGATCTCGACGCCGAGTTCTTCGGCCTTGGTCGCCAGCCAGCGACAGACATTTCCGAGCGAGACGATATAATTGCCGTGATTGCTCATCAGCGGCGGCATCATGATGTTCGGCAGGCGGATGGAACCGGCGGGGCCGAGCAGCAGGAAGTGATCGGCATTGACCTCGGTCTTGAAGGGGTGGTCAGCCTCCGTGCGCCAGCCTGGAAGCAGGCGATCGATGCCGATGGGGTCGACAACGGCGCCGGAGAGGATATGAGCGCCGACTTCGGAACCCTTCTCCAATACCACGACCGACAGTTCCGGATTGACCTGTTTCAGGCGGATGGCGGCTGAAAGGCCGGCGGGACCGGCGCCGACGATCACCACGTCGAATTCCATGCTCTCGCGTTCCGGCAGCTCAGTCATTTCGGTCATCCATCCGTCTCCGCTCGGCCCTCTCAAGGCCGTTCATCCCCATTCCTGAGGTACTCTCTTGTCAAAACCGGAAAACATTGTCGAGCCGGGAAGCGACAGCCAATCCTCCAATTCGCACAATGATGTTCCTCCGCACAGAAGATTATATGACGCTTACGTTAACGTCAATTATTGGAGTACCGTGAAAGCGGTCTTCGCGCTTTTCTTTCACGGGACTTGCGCCCTATAGAAAGGGCACAGGAAATGGAGGAAATCATGGATCTCGGCATCAAGGGCAAACGCGCACTCGTACTGGCTTCCTCGCGCGGCCTCGGGCTCGGCATTGCGAAGGCGCTGGCGCAGGAAGGGGCAAACGTTCTTCTCTGCGGGCGCAGCGGCGAGCAGCTGGACGCCAATTGCAAGGCGATCAATGAGCAAGGAAATGGCCGGGCCGACTGGATCTGGGCCGACCTTTCCGAGGACAATTTCATCGCGAGCGTAACGGCTGCCGTGCAGGAGAAATTCGGCGGGCTCGATATTCTCGTCAACAATACCGGCGGCCCGACGCCCGGCACGACCGAGGACATGTCGCCGGAAAAGCTCGAAACCTATTTTCTCTCCATGGTCGCGCGCGTCATCACGCTGACCAACGCCCTGCTGCCCGGCATGAAGGCGCAGGGCTGGGGCCGCATCCTGACAGTCGCCTCGTCAGGGGTGATCGAACCGATCGCCAATCTGGCACTGTCGAACACGCTGCGCCCGGCCCTTGCCGGCTGGAGTAAGACGCTCGCATCGGAAGTGGCCGGCCATGGCATTACCACCAACCTGCTTCTGCCCGGCAGCATTCTCACCGCACGGCTCGACGATCTCGACGGCGCGGCCGCCAAACGGACCGGCAAGAGCGTCGAGGAGATTCGCGTGGAGAAGGAAGCGCGCATTCCGGTCGGGCGGTACGGCAAGGTGGAGGAATTCGCCGCAACGGCGGCCTTCCTCTGCAGCCAGCCGGCAAGCTACATCACCGGATCGCTGATCCGTTGCGACGGGGGTGCTGCGCGCTCCGTCTGAGCAACTGCATCATCCAGCAGCGGCCCATGCTTTGACGCTGTCGATCATCTCGCCGGCATAGGTCGGATCGTCTGCAAATTCTGCGAGTTCCGACAGGCGGTGGAAGCCGGTGAGGATAGCGATGCGCCAGCGGTCGAGCCGGCGGCCGGTCAGCATCTCGTAGGCCGAGACGATGCGTGATGTCAGATCGGGCGAGATGAAGTTCGAATAGATGAACTCCTGATGCAGCGGGCCGAAGCCTGAATCCGAGAAATCATAGAGGCCGTTCAGCCTGCCCTCAGCATGGTCGAACGCCATATTCCAGCCATGACCGTCGAAGAAGCCGTAAATGACCCCGTAAGGATCTGGCGGTAAAGCAATGAAATCCCAGATAATCCTTTCTGCATAACTTACCAGCTCGGACGACAGCAGCGGTAGCGCCTTTTCCCGCACCGCGTCAGGTGATTGCCAAGGCAGGATCGGTCCGGCGCCGAGCGCGCGCAGGCGGTCGGCATCGAGAGCATGCAGTTCGGCATAGAAGCGGGCGAGATCGTCGCCGAGGCGCTGGCGGGCCGCTTCCGGCAGACGCTCGTAATCGCCGGCGATGAGATGTTCGCCCCGGATCTTGGCATGGTTGGAGAAGATCGGCGGGCCGTCATGGATGCGCATATCGGGAACCGCCATCGACAGCGACGGCCTGATGATGCCGAGAAGGGCCGCCTCTTTGACCAGTGCCCTCTCCGCGGCCAGATCGCGCGGGAACTTGAAGATCAGCCTGTCATCCACATCGATGGCTATCGAATCCCAACCCTTCGTCGCGAGCCGGAAAACGGAGGCCGTAAGCTCCGGAAAGATGTTGGTGATGAGTGAACGAAATTCACCGGCATTCAACTCGGCCATGACCGTCTGCCTCTGCGTTTTCCAGATTCTAACCCGCGCACAGGACCTGCAATTCGGAGCAAATAGTGTTCGCCAATACAGCCTGCGCTGGCAGGTCACCAAGGCGGAGGACGCTGCCTATCCGACTATATATTAGTATAGTTTGAATATTACAGAATGTTCATTACCAAAATTTAAGCCATTATAACCGCTTAGTGATCATCGCCGGGGTGATTATGTCTTTTTTGCGCCGCAATATAGGCGGCTCAATCAGCGCGGAAAATCACGCAATCTGCCCAACAAAACCGGTTTCGCTTATGAAGAAATTTTGGATCACCGTCACTATTGTAGCCGTGGCCGCGGTTGGCTTCTGGCAGTTCGGGGACAAGATCCCCTATGCTTCACGCATCCCCTATCTCTCACAGTTCATCAACAAGCCTGAGGGCAGCCAGAACAACGGCCATCAGCAGGCGCAGGCCGATCAGGCCCAGAGTGGCGGCGGGCAGCAGGGTGGTCAACAACAGGGTGGCGGGCGCAGGCGTGGCGCGAACGGTGGTCCCACGATGATCAAGACCGTTGCAGCCGTGAAGGCCGCTCTGCCCATGGATGTGACGGCGACCGGTTGGGCCGATGCCGAGGATAATACGACGATTGCCGCACAGGAACAGGGCCTCGTCGTCAGCATCGAGTCCGAAGACGGTGCGACGGTCAAGGAGGGCGATCTGATCGCCAAGCTGGACGACCGGACGGCCAAGGCCGCCGTCGACAAGGACAATGCGATGATCGTGCGCGATACGGCAACGCTCGCAGAATCCGAGACGGCGCTGACCCGGGCGCAAGACCTCTTCAACCAGAAGGCCGGCACCCAGCAGAGCCTCGATCAGGCCAGGGCTGCCCGCGATACTGCCGCCGCGACCGTCGAAGCCGACAAGGCCACGCTTGCTTCGGACCAGGTCATCCTCGAGCATACCGATATTCGCGCGCCCTTCGACGGCAGGCTCGGCGATATCGCCCTCAGCAAGGGCGCCTTCGTCAATGCCGGTGCGGCCATCGTCACCATCGCCAAATACGATCCGATCTATGTGAAGTTCCACCTGCAGGAGCGCTACCTGCGCGTCCTGAAGAAGGCGCTGGCCTCCGGTCCGGTCGAGGTCAGCACGGCGCCCAATTCCACCAAGGGGCAAGTGCGCAAGGGCGAAATCAGCTTCTACGACAATACGGTCGACACGGCATCGGGCACGATCCTCGCCAAGGCTAAGTTCGAAAACGCCTCCGGCGCTCTGTGGCCTGGCCAGTCGGTCAATATCGTCGTGCATTTCAACAACGACGAGCAGCAGGTGGTCGTACCGACGGTTGCCGTCAGCCCCGGCCCCGACGGTTTCTTTGCCTTCGTGGCCAAGGACGGAAAATCGCATCTGACGCCTGTTACCGTCGCCCGCGCCAACGGCGGCTTCACCGCCATCGCGTCGGGCCTTTCGGAGGGCGACCATGTGGTCGTCGAAGGCCAGGGTCAGCTCAGCGACCAGCAGGCGGTCAACGAACAATTCGACGACAAGACGCTCAACGTCGCGTCCGCTGACGTGCCTCAGCAACAGCAGCAACAGGCCGAGACGATCGCGGTGGGGGCTGAGCAATGATCCCGAATTTCTGTATTCAGCGCCCGGTGGCGACGACGCTGCTTGCGATCGGTGTCATTCTGGCAGGCCTCGCGGGCTACCGGCTCGTGCCGGTTGCGGCTCTGCCGCAGGTCGACTTCCCGACCATCAACGTTTCGGCGCAGCTGAGCGGCGCCTCGCCGCAGACGATGGCGACTTCGGTCTCGACACCGTTGATCAAGCAGTTCGAGACGATCCCCGGTATCAGCGAAATCAGCGCGTCGAGTTCGCTCGGCAGCACCAGCATCGTGCTGCAATTCGACCTGAACCGAGATATCGATGCGGCCGCCGCCGACGTGCAGGCGGCCATTTCGCATGCGACGCGGCAGCTGCCCGACAACATGACGACACCGCCGAGCTACCGCAAGACCAACCCGGCCGATGCGCCGATCATGCTGCTTTCGGTGCAGAGCAACACCATGCCGCGCAGCAAGCTCGACGAGATCGCCGAAGACATTATTTCGCCGTCGCTGTCGACGCTTCCGGGCGTCGCCCAGGTCAGCGTCTTCGGTGCGCAGACCTATGCCGTGCGCGTCGAGGTCGATCCCAACAAGCTGCTGACCCGCGGCATCGGCATCGACACCGTCAACAAGGCGCTTGCGGCCGCCAACAGCCAACAGCCGGTCGGCACGCTGCAGAACAATTCGCAGGCCATGACCATCACGGCGAATACGCAGCGCACCAACGCCGAGCAGTTCCGTTCGCTCGTCATCGCCAATCCGAACGGCGCGCCGGTCCATCTCGGCGATATTGCCGATGTCCAGGACAGCGTCGAGAACCAGTATACGGGCAGCTGGTATGACGGCCAGCGCGGCATCATCCTTGCCATCCAGCGCCAGCCGGATGCCAATACGGTCGATGTCGTGGATGCGATCAACGCCAAGCTGCCGCAGCTCCATGCCGAAATCCCGCCCTCGGTCAACACGGTCATCATGAACGATGCCGCAAAGCCGATCCGCGATGCCATCGCCGACGTGAAGTTCACGCTGCTTCTGACGATCGGCCTCGTCGTTCTCGTCATCTACCTCTTCACCGGCCATGCGACCGCTACGATCATTCCGGGGCTTGCCGTTCCGCTGTCGCTGATCTCGACCTTCGGCATGATGTATGTGCTGGGCTACAGTATCGACAATATCTCGCTGCTGGGGTTGACGCTCGCGGTGGGTCTCGTGGTGGACGACGCGATCGTCATGCTGGAAAACATCCTGCGGCATGTCGAGGAAGGCATGCCGGTGCGGGAGGCGGCTATCAAGGGTGCGGGCGAAGTCAGCTACACGATCATCTCCATGTCGGTGTCACTGATCGCGGTCTTCATCCCAATCCTCTTGATGGGCGGCGTGGTCGGCCGCGTGTTCAACGAATTCGGCATGGTGGTGGCGATCGCCATCATCGCTTCGGCCATCGTATCGCTGACGGTGACGCCGATGCTCGGTTCGCGCCTTTCCAACAACCACAGCCGTCCGCCACTCATCATCCGCATCTTCGACGCCGGTTTCGAGCGGACGCTGCGCGGCTACGACAATGCGGTCGGCTGGTGCCTTCGCCACCGCCCCTTCATCCTCGGGATCTTCTTCGCTTCCGTCGCGCTGACGATCTATTTCTTCATGACGCTGCCGACGAGCTTCTTCCCGCAGGAAGATATCGGCCGCCTGACGATCAGCACCCAGGCGCGACAGGACATTTCCTATTCGGCGATGGAAGCCCTGCAGCAGCAGGCTGCCGCGATCGTCAAGGCGAACCCAGCCGTCAACCATGTGATGTCGACGATCGGTGGCAACCCCAACAAGCCACAGAACAACGGCTCGATGTTCGTCGAACTGAAGGACAAGGATCAGCGTGCACCGCTTGACCAGACGCTGCGCGAGCTGCGCACGGCGATCAACAAGATCCCCGGCCTGCAAGCCTTCGTGACACCGAACCAGAGCCTGCGCTTCGGCGGACGCCAGACTGCCAGCCAATATCAGCTGGTCATACAGGCACTGAACGCCGACCAGACCAACTTGTGGGCAGGAAAGGTCCAGCAGGCGATGCGCGCCGACCGCCTGTTCACGGACGTGACCTCGGATGCGCAGAACAACGCCCTGCAAGCCAATATCGTCATCGATACCGAGCGGGCAGCCGCCTACGGGATCGACAACGACACGCTGCGCACGACGCTGCAGGAATCCTTCAGCGGCTTTGCGGCTGCGGAAATCCAGTCGACCGGCGACAGCTACGACGTCATCGTCGAATATGACACGAGCAAGCCCTGGGACGACCAGAAGCTATCGGAAATCCGGGTCGCTTCTTCCAATGGCAGCCTGGTGCCGCTGTCGAACTTTGCGCATGTCGAGCGCACGGTCGGACCTGTCACCATCAACCAGACGGGTCAGCTCGTCTCGACCACCGTGTCCTTCAACCTGCCGGAAGGCGTATCGCTCAGCGACGCGACGGCCAGGATCGAGCAGATCAAGAAGGACCTCGACATGCCGGCAGACGTCTTCACGTCCTATGGCGGTACGGCAGAGATCTTCCAGCAGTCGCAGGGCAATACGCCCTATCTGATCCTGGCGGCTGTTCTGACCATCTATGTCGTGCTCGGCGTGCTCTATGAAAGCTTCATCCACCCGCTGACCATCCTCTCCGGCCTGCCGGCGGCGGCCTTCGGGGCACTGCTCGCGCTTAAGATCATGGGCTTCGACCTGTCGATCATCGCCCTCATCGGCCTCCTGATGCTGATCGGTATCGTCAAGAAGAACGCGATCATGATGATCGACGTGGCGGTGGAAACCATGCGCACGACGGGCGAGAAGGCGACAGCGGCGATCCACGAAGCATGCGTGCGACGCTTCCGTCCGATCATGATGACGACCTTCTGCGCCCTGCTCGGCGCCCTGCCGATCGCGCTCGGCACAGGTGCGAGCTCGGAACTACGCCAGCCGCTCGGCATCGCCGTCGTCGGTGGCCTCATCGTCTCGCAGATGCTGACGCTGTTCATCACGCCTGTCATCTTCGTCGAGATGGACCGCTTCGGGAATTTCCTCCACCGCATGCTCAGCCGCGAGAAGAAGGAAGAGCATGTGGCAGCGGAAACGCGAGCGATGGCCGCGGAATAGAGAGACAGAAAGGGCGCCTTCCGGCGCCCTTTCGCATCAGCGGCCTTCGACCAGCTTGGGGAAATCCGCGACCAGCGTATCCCGCGTCTCGAAGCTGATCGGATTGTCGCTGTAGCGGTGATTGGCGATATAGAGCCTTGCGAAGATGAGCCGCCTGTCGCCCTTGGTCGCCCAGCCGACAAACCAGCCGAGCGGCCGTTCGTAATTGGTCTTGCCGGCCGCATTGCGCAACCAGCCGGCGCCGGTTTTGCCCTGAATATCCCAGCCGCCAGCCGCCTGGAAATGCGGCACGATCGCCTCCGTCATCTGCCGCGCACGTTCCGAAATCGGCAGGATGCCGGTCCGGAAGCGGCGCAGGAAGCGCACCTGATCTTCGGCCGAGATCTTCAGCGAGGACATCAGCCAGGATTCGGTCAGTCCATCCGTATTGCCAGGCCCGCCCGTAACATCCTGATTGCCGTAGCCGAAACGCCTGACGTAATCGGCAAAGGCGCGCTTGCCGAGCTTGCGGGTCAGCGCCTGTGAGAACCAGACGATGGAATCCCGCTCCCAAATGGTCGGATCGGTATCCTTCTGCTCGCGTGGGGATCGCCTGAGCTTCGGATCATATGTCCAGAGCGGATTGTGCTCGTCGACCAAAATGCCGGAATCATAGCCCATCATGGCCAAAGGCAGTTTGAAGGTCGACTGCGGATAGAAGCCCTGGTCGCAATTGCCCTGACGGTAAATCGTCTCGCCGGTCTTCTCATCGATGATGACGGTGCAGCGGATCGCATCCGCGGCATCGGCCGGCGATACACCCATGGAAATTGCTGTAATACTTATGGAAAATGCCAGAAGAAGAAGTCTTTCGAAAGCCACTTTCGTTCTCCATATGGTTCGACCTCAGCTTTCTAGGCCGGCCTGGAAGGCCTGATCAAACGATGATATTTCCGGTCAGGCATAAATCAGATTAGGCCATTGCCATGGTTCGACCATATTTGCCGCTGAACTCGCTGCGTGCTTTCGAGGCGGCGGCGCGGCACCTTTCCTTCACCCGGGCGGCGATCGAGCTCTGCGTTACGCAGGCGGCCGTCAGCCATCAGGTGAAGCTTCTGGAACAGCGCCTCGGGGTGAGCCTGTTCCGCCGCCTGCCACGCGGGCTGATGATCACGGAGGAAGGGCTTGCGCTGCTGCCTGCCCTGCAGGATTCCTTCGACCGCATGGCCGATATGCTGGAGCGTTTCGAGGGCGGCCATGTGCGCGAGGTGCTGAAGCTCGGCGCCGTCGGCACGCTCGCCGTCGGCTGGCTCCTGCCCCGGCTTGCCGATTTCCGCGAGCAATATCCATTCATCGATCTCAGGCTTTCGACCAACAACAATCGCGTCGATATAGCCGCCGAAGGGCTCGACTATACGATCAAGTTCGGCAATGGCGCCTGGCACGATATCGAGGCGGAGGCACTGTTCGAGGCGCCACTTTCGGTGCTCTGCATTCCCTCGATCGCCCGCCAGCTTTCTTCCCCTGAAGATGTCGCCCATCAGACATTGCTGCGCTCCTACCGCGCCGACGAATGGCCAAGCTGGTTTGAGACGGCGGGCGTCACACCGCCGCCGATCCGGGGCATGGTCTTCGATTCCTCCGTGCTGATGATCGAGGCGGCACTGCAGGGTGCGGGCGTGGCGCTGGCGCCGCCCTTGATGTTTTCCCGCCAGCTTGCGGCGGGCGAGCTGGAGCAGCCCTTCCCGATCTGGATTTCCAAGGGCAGCTACTGGCTGATGCGGCTCAAATCCCGCTCCGTCACGCCTGCCATGGAGATGTTCCGCAAGTGGATCGGCAGGATGGCCGAGGAGACGCGGATGCAGCTCGGAAACTGATTAGAGCGCCGTGCATCCGCACAGCGCTCTAACTCTCTAGATTTGCGCATCAGGCTTTCCGAAAATCGATTCCGATTTTCGGGCCGATGCTAAGGCGGGTTGCTTTCCGACCTCTCCTGTGCGATCACGCGCCTCTCAAAACATCTTCGGGGGCGCAGCAAAGCGCCCTTTCGCATTTCGGGGTATCTGCCCCGGCTCATAGATTTTCGACATATTTGATAGGGAGCACGGCCATGGCACGGGCGCTCGGGCTTGACTTCGGCACGACCAATACTGTTCTGGCGCTGGCAGATGGCGACGCAGACACACATTCCATATCGCTTACCAGCAGCGCCGGCACGGCCGACAGCATGCGCACCGCGCTCTCCTTCATGAAGGATCCGCAGCTCGGTGCCTCGGCGCTGAAGGTCGAGGCCGGGCACGCGGCGATCCAGCAGTTCATCGACAATCCCGGCGACTGTCGTTTCCTGCAGTCGATCAAGACCTTTGCGGCCAGCGCCCTCTTCCAGGGCACGATCATCTTCGGCAAGCGGCAGAGCTTCGAAGACCTGATGGAAATCTTCATCCGGCGCCTGCGCCATTACGCAGGCGAGAACTGGCCCGAAGATACCGGCCGCATCATTGCCGGCCGCCCGGTGCATTTTGCCGGCGCCAGTCCGGACCCGGTGCTGGCCGTGCAGCGCTACAACGAGGCGCTGACGCGTTTCGGCTTTCCGGAAATTCACTATGTCTACGAGCCTGTTGCGGCCGCCTTCTACTTCGCGCAAAACCTGAAGTCCGATGCGACCGTGCTCGTTGCCGACTTTGGCGGCGGTACGACGGACTATTCGCTGATCCGCTTCGAGACCAGGGCCGGCAAATTGACGGCAACGCCGATCGGCCATTCCGGTGTCGGCGTCGCAGGCGATCATTTCGACGCGCGCATGATCGACAACATCGTCGCGCCGCTGATCGGCAAGGGCAGCCATTTCAAGAGCTTCGACAAGATCCTTGAGGTGCCGTCAAACTACTATGCGAGCTTCAGCCGCTGGAACCAGCTGTCAATCTTCAAGACATCGCGGGAATTCGAGGATCTGAAGAAGCTGGTGCGCACGGCGCTGGAACCGGAGAAGCTGGAAACCTTTGTCGATCTCATCGATCATGACGAAGGCTATCCGCTCTATCAGGCGGTCTCGGCAACGAAGATGGCGCTTTCCTCCGCGGAGGAAGCACCCTTCGATTTCGCCCCGCTCGGGCGCGGCGGTCATCGCACGATCAAACGCCGCGATTTCGAAAGCTGGATCGTCGGCGACCTCGCCCGCATCGAAGGGGCGCTCGACGAGGTGCTGGAAAAGACCAATACGGATGTGTCCGGCATCGACAAAGTGTTCCTGACCGGCGGCACATCCTTCGTGCCGGCGGTGCGGCGCATCTTCACCGAGCGCTTCGACAGGGACAAGATCGAGACCGGCGGCGAACTGCTGTCGATCGCGCATGGTCTGGCACTGATCGGCGAACGCGACGATATCAACCAGTGGACTGTGCAATAGCAGCCGAAAGGGCGCCGGCAGACCTGCCCGCCCTTTCATTGCCGTTTTCGCTCCGCTAAAGTCTGTCCATGATCTCCGCCAACGACCTGAGTCCGGCCGAACTTTCAGCACTTCTGCATTTTCATGCGGAGGCGGGTGTGGACTGGCTGCTGGAGGAAGAGCCGGTCGATCGTTTCGCCGAGTTCGAGGCGATGAAGGCTGCGCGCCGTTCGGCGGCACCGGCCGCGCAACCGCAGCAGGATAGACAGGCACCACCTGAGAGGCAGGCGTCCTCCCGCCCTGCCCCACCCGCGCCGCAGCAGCACGCGGCCGTGTCGGCTCCTGCCTCGCGGCCACAACCGGCAATTCCCGACGGTGAGGCGGTGCAGCAGGCGCGGTTCGCAGCCGAGAGCGCCCGCTCGCTTGCAGAACTCAAGACGGCGCTCGAAGCCTTCAATGGGTGCAATCTGAAAAACAGCGCCCGCTCGACTATTTTCGCAAGCGGCGATCCGGCAAGCGGCATCATGGTGATCGGCCCGGCGCCAGGCGCCGATGACGAGCGTGAGGGAGTGGCCTTTGCCGGCCGGCAGGGCCAGTTGCTAGACCGGATGCTGGCCTCGATCGGGCTTGAGCGGTCAGCCATTCTCCTGACGCAGATCATTCCCTGGCGTCCGCCCGGCAGCCGCATGCCCTCGGCGGCCGAGACGGAGATCTGCCGTCCCTTCATCGAGCGGCAGATCGCGCTTGCCGAACCGCGCGCCATTTTGCTGCTCGGCAACTATACGGCACGATTCTTCTTTGGCGAAACTGACACGATCCACGGGCTTCGCGGCCGGTGGAAGGAGATCGCTGTCGCAGATCAGGTCATTCCGGCCATCGCCAGCCTGCATCCGCAAGACCTGTTAACCGCGCCAGTAAACAAGCGGCTGGCCTGGAGCGATCTACTGGCCTTCCAGGCTAGACTTAAAGAGCTGTCTCTGCTTACAAATTAGCCAAGTTTGAAAATATTATGAATTTGTCCATGCAATATACGCATGGCTGCATCCTGCAAGGGTGCATTGAAGAATCAATGCTGCACTGCAATATAGAAGGCGTGTCTTGGGAGGAATGAACAGGAACCAAGGCCATGAGCAAGCGTTTTCGTCCTATACATTGCGGGTTTGAAACCCTGCGCCAAGCAAGCGATCAGGTTCGCACCACGCAGGGCTACAGCCGTTTCGGCTTTGCCACAAACGAACAGATGATCGCCCGCGGTACCGGCATCAACGGTCGTACTTCGCGTCCGGTGATGATCTTCGCGGATTTCCAGGAATATTGAAAATTCCGGAATGATGATCCGGCAGGCGGTTCGCCTGCCTTTTCGCATTTCAAGAAGCAACGACCGATGTCAACAATTCTGATTTCACTGCTGCGCCACATCGACTCTTTCGAGCATATCCGTGCTGCCGTCTGCGCCGCGCACGAATATCGCCGCGAGCTTTGCGATGCGCCGTCCGAGGTCAAGAGCCCGGCTTCCGCCATCGCGCTCTGATCAGGCGCCTGCGCTCTCGAATCTTTCCTTGGCGGATTCGAAGGCTTCGTCCACATAGGCGAACTTGATCGCCTGCCAGCCGACATATTCCTTCAGGAAATCGCGCGACAGCCACAGTTGCGACTTCTTCGGCTCGTCGTACCAGCCGACACAGCCGCGCTGCGCGCCCTTGGCGAGTAGCCGCTGGAGATGTGTGCGCGACATCATGAAATCACCGGCAAGCGCGCGGGTTTCCACCTTGCCGATCGCCAGCCTTGCCGGATCGGATCCTTCGAGATCGAGCCGGGACATGAAGTGATCGATGACCATACCGCCCGCTTCCGTCCAGAGGAACAGCGCCACCTGTTCAGGCGGTTCGCGCCAGTTGATATCCTCGAGGCAGTTATAGGCAACACGCGGCTGGATCTGGCGGAAAAGCGTGGGATTTTCCTGCAGAAACGCCGCCCGGCTTCCACCATCGATGAGATCAAGCGCGCCGAGGTTGGAGTACAACCAGCCGAACATTGCCTGGTGGCTGACTTCGGCCGGCTCGAAATGGCGAGGACGGCGGCGTTCGTCACCGGGCGTATGGGTGATGAAGCGGTAGGTGAAGAGCTCTTCGATGAAGGCAAGCACCGTGTTGCGGCTGGCGATCTTGTGCGCCGTGATCTTGCCGGTCAGCCGGACGGCGGTGAAACCCGAGGTCACGTCCCGCGGATCATATTCCAGATGCAGCGCATAGGCCGTCTGCGTCAGCAGCCAGCGTTGATGCGAGGCCAGCAGGCGCGCCAGCCGCGGCCCCGCATCAAACATGCCGCGCATTTGCCCGGCCAGAAAGCGAATGCTCACTACAAAAGAAGGATCCCGCGCCAGTTGTTCCGCCGTGAACGCCATGATGCTTTTCCTCAACCCTCGCTCGCAAGCCAGCGTTCGGAGCAGCGATACCGAAACTCCCCCGGCATCTATGGCCTATCGATTATGCACGGCTTTGAATAAATGAAAGTAATTCACTTTCATAACCATATTTTTGCGAAAAGCGATATCCCAAGATTTCACCATCCCATTCTCTTTTGAGGGGCGGATGACATAATTTTTCAATCAGAGCGATAAAAAATTCGCCTTGTGATATAGGTTCAGCCGCTCAGGATTGCGGCGCACCGGCTTTTCGCGCTTCGCGGCGCTCCAGGCCAAGCTGGTGCTCGCGGTAGATGATGAAGATGCCGGCGGCAATGACGATGACCGTGCCGAAAAGCATCGTACTGCTCGGAACGTCGCCGAACACATAGTAAGCGACGATGCCGCCAAGCAGGATCGAGCTGTATTCGAAGGGAGCGACGGTGGAAACATCCGCGTGCCTGTAGCTCTCGGTCAGGAGGATTTGCGCCACACCGCCGCAGAAACCGGCAGCGATGAGGAAAGGAGCCGAGGACCAGTCGAGCAGAAGCCAGCCGAGGGGGACGGTCGCAAGCGAGAAGACCGAAGCGGTGATCGAGAAGTAGAGGACGATCGTCGCCGTCTTCTCTTCCTCCACGAGCCGGCGCACCTGGATCATCGCCATGCCGCCGAGCACGGCCGACAGCAGCACGCAGAGTGCACCGACCGCCTGTTCAGCCGCCATGCCGCCCTCCCGGAACAGCGTGAGCTTCGGCCAGGAGATGATGGCGACACCGATGATGCCGAAGCAGACGGCGCTCCAGCGATAGACGCGCACCGTCTCTCCTAAGAAAACCGCCGCGAAAATGACGGCGACGAGCGGCGTGGCATAACCGAGCGCGATCGCCTCCGGCAGCGGCAGATGCAGAAGCCCGTAGAAGCCGAGCCCCATCGAGATGATGCCGAGCGTGCCGCGCTTCAGATGGCCGATCGGATTGGCCGTATAGAAGGCAGAGCGCAGCTGACGCCGGTAGCCGAGATAGGCCATGATCGGAAACAGCGCGAAGAAGGAGCGGCAGAAAGTCACCTGCCCCGGCGGAATATCCGACCCAGCCAGCTTGATGAATGTCTGCATGGCCAGGAAGACCACGACCGACGAGACTTTCAGCGCAATGCCTCTCATCGGGTTTCTGAGAACCGATTCCATAATCCAGGCTCTTATGCGGGCATGCCGAGCGGGGGAGACGCGTTCGACTCGAACGCAGCGGATGATTTCTTCATCGTAACCGAAGAAATGCACCGGTGGGAAAAAATCTGCGCGCAGTAGAGCGCCGTGCGTCCATTCGGACGCACAAAGGACGCCCTAACTCTTGGAATCTAAGTATCAGGCTTTCCGAAAATCGATTCCGATTTTCGGGCCAATGCTGTGGGCGGCAAGTATTTACCCGCTTTTTGTCTGCCGCTTTTCTGTGCAATTCCGTTTTCTGATGAAAAAACTTCGCGTTTTACGCTTATTCGCCCGAAAATGTTCGCATCCGCACCCATTGCGTTAACCGGTTGCAAACCATGCCACCGCATCGTTCTCAGCTAATTAATCATACAAAAGAATCGCATTCGTTCCGCAGCCAGTCGCGTCAGATTATTTTCAGGATCTTTTTGATGAAGCCGCTCAGCGCAGAGATCGTTTCCCAGTCGCAGAACGCAACGCCCCGCTCGATGCGTGTCGTCACCGATGGCATCAGCACGGATCTGGAGCGCTTCAGCGCCGACAACACCAGCATCGTCAAGCAGATCAAGCTGCTTGCCATCAACGCGCTGATCGAGGCGGCCCGCGCCGGCGAAACCGGCAAGGGCTTTGCCGTCGTCGCCAATGAAGTGCAGCGGCTGGCGCAGATCGCCACGGAGATCACCAACAAGTTCGAAAGCAATGTGCTCGGGCGCATCGGTCTCAGCCGTGCGATGGCGGATTCGCTCGTCACCGAGATGGAAGGCGTGCGGTTGACCGATCTCGCGCAGACGCTGGTTCAGCTCATCGTGCGCAACCTCTTCGAACGCACCGCCGACGTGCGCTGGTGGGCGACGGATCCGGCGCTCTGGCAGGCGCTGCAGGAGCCGGACAAGGATCGTGTCGCGTTCGCGGCCGAACGGCTCGGCGTCATCAACCGCTTTTATACTGTTTATCTCGACCTCGTGATGACTGATCTCTCCGGCCGGGTGATCGCATCGGCCAATCCGACCTTTCAGCGCAAGATATCAGGTTCATCGCTTGCGGGCGATCCGTGGTTCCGGGCCGCGGCGGGCTGCGCCTCCGGCGACGACTATATCGTCGATGAAGTAAAACCGAGCCCTCTCCACGACCAGCGCCATGCGCTCGTCTATGCGACCGGCATCCGCGAAGGCGGCAAGCTCGACGGCAAGCTCCTGGGTACGCTCGGCGTCTATTTCGACTGGCAGAATCAGGGTCAGGCGATTGTCGAGAAGGAAGCGAACCTGCCGCCGCAGCTTGCGGAAAAGACCACCGTCATGCTGCTCGACGGCGCAAGCCGTGTGATCGCCAGCACCAATCCGGCCATGCTCTTCACCCATTTCGCGCTCGCCAACCAGACCGGTCAGCCTAAGGGCAGCTATTACGACAATAACGGCTCGATCGTCGCCTTCGCGCGCACGCTCGGCTACGAGGATTATGACGGGCTCGGCTGGTATGGCGTTGTCATCCAGCAGACGGAAAGCGACGCCGAGATCAAGACTGCGCTCAATCTCAAATAGCGGTCTTCTCCTTTCAGCTGCACATGCACGACAAATTGACCATAATAATTTGGCTGTGAACTTCGCATTCACGGTCGATTTGCTTTAACTTTAGTTCAGACTTTAATGTAATTATGGCGGCCAAATTTCAGCAGAGTGCGCCCGCCTCTGTAATCGGCCATTGTCTAATAAAGGTCTTCAGGCAACATGCGAACAGATACCGGTCAGGTCATCAATCTGGCAGATTACCGCCCAACAGATTTCGTGCTGGAACGCGTCGACCTGACTTTTGAACTGGATCCGACAGAAACAAAGGTGGAAGCGCGGCTGATCTTCCATCGCCGCGAAGGCGCCGATCTTTCCGCTCCCCTCATCCTCGATGGCGACGAGCTCAATCTTTCCAGCCTTCTCTTCGACCAGAACGAACTGGCGCCGGAACGCTATACGGTAACGCCCGAAAGCCTGACCATCCGCGACCTGCCGGAAACGGTGCCTTTCGAAGTGACCGTCACCACGATCATCAATCCGGAAGCCAATACACAGCTGATGGGCCTTTACCGCACCAGCGGCATCTATTGCACGCAGTGCGAGGCCGAAGGCTTCCGCCGCATCACCTATTTCCCCGACCGGCCGGATGTGCTGGCGCCCTATACGGTCAACATCATCGCCGACAAGGATGCCAACCCGCTGCTCTTGTCTAACGGCAATTTCCTCGGTGGTGCCGGCTATGGTCCGGGCAAGCATTTCGCCGCCTGGTTCGACCCGCATCCGAAGCCGAGCTATCTCTTCGCACTGGTCGCCGGCGATCTCGGCGTCGTCGAAGACACGTTCACCACGATGTCCGGCCGCGAGGTCGTGCTGAAGATCTACGTCGAGCATGGCAAGGAGCCGCGCGCGGCCTATGCGATGGACGCGCTGAAGCGCTCGATGAAGTGGGACGAAGAGGTGTTCGGGCGCGAATACGATCTCGACATCTTCATGATCGTCGCGGTTTCCGACTTCAACATGGGGGCCATGGAGAACAAGGGCCTCAACATCTTCAACGACAAATACGTGCTCGCCGATCCCGAGACGGCGACCGATGCCGATTACGCCAATATCGAGGCGATCATCGCGCATGAGTATTTTCATAATTGGACCGGCAATCGCATCACTTGCCGCGACTGGTTCCAGCTCTGCCTCAAGGAAGGCCTGACTGTTTATCGCGACCACGAATTCTCGTCCGACCAGCGTTCGCGCCCGGTCAAGCGCATTGCCGAAGTGCGCCACCTGAAATCCGAGCAGTTCCCGGAAGACGGCGGCCCGCTCGCCCATCCGGTGCGCCCGACCAAGTATCGCGAGATCAACAACTTCTATACGACGACGGTCTATGAGAAGGGCAGCGAAGTCACGCGCATGATCGCGACCCTGCTTGGCCGCGAGACCTTCAAGAAGGGCATGGACCTCTATTTCGATCGTCACGACGGCCAGGCCGTCACGATCGAGGATTTCATCAAATGCTTCGAGGATGCGAGCGGCCGCGATCTCGCGCAGTTCTCGCTCTGGTACCATCAGGCCGGCACGCCGCTCGTGACCGCATCCGGCACCTATGATGCAGGCGCCAAGACGTTCAGCCTGTCACTGGAACAGATGATCCCCGCGACACCCGGCCAGCCGACCAAGGAGCCGATGCATATTCCGCTGAGCCTCGCACTCTTTGCAGAGGACGGCTCCAAGATCGAACCTGCTACCGTCGACGGCGCCGAATATGCCGGCGAGGTGCTGCATCTTACGGCGCGGACACAGACTGCCGTCTTCCACGGTATCGGCTCGCGCCCGGTGGTTTCGATCAACCGCAGCTTCTCTGCGCCGATCAATCTGCATTTCGATCAGAGCCCGGCCGATCTGGCGCTGCTCGCCCGCTATGAGACGGATCATTTCGCCCGCTGGCAGGCGCTGACGGATCTGGCGCTGCCGAACCTCCTGAAAGCCGCCCGCGATGCCCGCGAGGGTGCGCCGATCGTCTGCGAACAGACCTTCGTCGATACGCTGATTGCGGCGGCTGCCGATGAAAGCCTCGAGCCTGCCTTCCGCGCCCAGGCGCTGGCCTTGCCGAGCGAATCCGACATCGCCCGCGAGCTCGGCAGCAACATAGATCCCGATGCCGTCCATGCCGGCCGCCAGGCGATCATGAAGCAGATCGCCGAAGCCGGCAAAGCCACCTTCGCGGCCCTCTACGACGCGATGACCACACCGGGTGAATTCAGCCCGGATGCCAAGAGCGCCGGCCGCCGCGCGCTGCGCAACACCGCCCTTACCTATCTCTCCTATGCCGAGGGCAGCCCGGCTCGCGCCAAGGCCGCCTTCGACGGCGCCAACAACATGACCGATCTCAGCCATGCGCTGACGATCCTCGCCCATCGCTTCCCCGACAGCGCAGAGGCCAAGGCGGCGCTCGAATCCTTCCGCAGCCGTTTCTCGGAAAATGCGCTCGTCGTCGACAAGTGGTTTGCGATCCAGGCCGGCATTCCCGGGTCGGGCGCGGTCGATCGCGTCAAGGCGCTGATCGAAAACCCGCTCTTCAAGCGCACGAACCCGAACCGCATGCGCTCGCTGGTCGGCACGTTCGCCTTCGGCAATCCGACCGGCTTCGGCCGCGCCGACGGCGAAGGCTACCGTTTCCTCGCCGGCGAGATCCTCGACATCGACCAGCGCAACCCGCAGCTAGCCGCACGCTTGCTGACCTCGATGCGCTCCTGGCGCTCGCTGGAATCGGCCCGCGCCGATCATGCACGCTCGGCACTGATCGAGATCGAACGGGCGGCCAACCTTTCAACCGATGTCCGCGACATCGTCGAGCGCACGCTCAAGGGGTGATTTTCCGCAAATGATTTGCCGCCTAGCTGTCTTCCACCCGTGGGACAGCTAGGCCCGCCATCAGCGAATCCCTCCGAAAAACCAGCAATCCCAAATGGTTAATAAATTTTTACCGCCGGCTCTGGACAAGGCGAATCACGCATGATTCTCTAGGTGTAGTTCGAGCGAGCGGCGCGCGAATCACACGAGGGATTAGGTTCAGAGATGATGGACGTGCGGCGGGCAACCGCGGCCGAAGGACGGCTGCGTGTCGATTTTGGCGGGCTCAAAGCCTGGCGCGACAGCCTGTCCGGACAGACCGCAAAAGCTCCTGAGCCATTGCTGCGCCACCTGCCAAAGGCAGAGCTTCTCCTGAAGCGGACGATCCCTGTTCTCATTGTTGCCTTTCTTGCTGTCGTTGCGGCCTCGCATTTCTTCGGCATGGTCAGCGAATATAGCCGCATGGAAGCCTCCGCACGGCATGCAACGGCGCTTTCGGCTGCAACGGCGGCCGCCGTCTTTGCCGATGCGACCGATCTCTTCGACGGCGGCAGTGCGGCAGAGGCGCAGGCGCGCCTTGCGAAATTCCTGCCGCAGGATCGGCTGGAGAACGGCGCCTTCGTGCTGCTGGTGCAGGCAAGCGGCAAGGTGTTTGCGGCAACGACGGCCGGTGCCTCCTATATCGGCGCCGATGTCTCGGCCCTCTTCCCGGAGATCTCCGCGATCCGCCGCTTCGGCGACCGCACTGATGTCATCGAAACCAGCATCGGCGGCGAGCTGCATTATGCCGAGATCTCCCTGATGGGCACGGCGGGCGGCTATATCGTTTCCGCCACGTCGCTCAACGAGATAAACCGTCTCTGGCGCGAGGAACTGACGCTCAACGTCACGCTGTTTGCCGGCATCTCCTCCATCCTGCTCGTCATCCTCTATGCCTATTACATGCAGGTGAAGCGGGCGCGCGATGCCGATGACATCTTCCTGGAATCCAATCTCAGGGTCGAGACGGCGCTGTCGCGCGGCCGCTGCGGCCTTTGGGATTTCGATTTCCACAATCGCGAATTCTTCTGGTCGCGCTCGATGTACGACATGCTCGGACTTGCCGGCTCCGACAAGACGATGGGCTTTGCCGATGCGGCAAGGCTCATGCATCCGGAGGATAACGGGCTGCACGAGATCGCCCGCGCCGTCGCCAAGGGCGATTCCGGCCAGGTCGACCAGATCTTCCGCATGCGCCACGCGAGCGGCCACTATGTCTGGATGCGCGCTCGCGCTCAGGTGATCCGCGGCCATTCCGGCCGCGTGCACATGATCGGCATCGCCATGGACGTGACCGAACAGCATCGGCTTGCTCAGCGCTACGCCGAGGCCGACCAGCGACTGGCCGATGCTATCGAGTGTACCTCGGAAGCCTTCGTGCTGTGGGACAAGAACGACCGGCTCGTCATGTGCAACGCGCATTTTCAGCAGGCCTACGGACTTCCGGACAGCGTGCTGGTGCCCGGCACGGAACGTACGGTCGTTCATGCCGCTGCGGCGCGGCCCGTCATCGAGCGGCGCATTGCCGATGCGGACGGTTCCGGCTATTCGCGCACGACGGAAGTGCAGCTTGCCGACGAACGCTGGCTGCAGATCAACGAACGTCGCACCCGTGACGGCGGTCGCGTATCGGTTGGCACCGACATCACGCCCTTGAAGCGTCACCAGGAGCGCCTGCGCGACTCCGAGCGCCGACTGATGGCGACGATCAACGATCTCTCCGCCTCCCGCCAGACGCTGGAATCGCAGAAGGCCGAGCTTTCGACCGCCAACTCCAACTATCTGGTGGAGAAGGAGCGCGCGGAAGCGGCCAACAAGGCGAAGTCGGAATTCCTCGCCAACATGTCTCATGAGCTGCGCACGCCGCTCAACGCCATCCTCGGCTTCTCGGAAATCCTGCAGAACCAGATGTTCGGGCCGCTCGGCTCGGCCAAGTACAATGAATATGCCCGCGACATCCATGACAGCGGCAAGCATCTCCTCAACGTCATCAACGATATTCTCGACATGTCGAAGATCGAGGCCGGTCACATGCTGCTGTCGCGCGAGCGCACCGACCTTGCGCCGCTGATCGAGGAAAGCCTGCGCTTCACCGCCATTCCGGCCGCTGAAAAGAACATCGTCATCGAGCAGCGCATCTCCTCGGGCATGACGCTGATGGCCGACCGCCGCGCCATGAAGCAGGTGCTGCTGAACCTGCTCTCCAATGCCGTGAAGTTCACCAATGAAGGCGGGCGCATTGCGGTTCGTACCCGCCGCGTCGCCGATGGCGTCATGGTCACTATCGCAGATACCGGCATCGGCATCCCGCGCGCAGCACTCATCAAGATCGGCCAGCCCTTCGAGCAGGTACAGAGCCAGTATGCCAAGAGCAAAGGCGGCTCCGGCCTCGGCCTCGCCATCTCCCGTTCGCTGACAAGCTTGCACGGCGGCAGCATGAAAATACGCTCGCGCGAGTCGGTCGGAACGGTCATCTCGCTGCGTATTCCCGATCAAGCCTGAGGCAATCCGGTCCTACGCCTTCACCACCGTCTGAAGGACCTTACGGACCGCCTTGGAAAGCCGCTTTACTTCGCCCTCCAAAGTCTTGATGTCAGGGCAGTCTCCGGCCCGGCAGACGAGCTCGGTCAGGCCCGCGGGTGCTTCCTTGGGATCGAAGAGGCTGTCGATGCAGAGCCGGATCAGTTGCGAAAGCTCTGTGTAGAGCGCGAAAGCTTCGAGGCAGGTATCGAGATCGGCGGAGGTCATCAACTTGTCGCCGATCGTCTTCAAAGCGGCACCGGTGGTAAGGCCGTTGATCTTGGTCTCGACACCCTTTACCGGCGCGATCAGGGCCAGATATTGGGCGATGAATTCGATATCGATCACGCCGCCCGGAATGAGCTTCAGATCCCAGCCATTTTCCGGCGCCTTTTCCTTTTCGATCAGCTCGCGCATCTCCGCGACGTCGTGGGCGACCTTGGCGATATCGCGTTTTGTTGAGAGCACGTCAGCAATGATGCCTTCCGCCTCGCCGACCAGGCTTTGGTCGCCGCAGATCAGTCGGGCGCGCGACAGCGCCATGTGCTCCCAGGTCCAGGCCTCTTCGCGCTGGTATTTGCCGAAGGAATTGATACGGGTCGCGACCGGTCCCTTGTTGCCGGAGGGGCGAAGCCGCATGTCGACTTCATAAAGCACGCCTTCTGCCGTGGGGGCCGAGAGGGCAGCAATCAGGCGCTGGGTGATGCGGGTGAAGTATCGCGTCGCATCGAGTGGTTTTGCACCGTCGGATTCGCCAGCGGCATCGTCGTAGTCGTAGAGCAGGATGAGATCGATATCGGAGCCTGCCGTCAGTTCGAAGCTGCCGAGCTTGCCCATGCCGGCAATCGCAATCCGTCCGCCGGGATAATTTCCGTGTGCAACGCGGATCTCGTTCATGACCGCGTCGAGGGCGGCTTCAATGATGAGATCGGCGAGATGGGTGAAGGCGCGCGCGGCCATGTCGCCATTGATTGCGCCTGTCAGCAGGCGGATACCGATCAGGAAGCGCTGTTCTGACGCGAAGATGCGCAGCCGGTCCAGCACTTCCTCATAGTGTCGGGCCTGCACCAGCGAGGCCTTCAGCCGCTCGCCGAGATAGTCGCGCGTTGGCAGCTCGGCCATCAGGCCGGGGTCGAGCATGCCGTCGAAGACATGCGGGCGGGCGGCGATGACTTCCGCGAGCTTCGGCGCCGAGGACATGATGTTGACGATGAGGGAGAGCAGCGCCGGGTTGCTGCCAAGCAGCGAGAAGAGCTGGATGCCCGACGGCAGGCCGGAAATGAAGCTGTCGAAGCGCAGCAGCGCCTCGTCCGCCCGCTTGCTTTCGCCGAAGACGCGCAGAAGCCCGGGCGTCAGCTCCGTCAGCCGCTCGCGCGCCTCGACCGATTGCGTGGCACGGTAGCGGCCGTAGTGCCAGGTGCGGATGATGCGGGAAATATCCGAAGGGCGTTCGAAGCCGAGTTTCCTCAGCGTCTCCAGCGTATCGGGATCGTCGCCCTGGCCGGTAAAGACGAGATTGCCTGTCCCAACGGAGAGTTTGGTTTCCTGTTCGAAGAGGTCGGCATAACGCCGCTCGACCGCCTTGAGCACCTCCACCAGCCGCTCGGAAAAACTCGGCGTATCGGTAAAGCCCATCAGGAAGGCGATACGCTTCAATTCCGCGTCCGTCTCCGGCAGAAGATGGGTCTGCTCGTCGCGCACCATCTGGATGCGGTGCTCGACATCGCGCAGGAACCAGTAGGCTTCGGTCAGCTCGTCTCGGGTTTCCGCGTCGATCCATTTTGCCCTGGTGAGTTCGGCCAGCGTCTCCTCGGTGACGCGGGAGCGCAGAGCCGGCATGCGCCCGCCGGCGATCAGCTGCTGGGTTTGCACGAAGAATTCGATCTCGCGGATGCCGCCGCGGCCGAGCTTGACGTTGTGGCCTTTCACGGCGATTGCGCCGTGGCCCTTATGGGCATGGATCTGCCGCTTGATGGAATGGATGTCGGCAATCGCCGCATAATCGAGATATTTGCGGAAAACGAAGGGAGCGAGGCCGCGCAGGAACTGCTCGCCTGCCGCGATATCGCCGGCAACCGCACGGGCCTTGATGAAGGCGGCCCGCTCCCAGTTCTGCCCCCTGCCCTCGTAATAGATCATGGCGGCATCGACGGGGATTGCGAGCGGCGTGGAGCCGGGGTCAGGCCGCAGCCTGAGATCGGTGCGGAAGACATAGCCATCCGCCGTGCGCTCCTGCAGGATGCGCACCAGCCGTCGCATCATGCGTGGGAAGATCTCGATCGCATCATCGGGGTCGGGCACGATGCCGGCCTCTTCATCGAAGAAGATGACGAGGTCTATATCGGAGGAATAGTTGAGTTCGGAGGCACCGAGCTTGCCCATGCCGAGAACGATTACGCCGGAGCCTTCGCTGGGAGCGGCGATATTTTTCAGTTTCAGCTTGCCGCTTTCATGCGTCGACAGCAGCAGGTGATCGATGGCGGCCTCGACCGAGGCCTCGGCAAGTTCGCTGAGCCAGCCGGTTGTTGCGCGACCGTCGAAGATACGGGCGAGATCGGCAAGGGCTACGAGGAAGGCCACCCTGCGCTTGACGATGCGCAGCCTGCTCATCACCTGGCTTTCGCCGGGCGTACTTCCTTCGCCGTCCGGTTTCCAGCAATCGCGCGCTTCTGCAATCAACGCTTCGATCTGCGGCTCCAGCGGGTCGCTGATAGCGGAAGCAAGGATTGCCGGATCGAGATTGGCGATTTCGCGCAGGTAGGGAGAGAGCGTCAGGACGGCGGCGATAAAGTCGCGCAGCGACCCCTCGGCTTTCAGCATCTCAGCCACGACAGGCTCGCTCTTGCCGATATCCTGCAGGTCGGCAAGCGCCGACTTCAGTTCCGCCTGGCTCAGCGGCCGCAGGAGTCCTTCAGCGACATCCTTCAGGCCGTGGTTCGATTTCGTCAGCATTTGCTCTCCCTGCCATGCAGCAATGCGACTTTAAACTAGGGTGTCGAAACGAAAGCGCCAATATGAAAATGATCAGGAAAATCAGGCTGCCTTAGCGGGGAAAACCATACTGACGGTGAGGCCGGGGCGTTCGGTATTGCCGGGCTCGGTGTCGGACAGTTCCAGCGTGCCACCATGCAGCTCCATGATCGCTTCGACCAGCGAGAGGCCAAGGCCGGTGCCCGGCTTCGAGCGGCTTTCATCCAGGCGCACGAAGCGCTTCACTACGTCCTCGCGCCTGTCGAGCGGCACGCCCGGGCCGTGATCGGCGACGGAAAGGCAGATGCCGTCAGGGCGGCGGCTGAGCTTCACCGAGACGGCGCCTGGCCCTTCGGTATCAGCGGAATATTTGATCGCATTGTCGAGCAGATTGAAGATCGCCTGGCCGATCAGTTCGCGATTGCCCTGGATCTCGATGCTGGGCTCGATCTCCGAGGTCAGGGCCATGCCCGCCTCATCGGCGACAGGCTCATAGAGTTCGGCGCTGTCGGCGACGATGGCGGAGAGCTCGATCGGCGACATTTCGGCGGCGACGGAACCGGCTTCCACGCGGGAGATCATCAGCAGCGCATTGAAGGTGCGAATCAGCTGGTCGGATTCTGAGATGATGCCTTCCAGCGCGCCGCGGCGCACCTCGCCGTCCTCAATGTCGAGCGCATCGGCGGCCTTGTTGCGCAGGCGCGTCAGCGGCGTCTTCAGGTCATGGGCGATATTGTCCGAGACCTGCCGCAAACCTTCGTTCAGCTTTTCGATGCGTTCCAGCATGTTGTTCAGCGAGACGGAAAGACGGTCGAACTCGTCGCCCGAGCCGGCGACCGGCAGGCGCTGCGAGAGATCGCCGGCCATGATCTTCTTGCCGGCGTCCGACATGCGGTCGATGCGTTTCAACGCGTTGCGGCCGATGCCGAACCAGATGATGATGGCGCCGAGGCCCATGATGGCGAGCGCGATCATCAGCGCCTGGCGCACCAGCACGCGGAAGCGTTCCGGCTCGCCGAGGTCGCGGCCGATCAGCACGCGCAGGCCATTGTCGAGAACGAAGATGTTGGCAATCGCCGTATGCCGCACCACGCCGCTATCGGTATAGCGCTGATACATGAAGGGCACCGAGGTCCAGCCCTGCTCCTCGAAAACACCCGGCTGCACGGAGGCGACGTTGCCGGCAAGGATATCACCCGAGGGGCCTGCAATGAGGTAGAGATTGGCGCCCGGCTGACGGGCGCGGCGCTCCATCGTGCGCAGAAGCAGGTTCATGCCGCCGGCATCATAGGCGCGCTGGACCTGCGTCACTTCCTGGGCGACCGCATCGCGGATCTGGCCGGTCAGCAGCCGCTCGGACATCGCCGTCACATAGAAGACGAGCGTTGCAGCGCAGATGGCGAAAAGCAGGATATAAAGTGCCGAAAGGCGGACTGCGGTGGACTTGAAGAGAACCCGGAAACGGCTCATCCCTCATCCTTGATCATGTACCCCGCACCTCGGATCGTCTTCAGCAGCGGCTGGCTGAAGTCTTTCTCGATCTTGGAGCGCAGGCGCGAGACATGCACGTCGATGACATTGGTCTGCGGATCGAAGTGGTAATCCCAGACATTCTCCAGCAGCATGGTGCGGGTCACGACCTGACCGGCATTCTTCATCAAATATTCCAGCAGGCGGAATTCGCGCGGCTGCAGCGGGATTTCCTTGCCGCCACGGCGAACCTCATGGGAAAGGCGGTCGAGCTCGAGATCGCCGACGCGATAGACGACATCCTGATCCGGCGTGCCCTTGCGGCGACCGAGCACTTCGACGCGGGCAAGCAGCTCACTGAAAGCGTAGGGCTTCGGCAGATAATCGTCGCCGCCGGCGCGGAGACCCGTCACGCGGTCGTCGACCTGGCCGAGGGCAGAAAGAATGAGAACGGGCGTGTGGATGCCCTTGCGGCGCAGCTCGCTGATGACGGAGAGACCATCGCGGCGCGGCAGCATGCGGTCAATGACGATGACGTCGTAAGTATTCTCCGATCCCATGAAAAGACCGCTTTCGCCGTCGCTTGCATGGTCCGCAACGATCCCCGCCTCACGAAAGGCTTTCGTGAGATAGACCGCCGCTTCGAGATCGTCTTCGATAATGAGAATCTTCATGCGGCCGACATTACCCGCCGGTTGCTTTTCGGCAAGGCTCAAAGCGTCTTCTTGTTGGGGGGAGGTCATTGCGGGCGTCCTTCATAATTGAAGAATTTGGCATAATTGAAGAATTTGGCAGCTGTGAAGAATTCGTCAGACTTGAGGCGTTGGAGCCGCGCGGCGTTTGCGCCTGCGCGGCTCCGGCATTCTGAGGCCAGAAGATCAGCCCTGGCCATTGATCGGAAGCGCGACGAAGCGGCTGCCGTCCTTCGACTGGATCTGGAACAGCGCGCGGGTGCGGCCGTCCTTCTTGGCCTGGTTGATGACGCGGACGACATCGTCGGCGCTGGAGACCTCCTGGTTGTTGACCGAGGTGATCGTCTCGCCTTCCTTGATGCCCTTGTCGGCAGCATCCGAATTCGGATCGATGCCGGTGATGGCGAGGCCCTTACCGTCATCCGACGGGCCGACCGTCAGGCCGAGATCGGCAAGCGCCTTCTCGGAAGCCGGCGGCTGGGCCTGCTCCGGCTGGCCGTTGTCGTCACCAGCAGAAGCCTGCTGGTCGGCCGGCAGCGTGCCGAGCTCGACAGTCACGGACTGGGCCTTGCCGGAACGCCATACCGAAAGCTCGACCTTGCTGCCCGGCGTCATCGCGCCAATGCGACGGCTGAGATCGCGGGCATCCTTGACAGGCTCGCCGTTGACGGCAGTGACCACGTCACCCGTCTTCATGCCGGCCTTCTGGCCGGGCGTGCCTTCCTGAGCGGAGACGACCAGAGCGCCACTTGCTTCAGAGAGACCGAGGGAGTCGGCGATATCCTTGGTGACCGGCTGGATCTGAACGCCGAGGTAGCCGCGCGAAACGGTACCGTCCTTCATCAGGTCGGCAACGACATCCTTGGCGGTGGAGGCCGGGATGGCGAAGGCGATACCGACGCTGCCGCCCGACGGCGAGAAGATCGCGGTGTTGATGCCGACGACCTGGCCGTTGAGGTTGAAGGTCGGGCCACCAGAGTTACCGCGGTTCACGGCTGCGTCGACCTGGAGGTAATCGTCATAGGGGCCGGAGCCGATATCACGACCGCGGGCCGAAACGATGCCGGCCGTGACCGTGCCACCGAGGCCGAAGGGGTTGCCGACGGCGACGACCCAGTCACCGACGCGGACCTTGTTGTCATCGGCCCAGTTGACATAGGTGAATTTGCGGCCCTTGCCATCGACCTTCAGCACGGCAAGGTCGGTGCGCGGGTCCTTGCCGATCAGCTTGGCATCGAGCTCGGTGCCGTCGTTCATGACAGCAACGAATGCGGAGCCGTCGGAAACGACGTGGTTGTTGGTGACGATGTAGCCATCTTCAGTGATGAAGAAGCCCGAACCTTGAGCGACAGGGCGCAGACGGCCCGGACCGCCCGGCTGGCCGAAGCGGCGCTGCTGGTTCTGACCCTGGTGGCCCTGGCCCTGTTCGCCGAACTGACGGAAGAACGGCTTCAGAGCGTCAGGCAGATCGTCAAAGCCGCGACCGTTGAAATCGAAGGAGAAACCGTCGCCATCATCAGAGGCCGGCTTGACGCGGCTTTCGACGCGGACGGAAACGACGGCCGGGGAAACGGCGTCAACGACATTTGCAAAGCTCGGAACCGAGGGGGACTGGACATTGACAGCCTCGGCATAGGAACGGGAGATCTCGACAGGGATACCGGTTGCAAGAACGGCGGCTGCCAGACCTGCAACGGTGGATGCCTGAAGCACCGTTTTGAGGGACGGACGTCCGCGGAAATTTTTCAGCATAAGAGTACCTTCTTTTCTTGTTCAGACCTTCGTTCCGGCGGTGCCGGACCAGTTATGACCGAGATATAGGACGCCGCACCTTACTACGAACTGTCCAGCCCATGAAAAATTCGTAATGTACCAATATTCTTTTGGTTGCATGCCGAAGGGCGAGATTAATTGACCAAACCGCATTTAACCGATCAGTTGACAATCGATATCGCGCCCTGTATTTAACCGTTGAGTTATATACGAGGCCCATCATGCAGACCGACACTCTGAGCGCCGCTTTCGCAGCCCTCGCAGACCCCACACGCCGGGCGATCATCGCGCGGCTGGCCGAAGGCGAGGCTTCGGTCAACGAACTCGCCGCCCCCTTCGAGATGAGCCTTCCGGCGGTCTCGAAACATCTGAAGGTGCTGGAAAAGGCAGGGCTTATCAGCCGGGGCAAGGAAGCCCAATGGCGACCGGCCAAGCTCGAACCGATAGCGATGAAGGGCATTGCCGACTGGCTGGAGCAATACCGGCGTTTCTGGGAATCGAGCTTCGACCGGTTGGATGGCTACCTTCAAAAGATCCAGAGAGCGGACGACAGCGGCCCCCGCAATTGACAGTCGCCCTCTCATTTTTCAATCACGATAGGGGAATACCATGGCCGATCAGCTATCGCGCCCCACATTGCATATGCAACGGATATTCAATGCACCGCGTGCCCTCTTATGGGCCGCCTGGACCCGGCCGGAAATGGTCGTTGCCTGGCTCGGCCCTGTCGAACGGCCGGCGGTCAGCGTCGTGCAGGATCTGCGCGTCGGTGGCACATACAGGGCATGCCTGAAGAATATCGGGGATGGCAGCCTGCTGTGGCAGAGCGGCGTCTATAGGGAAATCGAGGAACCCTCGCGTCTCTCTTTCACCTTCCAGTGGGAGGGATCGCATGAGGATGGCGAACCGGTCGTGACACTCGTGACCGTCGTCTTCGAGGAACTGGCCGATGGCCGCACGCTGATGGATTTCACCCATGCGGACCTGAGGTCCGAAGAGAGCCTTACCGGACACAGACACGGCTGGGAGAGCACCTTCGGCAGGCTGGAAAGCTGGATTGCGGCTCAAGGAAATCAAAGGGAGTGATGACCATGAAACTCGTAACGAATCTCGTCTTCAAAGGCGAATGCCGGCAGGCCTTCGAATTCTACGCCAAAGTGCTCGGCGGCAAGCTGAACGGCATGTTCACCTTCGCCGAAGCGCCCGGCGACATGCCGATCGATCCGTCCTTCAAGGACAAGATCATGCATGCCTGGCTCGATGTCGGCGACCAGTCCCTCATGGGCTGTGACGCCCCTCCCGGATATCAGGAGAACATGGGCGGCTTCAGCGCCACGTATCACAGTCAGGATGCGGCGGAAGCGAAGCGTGTCTTCGAGGCGCTGTCGGAAGGCGGCAAAGTGACCATGCCCTTCAACGCGACCTTCTGGTCGCCGGGCTTCGGCATGTTCACCGATCGCTTCGGCACACCCTGGATGGTCAATACGATCCCGGCGGATCAGCGATGAGCGATAAGGCCATGATCTGGACCGGTCGCGTGCTGACCGGGCTTTTCGCGCTCTTCATGCTCGGAGCATCGATCGCCCCCAAGCTTCTTGGCCTGCCGATTGCCGAGGAAACCATGACCCAGCTCGGATGGCCAAACGGCTATGTGCTGATGATCGGCCTGATCGAGCTGACCTGCCTCGTGCTCTACCTCATCCCGCAGACGAGCGTTTTCGGTGCGGTGCTGATGATGGGGCTGCTCGGGGGTGCCATGGCCACGCAGATCCGGGCCGGAAGCCCGCTCTTCAGCCATATCCTGTTCAGCATCTATCTCGGGCTGTTCATGTGGGGCGGCTTGTGGCTGCGCGATCCTGCAGTCAGGGCGCTGTTTCCCTATCGAAAGGCGTGAGGATCAACCATTCCGCCGTGATTTGTCGCGGCGGAATGGTTTCTTATTTTTCCAGTAGCTCGGCGAGCTTCGCCTGCTCTTCGTCCGTGAGTTTGCTGCCGGTTGGCTTGCCGGCCCGCTTGCGGGCAAAGACGATGAGCGAAACCCCGCCGGCGAGGATCAGCAGCACCGGTGCACCCCAGAGCAGCAGCGTGCGCAGGCTGAAGCGCGGCTTCAGCAGCACGAATTCCCCGTAGCGTGAGACGATGTAGTTCAGCACCTGTTCGTCGCTATCGCCATCGGTGATGCGCTCGCGCACCAGCAGGCGCAGGTCCTTGGCGAGATCGGCATTGGAATCGTCGATCGACTGGTTCTGGCAGACCATGCAGCGCAGTTCGGCAGACAGTGCCCGCGCCCGCGCTTCGAGGGCCGGATCGGTGAGCATCTCGTCCGGGTTGACGGCGAAGGCGGACAGGGGCGTGAAGAGGACGAACAGGATAATGAGGAGCCGGGAGAGCAGAGACGAGATTTGCGACATGCGCCGAACCTCTCCTCCCCTCATTCCTGTGCTTGTCACAGGAATCCAGCCACGGCGCGTCCGCGCCGTGAATGAATCCATGCCAGTGTCAAATGAGTCTTCTGCGCCCAAGGACTTGGGCGCGCTGGATTCTTGTGACAAGCACAGGAATGAGGGAGATGGGGGACGGCGCATCATTCCGCCGGCTCCATGGCGGGTGTCGCCGGCTTCGCCTTTGCCTTCCTGCTTGGTGCACCGACACGCAGACGCCGGTCGCTGAGCGAGACGAAGCCGCCGAGGGCTATAATCAAGGTCCCGCCCCAGATGCACAGGATGAAGGGTTTCCACCAGATACGCACGACGATGCCGCCGTCATGGGTGGCGTCACCCAGCGAGACATAGAGCTGGCTGAGACCGAAGGTGAGGATACCGGCTTCCGTCGTCGGCATCTGCCGGGCGGTGTAAACCCGCTTGGCCGACCAGACATCGGCGACTTGCGCGCCGCCGCGGCGGATCGAGAAATGGCCGCGGTCCTCGGTATAGTTGGGACCGGTGGCCGGCTGCATGCCATCGAAGACGATGCTGTAGCCGCCGGCATCGGTCGACTGGCCCTGCTTCATCTCGACCACATGTTCGGTCTGGAACGTGGTGACCGCGACAATGCCGAGCACGGTGACGCCAAGCCCGGCATGGGCAAGTGCCGTGCCGAAGGCCGAGCGCGGCAGGCCGGAGAACCGGCGCCAGGCGATATCCGCCTTCACCTTGCCGATACCGGCGCGATACCAGAGGTCGGCCACCGCACCTAAGATCAGGAACAGGCCGGCAGCAAGGCCGAGCACGGCCATGACCGGGCCGCCATGTTCGAGATAGAAGAAGACCAGCGCTGCGACGAAAGCGAGACCGGCAACAACGTACAGCCGCTGCAGGGCGCCGAGCAGATCGCCGCGCTTCCAGGCAAGCAGCGGCCCGAACGGCACGACGATCAGAAGCGGCGCCATCAGCAGGCCGAAGGTCAGGTTGAAGAAGGGCGGCCCGACGGAGATCTTGTCGCCGGTCAGCGTTTCCAGCACCAGCGGATAGAGCGTGCCTGTTAACACCGTGCCGCAGGCAACCGTCAGGATCAGGTTGTTGACGACGAGCGCCCCCTCGCGCGAGATCGGCGCAAACAGGCCGCCGGCCGACAGAAGCGGAGCGCGGAAGGCAAAGAGCGACAGCGCGCCCCCGATGAAGATCAAGAGGATGCAGAGAATGAAGACGCCGCGGCTCGGGTCGCTGGCGAAAGCATGCACCGAGGTCAGGACGCCGGAGCGCACCAGGAAGGTGCCCATCAGCGACAGCGAGAAGGTGAGGATGGCCAGCAGCACCGTCCAGATCTTCAGCGCCTCGCGTTTTTCCATGACGAGGGCGGAATGCAGAAGTGCGGTGCCGGCAAGCCAGGGCATGAAGGAGGCATTCTCCACCGGATCCCAGAACCACCAGCCGCCCCAGCCGAGCTCGTAATAGGCCCAGTAGGAGCCCATGGCGATGCCGAGCGTCAGGAAGGTCCAGGCGGCCAGCGTCCAGGGCCGCACCCAGCGCGCCCAGGCGGCATCGATGCGGCCATCGAGAAGGGCGGCAACGGCAAAGGAGAAGCAGACGGAAAAGCCGACATAACCGAGGTAGAGCAGCGGCGGATGGATGGCGAGCCCGATATCCTGCAGCACCGGGTTCAGGTCCTTGCCCTCGGCAGGGGCCGGATCAAGGCGGACGAAGGGATTGGAGGTCAACAGGATGAAGAGGATGAAGGCAACCGAGATCCAGGCCTGGACGGCGAGAACATTGGCCTTCAGCGTATCCGGCAGATTGCGGCCAAAGATCGCGACCAGGGCGCTGAACAGCGAAAGGATCAGGAGCCAGAGCATCATCGAGCCCTCGTGGTTGCCCCAGACGCCGGAATACTTGTAGATCAGCGGCACCAGCGAATGCGAGTTCTCCCAGACATTCTGCACCGAGAAGTCGGAGACGACATGGGCATAGGTGAGCACGCCGAAGGAGAAGGCGACGAGGGCAAAGAGCAGGACGGAACCGAGCGGGGCGACATCCATCATCGCCTGATCGCCGCGCCGGGCACCGATCACGGGCACGACCGACAGGACGATCGCGGTTGCGAGCGCCAGAACCAGCGCATAATGGCCGATCTCGATGATCATGGCGTCGCCTTTGTCTCTTGCGCCTGGGCTTCCTGAGCCTTGGCTTCAGCACCTTGCGGCGCCTCACCTTGCTTTGTCGGGCCCTTGCCCTCTTCCCAGAGGCCTTGAGCCTTCAGCCTGTCGGCCACTTCCTTGGGCATATAGGTCTCGTCATGCTTGGCAAGCACGGTATCGGCGGTGAAGACAGTGCTGCCCGTCTCGAAGGCGCCTTCGGTCACCACCCCCTGCCCCTCGCGAAACAGATCCGGCAGGATGCCCTCATAGCGGACATTGACGATCTCTCCGCTCGGATCGGTCACGGCAAAGCGCACGACCGAGCCCTCGCCGCGCATGACGCTGCCGCTTCCGACAAGGCCGCCGAGGCGGATGCGGGTGCCGGGCGCCACCGGTGTCTTGGCGAGATCACCCGGCATATAGAAATAGGCGACCGACTGGCTGAAGGCGAACATCACGAGTAGCACCGCGACAAGGATGAAGCTCATGCCGCCGGCAATCACCGCCAGGCGTTTCTGCTTGCGCGTCATTCACTCAATCCTTCCGTCGCGATGCCGAGTTCCTTTGCCAGCGCGAGCAGCTGCCTGCCCTCGTCGCCCGATGCCGGGAAGGCGGCAAGCCCCCGCTTCAAGGCGCCGGCAGCGCGATCCTTGTCGTTCAATACGGCGTAAGAGCGGACGAGACGCATCCAGCCCTCGAAATTATCAGGGTCAGCCGACAGTTTGGCATCCAGGCTTTCCACCATGCCACGGATCATCTGCTGACGGTCGCCGCTATTCATGTTCTGAGCCGCCGCCACATCCTCCGCCGTCGGCCCGACCGGGGCGGCAGGCTTGGCTTCTGGCTCGGCTACAGGGGCGACCGCCGTGCCGCCGTTCTTGGCGATATGCTCGTTGACCAGCGGAAGCCAGGGTGCATCATCAGGCGATTGCTTCGCCAGATCCTCGAAGGCCGTGCGCGCCTGATCCGGCTGGCCCGCCTGCTCCAGGCTCAAAGCAACATAGAAGCGCGCACGCGGGTTGTTCGGCTCAAGCGCCAACGACTGTTCCAGCACCTTGCGCGCATCTTCGGTCACCACGCCTTCGGCCATCGCCATCAGCGTTTCTGCAAGGCCGTCGAGACGCGCGGGGCTTGGGCCAAGCAAACGGATGGCGTTGCGATAGGCGGTCTCGGCGTCGGTAATGCGCATGGTGCTGAAATAGATCGGCGCCAGCACATCCCAGCCCTTGCCGTCGTCAGGGTTCTGCGCCAGATGCCGCTCCGCCTTGGCCACGAGAACGGCCATATCATTCCCGGGATTGGCAAGCCGCGCCTCTAGCGGCTGGGACGGCAGGTCGGGCCTGCCGGTATTCATGTAAAGACAGAGCCCTATGATCGGCAGGAGCAGCACGATGAAGGCTTCGGTCAGGCGGTGATGCCTTGCGGGCTTGCGTTCTTCGGCCGGAGCAACACCGGAAACGGCGATCAGCCGGCGTCCGATCTCCGCGCGGGCGTAATCAGCCTCGTCAGCGCTGATCAGGCCGCCCGATAGATCCCTGTCGAGTTCACGCAACTGGTCGCGATAGACGGCCGCTTCACCGGCGCGCGTATCCTCAGCCGCCTTCGCCCCACGCAAAAGAGGGTAAAGCAGAATGGCGGCAACAGCCGCCGTCAGGACGGCCACGAGAATCCAGAACAGCATATCGGCCCAATTACTTGAAGCGCGCCCTCATTCCAACTGCCAATGCCGGAATGACGAAGATTTGAGGCTTTTGGCCGCAAGGATAACGAGCAAGGGCGCTCAGCCGAGCGGCGACCAGGTGCCGTTTTCGTTGCGACAGGCGGCACCGCGCGCCAGCGTATTCTTGCCATCGACCGTCACCGTATGGGTGTACTGACGGCAGTTCTGCGAGCCGACCTGATAGGGTGCTGCCGCAACGACGCTGCCATTGGCATCGCGACCAGTCCAGGTCACCGGCTGCCCGACGGCTGCACCTTCCAGCGCGCGGTATTCGGCTTCCAGCGCCCGCTGCTTGTCGCTGTCATCAAGCTCCACGCCGGTGCGTCCGACGATGCCACCCTGCAAGGCGGAGATGAAAGCGGCCGAAGCCGGGGGCTTGCCGCCGCCAAAGAGCCCACGCGTTGTAGCTCCCTTCGTCGTCGTGCAGCCAGAGAGCGCAACGGCGACGAGAAGGGAAGAAACGATCATGCCTTGCGAACGTAGAGTCATTGCAATCGAACCACGATCAGGGGTGTCAAAATGAGCCGATCGAAGTGCAGCGTCCCCGTGTCAGCATTAAGGCAAAGCATGCTATACATTTGCCACTATCTTTGTGACATCAAGCAGTTGCTCATGCAACATCCTTTGTCACACCTGGCAGGATAAGCTTGGCTTTGAGTCCGCCCCACTCCCCGCGCGTGAGTTCCAGGCGGCCCTGGTACTCGTTGGAAATTTCGGTGACGATGGAGAGGCCAAGGCCGGTTCCGGGCTTGCTCTCATCCAGCCGCCGGCCGCGCTTCAGCGCTTCGCGGATCTGGTCGGGCTCCAGGCCCGGGCCGTCATCCTCGACGGCAAGCTCCACCCAATGTTTTCTGGCGCTGGCTTCTGTGCCCTTCACGTCATCGCCGGCTTCGACCGCCGAGAGGCGCACCTTGCTCTTGGCAAAACGCGCAGCGTTTTCCAGCAGGTTGCCGACCGTCTCCTCGAGATCCTGCTGCTCCATGGCAACAGCCAGATGCGGCGGCTGGACGATCAGTTCGAATTCGGTATCGACATTCAGGCGACGCATGACGCGCACCAGCCGCTCGAGCGCCGGTTCGGCATCGGTGCGCGCAAGCACGGATTCACGCTGGGCGGCAATACGGGCGCGGTTGAGATAGGACTGCACCTGCCCCTGCATGGCTTCGGCCTGATTGCGCACCAGGTCGCCATGCGATCTCTCAAGCACACGCGCTTCATTGAGCAGCACGGCTATCGGCGTCTTCAGGGAATGGGCAAGATTGCCGACCTGCATGCGCGCCCGCTCGACGATGCGGCGGTTGCTGTCGATCAGCGCATTGACCTCATTGGCAAGTGGCAGGATTTCGCGGGGGAAATCACCCTTCAACTGCTCGCTTTCACCGGCGCGAATACGCTCCAGGGCGGCGCGCGCCTTGTCGAGCGGCTTGAGGCCATAGAGAATGGCAAGCGCGTTGACGATGAGACTGCCGACGCCGAAGCCGGCGAGCGCCAGATAGAGCCGGTGGGAGAAGTTGCGGACGTCGTCTTCCACGACATCGACATTGCCTGTCACGCGGAAGCGCGCGGCTCGGCCGTCGGTATCGAGCACGACTTCGGTTTCAGCCACCTGCACGCGGTTCCCGGAGGCGTCCGTCACCTGGTAGTAGCGCTCGTAATTCTTGTCGAAGGGGGCTTCCACGACCGACAGCACCGGGATCGTCGCGGAACCAAGAGACGGCGAGACGAGCGGCGCGGTCGTATAGGTGCCGAGCGGCTCGACTACCCAGTACCAGCCGGTCTTCGGCTGGGCGAAGCGCAGGTCGCCGAGCTGCGGGCTGCCCGACAGGGCACCCTGATCACCGATCGTCACGGAATTGATGACGTTATACAGCTGCGCGCGCAGGAGATCCTGAAAGCCGCGCTCGGCGCTGCGTCTATAGAGTGTCGAAATCAACAGGCCGATCACCACCAGCGCCACCGTCGACCAGACCGTGGTCAGAAGGAGCACGCGTGCGGTGAGCGACTTAATTCGCATTGGTCGGCGCTTGGATGCGGTAACCGAGACCGCGCACCGTTTCGATCAGATCGACGCCCATCTTCTTGCGCAGGCGGCCGACGAAGACCTCGATCGTATTGGAATCGCGGTCGAAATCCTGATCGTACATATGCTCGACCAGTTCCGTGCGCGACACCACCTCGCCCATATGGTGCATGAGATAGGCAAGCAGGCGGTACTCATGCGAGGTGAGCTTCAGCGCCACGCCATTGACGATCGCCTTCGAGGTCTTGGTATCGAGCCGCACCGGGCCGCAGACGATTTCCGAGGAGGCATGGCCGGCCGCACGGCGGATCAGCGCGCGGATGCGGGCGAGCACCTCCTCGACATGGAAGGGCTTGGTGACATAGTCGTCGGCGCCCGCATCGATGCCGGCCACCTTGTCGCTCCAGCGGTCACGGGCGGTCAGGATCAGTACCGGTACGGAGCGGCCGGCGCCGCGCCATTTTTCCAGAACTGTCACGCCGTCCAGTTCGGGAAGGCCGATATCGAGGATGATGGCGTCATAGGGCTCTGTGTCACCGAGGAAATGGCCTTCCTCACCATCGAACGCCTGATCGACGACATAACCCGCCTCTTTCAGCGTGTCGCTCAGCTGTCGGTTCAAATTGACGTCGTCTTCGACTACCAGAATGCGCATCGCTTCGCCTTCATCCGCTGCAAATCACTGATGTCATGAATAAGCCGATTCCGCCTACATCGGAACCTTTACCGTCACCTTGCGCGGACGCTGGCCATTGCCCTGAACGAGAACGGTGATGATGCAGGCATTGCCTACCGGCTGCACGGAAAGAAGCTGGCCGCCCGTCTCTTCCACGACCTGCTGGGCTGCGGCGCTGCAATCGCCCGCCACACGCAGGACAAGCGTGTGCGTATCGTCCGGTGAGGGCGCCGAAACCGCCAGACCGGCGGCCAATGCTGCGACGCTCAGAGGAGAGGCCATGTGCTGTGCTTTCAATGTAATGCCAACTTGTCCCGAATATGTACTCACGCGACCTGAATGGCAAATGAATGCACGGTAACGCAGGGTTTTTAGAACAATTCTCGACTATTGCGCGAAATATACGTGATTTCTGAATGATGCCGCTAAGGCCTTCTGCCACTGGGAGAATCCCGACACAAGGCAAATCCGTACTGGATTTGTTCGATCAAGCCTTTCACCATCTGGTTGAAACTGCTATCGCTGGGCCGTCTTCATCCATTTCATTTTCGAATCCATGCAAAAATCACTTTCGCTTCGTACGGCGCAGACAGTTGGCGTGCTCGCAGTCACCCAGCTTATCGGCTGGGGCACCACTTTCGATATGCTCGGTGTCATGGGCCGCGTCATCGCACCATCGCTCGGCCTGCCGAATGAGGTGATCTTTGCCGGTCTGACCGTGATGATGGTCATCAGTGCCTTCGCCGGTCCAGCCACCGGGCGCTGGCTCGGCCGCTATGGTGCCGCGAAAGTGCTGGCGGCCTCGTCGCTCACCTTTGCGATCGGCCTGCTGCTGCTTGCCGCCGCCACCAATATCGTCGTCTATGGCCTTGCCTGGGTCGTCATCGGGCTCGGCGGCGCGCTCGGCCTCTCGGCGCCGTGTTATACCGCAGTTGTCGAACGCGAGGGTGCGAACGGCAAACGCGTCATCGCCATCCTCATGCTGTTCACAGGTCTTTCGGCGACCATCTTCTGGCCGATCCTGACGCTGCTCAACGAGAATTTCGGCTGGCGTGTCACCTTCGTCGTCAGCGCCTGCCTGCAGTTCTTCGTCTGCCTGCCGCTGCATCTCTTCGGCCTGCCGAAGCCGGTTGCGAGCCACACGCAGGGCAACGCCGCCGAAACACCGCCGGTGGAGCTTTCGCCTGCCGACCGGCGCAAGGCCTTCCTGCTGATTGCCGTCTCCACCACACTCTGCACCTTCATCACCTTCGGCGTCTCGCCGTCATTGCTCGAAATCTTCCGCCAGTCCGGCGCATCGTCGGCCCTTGCACTGCAACTCGGCTCGGCCCGCGGCGTCATCGGCATTTCGGCACGCGCACTCGACATGCTGCTCGGCAAGCGCGGCAATCCGATCCTGACATCGGTGATGGGCGTCAGCCTGATGCTGTTCAGCTTCCTGATGCTCTTCATCGTGCCGCCATCGACGCCGCTGCTCGTCACCTTCGTGCTGCTCTACGGTTTCGGCTCCGGCGTGCTGGCGGTCGCCCGCGCGCTAATGCCGCTCGCCCTCTTCTCGGCCAAGGAATACGGGCTGCAGGCGGCGCGCCTGTCGATGCCGCAGAACCTTGCCAATGCCATCGCACCCGTCATCTTCACCGCCATCCTCGATCGCGCCGGCGCCGGTCCGACAGTCATCACCTGCGCGGTGCTTGCGGCCATCGCCATGGTTTTCGTGCTGATGCTGATGTCACTGGTGCGCAGCGCGAGGCCGAGCGAGCAGCCGGCCTGACCGGCGACAAAACTGAGAACCAGCACTGTGCCTTCAGGCAGAGGAGGTTCCGGTCATACAGCATCAGGAACTGCCAAGCCGTTAAGCTTTTGAATCATTTACGGCTTTTTTCTCAAGAGCTGCTTCCGGCCCTTCACAGATTGATTCATCTGCAACCGGCATCGCTTCCGATCCTCCCTATCTATTTGAAACTGAATAAGAATTTTCAGAATGAGCCTTCAGTGTAGTGTTTTTGGGGCTAAGTCATTGATTCTGAATAAGTGATCCACTTAGCCTCAAAATTTCGCATAAGGAATTTCAAAATCAGAAGCAGCGTTTGCCGAAATCGAATTATTAAAAGATTTTTGTGCTTTGGTGGATCACTTAAACACTATCAATGACTTAGCCGGAAAATCACGGCAAAATGCACCAGCACTAGAAAATACTTATTCATTTTCAATGAGATAGATCTTCGCCCTAAGCGGCACACTCTTCATCGTCAATCGTGCAGGGGCCTGGTGACCGCTTTGCTGCTATCGAAATCGGCCGCGGTCCTCGTATCCCGAAGCGGCTTTACCGTGCGTGTGGAGAGATCATAATCGGGATGCGCCTTGTAAGCGGCAAGCGCCTCCTCGCTTTCAAATTCGCCATAGACGACGAAATCGACCGCATTGCCCCACTGGTCCGTCTTGACGTTTTCGCCGATCTCCAGCTTCAGCGCGTGCGGTATGCCCGTCAGTATGGAGAGCCCCTTGCGCACTGCCTCGCGGTTTTCCTCCGGCACGGTGAAGAAGACGATATGGCGGATCACGCGGACACTCCTGTGGCAATTCTCTGAGCTTAGGTCGGGCGATAACACGCGCCGCCCAGGCCTTCAACCGGGCCACAATGCCGCGTCAGGATGGCTTGCGCATGGCGGCAAGGAATGTCCGCCCATATTCGGCGAGCCTCTCCGCCCTGTCGGTGCCGTTGACGATGCGGCGCGCATTCACCCAGTCTTCCCTCTCCTCATTGAGGTGATCGCAAAGCCGGTGGCTGGTGAAGCTGCCGCGCAGCATGCCCTCGATCAGGATCGTCACGGCGGGCGTCATCTCCATAGCGCGGTCAGGATGAGCGACGAGATCGATGCCGGTCACCTCGCTCATAGCCTCGTAGTTTCGCTTATGGGTGAGCTGCACCAGCCCGCGGCCAAGCCAGCACTTGCCATCCTCATCCGGCCGCCAGTAAGGCGACTTCACCCAGGAGAGCCGGCCGGATGCGAAGGCGGTCTCGAGGATCTCGACGGCGCGCGAATCGCTCGTTGCCAGCGTCTCACGTACAGGCTGCATCGTGTAAGCCGTCTCATGAAACGCAGTCGCCAATACATAGGCCAGCCAGCGCCGATCGGCGGTAGCCAAATTCGCGTCCCAGTAGTCGAGGATCGCGTTCATGCCTTCGATCTGGGTAGTGGTGAGACTGCCTTTGAAGAGGGCGTTCTGCACGGTATCGAAGAAGAATTGCCGGTCGAGTGGGGCTGTCATGATACGCTTCTCTGAGGCCTGCTGTGGTTAACGTCGGCTTAATCGATTGAAATTAATTTAATCGTTTCAAGTGTGACCGGGGTAGATTTACACGCAGTTTTTGTTGTGCGATGCATCAATCCGTAAGCACACCCTTGCTGAGGAAGAGAGGCATATGATGCAGACCACCGCAGAAACTCCGACCAAGATCCCCCAGCACGTCGTCGACCAGATGGAAAACGAGTGGCGCCAGGTACGCACGCAGCGCGAGAATCCGCGCCCGGTCCGCCTGCCCTCCCAGAACGACTCTTAAGCACAATCTTGACGGGTGAGGACGTCCTGAACCCCTCACCCGCAGTTCCCCGCGTTGCCGGCATTCCTGCTCCTGCCAAGACAGCGGCCACCGCCTATCCCCCACGTTTCGTCGCAGCCAGCCTGCCGGTCAGCCGATCCAGGGTTCTGCGGAACATATCCTTGTCATCCAGCGCCCGCGAGAGCACCAGCGCGCCCTGAATGCCGGAGACGGCCTCTTCGGCCGCGGCAAGTGCGTCATCCTCGGCGGAGCCGGCGCGGACCAGCGCCTGGCGCAGCGCCTCGATCCAGCGGACGAAATAATCCCGGATGACAGGCGAAAAGCGCTGGCGCGTTTCGTCCAGCGCAAAGGCGCCGACGAGGCAGATGCGGCTGCCGGAGCGGAAATAGTCCATCACATTCGCCCACATCCCATCGATCGCCGCCCTGGGATCGTCACGTCGCAACGGCTCGTAGATAGCGCGCTCGAACCAGGCGTCGACATCAGCAAGGACTGCGGCCGCCATCTCCTCCTTGCCGCCGGGGAAGAAGTGATAGAGGCTGCCTTTGCCGATGCCGGTGCGTTCGGTGATGCGGCTCAATGTCGTGCCCTCATAGCCGAGCTCGCGGAAGATTTCCGCAAGCAGCGGCACGACATCGGCACGTTCATAAACGGTCTTCACAATTCACCCTCGGGTCACCTGCAGGCCTCAAAGGCCGAGGTCGGAAAGGCCCGGATGGTCATCAGGCCGCCGGCCGAGCGGCCAATGGAACTTGCGATCCGATTCCTTGATCGGCAGATCGTTGATGCAGGCGAAACGGCGCTGCATCAAGCCCTCTGCATCGAATTCCCAATTCTCGTTGCCATAGGAACGGAACCAGTTGTTGCTGTCGTCATGCCACTCATAGGCAAAGCGCACGGCGATGCGGTTGTCGGTGAAGGCCCAGAGTTCCTTGATCAGCCGGTAATCGAGCTCCTTCGCCCACTTGCGGGTCAAGAAGGCCACGATCTCGGCGCGGCCGGTGACGAATTCGGCGCGGTTCCGCCACTGGCTGTCGGGCGTATAGACGAGCGATACGCGCTGCGGATCGCGGCTGTTCCAGCCGTCCTCGGCAAGGCGGACCTTCTGGGTTGCGGTTTCATGGCTGAAAGGGGGAAGCGGTGCAGGCATGTCTGGTCTCCTTGATTGAATTGTACCTTTCGTCACGCATTGTACCGATCGGTACATAAAACGCAAGAGGCTTTGATATCCATTTCCTGCGGCATTTTGGCTTCAGACAACGACGGCCGCTTGCGCAGCAAAAAAGGCCGCTCGATGTTCCGAGCGGCCTTTCATACGCAAAGATCAGGATATCCCGCGCGATCCTTGACTACCCGAGATCAGGCGAGCTTGCCCTCTTCGGCCTTGTAGAAATACTGGCTTGCGACCAGCCATCCCTTCAGCGGCCTCAATGGCGGAATACAGGTGGCGAACATGAAGGGGCCGGTGACCAGCAGCTGGACCCAGAGCGGCGCGGAGAAGGCAACTTCCAGCCACACGCCAAGCAGCACGCTCGGCACGCAGGCGAAGCAGATTACGAAGAAGGCCGGGCCATCGGCCGGATCGGCGAAGGAATAATCCAGCCCGCAGACTTCGCATTCCTTCTTCAGCGTGAGGAAACCCTTGAACATATGTCCCTGTCCGCAGCGCGGGCAGCGGCCCCGGATGCCGGTCTGCATCGGAGGGAGAGGAGGATATTCGGTATCCATGGCGATCTCGCTTTTCGACGTTGCGAGGCATTGGCGTAATCCATTCAATGCCTCATAATGTATGCATACAATATAATTACATTAAAAGCGGATTGCCAGTCTATTCGTCAGAATGACGCAGAGATTCTTTGAATCGGGTTTGGGGCGTGAAAGAGTGGATGGCGGACGCACGAGCAGGCAAGCCGGAAGATCCGACGGCGGCCGTATTTTGTGCAAGGGAGAGTCATTCACCGCGCAGACGCGCGGTGGCTCGACCCTCTTGACATCCCTTGTGCCGGCACGAGGGCAAAGGGATGAGGCGACATCAGAAGAACGAAGCGGACATTTCCGGCGGGCCTTCGAGGGCATGGGCCATGAAGTCCAGCGCGCCTTTCAGCCTGTCGCGGCTGATCGGTCCGCCGAGGCAGACGCGCACGGCTTCAGGGGCGGCACCTTCCACTGTGAATGCGTCGCTTGCCACCACGCCGATGCCTGAGGAGCGCATGTGGCTGCCGAAAGTGGAGCGGGTCCAGCCATTGGTGAGCGGCAGCCAGATGTTGAAGCTGATCGGATCGGCCTTGTAGCTGCCGTCGGGCAGGATATTCGCCACCATCTGCTGGCGCGCCCCTGCTTCCGCGCGGATGAAGCGCAGGATCGTGTCTGCCGTGCCATCCTCGATCCAGCGCGTCGCAAGCGCCACGGTCATCGGCGAGGCCATGACATTGTTGGCGCGCATGGCGCTGACGAAGGGCCAGATCGCCTTGGTGTCCGGGGCGACCACATAGGCAAGACGCAGGCCGGCGCCGATGCACTTGGCGAGACCGCCGATATGCCAGGTCAGATCGGGCGCGATGGCCGCGAGTGGCGGCGGGCCATGCAGCGGGATGAAGCCATAGGCGTCATCCTCGACGATTGGCACGTGATATTTGCGGGCGACGGCAGCGATCTCCTCGCGGCGCTTTTCCGGAATGGTCAGCGTCAGCGGGTTCTGCAGGGTCGGATTGAGATAGAGTGCCTTCGGGGCCAGGCGCTGACAGGCCTCCGCAAAGGCGTCGGGCAGGATGCCCTCCTCATCCATCGGCAGGCCCGAGAGATTGAGCCGCAACTGGGCGGCGATCGAGCGCATGCCGGGATAGGTGATGTTTTCCGAGAGCACTGTTTCGCCGGGCTTTGCCAGCAGGCCGAAGATCGCGAGCAGAGCCGGATGGGCGCCGGGTGTGACGAAGATGCGCTCCTGCGACGGCACGAGCCCGCGACGGCTGAGCCAGGCGGCGGCGGCCTCCTTATCCATGCCGGAACCGCCGAAACCCTGGTAGCGCAAGAGCGGAATGAGATTGGTCGCCACGGCCGACATGCCCTCGCGCATGCGGGCGATCAGATCCTGATCATCCGGCTCCGGCGGCAGGTTCATCGAGAAGTCGACGACGGAGGCGCGGCGCGGATCGGGCGCCGCATCGGAGGCGAAGCCGCGGCGCTCCCTGTCCTGCCCGCCAGTCACGAAAGTGCCGCGGCCGACATGCGAATCCACCAGGCCGCGCTTCTGTGCTTCCACATAACCGCGCGCCACTGTGGTGAAATCGATGCTGAGGCGCTTTGCCAGCTCGCGCTGCGGCGGTAGCCGGTCCCCCACCGCCAGCACGCCGCTCCTCAGATCCATCTCGATCAGATCGGCAATTGCCATGTAACGGGGGCTGGAGGAGCGGCTGAGATCGGGATGCCAGTCTTTCATTTCATGTTCCGCAATTCGTGATCGACGCAGAGGGGGATTCCCGTCGACATTGACCGTATATTGTTGCATATTTCTTCTGTCACGCAAAAACAGCGTCGCGCCCACGTGCGCCAGACGACTGAATGCCGCATGCAAGCATGATATAATCAGCATCGCGCATAGCATCAATACATTGATAGCATTTTGACTGCATTCATTTCGATCTCTCTTGCATTCATTTTTTGCACATAAATGCCCGCCTAATCGGCGTCAAATTCACCTCCCTTCAAAATTGAATGTATAATTGAATGCTTTTCTGCATAAATTGACTGCTATTTGTGCAAAGTCAATTTGGCACGGCGCTTGCAATTCAATGGCTGTACCCCGCGAGAGGGGCCTGACTTCAAACACAGGAGCCATTCATGCCCGCAGTTACCGCACCGGCCCACGCAGATGGAGACTTCTTCGTCGATTATGAGGAAAAGGTCTTTGAAGACGTCCAGGCCAAGGAGGGTGAGAAAGCCCTCATCACCTTCCACACCGTCGCCTTCGAAGGGTCGATCGGCCTTGTGAACCTGCTGCAGGCCAAGCGCCTGAAGCGCAAGGGGTTCGAAACCTCCGTCCTTCTCTATGGTCCCGGCGTGACGCTCGGCGTGCAGCGCGGCTTTCCCAAACTCGGCGCGGAAGCATTTCCCGGCCATCTGAACTTCAACAATCAGATCAAGGGATTCCTGGAAGAAGGCGGCAAGGTCTATGCCTGCCGCTTCGCGCTGCAGGCGCTCTATGGCCATGGCGAACAGGCCTTGATCCCCGGCATCCGGCCGATCAGTCCGCTCGACGTGCTGGACCTGATCCTGATCCACCGTCGCGACGGCGCCTTCATCCTCGATACCTGGACGCTCTGACCCGGAAGCAACGCCGTCGTCAGCCGCGTTCGGGAGGCGGAGTTCCCCTCCTCCGCCTCCCTCACACCATCAGAAGGATTTCGTCATGGAGAAGAATACGACCGTCCGGGCCGCAGCCGCGCAGATCGCGCCGGATCTGACCTCGCCCGAAAAGACGCTGGCGCGCGTGCTGGAGACAATTGCCGAAGCCGCTACCAAGGGTGCCGAGATCATCGTCTTTCCGGAGACCTTCGTTCCCTGGTACCCCTATTTCTCATTCGTGCTGCCGCCGGTTCTATCGGGCCGCGAGCATCTGCGCCTTTATGAAGAAGCAGTCACCGTTCCGAGTGCGGCAACCGATGCGGTTGCAGCGGCTGCCCGCGAACATGGCATCGTCGTGGCGCTCGGCATCAACGAGCGCGATCACGGCTCACTCTACAATACCCAGCTTCTCTTCGATGCGGATGGCAGGCTCATCCTCAAGCGCCGCAAGATCACGCCGACCTACCATGAGCGGATGATCTGGGGCCAGGGCGATGCCTCCGGCCTCACGGTCGTCGATAGCAGCATCGGGCGGCTCGGAGCGCTCGCCTGCTGGGAGCATTACAATCCGCTTGCCCGCTACGCGCTGATGGCCCAGCACGAGGAAATCCACATCGCCCAGTTTCCGGGCTCGATGGTCGGGCCGATCTTTGCCGAGCAGATGGAGGTGACGATCCGCCACCACGCGCTTGAAAGCGGCTGCTTCGTCGTCAATGCCACGGGATGGCTGACCGAGGAGCAGATCAATTCCATTACCCCCGATCAAGGCCTGCAGAAGGCACTGCGCGGCGGCTGCATGACGGCGATCATTTCGCCCGAGGGCAAGCACCTGGCACCGCCGATCACCGAGGGCGAAGGCATCCTGATCGCCGATCTCGACATGAGCCTGATCACCAAGCGCAAGCGGATGATGGATTCGGTCGGCCACTACGCCCGCCCCGAACTGCTGCATCTCGTCATGGACGGCCGCGCCACCCAACCGATGGTCGGCTCTGCACATTCCTTCCAAACAGACACAGGGAGCAACACCGATGGACAATACGACGTTTCTGCCGACCGAGACTCTGATCAACGAGTTGCAGTCCTTCGGAGCCAGGCTCGTTGATCCCAAGGCCGGCCACGAGAGCCGCCGCGGCGGCGCCGGCCCATCCGATCACAAGGCGCTGACGATCGACGGCATGACCGTGATGGTACCGGTTCATACCGCACCGGCTTTCGAGAGCCCCTATCTGGTCGATAAACCCGATGAGGCCGGCAAGAGCCGCATCAGCCGCGATGGGCGCGTGCTCGGCGAAGTGTCCTTCCCGCTGCGCCCGCGTTTCTACGAGCGCAGCACGGCCGATGGCATTCCCTATTCGCAGATCGCCGTGCTGCATGGCCGTGACGTGCTGGCGACCACGGTGCTGCAGACCTGCATCCGCTATCAAAGCCGCACCAAGACCTGTCAATTCTGCGCCATTGGCCAGTCGCTGGCGGCGGGCCGCACCGTTGCCCACAAGACGCCGGAACAGCTCGCGGAAGTCGCCAAGGCCGCCGTCGAGCTCGATGGCATCAAGCATATGGTGATGACGACGGGAACGCCGAAGGGGCCGGATCGCGGCGCTTCGATCCTTGCCGACAGCGCCCGCGCCATCAAGGCGGCCGTCGACCTGCCGATCCAGGCGCAGTGCGAGCCGCCGGAAGACGACATCTGGTTTTCGATCATGAAGGAAGCCGGCGTCGATGCGCTCGGCATGCATCTCGAAGTCGTCACGCCGGAATTGCGTGAGCGCATCATGCCCGGCAAGGCGCAGGTCCCGATTTCAAAATACATGGCCTCGTTCAAGGCCGCCGTCGAAGTGTTCGGGCGCGGCCAGGTCTCGACCTACATTCTCGCCGGCCTCGGCGATACGCGTGAGGCGATCCTCGATATCTGCGAAAAGCTTGTTGCCATCGGCGTCTATCCTTTCGTCGTGCCCTTCGTGCCGATTTCGGGAACGCCGCTCGAAAGCCATCCGGCGCCGAAGCCTGATTTCATGCATTCGATCCTCGGCCCGCTCTCCAAGATGCTGGTCGATAGCGGGTTGAAGGCCGTCGACATCAAGGCCGGCTGCGGCAAATGCGGCGCCTGCTCTGCCCTTTCCTCCTATGAAAGGATGCTGACCAAATGATGCTGGAGCCCTTCTCGCCCTATCGCGCCAGCGAATTCCAGGTGAAATTTTCGACCTCGGAGTGGGAACGGCAGGAAGCGCATGCGCTGCGCCGCGCCGTCTTCTGCGAGGAGCAGAAGATCTTCGAGAGCGATGACCGCGATGTGATCGACGATCACGCCATTCCGATCGTGGCGCTGTCGATGATGGGCGTTGCCGCCGACAGGCTGGTCGGCACGGTGCGCATCCATCAGGAGGAGCCCGGCCTCTGGTGGGGCTCGCGGCTCGCCGTGCACGAGGATTTCCGTAAGATCGGCGCGCTTGGCGCAACGCTGATCCGGCTTGCGGTCTCCTCGGCCAATGCGATGGGCTGCCACACGTTTCTTGCCAATGTGCAGGTGCAGAACGGGCTGCTCTTCCGCCGTCTGCATTGGGATGTGATCGAGGAATTCGAGGTCTACGGCAAGCCGCATCTCAGGATGAAGGCGGACCTTGCCTGGTACCCGCCCTGCCCGACGCCGGAAACCGGGCTGGTGGCACTCGCCAGGAAGGCGGCGTGATGGGCGACAGGATCGATCTCACGGTGCTGGCAGCCAAGCTTTCCGCCTCCTCCGGCATCGCTGCCAAGGCGGATATCGGCACGGTTGCCGCGCGCCTTGGCCTTGCCGGTCAGCAGATACCGGTGGGCGACGATTGTGCAGCGCTGCCCGATGGCGACGGATACCTGCTCTTTGCCATCGAGGGCTTCATCAACGAGTTTGTTGCCGCCGATCCCTGGTTTGCCGGCTGGTGCGGGGTGATGGTCAATATTTCCGATGTCGCTGCCATGGGTGGCCGGCCGGTCGCCGTCGTCGATGCCGTCTGGGCGAATGGCGAGGCAGGCGCAGCACCTGTTCTTGAGGGCATGCGGGCGGCAGCCAGGACGTTTGGTGTGCCGATCGTTGGCGGCCATACCAATATCCGCACCGATCGCGGTCAGCTTTCAGTCGCCATTCTCGGCAGGGCGAAGAAGCTGCTGACGAGCTTCGATGCGAAGGTGGGCGATGTGCTGATCGCGGCGATCGATCATCGCGGCCGTTATCGCGAACCCTTCAACAATTGGGAAGCGGCAACCGATGCCCCGTCCGCCCGGCTGCGCGGCGATCTGGAGATCTTACCGCAGATCGCAGAAGCCGGATTGGCACTCGCCGCCAAGGATATCAGCCAGGGCGGAATTATCGGCACGGCAATCATGCTGGCGGAATGTTCCGGGGTCGGCATCGATATCGATATCTCGGCAATCCCGCTGCCGGATGGCGTGGCGCTCGAGCGCTGGCTCGCGACGTTCCCAAGCTTCGGTTACCTGATCTCCACCACGCCCGAAAAGGCCGATGAGGTGATCCTGCGTTTTGCCGCCCGCAATATCAGCGCGGCCGTGATCGCCAATGTCAAAGCTGGCAGCGAAGTGGCGATATCTGATGGCACCGATCGTGCCGTGATCCGCGATTATGGTGAGACACCGCTGCTGCAGCTCGGCCGGCAGGAGGATGCTGCATGAGCCGGGCGCTGCGCATCGCCATGCTTTCCCACTCCACGAACCCGCGCGGCGGCGTGGTGCATGCCATGCAGCTTTCCGAAGCACTGGCCGATCTTGGCCATGAGGTCGTGCTGCATGCGCCAGATGCCAAGGGGACAGGTTTCTTCCGCACGCCGGCCTGTAGCGCGATGTGCATTCCTGTCGGGCCTGCGCATGATGGCATGACCGCCATGGTCGAGCAGCGGATTGCCGATTATGTCAGGCATTTCGAAAGTGCTGGGGCCTGCGACTTTGATATTTTCCACGCCCATGACGGCATTTCGGGCAATGCACTGGCAACCTTGAAGGAGCGCGGGCTGATCCCCGCTTTCGTCCGCACCGTCCATCATATCGACCAGTTCGCCGATATCAGGCTGATGGAGCTGCAGGATCGATCCATCGACCAGGCCGACCTGTTCTTTACCGTCAGTTCGATGTGGCGCAAGACGTTCAAGGAAACACGCGGCATCAGCTCCACCGTCGTCGGCAATGGCGTCGACACCAAGCGCTTCTGTCCCACCGCCGACGGCACTTCGCTGCGCAGCAAACTCGCCTTGCCGGATGGCCCTGTTTTCCTTGCTGTCGGCGGCATCGAGGCGCGCAAGAATACGATCGCCATGCTGCAAGCCTTCGACCAAGTGCGCGCGATCCGCCCGGATGCGCAATTCGTGTTCGCCGGCGGTGCCTCACTGCTCGATCATCGCGGCTATCAGGGCGAGTTCCGCGCCGCGCTAGCCTCGCTCGGCGAGTGTGCGGCTGCCGTCCATATCCTCGGCACCGTTGCGGACGAGGACATGCCGGCGCTTTACCGGCTTGCCGATACACTGGTCTTCGCCTCGGTCAAGGAAGGTTTCGGCCTCGTCGTGCTGGAGGCGATGGCGAGCGGTGTTCCCGTTGTCGTCTCCTCGATCGCACCCTTTACCGAATATCTCGGCCCTGAAGACGTCGTCTGGTGCGATCCGCACAATGCCGCCTCTATCGCCGAGGCCATGGCGATTTCGCTTATGCCGCCGGTGCGTGCCGGGCTTATCCCGCGCGGGCTGAAGCTTGCCGCCCATCACGGCTGGCAGCGTACGGCTGCCGCGCATCTCCAAGCCTACGAGACATTGAAGGAGCCTGCCCATGCCTGAAATGCGTTTCGTCATCGCCTGGCCGGATGGCCGCGAGGAGACCTGTTATTCGCCCTCGCTCGTCATCCGGGAATTCTTCGAGGAAGGCCAGACCTATCCGATCCGCGATTTTCTCGACCGCAGCCGCAAGGCGCTGACCATCGCCAGCGACCGGGTGGAGGCGAAATACGGCTATCCGTGTTCGCTCGCCCGCGGCCAGCTCGCCCGCATCGAGGAGGGGGGCTCCCTGTTTCTTGCCGACGTCGATGCCCGCGTGCGCTGCGAAAGCTTCATTCTCTGAAAGGAACCCGACCAATGACCTTTTCCCTCAAGCCGCATTACAGCGCCGTCGTCATCGGCGGCGGTCAGGCCGGGCTTTCGGCCAGCCACTATCTCAAGGAGCACGGCATCGACCATGTCGTCTTCGAGAAGAAGACCGTGGCGCATAAATGGAAGAACGAGCGCTGGGACGCCTTCTGCCTGGTGACGCCGAACTGGCAGTGCCAGCTGCCCGACCACCCCTATGACGGCGACGATCCGCATGGTTTCATGGTGAAGGACGAGATCCTCGCCTATGTCGATCGCTTCGTGAAAAAGGTGAATGCGCCCGTGCTGGAAGGCACGACGGTCACCTCGCTGGAAAAGGCTGGCGATCTCTTCAGGCTCTCGACTTCGGCGGGATCGCTTACCGCCGACAGCGTCATTATCGCCACCAGCCTCTACAGCGCGCCGGCGATCCCACGCGCCGCCGAGCGCCTGCCGGATGATATCCTACAGATCCACACCGCTGACTATCGCAATCCCGGCCAGCTGCCGGAGGGCGCCGTCGTCGTTGTCGGCTCCGGCCAGTCCGGTTGCCAGATCGCCGAAGACCTGCATCTTGCCGGCCGCAAGGTGCATATGGTCACCGGCAATGCACCACGCTGCGCCCGTTTCTATCGCGGCCGCGATGTGGTCGACTGGCTCGCCGATGTCGGCCAATACGACATCACGGTCGAACATGACGGCATGACCAAGAAGAAGCACGACACCAACCACTATCTGACCGGCCGCGACGGCGGGCGCGATATCGATCTGCGCAAATTCGCGCTGGAGGGCATGTCGCTTTATGGGCGCATGGAGGGTGTTTCGGGTGGGCGGATGCTGTTCGAGCCGAATCTGAAGGCCAATCTCGACAATGCCGACCGCGTCTATAACGGCATCAACGCGCTGATCGACCGGCATATTGCCGAGAAAGGCATCGATGCGCCGCCGGCCAGCCTCTACACGCCGCTCTGGGAGCCGGAAAGCGAGCCGGCGGAACTCGATCTCAGGGCGGAGGGTGTCACTTCGGTGATCTGGGCGACCGGCTTTTCGCCTGACTGGTCCTATGTCGGCCTGCCGATCTTCGACGGCACCGGCTATCCGGTGCAGCGGCGCGGCGTGACCGGCATCGACGGCGTCTATGTTCTCGGCCTGCCCTGGCTCTGGACCTGGGGTTCCGGCCGGTTCCTGGCCGTCGGCAAAGATGCCGAGCATGTGGTGAACCACCTCGCCGGCCATCTTGAGGTCACCCATCAGGTCCTGAAACAGGCGGCCAGCGCTTGAACATGAATGTCGCGATCCTCGATTTTCATCCACCCGAGCCGTCAGCGCGCGAGCTGATGGAGCAGGCGCTTGCGCCGCATATGCTCGTCGGCATGCCGCACCTGACGCCGTCAGGCCTCTCGGAAACCTGGGCGATGAAAGAGCTCGGGCATCGCCACTGGCTGATGCTCGCGCGCCATCTCGGCATGGAGAATGCCGATTTCCGCGCGCCCGATGGCGGCGAGGCCTATGCGGCAATCTGCGCGACGTCGCTGGAGCATGCAAACTTCGGCGCGGTTCGCGCCAATGATGTGCTCACGATACGCTCGACACTGTCGCCCGTCTCGCGCACGCAGGTTTCAACTCGCCACCGGCTTTTCGTGCGTGGCAACCTGATCGGCGAGGTGGAGCTTATTTCCACTTTCGTCTGCCGCATGCGGGAGGGCGACAACTATTCGATCGCCCGCGTTCCCCTGCCCGGCCTGACGACGGCTGTGGAGGACAATGCGCTGGCAAGGACGGCAGCATTGCTGCGCGCCGGCACGCTGGAGGCGCATTTCGGCCTGCCTGCCAACCCGGCCAAGGCACTGCGCGGCTTTCGCTTCGAGCCGGATGCGTCGCAGGAGTTCAACGGCGCCGGGCTGTTCTACTTCGCCGAATTCCAGGCACTGGCCGACCGCGCCTTCGGGCGGTGGTTTCCCGAGCTTTCGCAGGTGTCTCGGCGTGAGATCTTCTTTTCCGGCAATATCCGGGCGAGCGAAGCCGTGCGGGTGGAGTTGATGGGGCTTTCTCCCGATCGGCGGCAAGCCCTCTGCCGGCTGCGGCGGGAAGAGGATGGCAAGGTGATCGGCAAAGCCTTCATGGAGTGGCAGGCGGACTAATTGATGCCTGCCTGAGCGCATCCCGAAGCACGTCAAACACCCTGTTGTCCAGTGTCTGGGAGACGTTGAAGCGCATGAAGCCGGTGGCCGATTGCGACAGGCTGAAGGCGTTGCCCGGCGCGAGCACGACATTCTGGGCGAGCGCGGCACGCGCCACGGCCGCGGCATCCAGACCATCCGGCAGATGGCACCAGAGGAACATGCCGGCTTGCGGCTCCAGCCATGGGCGGATGCCCAATGTTTTCAGCCGGGTCGTGACATCAAACATCGCCTTGGAGAGACGGCTGCGCAGGCCTTCGGCATGTTTGCGGTAGCTGCCGTCGCTGAGCACGCTCAACACCAGTTCGGCATTCAGCCGGGCGCCGCCGAAGGAGGTGGCAATCTTGAGGTCGATCAGGCCTTCGATCCATTCAGGCCGCGCCGCGATGAAGCCGCAGCGCGCGGCGGCCGAGAGTGTCTTCGAAAAGCTGCCGATATGGATGACGCGGTCGAGGCCGTCGAAGGCGGCAAGGCGGGGCGCCGGCGTCAGTTCGAAATCGGCGAAGATATCGTCCTCGATGATGGTGAGGCCATGTTGTTCGGCGAGCTTCAGCAATCGGTGCGCCGTGACCGGCGAGAGCGTGGCGCCGGTCGGATTGTGGATTGCGGAGTTGGTGATGTAGAGGCGCGGCCGGTGCTCGGTGAGGGCTGCGGCAAAGAGCTCGATATCGGGGCCTGAAGGCGTGTAGGGAACGCTGACGACCTTGGCGCGGTGGGCTCTCAGCAGCGCATGAAAATTGAAATAGCAGGGATCGTCGACCAGCACCGTATCGCCGGACTCGATGAGAAAACGGCAGAGGAAATCGATTGCCTGTGTGCCGGATTCGGTGAGCATGATCTTATCGGGCGCGGCCTCGATGCCGCGCTCGGCCATGCGCCTGGAAATCAGTTGGCGCAACGGCTTGAGGCCGAGGGGCGAGCCGTAGTCGGAGAGGCTTGCGGCGTCCGCACGCGACAGGGATCGCAGCGCCCGGCGAATGGCCTCCTCGGGAAGCCATGCGGGCGGCAGCCAGCCGCAGCCGGGCTTGAGATCGCTTTCCTGCGCCTCCAGCGATTGCCGCGATACCCAGAAAGGATCGACCGCGCGATCGAGCTTCGGGCCGATATCGGCCAGCGAGAGTGGCGCGGCCTGGCTCGCGACATAGAAGCCAGAACCGGGGCGCGAGAGGATCGCACCCTCGGCCACCAAGCGCTCATAGGCATCGACCACCGTAGAGGCGGAGACTTTCAAAGTTCCCGACAGGCTGCGGATCGAAGGCAGCTTGGCTCCGGGCGTGAGGCTGCGGCCGGCAATGCGCTGGCGGATGGTCGCCATGACCATCCCGACCCGGCTGCTTGCCTGTACTTGCTCGTCCATCCGTACTGCTTCCCCAACCATAACAGTTTCAGCCAACTGTATCGAACTGTGGCTGGTAGTACCAGTGCGAACGGCGGATAAGCATGGGGCAAACAAAGGAGTGCCCGCATGGATCGCACAGCGACCGGATGGATCAATGGTTTTATCGGCGTGCTCATCTTCAGCGGATCGCTGCCGGCCACCCGCGTGGCCGTCATGCAGCTCGATCCGGTTTTCCTGACGGTGGCGCGAGCGGCGATTGCCGGCATCCTGGCGCTTTGCCTGCTGATCACTTTCCGTGAGAAACGGCCTTCACGGCAGGATCTCATTTCGCTTGTTGTCATCGCGCTCGGCGTTGTCGTCGGCTTTCCGCTGTTGACGGCGCTGGCGCTGCAGCATGTAACCTCGGCGCATTCCATCGTCTTCATCGGCCTGCTGCCGCTGGCGACTGCGATCTTCGGGGTCATCAGGGGCGGCGAAAGGCCGAAGCCGGCCTTCTGGCTCTTCTCGCTGCTCGGCAGCGCGCTGGTGGCGGGCTTTGCGCTGGCGCAGGGGCTGACGGCCTCGCCTGTTGGCGATGCGCTGATGCTGGCCGCCGTCATCGTCTGCGGGCTTGGTTATGCCGAGGGCGCGCGGCTGTCGCGCCGGCTTGGTGGCTGGCAGGTGATCTCGTGGGCGCTGGTGGTGTCGTTGCCGGTCATGATCGTCGCCGCCATCCTCTACAGGCCGCCGAGCTTTGCCGAGATCCAGACGCCGGCCATGCTGGGCCTTGCCTATGTCTCACTCTTCAGCATGCTGATTGGCTTCATCTTCTGGTATCGCGGGCTTGCGCAGGGCGGCATTGCTGCCGTCGGACAGCTGCAGTTGCTTCAGCCTTTCTTTGGCCTGGCGCTTGCCGCGACGCTGCTGCGCGAAACGGTGAGCTGGAGCATGCTCGCGGTGACGGTCGCCGTCATTCTCTGCGTAGCCGGGGCACGCAAGTTCGCAAAATAGGTCGAAAATTGACAGCTCTGGCATCCTGTAATAATTAAAGTTACATGATGCGAGATCACAATTACCCTAGCCTGCCCACACCTCACAAGACGGCATCTGCCTTTACCGGCGATGCCGTCAAATCCTATCTCGAAGGGCCGCCGCGGCAGGTTCCCGGCTTATCAAGCCTGCACCGGATGGCGACGATGCTGATGGCGGAGCGGACGCCTGACAATGGCCGCGTGCTCGTGCTCGGCGCCGGCGGCGGACTGGAACTCAAAGCCTTTGCCGAGGCGCATGCGGGCTGGACTTTTGATGGCATAGACCCCTCTGCCGACATGCTGCAACTGGCGCGGCAGGTTGCCGGAGAGCACAGCAGTCGCATCGGTTTTCACCAGGGCGGCATCGATATCGCGCCCGAAGGCCCCTTCGACGCCGCCGTCTGCCTGCTGACCTTCCATCACATCCCCGTCGAGCAACGACCTGAAATACTTCAGCAAATTCGCCGCCGACTGAAAGCCGGTGCGCCGTTTGTTGTTGCGCATATGAGTTTCCCGCAAGACGAGCCGGGGCGGTCGATGTGGATCGATCGCCATATCGCCTATGGCGCTCCTGACGGAGGAGACCCTTCTCGGCAGGAGAATGCGCGCACCGCCATGCGCGAGAGGCTGCATATCCTCGCTCCGGAAGATGAGGAGGCCATGCTGCGCGCGGCAGGCTTTTCGGATGTCAGCCTGTTCTACGCCGCCTTCAGCTTCAGGGGATGGGTGGCATACGCATAGGCGCCCCTAAACTTTCCAGTTTTGGAAAGTATCTTGCGTGACAATAGCGACCGAGATATAGTTTCCGAAATTGGAAACTATAGGTGCCGTATGACGCTGACCCTTTACCTGCATCCGCTTGCCTCCTTCTGCCACAAGGTGCTGATCGCGCTTTATGAAAACGAGACCGCGTTCGACAGCCGGATCGTCAATTTTGCCGATCCGGACTCGGCCGCGGCCCTGTTCGACAAATGGCCGGTCGGCAAGATTCCGATCCTGCATGACGAGGCAACCGGGCGTACGGTCCCGGAGACGAGCATCATCATCGAATACCTGCAGGCCCATTATCCGGGGCCGGTGCGGCTTCTGCCCGATGATCCGGACGCGCTGCTGCAGGTGCGGCTCTGGGATCGGTTTTACGACCTCTATGTCAGCGTGCCGATGCAGAAGATCGTCACCGACAGAATCCGGCCGGCGGACGCCCATGATCCGCATGGCGTCACTGAAGCGAGAGGGATGCTTGATCAGGCCTATAAGATGATCGAGGCGGATATGCAGGGAAGGCTCTGGGCGACGGGCGATGATTTCACCATGGCCGATTGCGCGGCTTTGCCGGGGCTGTTCTTTGCTTCCATCGTGCATCCTTTCACAGCTGAGCAGCAGGCGCTTTCCTCCTATCTGGAGCGTCTGTTACAACGTGCTTCCGTCAAACGCGTGCTGGCCGAAGCGCAGCCCTATTTCTCGATGTTTCCCTATCGGGAGGCGATGCCAGCGCGTTATCTTGAAGCCGCGACATCTTGAGGCCGGGACATCTTGAGGCATATGATGGCAGAACTGGCGCCAGCCGAATTCGACCGGATATTTCAGGCGCTCGCCGATCCCTATCGCCGTGGCTTCGTGGAAAAGCTTGCCAGGGGGCCGGCCTCCGTCACGGAACTGGCAGAGCCCGCCGATGTCGGCCTGCCGGCGGTGCTGAAACATCTGCGAATTCTGGAAGAAAGCGGCATTGTCATTTCGGAAAAGGTGGGGCGGGTGCGCACCTATCGCATGCAGCAGCAGGCATTCGGCGCCATCAACCAATGGATCGAGCAGCGTCAAGCTGAAATGCACGCCGCCTTCGATCGCCTCGCCTTGCTGATGGCGGAAACTCCTGAGGAAAAGGATCACTGATGGGTGTCAGCGTCAATCACCGCACCTTCGTCATCAAACGCGACCTGCCCGGCAGCGTGGCGCATGCATTCCGCTTCTGGTCGGACCATGCGCTGAAACGGCGCTGGACCGCCTGCCATCCCGACTGGCAAGTACTGGAGGATCAATTCGACTTCGAGACCGGCGGGAGCGAGCGCATGACATGGCGCATGCCCGACGGGACGGAACAGGCGATGCGCGCCTATTATCTCGAAATCCACCCGCGCGAACGCATCGTCTATGCCTATACGATGCTGACGGCGGGAAAGAGCATCTCTTCCTCGCTGGTCACGGTGGAATTCACCGGACGCGGCGGCATGACGCTGATGACCTTCACCGAACAGGCCGTCTTCGGCGATGCCAAAGACGGCGATATCAGAGAGAGCGGCACCGGCATCGGCTTCGACCGGCTCGTCGAAGAGATGGCGGCTACGCCTGTCTGATCCGGTGCCGATGTGCGGCCTGCTTGGCGCGATTACCGCACATCGCCATGCTGCACCAGCGCCGGCGATGACCACGGGTATGGTCGGCAAACAGCAGGGTGCAGACTGGTCCTTCGCAGGCCTTCACATTGGAAAAATCCTCGGTACAGACGAAGCGGCCGAGTGCCTCGCCGACCGGTAGCAGCAATGATTCCGGCGAGCGCCATTTGCGCATGGGCTGGAAGTCGAAGACCGCGCCCTCATCCGTCTGCCGCGCCACGACGCGGCCATAGCCTTCGTCGCGCTCCAGCAGACGGTTCAGCGGTTCGAGCTCGGCCAGGGCGTCGGGCTTCAACTGCCTTCCCTTATGCTCGCGGACGAAGGTCCGGAACCACTCGCGCAGGTTCCTTGCCTGATCGGCGACGTTGTCGAGTTCGCCCGGCAACGCCTGGGCACGCAGGCTTTCGAGCGTTTCGCGCGGGACGAGGTTTGCCTGCTCGAGCCAGCGCAACAGTCCCTCCCCGTCCTCTATCCAATCAACAGGCGTGTCGACGGGCGTTGCCACCGAATTCAGGAAATCCAGTGCCAGCGCATCACCCAGAAACAGGGCGGGAGAGTGGTTATCCATGACAAGTCCTATTCCGGCTGCCGACCATAGTTGTAGGGCAGCCTGCTTGAAGACGCGACTCTTATGTAACCTGTCAAAAGGCTGTTGACAAGTTACCTTCCTAAGGAGTAACCGTCCTGTATCGATTTAAGCGGTTACAAGCCGAACGAAGGAGAAAGCAGATGTCGTCGCAGTCGATTGATCAGCAGACTATGCATATCGTGCTCGTCCATGGCGCCTGGGCCGACGGCTCTGGCTGGGCCAAAGTCATCGCGCCGCTTGTCGCCGAGGGTTTTGCGGTGACAGCAGCGCCGCTACCGATGACCTCCTATGCCGATGACGTTAAAGCCCTTGAGCAGGCGCTGGACCGTGTGGATGGGCCAGTGGTTCTTGCCGGCCATGCCTATGCCGGAGCGGTTATCGCCGGGGTGGGGAATGAAAATGTGAAGGCACTGGTCTATGTTTCTGCTCTCGCCCCCGATGAGGGAGAGACGGTTGCCGATGTCTTCTATCGCAGCGAACTCGATCCGCGGGCGCCGCAGCTAGCGCCTGATGAAAACGGCCTGATCTATTATCCGCATGAAGCCTTTGCCGCGGCCTATGCGCAGAATGCCACGAATGAGGAACTAGTGGTGCTTGCAGCCGTGCAGCGGCCGATCTCGCCTGCCTGCATCACGGCACCGGTCGGGCGGCCGCTCTGGAAGGATCGCCCTTCCTGGTTCCTGGTCGCCGAGGACGACCGTATGATCGCTGCCACCAACCAGCGCTTCATGGCGGAGCGCATGCAGGCGCATCAGCGGCCTTTCCCGGTCGATCATACGCCGATGGCGACGGCGCCGGAGGCAGTGCTGCAGGTCATCCGTGAAGCGGCGGCAAGTGTGGCCGCAGGCTGAATGACAGACATATCTCCCAACACATCGCCATTCATCTCAACTGAAGGAAACAGGACCATGACCAAGATCAGCTACCGCCACACCACCGTCGACGGCATCAAGATCGCCTATCGCGAGGCCGGCACCCAGGACGCTCCGAAGCTCCTGCTGCTGCATGGCTTCCCGACCTCCGGCCACATGTTTCGCGATCTGATCCCGCTGCTGGCCGATCGCTATCACATCATCGCGCCGGATCTTCCGGGCTTCGGGCAGTCGGACGATCCCGCGGTCAACAGCTTCGACAGCATTGCAGACACGATCGACCGCTTCACCGAGATCGTCGGCTTCGTTCGCTATGCCGTCTATGTCTTCGATTACGGCGCTCCGACGGGCTTCCGCCTGGCGGTCAAACATCCCGAGCGGATCACGGGCATCATTTCGCAGAATGGCAATGCCTATGTCGATGGCCTCAGCGACGCATGGAACCCGGTGCAGGCCTACTGGCAGGACGCCAGCGCAGAAAACCGCGCCGTGCTGAAGGGGTTCCTCGGGCCGGAAACGACGGCCTGGCAATATACGCATGGCGTTGCCGATACGACCAGGATTTCGCCTGACGGATATTCGCTCGACAATTTCTATCTCTCGCGTCCGGGCGCTGAAGATGTGCAGCTCGATCTCATGGGCGACTACAAGAGCAATGTGGCACTCTACCCGACCTTCCAGGATTACTTCCGGACCCACAAGCCGCGCTTCCTCGCCGTCTGGGGCAAGAATGATCCCTTCTTCCTGCCGCCGGGCGCGGAAGCCTTCGCCCGCGATATTCCTGACGCCGTGATCAAATTCTTCGATACCGGCCACTTCGCGCTCGAAACACATGCGGATGAAATTGCCGCTGCAGTCCGCGATTTCCTTGGCTGATAATCCCGCGACAGGAGAGATATCATGTCCGATAAAGTAGCCATCATTACCGGTGCCAGCCAGGGCATCGGCCAGGCAACGGCCATCCGGCTCGCAAAGGATTTTTCCAAGCTCGTGCTCGTTGCCCGCAACAAGGCCAATCTCGCGGAGACGGCGAAAGCAGTCGAAGCGGCGGGTGCCAAGACGCTCGTCATCGATGCCGACCTTGCGGAGCCGGTCGCGGCACAGGTCGTCGTCGACAAAGCGCTTGCCGTTTTCGGGCGGATCGATGCGCTGCTCAACATTGCCGGCGCCGTGCCGCAGATCGACGTGTTCGAAATGACGGACCGACAATGGGATGATGGCATGGCGCTGAAGCTGCATGGCGCACGGCGGCTGACCATCGCCGCCTGGCCGGCACTGAAGGAAACGAAGGGTTCCGTCGTGCTGATGTCAGGCAATTCGGCGGTCTTTCCGAAGGCGGCCTATGCTGCCGTCGGCACGATCAATGCGGCGATATCCGCACTCGCCAAGGCTTTCTCCGATCGCGGCATCGAGGATGGCGTGCAGGTCAACAGCGTGCTGCCCGGCCCGGTCATGACCGGCCGCCGGCGCAGCTATCTGGAGCACTGGGCGCCGCTGCACGACATGACGGTGGAAGAGGCGACAGCCCGGTTTCCGAAGGAGGCTGGCATTGCCCGTTATGGAGAACCGGAGGAGATCGCCGAACTCATGGCCTTCCTCGTATCGCCGGCGGCGCGCTGGATGACCGGCACGACGCTTCGCATGGATGGCGGCGAGGTGAAGTCTGTCTGACGCTGACTAATCGGAGGTGACGCAGAAATTGTTGCCTTCGGGATCGTTCAGCACGGTGTAATCGGCCGTCTCACGCACGAAGGTCGCGCCCAGAGAGATGAGGCGCGCGAGTTCTTTTGTCCGGTCGCCGACAGCGATATCGAGGTGAACGCGATTGCGGGCCGGACGCTCTCCCGGGCGAAGATGGAAGCAAAGGCGCGTTCCCGGTCCTTCGACCATCACCACCGGATCGGTTTCCGGCGTCAGGCCAAGCGTGGCAAGGCGGGCGATTTCCTCATCGTCGTAGGGCAAGACCGCATAGTCATCGAGCGCTTCGGCCCAGAAGCGGGCGACGCGGGAGGGCACATCGCAATCGATGACGATTTCCTTCAGCCGCCCCATGGTCACTCACGAATTGCCGGAGCGGCGCTGAGAAACACGCTCGGCGACAGCACCACCGACTACGGGCAGCAGGGCGAAAAGGACCAGCTGTGGCGTTCCTGTCAGCGTCAAAAGGCTGGACAGGAAAATGGCCACGAGCATTCCCGCCAGTGCGCCGGCCAGATAGGGAAGGTAACCCTTCAAGAGAGCCTCCGTCTTAGCGGGTTTCAATCGAAATGAGCTCGCAAGGCTCCACATAGGACGCTCCGCGGCATCGGCAATGACCAGTTGTTGCCCCAGATGCCTTTTACCCTCAGAACTAGGCGCTCGCTTTCTTCGATGCCGGTTTGCCCGCCGTGTTCAGCGCCACCGCGGCCTGCACCAGCGCCTTCAGCGCCGCCTCATCGATCTTATCCCCCTCGCGAATATCGATCGCCCGGCGCGTATTCCCTTCAAGGCTGGAGTTAAAAAGGTTGGACGGGTCTTCCACCGAAGCGCCCTTGGCGAAGGTCAGCTTGACCACCGCCTTGTAGGTTTCGCCGGTGCAGATGATGCCGGCGTGTTCCCAGACCGGGACGCCCCTCCATTTCCACGCCTCCTCCACCTCGGGATCGGCCTCGCGGATGATGGCCCTCACACGGGCGAGCGTTTCGCCGCGCCAGTCGACCAATTCCCTGATCTTGGCATCGATGCGTTCGGAGGGAGAGATTTCTTTCGGTTCCGCTTCCTTTTTCGTCGTCGCCGCTTTCTTCATGGTCTCTCTCCTTACATTTTCTCGCCCGGCAACAGGCTTGCCTGCCTGATCCAGTCGGCGAGCTGCGCCTCGTCGATCGGATCGTTCTCATGGATGTGGAAATAGCGCGTTTCCGCAGTCTTGGATTCTCCCGGCGGTATGGGCTGCAAAGCAGCGCCGCGGAAGAAGGCCAGCTTGATGTATTTGTTGAAGCAATGGATGCCGAGGAACCAGCCGTCGCCTTTCGTGCCGTAGAGCGGCGAGTTCCATTTGACGGCCTTGTGGGCATCTGGAACAGTGCGCATGATCAGTCCATCGAGGTGGCGGCCGACATTGCTTTTCCAGCCGGGCATGGCGGCGATATAGGCCTGGACGGGGCCATCGCCCTCGCCTTTGGCGATCTGCGGATTGCCGCCGGATAGCAGCTTGGGCTCTGCCGATTTTGCCGGCTTGCTGGACATCTTATTGACCATGGGCTCCTCCCCCTTGGGGATAATAAGGAAGCATCCCTCGATTTCCAGTCGTGCGGAATGGCCACAGCTGCAAAGATCACAGCTTGATGACGCGGAAAACCTGCGACACGGCGGCAAACCCGTGGCATAAGGGCGCCAAAATTCTCCCAAGCTCCCGCGTAAGACATGATCCGTATCGAAAATATCAGCAAGCAGAACAGCCACCGCATCCTCTTCATCGAAGCCACTGCCGCCCTCAATCGCGGCGAAAAGATCGGTCTCGTCGGCCCCAACGGCGCCGGCAAGACGACGCTTTTCCGCATGATCAATGGCGAAGAGCTGCCGGATGAAGGCCAGGTCTCAGTCGAAAAGCACGTCTCCATCGGCTACTTCAACCAGGATGTCGGCGAAATGTCCGGCCGCAGCGCGGTTGCCGAGGTGATGGAGGGGGCCGGCCCCGTCAGCATCGTCGCCGCAGAGCTGCGCGAGCTGGAAGCGGCCATGTCCGATCCTGACCGCATGGACGAGATGGATCAGATTATCGAGCGCTACGGCGAGGTGCAGGCGCGCTACGAGGAACTGGATGGCTATGCGCTGGAAGGCCGTGCCCGCGAAGTTCTGGACGGCCTGAGCTTCAGCCAGGAAATGATGGACGGCGATGTCGGTGCACTCTCCGGCGGCTGGAAGATGCGCGTGGCGCTCGGCCGCATCCTGCTGATGCGTCCCGACGTCATGCTGCTTGACGAACCGAGCAACCACCTGGATCTCGAAAGCCTGATCTGGCTGGAAGAATTCCTCAAGACCTATGAGGGCGCATTGCTGATGACCTCGCACGACCGCGAGTTCATGAACCGCATCGTCACCAAGATCATCGAGATCGATGCCGGCTCGCTCAACAGCTATTCCGGCGACTACGGTTTTTACGAGCAGCAGCGGGCGCAGAACGAGAAGCAGCAGCAGGCGCAGTTCGAGCGCCAGCAGGCGATGCTCGCCAAGGAAATCAAGTTTATCGAGCGCTTCAAGGCGCGCGCCAGCCATGCTTCGCAGGTGCAGAGTCGCGTCAAGAAGCTGGAAAAGATCGAGCGCGTGGAGCCGCCGAAGCGCCGCCAGACGGTGGCCTTCGACTTCCAGCCGGCGCCGCGCTCGGGCGAAGACGTCGTCAACCTCAAGAACGTGCACAAGAAATATGGCAGCCGTACCATCTATGAAGGGCTGGACTTCATGGTCCGCCGCAAGGAGCGCTGGTGCATCATGGGCGTCAACGGCGCCGGCAAATCGACGCTCCTGAAGCTGGTAACCGGCACGGCAGAGCCGGATGCCGGCAGCGTGGCGCTCGGCGCCAGCGTGAAGCTCGGCTATTTCGCCCAGCACGCCATGGACCTGCTCGATGGCGAACGCACGGTACTGGAATGGCTGGAAGATTCCTTCCCGCTCGCCGGCCAGGCGCCGCTACGTGCTCTCGCCGGCTGCTTCGGCTTTTCGGGTGACGACGTCGACAAGCGCTGCCGCGTGCTGTCCGGCGGCGAGAAGGCCCGCCTCGTCATGGCTCACATGCTGTTCGACCCGCCGAACTTCCTCGTGCTCGACGAGCCGACCAACCATCTCGACCTCGACACCAAGGAAATGCTCATCAAGGCGCTCGCCGATTTCGAGGGCACGATGCTCTTCGTCTCGCACGATCGCCACTTCCTTGCCGCCCTTTCCAACCGCGTGCTGGAGCTGACGCCCGATGGCATCCAGCAGTATGGCGGTGGCTATACGGAGTATGTCGAGCGCACCGGCTACGAGGCGCCCGGCATCCACGCTTAACGGCTGAACGCGTCTGCACCGGTCAGTTCCGCCGAGAACGCCCAGAGACGGGCCGCCTCGTCGGGATGGACGGCGTAAGCGCGCACGCTGGTTTCCGCACCGTCATCCGAGACGGATGCGATATCGCAGTCGGCGCAATAGAGGCCGCCAAGGTCTGCAAGCTGCGGCGAGGTTGCGGCCCAGACCTGCGTCGCGGCACCCTGCTCCGGTGTCTTGAACGTTGGGTCGGCCGCATTGCCGTCAGCGTCGATCCAGCCGGCGGCGACCATGTCTTCCTTCTCCAGGTGCCGCTGCAGCGGCGTCAGGATCTTGCCGGGATGCAGCGAGAAGGCACGCACGCCGGCATCCCTGCCCAGCCTGTCGAGTTGCACCGCAAAGAGCGCGTTTGCGGTTTTCGCCTGTCCATAGGCCTGCCACCGGTCGTAGCCCTCGGTGAACTGGACATCGTCCCAGCGGATGGGCGTGATGCCATGGGCACCGGAGGAGACGGCAACCACTCGGGCTCCCCTCGCCATCGCCGGCCAGAGGCGATTGACGAGTGCGAAATGGCCGAGATGGTTGGTGGCAAACTGTGCCTCCCAGCCCGGCCCGACCCGCGTTTCCGGGCAGGCCATGATGCCGGCGCTGTTGATGAGGATATCGGTCTTGCGGCCGGAGGCGACGAAGCGCTCGGCGAAGTCGCGGACGCTTTCGAGATCGGAGAGATCGAGCCTGTCGACCTCGACATTGGCGATGCCCGAGACCGCCTTGGCCGCCGCTTCCGGCTGACGCGCGCCGATCAGCACATGCGCGCCGGCCCGCGACAGCGCTTTCGTCGTCTCCAGTCCGAGGCCGGAATGGCCGCCGGTGACGATTGCCAGTCTGCCCGTGAGATCGATGCCCGCGAGCACGTCGTCGGCTGTGGAGCGAGCGCCAAAACCGGAGCCGATGGGGTGTTGTGTGTTTTCCATGGATGCCTCCTTCTGCTTTCGGCCGGAGACTAATGCGGTGGCGTCCATACGATCTATGCGTTAAAGTCCATGATATGTTTGCGATCGTCCGGATTTCCTTATGAGTTCTGTTTCCATGGATCCGCTTTCCGATGTGCTGGCGCTCTTGAAGCCGAAGAGCTACGTCTCGCTCGGGCTCGATGCCGGCCGTGACTGGGCGATCGATTTTCCGCCACCGCAGGGCATCAAGTTCAATGCCGTTCTCTCGGGCGGCTGCTGGCTGGAGGTGGATGGGGTCGCTGAGCCTGTGCGGCTGGAGGAAGGCGATTGTTTTCTGCTGACGCAGAGCCGGCCCTTCCGGATGATGAGCGACCGCAGCCTGCCGACGATCCCCGCCAATGACATCTATGCGCATGCTAAGGATGGTGTCGCGATCTGCAATGGCGGCGGCGCCTTTTTCCTCGTCGGCAGCCGCTTCGGCTTTTCCGGCGCAGGCGCCGATCTGCTCGTCGGCATATTGCCGCCGGTCGTCCATGTCAGCGAGCATTCGGATCAGGCCTCGGTGCTGCGCTTTGCGATCGACCAGATGGCGCGGGAGCTGCGCGGCCGCCACCCGGGCGGCTTCCTGATGACCGAGCATCTGGCGCATATCATGCTGATGCAGATCCTGCGGCTCTATCTCTCAGCACCCGATATCAAAGGCACCGGCTGGCTGTTTGCGCTCGCCGACCGGCAGATCGGCATGGCGATCGGCGCCATGCATGCAGAGCCGGCGCGGCGTTGGACGCTGCAGCAACTTGCTGCGATGACCGGCATGTCGCGCTCCTCCTTTGCCGAGCGCTTCAAGGAAAAGGTCGGAGCCGCGCCGATGGACTATCTCACACGCTGGCGTATGATGCTGGCGAGCGAGCGGCTCTCCAACAGCAGCGAGCCGATCGGCAAGATTGCACTTTCGCTCGGCTACGATTCCGAAAGCGCCTTCAGCACCGCCTTCAAGCGGGTGATGGCGCGCTCGCCGCGGCAATACAGCCGGGAAGCAGCAGGGTAAAAGACCGCAGGCTGCGGGTCTTGCAGAAACGACTGTCGTTTCATACCTATAGAAGGAATGGTATGCGTCCGGCCCTTGCCGGCCCTCGCTGCATTCCGAGCCTTTGTGCCCGCCTTACGAGGATGAAACCATGAATATCGACAGGATCCTGCGGTCAGTTGTGGCCGTTCGCGCCTCCATCCCCGAAGATGCCTTCACCGCGAATACGCTGGGCACCCGCCGGGAAGGAAGCGGCGTCGTCATCAGGGAAAACGGGCTGGTGCTCACCATCGGCTACCTGATCACCGAAGCAGACGAAATCTGGCTGACGCGCCATGACGGCAAGGTCGTACCTGGCCATGCGCTCGCCTATGACCAGGAAACCGGCTTCGGCCTCATCCAGTCGCTGGCGCCTCTCGACCTGCCGGCCATCGACATCGGCGACAAGGTCAAGACGACGGTCGGCGATGCCGTGATCTTTGCCGATGGTCTCGGCGAATTCGTGCAGGCCAATATCGTCGCCAAGCAGGAATTTGCGGGCTACTGGGAATATCTGCTCGACGAGGCGATCTTCATCGCACCCGCGCATCCCTCCTGGGGCGGTGCGGCGCTGATCAGCGACGACGGCAAGCTGCTTGGCATCGGTTCGCTGCGCCTGCAGATGGTTCAGGACGAAGAGGTCGCCGATATCAACATGGCCGTGCCGATCAACCTCCTTCCGCCGATCCTTGACGACCTGCTTAACCGCGGCCAGATCGACAGGCCGCCGCGCCCCTGGCTCGGCGCCTTTTCGGCTGAAAGCAACGGGGAAGTTGTCGTCATGAGCGTTGCCAAGGGCAGCCCGGCCGCGCAGGCCGGCCTGCAGCAGGGCGACGTGATCTCGGAAATCCGCGACGGCGAAGTGGACGGGCTTGCCGATTTCTACCGTAAGGTCTGGAAGAGTGGCCCGGCAGGCGCTGAAATCCCGATGCGTGTGCTGCGGAACGGCCGCGAGGCCTGGCTGCGGATCAAATCCGCCGACCGCAACAGCTTCCTCAAGAAGCCGCTGATGCAGTGAATCAGATATAGAGCGGCGCCATCCGGCGATGCCTAGATATAAACATCCGGCGATGCTCATATATAAAGGGGCGCCATCCGGCGCCAGGCACCGGCGCGGTGCGCCCTGCCATCCCAGAAATGCAGCCGATGGCCGACACCCATGTCAGCGAGAAGGCGGCTGAGATAGCGATTGTTATCGAGGAACGGATCCTCGTTGCCGATCGTCAGCACGATATCCACCTGCCGCAGCTTTTCCAGCCGCCAATCGCAGGCAAGGCCCGGCAGGAAATGTGTCGGCATGTGGAAATAGACCGTGTCGTCGTAATAACCGTCGAAGAGATCCGAGAAGGATTCGACCTTCATCGTCAGGTCGTAGCGGCCGGAAAAGGCCACCAGCTTGCGGAAGAGATGCGGGTGGCGGAAGACGAGGCTGGCGGCCTGGAAGGCGCCGAGGCTGCAGCCGTGGACGATGGTGCATTCGTGGCCGTTGCGGCTCTCCATCAGCGGCAGAACCTCGTTCAGCACATATTCCTCGAAAGCGATATGGCGACGGATACGATCGGCCGGATGGCGGCCGAAGTCGTAGAAGGTTTCGCCCGCGAGGCCCTCGATGCAGAACAGCTGCAGATGACCGGCCTCGAGCTTATCGGCGAGGCTGGCAACGATTCCGAGATGTTCATATTCCCAAAAGCGCCCTTCCCGCGTTGGGAACATCAGTACTTTGGCGCCGGCATGCCCGAACACCAGAAGCTCCATGTCACGATGGAGCCGATCGCTGTACCAGCGCAGATATTCTCGGTTCATAGACCCCTGAAAAACCGCCCGACTCGCTCGCGCAGCACAGTTTGCTGCACTGCACTATCAGCATAGTCGAAATGCCCGGCATCCAGGATGAAGATTTCATTAAATTTTGATTTCGGCAAAGCGTTGGCCACCGTGAACTGACAGGGGGGTGCAACCGCCGGATCGAAGAGGGCGACGGCGGCCAGCATCGGCACGGTGATGCGGGTCGCTGCCGTTGCGGCATCGAAGAGCCGCAACTTTTCGAAAACACCCGCGTGCGTCTTTGCATAATCCTGCACCGAATGGGCGCTGCCGACCGTCGGCAATGTTAGCCACAGCTTGCGGTTACCAAAGGTCGGTACCGTCAGATGGCCGCGGGCAATACGTTTATCGAAGGGAATGCCGAGCGCGCCGATGCCGCCGCCGAAGCTGATGCCGCTATAGCCGATATGGCCATCAAGCGCGGGATAGAGCGATAGCAGCGCCGACACTGCAACCCAGAGATCCTCAACGCAGCCGCCGATCACGTAATGATCGGGATCATCGATGTCGTGGAGCACATGCCAGGGCGCGTCAGGCGAAATCGGCGGATGGGCGCTGCGCGACATGCCGCGGAAACAGGGAAAGAGGATGGCGGTGTCCTCGACCGGAATATCGAATTCAGGCTGGTCCCTGCCTCCATAACCGTGGCCAACGACGAGGCCGCGCTTGACCTCGCCCTTGCGGGGCGTGAGCAGCCAGCCGCCGATGCGGACGTCATCCGTGGACGTGTAGACAATATCGCGTACCTGCCAGTCCGGATGGGTATCCTTGCTTGGGCTCAAGCGCGGCTCAGGCTTCACCGCCAGCGCCCTGGCATAACGCTTCTGCCAAAAGGCATCGAATCCCTCAGGCGCTTCCGGCGGGCGGATTGCCTGCAGGTCGGCAAGCGTCATGCCGTAGGTGGGGTCGAAGTCGAAAGGGTATTCTGTCGGGATGCTCATGCCATGCTTGTTGCCGCGAAACCGGTCTCGGAGCAAGGCCGACTGCCAATTCCAACCCACAATCAAACCGGACCCTCCGCCCGAAATTGCGTGACAGCCTTGCCCGGCTGGTCTTAACTAGAAACGCACCGTGCCTGCCGACTCAGGCGGCGGCGCGTTTTGGTTTGCGTTCACATCATCCGTCGGAAGGACCGCTTCAGATGAAAATCCTTGTGATCGGCGCAGAGTTTGGATGCCAGCCCCACCCTTTCGCTCGGCTTCACAGCCGAGACATCCTTTGACGACATTATCTGCGTCCATATCGAGGACGAATTGAACAACAGACTGCCGGAGCCTGCCTGACATGCTGCTTGGAGCCATTGCCGACGATTTCACCGGCGCCAGCGATCTAGCCAACACCCTTGCCCGCGGCGGCATGTCGACGATGCAGTTCGTCGGCCCCGGCCGCGGCAAAGTGAATTGCGAAGCCGGTGTGGTGGCGCTGAAGACGCGCTCGATCTCGGTCGAAGATGCGGTGTTGCAATCCATGGATGCGGCGCGCTGGCTGCTGGATCAGGGCTGCGAGCAGATCTTCTTCAAATATTGCTCGACCTTCGATTCCACACGTGAAGGCAATATCGGCCCGGTGGCCGAGGCCCTGCAGCGGCTGACGGGCGCCGATGTCACCGTGTTCTGCCCGGCCTTTCCGGCGACCGGAAGGCGGGTCTTCATGGGCCACCTCTTCGTCAAGGACAAGCTGCTCAGCGAATCCGGCATGGAGAACCATCCGCTGACGCCGATGACGGATCCCGACATCCGCCGCTGGCTGCGGCACCAGACCCGCGGCAGTGTCGGCAGCATTACGCTCGATACGGTGCGCGAAGGTTCCGGCGCCATCCGCAGCCGCCTGCGCGACGAACTGACCGATGGCAACCGCCTCGTCGTCGTCGATGCCATCGAGGATGCCGATCTGATAACCATCGGTGAAGCTGTCGCCGACCATGCGCTGGTAACCGGCGGGTCGGGAGTGGCGCAGGGGCTGGTGCGTAATTTCGCCAAGCTTGGCAAGCTTTCCGGTATTCCCGCCGAAGTGCCTATCGTTGCTGGCCCCGGCGTCGTCCTCTGTGGCTCCTGCTCGCTCGCCTCGCAGAACCAGGTCGCTTGCCATCTGGAGAACCATCCAGGCCTGTCGATCGATCCAGCAGCCATCGTGCGCGGCACCATGTCGGTGGAGCGCGCCGCCAGCTGGGTCGCCGCCAATGCGGCCGACAATCCGATCGTTTACTCCACCACCTCGCCGGATGTCGTGAGCTTCGTGCAGCAGCGCTTCGGCCGCGAGGAATCGGCAAAGATCCTTGAGGATTTCTTCGGCGGCCTTGCCAAGCGGCTCGCCGATTCCGGCACATGCCAGATCGTCGTCGGCGGCGGGGAGACCTCTGGTGCGGTTGTTGAGGCACTCGGCCTCAAGCATATGACCATTGGTGCGGAGATCGATCCCGGCGTGCCGGTTCTGGTGTCCGAGCGCGGCCGGCCTGCGCGGCCGATCGGACTCGCGCTGAAGAGCGGCAATTTCGGCTCGCCGGATTTCTTCGCCAAGGCTCTGGACAGGATTGCAGGCCATGAATGAGGCAGCGCTGCGCGAAGCCATCGTCCGCTGGGGAAAATCGCTTTTCGAGCGCGGGCTTACGGCCGGCTCCTCGGGCAATATTTCGGTAAAGACCGCAGACTTCTATCTCGCAACGCCGACCAATTCCTGCCTGGGCTTTCTCGATCCTGAGCGGCTGTCGAAACTCGACAAAGACGGCAAGTCCCTCTCGGGCGATGCGCCGACAAAGGAACTGCCGCTGCATTTCTCCTTCTATGAGAAACGGCCGCAGACGGGCGCGGTCGTACATCTGCATTCCACCTATGCAACTGCCCTTTCCTGCCTTGCCGATACCGATCCCAAGGACGCCATTCCACCATTGACGCCCTATGTGGTGATGCGCGTCGGCAAGGTGCCTGTCGTGTCCTATACACGGCCGGGCTCGGTTGACGTAAAGCCACTGATTGCTGAAATCGCCGGCGAGCACAGCGCCGTGCTGCTGGAAAACCACGGGCCGATCGTGTCGGCTGCCACGCTCGATTCCGCCGTCTTCGCGATCGAAGAGCTGGAAGAGGCGGCAAAGCTTTCGATCATTACGCGCGGCATGAAGGTGCGACAGCTCAATAGTGAGCAGATTGCCGACCTGGAGCGGCACTTTAAGCTGCGCTAGGTAAGATCAATCAACAGAGCCCGGTGATCGGAAACTTCGGGAGCCTCCACCACCTCGAAGCGCTTCACCACCACTTCCGGCGTCACCAGCATATAGTCGGCAAAGCGTCCATCCTTCGGATAGAGCGAGGTGCGGGTATCGGTAAAACCCCTGCCGGTGACGAGATCGTTGAGGCCGAGGCGGCCAAGCTTTTCGAAGGTTACGCTGTCAGGCAGCACGTTGAAATCGCCGCAGACGACCAGGCGTTCATCACCCGGCCAGACACGTTCGATCAGCTCGACGAGCGCATCCGCCTGCGCATGCCGAGCCGGAATATCGCCCTTGCCGGCGGGATCACGCAGGCCGTGGAGCTGGGCGATGGTGACGGAAAAGCCGCCGGCATAATCGAACAGGCGAATGCAATGGGCATTGCGCGAACGCGGATGCTCACCCCAGCCATTGGACGAGAAACCGCCATGGATGAAGTCCACCGCCTGGGCGATTACCGCATGCGACTTACGCACGAAGGTGGCAATGCCGAATTCGGTCGGGAAGACCGCCTCGCCGTGAAAGAGATGCCCCCGCGCGAATGGACAGAAGAAGCCGTCATGGTCAGGGAGGACGGCGGCAATCTCGTCATAGAGATGGGCGCGCTGCGGCAGCACAACGCCGCCATCACGATATTCCAGCCATCCCGGCGTATCGGCTGCGGACCGGACTACCTCCTGCAGGCAGAAGACGTCGGCATCCACATTTGCCAGATAGTCGATCAGTGGCGCGTGGATGCTGCCGCCCCAGGCATTCAATGAAATGATACGCAAAGCCATGCGAACTCCCTCTTCGTCGAGAGACTAGCAGATTCGCATGGGGATCGATCCCTCGGGCGGCAGCGTCTGATCAGCGATATCCAGTGTCATCCGCCGGCTTACCAGGTTCCTGCACTTCGGCGAGGTAACGCCAGCAGTCCGGCCGCGTGCCGTCGAGATCGGTGAAACCGTAGGCATCGGCCAGCTGGAAGCTTGAGAGCGACTGACCGTTCCATCTCTTGCGGTCGGGATCGGCGGCCAGTGCAGCCACTCCCCGGCCGGTGAAACGCGGCGTTTCCGAGATGACGAAATGCGGCTGGACTTTTGTGCCGTCGCGCCAATTTTCTTCCTTAACCCCATAGATTTCCAGCATCATTTCCGAGCGCATCCAGCCGGGTGAGAGCGAGACGGCAGTGGCACCATGCGCTGCCAGATCTTTGGCATGCGCCCAGGCCATACGGTTCGTGCCCGTTTTCACCAGATCGTAATAGGGGCAGAGCCTGTAATGCGTGGCATTATAATCCGCCGTGCCATCCGTCATCTCCACCAGCAATCCGCCCGGCTGCTCGATCATCAGTGCCAGCGCGTAATGGGCGGTGATGAAATGGGTGTCGATGGCAAGCCGCAGCATGCGCAGGCCCTTGTCGAGGGAATGCTCCCAGACCGGCTTGTTCCACTCCGTCAGATGCTCGCCGCCCCAGATATCGTTGACGAGGATATCGAGCCTGCCCTCCTCCGCGCGAATGCGGGCAACCAGCGCTTCGACTTGCTCCGGCACCAGATGATCCACCTGCACGGCGATGCCACGCCCACCTGCCGCGCTCACCAGTTCGGCGGTCTCCTCGATGGTCTCAGGCCGGCCGTATTCGGATTGCTGCGTGCGGGTCGTGCGGCCAGTCACATAGACGGTCGCGCCTGCCGCGCCCAGTTCCACCGCAATGCCGCGGCCGGCGCCGCGCGTTCCGCCGGCAACAAGCGCCACCTTTCCCTTTAAGTTCGCTGTCACTTCGCTGTCCTCCCCGCTAGAAGCAATTAACCGGCCCAGTCGGCTTACTTGTATATAAACGAATGTTCGTTCATAAATATGGCGAACGCAAGAGGGAATTTCATGCCGCGTCCGCGCACGCTTTCAGATGAACAGCTGCTTTCGATGGTTCTCGATGTGATCCAGTCCGAGGGGCCGGATGCGGCGACCTTTGCGGCGGTCGCGAAGGCAAGCGGCCTTTCCGGCTCGACACTGGTGCAGCGCTTCTCTACCAAAGCCGGCATGCTGCGCGCCGCCCTGCTCCACGCCTGGGACCGGCTGGACGCGGAAACGGCGCGGCTTGCCGATACGCTGCCGAAGACCGCGGACGGAGCGATCGCGCTGCTGACCGGCCTTTCCCAGGACTATGGCGATAATCCCGCCTCCTATGCGGAAGGCCTGCTTCTACTGCGCGAGGATTTCCGCGATCCGGTTCTCCGCGCTCGTGGCGCGGCCTGGGGTGCTGCCCTGACGGCAGCGATTGCCGAGCGTTTCGGGGGACAGGGGCAAGCGCAGACCATTGCCCGGCTGATGCTCTCGCAATGGCAGGGATCGCTGCTCTGGTGGGGCTTCTCGTCCGAGGGAGCTGTAGCCGACTACGTCCAGCGGGAACTACGGCTCTTTCTCGCCGCCCTCGAGCCCAAATTAAACTAGGGTCTCCTGCGAGTTCTTATCGTTTGTGGAGGGACAAAGGGCCACGCTATCGACCGTGTGTCGGCCATATTGCCGGATGCACAGAGAGGAACCGCTAGTGAATATGAGACACTGCCTCATCGCCCTCGCCTTGTCGGCGAGCCCGCTCCATGCAGCAGACATGACGGACAAAGCGTTCCAGGAGATGGTCGATCGCGTTTTTCAGCCGGTAATTAGGAAATACGACATCCCGGGACTGGCCGTCGGCGTGACGATCAACGGCTCGGAATTCTATTACACCTATGGTGAAGCCTCGCGCGAGACGAAAGCACCCGTCACCAGCGACACGATCTTCGAGCTCGGCTCCGTCAGCAAAATTTTTAATGTCACGCTTGCCGCACTTGCCGAACAGCGCGGCCTGTTGTCGATGGACCAGCCGGTTTCGACCTACCTGCCGGAGCTCAAGGGCGGCGCCTTCGACAAGATCACCCTCGTCAATCTCGCCACCCACACGTCAGGCGGCCTGCCGCTGCAGGTGCCGGATAGCGTGAATGACGATGCCGGGCTGATGACCTATCTGAAAAGCTGGAAGCCGGCCTATAAGGCAGGCACCATGCGCTCCTATTCCAATGTCAGCATCGGCCTTCTCGGGCGGATCTCCGGTGAGCGTTTTGGCGGCACTTACAGGCAGGCGGCCGAAGGCAAGTTGTTTCCCGCCCTCGGTCTCAAGAGCACCTTCATCGCGGTTCCGCTTGACGTCATGGATCGCTACGCCTTCGGTTATTCCAACGCCAATAAGCCGGTCCGCGTCGGACCCGGCGTCCTTGAGGACGAGGCCTATGGCATCAAGACCACGGCCCGCGACATGGTGCATCTGCTGGAACTCAATTTGAAGCCGGGTGCTCTGGCACCCGAATTCAAGGCCGCGATCGAGAAGACGCATATGGGCTATTTCGATACGGCCTATTACACGCAGGACATGGTCTGGGAACAATATGCCTGGCCCGTGGCGCTCAAGAAGCTCCTCGACGGCAACTCGGCCAAGATGAGTCTGGAAAGCCAGCCGGTCAAACAGCGGGCGAAGCCGCTTGCGCCGCAAAGCGCGGTGCTGATGAACAAGACCGGATCGACGAACGGCTTCGGCGCCTATGTCGTTCTGGTGCCGAAGGCGCATATCGGCCTGACGGTGCTGGCGAACCGGAACTATCCGAACCCGGTACGTGCCGAAACGGGGCTGAAGCTCATCCAGGCGCTGGAAGCTTACGCGGCGAAATAGCTCAAATGGCCGGCCGGGCAAAATCCCGGCCGGTATTATCAACGGTCACGACACCCTATCCATTCGTGTCAGAGGACAGGACTTCTTCTTCCGTGATATAGGGTCCAACGCCCAATCAGGATGTACTGCATGTCATGGCAGATGCTGGAAGATCCGCTGTATCAGTTTATTGTTCTCGTTCTGGCCAGTGCCGCGGCGCGGTTCATTTTCGGACGGGAACCTGCCTTCCGGCTGATCGCCAACTTCATCTTCTTCGCGCTGCTGACCTTGCTGCTCGTGAAGCACGAGATTGCCCCCTATACGTCCGATATGGGCAAGGCCGACGATCTCTTCCGGCGCATCTTCGTCGGGGTCGCCAAGGCCGTCTGGTGGATAGGCGGCGCAATGGTGCTGGCGAGCTCGGTGCGGCTCTTCCTGATTTTCGAGCGCAAACCACGCGAGGGGCGCCTGCTGCAGGATCTCGTCGTCGCCATCATCTATCTCGGCGCCGGGCTTTCGGTCGTGGCTTACGTCTTCGGCGCGCCGATCGGCACGCTGATTGCTACATCGGGTGTCTTCGCCATCGTGCTCGGTCTTGCGCTGCAGAGCACGCTGAATGACGTATTCTCGGGCATCGCACTCAATCTCGGCCGGCACTATAGCGTCGGCGACTGGATCGTCCTCGACGATGGCGTGCAGGGCCGCGTGGTGGAAACGAACTGGCGTTCAACCCATCTTCTGAACGGCACCAACGACCTCGTCATCGTTCCCAACAGCGCGCTCGCCAAGGCGCGGCTGACGAACCTGACGAGCCCTGAAGAAGCCCATGGCGTCTCGCTGAAGATCCGGGTTGTTCCCTCGATCCCACCGGCGACCATCGAAGAGACGATGCGCACGGTACTTTTGAGCAGCAACGCCATCCTGAAATCCCCTACCCCTGTTGTCAGCGTCACGGGGCTCGACAGCAATGCCATCGAGTTTGAGCTCTCTTTCCGTGTCTCCGGACTGGGCGAAGCGACGGCTGCCCGGAACGAAGTCTACGATCTCGTCTATCGTCACACCAAGGCGTCAGGCCTGCAGCTTGCGCCACCCGCCGGGTCGACGCTTCCCCCGGTTGCCGATCCGCTGGAAGCGGCCGGAAAGCACCCGAATTCGGCCTGGCGGCTGCTGAACGCCATCCCGCTCTTCTCAACACTGACGGAAGACGAAAAGGAGTCGCTCGCGGCCGACATGAAACGGCTGAATTTCCGCAAGGATGCGCTGATCGCGACGCAGGACACCTCGCTGACCTCCCTGATGATCGTGCGGCGCGGCGTTGCCGTCGTGGAGCGGATCGAGGGCAACGAGATCATCGAGCTCGCCAGAATTGCACCCGGCGATCTATTCGGGGAACGCGGCGTGCTGATGGGTGCGCTCGAGCCGGCCAATATCCGCGCGCTCACATCCGTCATCGTCTATGAAATCGCCAAGGACCATCTCGCCGCGATCATGCAGGAACGGCCGGCGCTTGCCGAAGAGCTGGGACTGCTGCTGTCGCGCCGGATCGAATCCGAGAAACATCACTTCAGCGCCGGCGTATCGGCTGAAGGCAGCCATCCGACGACGCTGACGACGCGCATCCGGCATCTGTTCCAGATCCCCCATGGCACCTGGCCGTAGCGGTCAGCCAGCCTTTTCTTCGGCTTCCCGGTTTTTTTCGGCGTCCTCTCCGACCGTCAGCGGCCAGTCGACGACATAATCCTCGAAATCATCGACATCGACGTCGTTTTCGCTGATGGTGCGGCCGCGGGCCGAGATGCCGGCAGCGTGGACGGTTTCCGGATCCCCTGATACCAGCGGGTGCCACCAGTAGAGATCACGGCCCTCATTGACGAGGCGATAGCCGCAGGTCGGCGGCAGCCATGCGATCTCGGAGACGTTCTCCTTGGTGAGTTGAACGCAGTCAGGCACGAAATCCCAACGGTTCGGATAGCTGGAACATTGACAGCTCTCGCTATCGAGCAGCTTGCAGCGGACCGAGGTGAAATAGACGTCGCCGCTATCCCATTCCTCGATCTTGTTGAGGCAACAGAGGCCGCAGCCGTCGCAGAGGCTTTCCCACTCCTCGGCATTCATTTCGGCAAGCGTCTTGCGCTTCCAGAAGGGCAGATCGTTCATCGTTCGTTTCTTGCAACAGCCGCCCGCAAATTCGCGTGACGACCGTTCAACTCTCTTGTTCTTGTGCGCAAAATCAACCAATCATTCAACATGCTCCGGCTATCCGGAGAGTTGCGGCCCCTTTCAGGCCCCGCTCCTGCGTCCGGATTTCACGGCCGCCGAGCGTGCTCAGGCGGGAATATAGGACGTGCAGGATCCGGACAACCCAGATAATGGGCCAGACGAGCCCGAAAACGGGCAAGGCAAGAAGCCTCAGAAGCAGCAGTCGAGAAACCGACACCTGCTGTTGCGTATCGATTCATGGATCGACTCGACCGTCTGGAACGCTGGCTTCCGCGCTGCAGAAATCTGGGAAGACACCACCATTTTCTTTCGCCGCTTTCGCGTTCGCGGCTGGAAACGTGCGGTGTTCGAACTCGCCGGCGAAGGGCTGACGCTCGGGGCCGTCGGTTTCGTGCTGATGCTGGCGCTCGCGCAGCCGGCTTTCGAGGCCACCAAGGAAGACTGGCGCAACCGCGGCGATTTTGCCGTCACCTTTCTCGACCGCTATGGCAACGTCATCGGCCATCGCGGCGTGATCCATCAGAATTCCGTGCCGATCGACGAATTGCCGGATTCGCTGATCAAGTCCGTCATCGCGACCGAAGACCGCCGCTTCTTCGACCATTTCGGCATCGACGTCATCGGCCTCTTCCGCGCCATGGTCACCAATGCCCAGGCCGGCGAAGTCGTGCAGGGCGGTTCGACGCTGACGCAGCAGCTCGCCAAGAACCTGTTCCTTTCCAACGAGCGCTCGATCGACCGCAAGATCACCGAGGCCTTCCTGGCGTTCTGGCTGGAAGCCAACCTTTCCAAGAAAGAGATCCTCGCGACCTATCTCGACCGCGCCTATATGGGCGGTGGCACATTTGGTGCGGCGGCTGCGGCGCAATTCTATTTCGGCAAGAGCATCACCGACGTGAACCTCGCCGAATCCGCGATGCTGGCCGGCCTCTTCAAGGCGCCGGCCAAGTATGCTCCGCACGTCAACCTGCCGGCGGCGCGCGGCCGCGCCAACGAGGTGCTGACCAATCTGGTTCAGAGCGGACTGATGACCGAGGGGCAGGTGATCGCCGCGCGGCGCAATCCCGCCACCGTCGTCGACCGCAATGAAGTGGAATCGCCCGATTTCTTCCTCGATTGGGCCTTCGACGAGGTGCAGCGTCTGTCGCCGCGCTTCCATCAGCGCTCGCTGATCGTGCGCACGACGATCGACATGGGCATCCAGCAGGCGGCGGACGATTCCATCGAGACGTCGCTGCGCGAATATGGCGAAGCCTATCACGCCAAGCAGGGCGCGATGGTGATGATCGAGAATGGCGGTGCCGTGCGCGCCATGGTCGGCGGACGCGATTATGGCGAGAGCCAGTTCAACCGCGCCACCAAGGCGCTGCGCCAGCCGGGCTCCTCCTTCAAGGTCTATACCTATTCGGTGGCCATGGAGAGCGGGATGACGCCGAAGACGACGATCATCGACGCGCCCATCTCCTGGGGCAACTGGAGCCCGCACAATTACGCAAACCATTATGCGGGCCGCATCACGCTGGAAACCGCGGTCGCCCAGTCGATCAATACCATTCCAGTGCGCCTGGCCAAGGAAAAGCTCGGCATCCAGCCGATCCGTGCCATGGCCAAAGCCATGGGCGTCGAAACGCCGATCCGCGACGACGTGACGATCCCGATCGGCACGTCCGAGGTGACGGTGCTGGACCAGGCGACCGCCTATGCGGTGTTCCCGACCGGCGGCTATCAGTCTCGTCGCCACGGCATCACGCAGGTTCTCGATTATGACGGTGACGTCCTCTACGACTTCGATCGTGACGAGCCGCCCGCCCAGCGCGTGCTGTCGGAACAGGCCGACAGCTACATGAACCAGATGCTGTCGCGCGTGCCCTATGTGGGTACGGCGCGCAAGGCAGCACTCGACAATGGCGTCGTCACCGCCGGCAAGACGGGCACGACGCAGGCCTATCGCGATGCCTGGTTCGTGGGCTTCACCGGCAACTACACCTGCGCCGTCTGGTTCGGAAACGACGACTATACGTCGACCAACAACATGACCGGCGGCTCGCTGCCTGCCATGACCTTCAAGCGCGCCATGGACTATGCCCATCAGGGTGTCGCGCTGCGCCCCATCCCCGGTATCGAAAACCCGCTGCCATCCGAAAAGGATGTCGCCAAGGCCCAGGCCAGCAAGCCGAAGGACGGCGTGCCGACCCTCATTCGCCCGCGCATGCTCTCCGTGCAATCGACAAACATTCTCAAGGGCATCGGCGAGAAACTGAAGGATGCTGCACCGCTCGAGGTACAGAAGGTCGCGAGCGCGGAGTGATGCTTCGGCTGTTTTAGTCAAACCGACATATCTGGTTTGCCAAGACTTGGGGGACACATCGCCTCACGGCATTCCACCCTGCCAGAATCAGTGGTAACCCTTTCAACTGATTTGATCTTCAAGGGCGCAAGGTGTTTCGGTTTCCCCTTTTCATCCTAATCACGCTGATCGTCGCCTTCGGCGGCGGCATCATGATTTCGCTTTATGCGCTGGATGCAACGCAGGGATTCGGGGCGATCAAGCTCGGGGCCTGGGAGGCCTTTCCGGAACTCCAGACCGTCGACGCAGACCCCTACGCAAAGTCGCATCGTGCGCGCGCAGGCAAGCTGCTCTATGGCAGTGCCGAGGGCCTGACCTTTACAGCGAGTGTGGACGATAGCGGCGAGCGGCTGAACGCTGCCTGCCGCTACCGCATCATCGGCCAGACGCCGCCGGCGCGGCTGTGGACGCTGTTTACCGCCGACAATGCCGGCAATCCCGCCTCGTTGCAGGCGACCCTGCCAGCAGCGCTGAATTCATGGACGGTGCTGCGACAGCCCGATAGCAGCTTCACCATCGACATTGCCGCACGCGCTGAGCCCGGCAACTGGCTGGCGCTGCCGCAGGCCGGCACATTCCGGTTGGTGCTGACGCTATTCGATACGCCGACTGCCGGCAGCTCCGGCGTGATCGACCTTTCGATGCCGAAGCTGACCAAGATCGGATGTGGCAATGCTTAGGGTGTTCTTCGCCCTCCTCACCGGGCTTTTCGGCGCAGCACTTCTGCACCTCGTCATCATTCTCGCTCTGCCACACTTCACCGGCCGCGATGCCGCAACGCGCGTGGAGGCTGAGGGCGATCCGAACACTTTCTATCTGCTTACCGGCCGCTATGACGAAGCAGGGCTCGCCAATGGCGATCCCTTCGTGCGCACCGCCGTCTGCTCCTTCGATGTGAGCGAGGCTCCGGTGCATTTCACCGCCAAGGGCAATGTGCCCTTCTGGTCAATCGCGATCTATGACAGCGCCTCGAACGAGGTCTTCAGCATGAACGACCGCACCTCCGTCGGCGGCGCGCTCGACGTTGTTACGGCAAGCCCGATCCAATTGACGGACCTCCGGAAGAACCTGCCGCAGGAACTGCAGCAGACGATCATGGTGGAGATGGCACATCCTGAGGGGTATGCGGTGCTGCGCACGCTGGCGCCGCAGGCAAGCTTCGACGAAGCCGCGCGAGCCTTCCTGACGGAAGCGACCTGCGATGAACTCGACGCCCGCTAGGGTTGTTTTCGTGAGTTACTTGTTATTGACGCGCGGCGCAGAATGCGCCGGATTTTTCTTCGGGGTTTCGACGATCCGTTCGTAACGGACGCCGGTGAACCAGAGGATTTTTGCTTCGCGGGGCTCTTTACCCATGCGGCGCGGCTCCTCACGCAGCCGGTCCGCCAATGCGACTACAATTGCCATTCTCGTCTCCATGCACTGCCCGAGACGGATGAACTTGCGATGGATTTCACCCTGCCCGCCATGCTGCGGGCCAGCGCGTCCTCAAGCGCCGGATGAACCGGACCGAGGGCATTCGCGCCTTTCTCACGGCACCTGACCGAAATACCGTGATGTTGCGGAGCTTCCACGATCCATATTCCCAAATCGCGTCGTTCCTGTCCGAATTGAGACACACGACCGTTAACAGATTACTAATATTCAGCCACTGCTTTGGGCAGTCTGCTCGGCATTGAGATAACGCGCAGAATGGTTGTTTGGTTTCAGTCGCGAAAAAGAAAAGGCCGGCTGAAAGCCGTCGGATAAAATTAGAAACAATTCAGATAGTTAACAGCCCCTCTCCGCTGAAACGGCCGTTGCACCGCAGGTGTTGCAAATATGCGTCACAAAAATATTAATTGCCGCAAGGGTGGATGGGTGTATTCTCGCCCCATCGGCCAAAAGTTTAAGGCATTGGCCGCCTGGGAGATTGTACGTGCTCTTGCTGCCATACGGAGAGCAACCCATGCCCCTTCTATACAACGCCACATTCACGTCAGAAGATCTGGATATATTGCGTAGCGCGCTGGATGCCTGGTGCGCGGAAAAGCAGATCGACATCAGAAGTGTCGAAGCGCAGTTTGCTGCTTCGACCGCGCTCGACCTTTTTTACCAGTCGGGCCATGACGACCACGACAAACTGCTGTCGGCACTCAGAGGCCACAAGGGCCTCTAGATTATTTGCCGGCTATTTATCCACATCTTTAAAAACTGGAAATCGCCCCGCTTCCGGGGCGTTTGATTTTATTTTGCCGGCTCACCAATCCACGACACGCGAAACGTGTATATTTCTGTTGCATTTTAATAGAATCTTCAGCATCCATTAACCGTGCCGGTGTAGGATTTGTTCATAACCGTATGTCTGACATGCGTCCCGCCAGCGCTTGTCGGCCCACGGTCTCCCGCTTGTTCTGCGTTTTCGGGGTGTTCTTGTGCGTGACCGGTTTCGAGACCTAGAGGGCCCCATGGCCATCAGGAAGAAGGACGTGGTGTTAATGGCGACTGTCAGCAGTTTCGAGAACCTGTCACATCCGACACGCTCCGAACTGCGCCAGTTTGCCGAACTCTTCATGCCGCTTTTCCAGGCCTCCTCCGAAGAGGCAAGACGCCAGGCCGTAGCAGCTCTTTCCCAATGCGAGAACATGCCGGCAGCAGTTGCACTGTTCATCGGCAACCAGCCAATCGAAGTCGCCGCACCTTTCCTCGCTGCCTCCAAGGCAATCAGCGACGATACGTTGATCACCATTGCCCGCACCCATGGTGCTGCGCATGTGAAGGCGATCGTCAGCCGGGATTCCCTGTCGCCGAAGGTCATCGATGCGCTGGTGGCGCTGCGCCAGGCCGAGCCGCGCCCATCCTCCGCCGCACCGGCCGAGCAGCCGGCTATGCCGCTTTCGCCGATGCCTGCTGCACCCGAAGTGGACCAGCAGGAAGCAGAACGCATTGCCAATGAAGAGGCGCTGCGCGAGCGCATCCGAAGCCTTGCCGGCCATCTCAGCCGCAACGATGAGGATCGGCTCGGCCTTCGCTCGCTGTCCGACATTCAGGAGGCGCTGCTGGTGCGCTTTGCCCGCTCGCGGGAAGCCACGCATTTCGCCACCGCACTTGCCGATGCGCTGTCTGCCAGCCGCTGGCTTGCCGAGCGCATCATGCTCGACCTCTCCGGCCAGCAACTCGCCACGACGCTGACGAGCCTCGGCATGGGCTTTCTCGATTCCGTCTTCGTGCTAGAAAAGCTCTATCCGCATCTTGCTGAAGTGCAGCACAATGTCAGCCGCGCCTTCCTCGTTCTCGATGCGCTGGACCCGGAAGAGTGCCATGCCCGTGTCGAGGCATGGCGCCGCGCCGACAGCTATACCTACAATCCGCAAAGCCCGGCAGCAGCCCAGCCGGCACCCGCAGCACAGCCACAGGCCGCGCCGGCCTATCGCTTCATCCGGCAGGCGCCGGTGCGCGACCTCAAAAGCGTCAACCGGGCGCGCTAACCGTCAAACAATCGCGTCGGTCCCGCGGCGGCGCGACGCGATATTATGCGCTTAAAGGCATTGCTGACGGCGCTCTTCGCGCTTTTCGCTGACCGACTCAGAGGCTACCGAGCGGCTCTGGTCGCTCAGCGAAAAGCTGCTCGGCATCTCCTTCACGTAACTATCTTGCAGGCAATTCCAGCCGACGCGCGATGCCGACCATCTCCAGAAACACCTCGTCATGGCTGACGATCAGCAGTGCGCCGTCATAAGCCCGGAGACCCGCTTCGACGGCGGCGATGGAATCGATGTCGAGATGGTTGGTCGGTTCATCGAGGATCAGCAGCGCCGGCGGTGTCGCGCCGCCGAGGACACAGGCAAGGCCAGCGCGCAGAAGCTGGCCGCCCGACAAAGTGGAAACGATCTGCAGCGCTGCATCCGCCCGGAACATGAAGCGGGCGAGTGCTGCGCGGCAGGCATTCTCATCCGATTGCAGGTTCAGCCGCCGGAAATTGTCGCGGATCGAGGTCGCGGGGTCGAGCAGGCTGACGCGCTGGTCGAGCATCGAGACGGAGGTCAGCACACGAACCGTTCCTTCCCACGGCTGCAGATCGCCTGAAATCAGCGCGAGCAACGTCGTCTTGCCCGAGCCGTTTGGGCCGGTAACGGCAATACGTTCGGGGCCGGTGATATCGAAGGACAGTTTGCGGATGATGGGTTCGTCCGTCTCGTAACCGGCCGTGACGGCGTCGATCTTCAGCACCGATCTGCTTGGCGGCAGGCCGGTCGAGGGCAGCTTGACGGAGAGCGGCTGCAGGATCTCGATGCGCTTGCGCGCCTCCTCGGCATCCTCGAGCGCCTGCGTGTGACGCCGTTCGGCGAGGCGGGCATTCTCGCCACTGGTACTCTCCGCCTGCCGCTTCAGGCCGCCGGCGATGATGCGCGGCATGTCGCCCTTGGCCGCTTTCTTCTTGCCGGCGCTGTCCTTGCGGGCCTTGCGCTCAGCCGTTTCCTGCGCGCTGCGGGCGACCTCCGCCACACGTTTCTTGGCGTCCGCCAGATCGTGCTCGGCGGCGGCAAGTTCCAGCGCCTTGCGGGCGCGGTAATCGCTCCAGTTTCCGCCATAGCGGGTGGCGCCCAAAGTCGTCAGCTCGACAACGGCGTCCATCGTCTCCAGCAGTTCCCGGTCATGGCTGACGACCAGAGCACCGTGGCGCCAGCCGCTGAGAAGCGAGATCACCGCATCGCGCCCATCCCGGTCCAGATTGTTGGTCGGCTCGTCGAGGATGAGGAAATCCGGATCTTCGAAGATCAGGGCGGCGAATGCTGCACGGGTGCGCTGGCCGCCGGAGAGCGCTGCCAGCAGCGTCAGCGGCCCGGCGGCGAGGCCGGCGCGCTCCAGTGCGGCTTCCATGCGGGCTTCGAGTGTCCAGTCGGCAAGGGCAAGCTCATCGGCGCTCGCTTCGCCACTTTCGGCGCGGTGGAGAATGGCAAGCGCCTGCGCCGCACCGAAGAGATCGGCAACCGTTTCATCCGGCCCGACCTGCACGCTCTGGCGCAGTATGCCTATCGTGCCGGATACGGCGACAGAGCCGGTCTGCGGCTGCAGTTCGTCGGCAACCAACTTCAGAAGCGTGGTCTTGCCAACGCCGTTGCGACCGACGAGGCCGGTGCGCTCAGCATTGAAGCTCAGATCGATATTGGAAAAAAGCGGCCGGCCGTCAGGTGTGGACCACGAAAGATTGGAAAGTGTAATGGATGCAGGCATGGAAATCCCCGATGGCAAGGCGAATTGGCATTGCGATCAGGTTGGAATCCATTTTGCACCGTCCTGTTGGTATTGCGGATGGCGGTAAACTAGGCGGGAATTGGCGTAAATTCAAGGCAGGCCGTCAGCCGGCCATCGGGATGAGTTCCGAGACCTTGTCTGTCTCCAACTCGACAATCCAGAGATCGGGGTCGAACTTGCGCTCGCGGTCCAGCATCTCCCGCACCTTGTCCGGCTCGGCGCGCTCCAGCCTGACTTCGAACAGGCGGTCGCCGCTGCTCTCCTCATCGAAGAAACTCTGCGGGGCTGGCGCATAGAGGGTTTCGAGGCCGTCACGGAAGCGCTGGCGGATGAAGATGGCACCGGCCTGCTCAGCGCCCTTCTTTTCCACGGCAGCAAAATCGCCCGCGGAGAAAACCCTGCGGACGAGAGCGGAAACGTAGATATCGGCGCGCAATCTCATGGGCGCGGTATAGACCGTGCGGCAGGTGGCGGCAACGCTATACCTTGACCGCCAGCCGCAGGCCGCCCCAATGCCGGCCGCGGACGGTGATCGGGGCGGAAATATCCTTCATCATGACAAAATTGCCGCCGCCCATGTCCCGTCGATAGGTCTGGACGAGGAAGGGCGCGGTGCTCCTTCCGGCGGCAAGGCCGACGCGATCGTTGAAGATGCGGCGGTTGCGGCAGTTCGCAGTATTCCAGACGATATCGCCCGGCCGCTGCGGCTCAGAGAACTTGCGGTTATGGGTCGGGAGGTAGCCATTTTCATCGATGGCGGCGCAGAAGGCGATGCGCTGGTCGGAGCCGGCCACCGGCTCCTGGATCGGCGGCAGCAGGCGGTCGGTGAGATCAGTGAAGGGGGCCATCATCTGCACCGGATCGGTGCCTGATATCGGCTGGTACTGGCGGTTGAACAAGCTCTCCATGCCGATTGCGCCTTCGGCAACGGCACGCTCGAGAGCATGCGATATCTTGCCAGCGACGGATTGCGCCTGTTCGATCCAGTGGCGGTCGGCGGTTTCCACGCCGGCGCTCGCGGTCAGCTGGATCAGCGTTTCCGACAGACCGACGACGCTGTCGACGCGTTTTGCCGCCTGCTGCAGTCGGCCGTTGGAATCCAGCACCTCGGCGGACATTTCGCCGAGCTTGGCAACGAAGCCGGCGCAATCGCGGTCCACGGCCTCGGTCGTATTGGCCATGACGGCGGATGAATCGAGGATGCGGGTGATGACATGCTCCATGCTTTCGAAGGCGCCGCGCATTGCCTCAGACTTTTCGCTGACGCCAGCAGCACTCTTGCGCGCGCCGCCGCCGACAGTCGAGAGACGATCGATCTTGACGCGAAGCTGCTCCAGCGTTTCCTGAATGGAGCCCGTCGCCTTGGAAGTCTGCAGCGACAAAGCGCGGATCTCAGAGGCGACGACGGCAAAGCCCTTGCCCGCCTCGCCGGCGCGGGCGGCCTCGATCGCTGCATTGAGCGCCAGAAGATTGGTCTGGCGGGCGATGGTGCTGATTTCGGCGGCCACCTTGTCGACGTCGGTCAGTGAGCGGGAGAAGCCTGCGATTTCCGTGCTGATCTCTTCCGATGACTGAACCATATGGCGGATTTCCTCGACCGAACCGGACAGGCGATCGGCCGATTCCTTCAGCATGTGGCGCGCTTGTGCGGCGGTACTATCCGTCTCACGCAGCGAAACGGCGACGGAACGGTTGGTCTCGGCGATGGAAAGGGCTGTGCGGGTGACGTCATCGAAGGCGGCGGCATGGCGGGCGGACATCGCCGCCATGTCCTGGATGGCGCCGGCTATATCGACGAGGTCGACGCCGAGCGTGGAGGCCTCTTCGGCAAGGCGCGAGAGGATATGGCGCAGAGCGTCGCGATCCGGTCCATCCGGTTCGTGGGCCGGGCTTACGGCATTCTCCTCCACTGCCTTCAACGCCTGCATGATCCAGCTCCCCCAAGCTACATTAGAGAAGCTTCAAACAACATGGTTAACAATTGTCTAAGAATATCGGGGCTTAGACTTAGGTCTTAGGGCCTCTGCCCCTCCGTCATTCTAGGTCTGTCCCCTGGCATCTGCTGGCAGCAGATGCCAGGCACAAGGCCGAGGATGACGTCAAGTGTGGGCTCCGTCTTCAGCTCTGCGTCAGTCCGGTCAGTCTTTCGCTCATCTGCCACAAACGCTCGGCAAGCTCCGGATCGGTCGCCCAGGGGCGCACGCCGAGCAACTCCTCGGAGTTGGCTGGAACAGCCTTGGCGATATCGCAGTTCTCGCAATAGACGCCGCCCATGCCTTCCAGCTCATCGCTGACGGCGCACCAGATGGTGGTTGCGGCACCCTGGGCGATGGTCTTCTTGTTGTTTTGGGGATCGATGACCGGGTTGCCATCGGCATCCACATAGCCGCTCGCCAGAAGATATTCGCGCGACTGATGGCGGATGAGATCGGTCGTGACGATGCCGCCCGGATGCAGTGAGAAGGCGCGCACACCCTCTCTTGCGCCCAAAGCATCCAGCGAGACGGCAAAAAGTGCATTCGCCGTCTTCGACTGGCCGTAGGCGACATAGGGCTGGTATTCGCGGTTTTCGAACATCGGATCGTCGAAATCGATGCCGGCGCGGACATGGCCGCGAGAGGAGACGGCAATGACGCGGGCGCCCTCCGCCTTCACCAGCGCCGGCCAGAGGCGGGCGGCGAGCTGGAAGTGGCCGAGGTGATTGGTGGAGAACTGCGATTCATAACCGCGGCTGTCGCGCGTCAGCGGATTGGCCATGACGGCGGCGTTGTTGATGAGGAAATGCAGCGGTTCGCCATTCTCCAGAAAACGGTCGGCGAAGTCGTCGATCGTGTCGGGATCCATGAGGTCCATGTAGTCGAGCTTCAGACTCGGAACGACTTCAGCGGCGGCCCTCGCCTTCTCGATATTGCGGGCGGGCACGATGACCTTGGCGCCGGCATCCGCCAGCGCGCGGGCGGTTTCGAGGCCGAGGCCGGCATAACCGCCGGTGACGATCGCCACCTTGCCGGTGAGATCATGGCCGGCAATCACCTCTTCCGCCGTGGAAGCGGCGCCGAAGGCGGAGCCTATAGGAGCTTGGGGAGTGGACATAGGATGTCTCCTTTCTAGTCGGAGAACATCTATGTCCCGCGAGCGGGATTCTGAATGCTTGTAAATCCCGATTTCTTGCGCCATCGTACAAAGATGACCAGTGATCCCCTCTCCGAAATGCTTAATCTGCTCGATGCCCGCTGCCTGATGGCCGGCGGGCTGATTGCCGGCGGCGCCTGGGCGCTTGCCTTTCCGCAGCCGAACCGCATCAAGATCAGCGCGGTGGCCAAAGGCCGCTGCTGGCTGGTGCTCGACAATGGCAGCGAGCCGATCCTTCTCGAAGCCGGCGACGTCGTGCTGCTCAACGGCAAGCATTCCTTCGTGCTGGCAACCGATCTTGCGGTGACGCCAGCCGATGCTGTCACAACCTTCAAGGAGAAGAAGGTCAATGGCATGGCGCGGCACGGCATGGGCGAGGATTTCCTCTATATCGGCGGCCATATCGCGCTTGGACCAACCGGCACGGCGCTGCTGCTCGATGTGCTGCCGCCTGTCATCCATGTGCGGGCGACCCTTGCTGAGGCCGGCGTGCTGCGGTGGCTGCTGGATCAGCTGGTGCGGGAAATGGCGGCGGGTAAACCGGGCGCACTGCTTGCCTCCACCCAGCTTTCGCAGCTCATCTTCGTACAGGTGCTGCGCGCCCATATCATGACATCGGAGCCGCTGACGGTCGGCTGGCTGCGCGCCTTCGGCGACGAGAAAATTGCGCCGGCGCTGCGACTGATGCATTCGGACCCGGCGCATGACTGGCAGCTTGGAGAGCTTGCGAAATCGGCCGGCATGTCGCGCACCAGCTTCGCGCTGCGCTTCAAGACGGTCGCGGGCGTCGCTCCGCTCACCTATCTCACCGCCTGGCGCATGCGCCTTGCCGAACGGGCGCTGCGCGAGGGCTCGATGCCCGTCTCCTCGCTGGCGCTTTCACTCGGCTATACTTCGGAAAGCGCTTTCAGCAATGCGTTCAAGCGCGTGACCGGCATTGCGCCGAAGCGCTACCGGACGTCGGCTGCCATCAATATCGGCCCGATCGAAGAAGTGGTGGATGTGGAAGGACGGGTGCCGACAGTGGACTACCGGCTCCTGCGGCTGGCGAACCAGCCATCGTCCCTTGCGCGCCAGGTTTGACGACTGGGTTGTCACCATCAGCAGCCAGTTTTGGTTCGTCTTTTCTTCCGGGAGCAAAACCGCTGCGCATGTTTGCCGGGATTGCTTTAAAGCGCGCCAATTTCCTTGAGCTTCTTCAGCACGGCTTCGCTCGGCTCGCCATTTTCCGGAAGATTATAGTGCTTCTGGAAGTGTCTGATGGCAGCGCGGGTCTGTTCGCCCGCTACGCCGTCGACGCCGACATTGGCGTAGGCCATGTTGGTGAGGCCCTTCTGGATCCTCAGCACCAGATCGACATTGGAAATGCCTGACAGCGGAACCTGTCTCGGCGCAGACGGCGCCGTCTTGACGGTCTTTTCGGCGCTGCGGATGGCAGCTGCAACCGGATCTTCCTCCGTCGCCTTCGACGTCACGTCCTCCCGCGGCTTTTCGACGGGAATGGTCGAGGGGCCGGCGGCATCGGTTCTGAGCGCTGCGAGCACTTCGGGCGTCGCGTCGCCGCTCTGCGCCATGCCGACCGTTTCCTCGAAGAAGAGGATGGCCGCACTGGTGCGCGGGCCGATGACGCCATCCGCATTGCCGTTATAGAGACCGCGGCGGATCAGCTCCTTCTGGATGTCCATCACGAGCTGGTTCGGCTGCTGGCCGGCCACGGCAGGTGGTGGCGTGGTCTGGGTCGTCGCGCTGGCATCGTCCGGCCGCTCGATGCGGAACGTGGTGACATCGCCTTGCGGCTCGGCCTGCGGACGAAAGCCGATAGCCGTCGGCGCGCCCGGATCGCGCGTGCGGAAGATCGGATGCGGGTGCGAGCCGGGCTGATACCAGAGCGCATTGGCGGCGACGAAAGAGAAGATGACGACGAAAGCGATCGTGCCGCCGGCAATGGAAGGATTGCGGCCGATGACGCCGCCGAGCGCACCAGCACCCCGGAGACCGAGGCCACCCAGCGCGGTCGCGCCCTGCAGGCCGACACCGCCGAGCGCCGCCACACCGGTCATCAAAAGGCCCGGCTGCTGCCGCCCTTTCCTGCCTTTAGGCGATTTTCGCTTGCGCGCGGCCATCGAAGAGCCCCTCCTCCAGTTCTACGGCGACCACCGCACCCTTCAGTCGCGGCGGAAACTCGACGGGCCCCGTCTGGCCGGTATCCTCGCCGGTGCAGGCGCCGGAACCATCAGCGGCGATCTCGATGGTGATGATCGTGCCTTCGCCCGGCTGGCTGGCGATGGCGAAATGACCGCCATGCAGGGCGACTAGGCCCTTGACCAGCGAGAGACCAAGACCCGTGCCCTCGAATCGGCGGGTATAATCATTCTGGATCTGGACGAAAGGTTGGCCGAGTGTGGCGAGCCTATCGGCCGGAATGCCGATGCCGGTATCGCTGACCGTCAGCTTGAGAATGCCGTCGCGCATGGCCGCATCGACAGTGACCACGCCGCCAGCTTCGGTGAATTTCACGGCATTGCCGACGAGATTGATGAGGATCTGCTGCAGCGCGCGCTGGTCGGCCACGACCTCTCCGATACCGCGCTGGACACGGTTCGTCAGCGTGACACCCTTGCTCTTGGCCTGCAGGGCCAGCATCGATTCGCAGGAGCGGATCGATGCGCCGATATCGAAAGGCTCGAGCATCAGCTCGTAGCGGCCGGCCTCGATCTTGCTCATGTCCAGCATCGTGTTGACGACGGAGAGCAGATGCGCGCCGGATTCACGGATCAGGCCGGCATATTCACGCTGACGCTCGTTCTCGAACTTGCCGAAATATTCGCCGATCAGGATATCCGAAAAACCGAGGATGGCGTTCAGCGGCGTGCGCAGCTCATGGCTGACGGCGGCAAGGAAGCGGGATTTGGCGTCATTGGCCGATTCCGCATCGGTCGCGCGCGCCTGCGCCTCGGCGCGAAGCCGCTGTTCTACCGAAACATCATGCAACTGGGCAACGACGGCCGAAAGCATGCCGTCGATATCGCGCCGCGCGGTCATATCCATACGCAGGTAAGCGAACTGCCTGCTATCGCGCGAGACCGAGGGACGCTCCAGCCTGAGATCGACGATCGCTTTTTCCTCGCCCTGGCGTAGTGCATCCAGCGCCTGCAGGAAAAGAATGCGGTCGGAAACATGCACCTGCTCGAAGAAGCCTCGGCCTTTCAGGTCGCGCATCCAGGCGAGATAGTCGCGCTTGTCGCGGCCGCCCGTCATCGTCACGCTGCCATGCGGATCGAGGAAGAGCACGAGGCCTGGGCTCATCTCAAGGAAGAGATCGTCGGCAGTGGCTGCCGCCACGTGCTGGGGGATAGCCTGCCGAGCCAGCGCGATGCTGCCGACGGCGGAAAAGAGAAAGGCGGCGCAGACGGTGGCGACACCGGCCGGCAGTGCAACAGCGGGGCTGGTGACGATGGAGAGGCCGACCGGAGCGGCAATAAGAGCGGCAGAAGACAGGAAGACGAGGCGGCGCAGAATCGCGAGCTCACTCTGGCGCACAGCTTCGCCACCGCTCGTCCGGGAGAGCCAGCCTGCCGCTGCCCGGTCCACGAGGGCTGTCGCCCGGCCGCCGATGTCACTCAATACACGCACGCAATACCTGCCCGAAAAGGCCTTTCATTACCCCGGACAATAGGCCCCCTCGGCTTAAGGAAAGGATAAGGCAAAGTCGCCTTCCACAGCCCAAAAACGCTAAAAGTCCCGTTTTGGGCCATCCGCATGGCTCTTTGAATTTTGTGGTTAATAGCAGGTAAGCGACGGATTTTCCTCATATTTCAGCATTGCGTTAACTCTTATGGCAGAGCGGCGGGCCAAAAGCCCAACGATTGCAGGCGGCGGCTGCCACCATGCTTAACGACATCTGGTAGAATTTGACTGAAATGCCCCGAAAATACCGATCATTAAAATTCGAGACAAATTTGCCGCAAATGCCAGTGAGTTTCGAAAAGCGGCATTCGCAACTTGGCGGTAGGGTGCAAACACACCGGACAACCGGCCCGATTCGGCGACAAGACCGGACGGGAAAACAGGATGGGCAAGACAATGTGGTTTCTGATCAAAGGATCATTCTGGTTTGGCCTTGTGCTCGTCGCTCTCTCCGTTTTCAGCTCGGAGAGCTTCGACAATGCCGGCCACCCGCAATTGCAGCTTTCCGACGCCTTCACGGCGGCAAGCGGCGCTTATGACTATATGACCGGCATGTGCTCCGAAAAGCCCGAGGTCTGCACCAAGGGCGGGGAAACCCTGACGGCTCTCGGCTACCGGGCCCGCGAAGGCGCCCGTGTCGCTTATGAACTGCTCGACAGCCAGTTTAGGGATGACAGCTCCAAAATGGCTTCTGCAAAGACGGCTGCGCCGCCGGCGCCTGTGGCACTCGCCGTTCCTTCCCTGCCGGAGGCCGTCACCAACACCGTGCGCGAGGCACAGGCCGCGCTGAACCAGCCGATGCCGCACCTGCCGCAGCCCTACCGCCCGCCGGTCGATGACGGTGCCTCGGCCGAACAGGTCGTGACTGGTACTATCTCGGCTAGCACCATTCCGGCAGGCTCGATCCCGCTGCCGACGCCGAAACCGGCGATCTGACGAATTTCGCGAGCATCCGCCCGCCCCCAAGCTTGCATCGGTGGTCCGCATGACGCGGAGATGCCCCATGCCTGACGTGCCTGCCCTGTTTATTTCAGCACTTTGCTGCGCCGTGAGGATGCCCATCCCTCACGGCGTTTCTTTTTAACTGTTCAAATCTGCGGTCGTTTCACCTATATCATCCGGTAACAGTGAAAGGCCTGACAGCATGGCGACCCTCGACCAGATCATCGACGACTTCTCCTTCCTGGATGATTGGGAAGACCGCTACCGATACGTCATCGAACTCGGAAAGGCGCTGCCTGATTTGGCCGACGCAAAGAAGACTTCCGAGAACAAGGTGATGGGCTGCGCCAGCCAGGTGTGGCTGGTGACGCATACGTCAGGCAATCCCGACAATCCGGTCATGACATTCGAAGGCGATTCCGATGCGCATATCGTGCGCGGCCTCGTCGCTATCGTGCTCGCCACCTATTCCGGCAAGACGGCGTCCGAAATCACTTCGCTGGATGCCTTCGAGATCTTCTCCAAGATCGGGCTCACAGAAAACCTCTCCTCGCAGCGCTCCAATGGGCTGCGCTCGATGGTGAACCGCATTCGCGAGGAAGCGCGTGTACGCGCTGCGGCCTGAGGGCGCGTGATCGGTATAATACAGAGCTGCGATCACATACGGCTGAGCGCCCGGAGGAAATCCGCCGGGCGCCCGAGTATAATATCCCCTGATGGGATTATTTGCCGTCAGCCATCTTTTCGCGCAGGCGCTCTTCCTGCTCGACAAGCTCCGGCGTGAAGGCTTCGCCGAAATCGGCAGCTTCGAAGACCTGGCGGATCTCGATTTCGCTCGGGCCAGGCATCGGATTGGGGCAGCGCTTGATCCATTCCAGCGCTTCATCCATGTCCTTGACCTGCCACAGCCAGTAACCGGCGATCAGTTCCTTGGTTTCGGCGAAGGGGCCGTCGATGACCAGACGCTTCGGGCCATCGAAGGCAACGCGCTTTCCCTTGGAAGACGGATGCAGGCCTTCGCCCGCCAGCATGATGCCGGCATTGACCAGATCCTCGTTATACTTGCCCATGGCCGCCAGAAGCTCAGTCGAGGGCATGACGCCCGCTTCACTGTCTGCTGTCGCCTTGACGATGACCATTACACGCATTGTCTCTTCTCCTCTTATTTGCGGCGGCATGAGTGCCTGCCTGTCATCAATCTCTTTGCTTCACGCAATTCCGAACGCATAACCGCTGGGCACTTTTGCTGGAATTGCCCTAAAGCGTGTCGCGATCTTTCAGATTCACTTGCCACGCTTCAGGCTTTTGTTTTCGCATGTCGTTATCGCAAAACCGCTGCGCACTTTTGCGCGACATGCTTTAGAGACGGATGAGCAATCGCGGGGCCGACATTTTTTGCCGCGCTTTTTTTGAAGATAAATGACGAGGGCCGAACATCCCCGGAAGGGACGATCGGCAAATACAAAAAAGCCGGGCAGCAGGCCCGGCTCTTTATCGTCTAGCGGTATGATACTCAGCCGCGTCCGCGTTTGCGGCGCTGACCCAGGCCCATTTCCTTTGCGAGGCGCGAACGCGCTTCGGCATAGGCCGGGGCTACCATCGGGTAATCGGCAGGCAGGTCCCACTTCTCGCGATATTCTTCCGGCGCGAGATTGTGATGCGTCATCAGGTGGCGCTTCAAGGACTTGAAGTTGCCGCCGCATTCCAGGCACGTAATCTGCTCGTCCTGTACGGACTTGCGGACAGAGACTGCGGGCTTCTGCTTTTCGACGACCGCTGCCACCGGCTGCGGTACGGATGTGTTGCTCAATGCCGAGTGTACATCGGAAATCAGATTGGCCAGGTCGCTGACCGGGACAACGTGGTTGCTGACATAGGCCGCGACGATATCGGCCGTCAGTTCCACAAGCAGCTCCGGCGCATTGCCGGTCGCCATATCCGTCATATTCTTTCTCCTGTTAGCATGCTCAAACGGTCCTTCTCCCAAAAAGACAAAGAACCCTCGTCGCAGAGCCAAACAGCAAAAGAGCAGGTCACAGCCTTTGTTTCGAAAAACCGGAATCCACCCCTAGATTCCGAAGACCGTATTCTGCACCAATACTGCCTGAAGGTGAGCTACTACGTATTCTTCCAGGCCGTCACCCAGTTAGACATTGGCAATCAAGGCTAAGGGACTTGGAAGCAGTACGTTTCTAATTCACAATCAGAACTCTACTTGGATTTTCAAATAGCATCGTTTTCGCAAAAGGCCAATTATTAATTGTGATTTTCCTAGAAAAAAAATCCATCACAAAGAATTGGTCAGCAGTTCAGCAAGCTTTACTCGTGCTTCCGGTGCATAAGTTTGCGTAAAATTGCTTAAAATTCTGAGTAGCCCCGCCTTCAGCGCATTCGCATATCGTCACGTACTGAGATATCAGCCGGGAAATGCCCCGATATATGCGAAGCTCTCGCAAGAAGGTGTGCAGAAACCGGTGCCGTCAGGATGAAGAAGAGGAAACCGGCCAGCGCTCTTGCAAGCACAGCAAGTTCGCCCGAGTAAAGCCCGGCGGCAAGCAACAACAAGCCGGAACCGACCGTGCCGGCCTTGGAAGCGGCATGCATGCGCGTATAGAGATCCGGCAGGCGCACGATACCGATCGCGGCCACCAGCGCGAAGAAGGCGCCGGCCAGCAGCAGGACGGCGGTGATTATAGCGAGCGCATAGTCCATCATCATTCGCTCCTCTTTCGCGTCTCAGGCCCCGCGTTTCCGCGCGAGAGCACGAAACGGGCGAAGGCGACGGTTGCCAGAAAGCCGACGAGGCCGAGCGCAATAGCGATATCGATGTAAAGCGAGAAGCCGGTGCGCACCGCGACGACGGCGATGAAGCCGATGGCGATGCCTGTCAGCATGTCGAGCGCCAGGATGCGATCCGGCAGGCTGGGGCCGGCAATGACCCGCCAGACCGTTATGAAGAGCGCCACGCAGAGGATGCCAAGCGCTGCGAATGCGGCAGTGGAAACGATGGCGGCGGGCGTTATCATCCGAAGGCCTCCATGATACGGCGCTCGAATCCGTCAGCAATATCGCGTCTGACGGCCAGCGGATTGGCACAGTCCAGCGCGTGCACATAGAGCGTACGCCGATCCGCTGACACATCGACCGAGAGTGTGCCGGGCGTGAGCGTGATGAGATTGGCAAGCAGAGTGATCTGGAAATCGCTCGTCACCGTCAACGGGAATGCGAGAATGCCGGGAGTAAGCTGCATACGCGGCGAAAGCACCGTCAGCGCCACCCGCCAGGCGGAAAGCGCCAATTCCTTCAGGAAAAGGCCGGCGAGCAGGAGGACATGCAAAGGGCGGATACGGCGCGGCGGCGAACGGTCGGCAAAGGCTTCGCGCACGACGGCGAGCGACAGCAGCGACAGGACGAGGCCGAAAACGAAATTATGCGGCGAGGCGCTGCCGGTCACGGCGACCCAGGCAATGGCGAGCGGCAGGCTCAGGAACAGCACGATCATCGTATAGTCCCTTCCGGAAAGACGGAAAAGATATAGGCGGAGGGATCGGCAAGCCCGTCGGCGGCCGACCGGGCGAGCTGCAGCAACTGCTCCGGCAGGACGCCGAAGCCGATGACGAGGATCGTCAATGCGGCAAGCGGCAGGCCGGTTGTCCAGCCGGTTCGCACCGGCGGGAGCGTCAGGAGGGCGGGACGCCAATAAGCAAACAGGAAGACGCGGCCACAGGCGATCGTCAGCAGGAAGCCGCCGAGCAGGATCGCGCCCGCCAGCCACCAGGCACCGACATCGAGCGAGGCCTTGACCAGCAGCACCTTCGGCCAGAAGCCGGAAAAGGGCGGCAGGCCGCAGGCGGCCAGGAGCAGCATGAGCGAAATCGCGGCAAACCATCCGCTCTGGCGATAAAGGCCCCCGAGCGCGGCCAGCGAGAAGGAGCCGCCCCGCCTGCCCGCTTCGCCGGCCAGAAGATAGAGCGCCGTCATCAGCACCACTGAATGCAGCGCATAGAAGACCGCGCCGCCGAGGCCATCGGCGGTGCCGAGTGCGGCACCGACCAACATGTTGCCGATGCCTGATATCACCACATAGCCGAGCAGACGACGCAGGTCGGTCTCGGCGAGCGCACCCAATGCGCCGACGAGAACGGTCAGGGCTCCGACGATCGCGATCAGCAGGCTGAGCTCATCGCGCTCGGCCGGCAGCAGCATGACCAGGACACGCAGCAGCGCATAGATGCCGACCTTGGTCAGCAGGCCAGCAAAGAGCGCGGAAACGGCGATGCGCGGCGTGTGGTAGGAGGCCGGCAGCCAGAAATTCACCGGGAAGGCCGCGGCCTTCATGGCGAAGGCGAGCAGAAAGAGGCAGGCGAGCGTCATCAGTGGCGCTGTGTCGCTCAAGCCCGCTGCCCGCTCGGCAATATCGGCCATGTTGAGCGTGCCGAAGCTCGCGTAGAGGATGCCGACAGCGATGAGGAACAGCGTCGTGGCGATGAGGTTCAGCACCGCATATTTCAGCGCGCCATCGATCTGCGCCCGTTCGGAGCCGAGGATCAGCAGGCCGAAGGAGGAGATGAGCAGCACCTCGAACCAGACATAGAGGTTGAAGATATCGCCGGTCAGGAAGGCGCCGGTGACACCAGCCATCAGCAGCATCAGCAGCGGGAAGAAACCGTAGCGCCGGCCGCTTTCGGTGGTATCCGAGAGCGCATAGATGCCGGCGGCAAGGGCAGCGACCGCTGCGGCGAGCGCCATCAGCGCGCTGAAGATATCGACCGTGAAAGCGATACCGAAGGGCGGCAGCCAGCGCCCCATGACCATGGTGAGCGGACCGTGTTCGACGACCTGCCGCAGGAGAGCGGCGTCGAGAAGCAGGAGGACGGCAAGGCCGGTGACGGCGATCCATGCCTGCAGGCGGGGAAGGTCCCGCAGCATCAGGAGCAGCGCGCCGAGGCTGATGCAGAGCACGACCGGCAGGATCGCCAGCCAGTGGGCCGGCGGGACCGGGGTGGTGACCATGGCGGCAGAGAGATCGGTGATGGGGGCGGCCATCAGGGGGTGCCTCCCTTGATAGCCGACGGGCAGAGGGGGGTGAGCATCCGCACAACCATGCTCAATACCCCACAGGCGGCAGCGGCCGGTCTTCGGGTTCGGCATCGTGCATGCGGGTCGTATCGTCTGTGCCGAGCTCCTGATAGGCGCGGTAGGTCAGCACCAGCAGGAAAGCGAGGAAGGAGAATGAGATGACGATGGCCGTCAGGATCAGCGCCTGCGGCAGCGGATTGGCCGCACCTGATGGCAGCATGTCGGCCCCGGCGGGTATGATCGGCGGCACGACGCGGGTCAGCCGTCCTGCCGTGAAGATCAGCAGGTTCACGGCGTTACCGAGAATGGCGATGCCGAGCATGATACGGATCGAGAAGCGCGACAGGATCAGATAGATGGCGGCCGAAAAGAACAGGCCGACGACGATGGCAAAGAGCGCCTCCATCAGTCCACCTCCCTTTCTTCCAGCGCCAGCGCGATCGAGGCGACGGCGCCGAGCACCACGAAATAGACGCCGAGATCGAAGAGCACGACGCTGGAGAGCGGCACCTCCACGCCTGCCACGACGGGATAGACCCAGAGGCCGGTCATGAAGGGCACGGCAAAAAGGACAGAGATCAGGCCGGCGAGGCAGGAGAGCAGCAGACCGAAGCCGGCAATCGCCAGCGGGTGGAAGCGGATCGCCCGGCGTACTGCCTCAACGCCGAAGGCAATGCCGTAGATCGCCAGAGCCGAAGCGGCAATCAGCCCGCCGATGAAGCCGCCACCCGGCTCATTGTGGCCGCGCAGCAGGATGAAGACGGAAAAGAGCAGCATCAGCGCGGTGATAAAGGGAGCGATCGTGCGGAAGATGATTGTGTTCATGCGGCGCCTCCGCTTCTCTGCGTGGCCGGGCGGTCAGACACGAGAAGGCGGATGCCGACGCCGACAGGTTTTGCGAAGACCCGGCTCATGCCTCCTCCGCATCCGGATCGTTCGTCGCCAGCCGGCGCTCCGTATTGCCGCGGATGCGGATGAGGGCCAGGATGGCGAGGCCTGTCACCGCCACGACGGCGATTTCGCCGAGCGTGTCCGTGCCGCGGAAATCGACGATGATGACGTTCACGACATTGGCGCCATGGGCGATCAGCTTCGAATGGGCGTTGAAGAAATCGCTGAGTGCCGTGTTGAACGGTGGCTCCGTGGCGCGCATCAAAAGCAGCGCGAAGCCGAGGCCGCATGCGAGTGAAAGCGCGATATCGAAGAGACGGCGGGCGCCGTGGCGCGGATCGGTCGGCGACAGGCGCAGACGGGTCATGACGAGGGCGAGGATGACGACTGCGAGCGTTTCGACCATGAACTGGGTGAAAGCGAGATCCGGAGCGCCGAAGAGCAGGAAGATCAGCGCGACAGCAAAACCCTGAATGCCGAGCGAGACGATAGCCGTCAACCGGTCGCGGGCGATCAGCACCGCGACGAGGCCGAGCATGGCGATGAGCATGATGCCCGCTTCGCGCAGGCGCAGGTCTGCGGGCCAGGCAAAGGCCAGCGGCAGTTCGTCATGGATGACGAGCGGCACGAGCAGCATCGCTGCCACACAGACAAAGGTGCAGGCGACATAGATATCGAGACGTCTCGGCTGGACGATGCCGATGAAGCGGTGCGCGAAACGCACAAGCCCGGCGATGACGTGATCAAAACCGCGATCGGGACCAAGGGCGGAGCGCAGGGCATGGGCCACAAGCGCGCGGGCACGGTCGAGATGCCAGTAGACAACGACACCGAGCACTATCGTCAGCAGCGACAGGGCAAGCGGCACCCCGATATGCGGGGCCAGCGAAATGGAGATGGCGGCCGTAGCTTCACCCGCCACGGCAGAGGCCATGGGCGAGGAAATCATGGCATGGGTGAAACCGGAAAAGAGCGCCGTGAGCAGCCCTGCGACAGCGAGGATCGCCGGACCGAACCAGAGCAGGACCGGCGCCTCATGCGGATGTTTCGGTGTTTCCACCGGCCGGCCGAGGAATGGCGTCAGCGCCACGGCAAAGGCGATCGCAAACATCAGGGCATTGCCAAAGACGGCGATGGCCGTGACGAGGATCGAATAGAGATCGCCGCTGGCGAGAGCCGTGTAGATTTCCTCCTTGGCGAGGAAACCGAAGAAGGGTGGCAGACCGGCCATGGAAAGGGCAGCTGCCATGGCGATCAGGAAGGTCAGCGGCATGGCCCTTCGCAGGCCCCGCAGCCGGGTGATATCACGCGTGCCGGTCTCATGGTCGATGATACCGGCGACCATGAAGAGCGCGCCCTTGAAGAGCGAATGTGCCACCAGATAGAGCACCGCCGCTTCGATGGCCGAGTGCGAACCGAAGCCGGTCAGCAGCACCAGCAGGCCAAGGGAAGAGACGGTCGTGTAGGCGAGCTTCAGCTTCAGGTCCGTCTGGCGGATCGCAAGCACCGAGCCGGTAACGAGCGTCAGGCCGCCGAAGACGGGCAGCAGGACCTCCCATGCGGGCGTCGCGCCCATGACCGGGTTCAGCCGCATCAGCAGGTAGACGCCGGCCTTCACCATGGTGGCGGAATGCAGGTAGGCGGAAACGGGTGTGGGCGCTTCCATGGCATTCGGCAGCCAGAAATGGAATGGAAACTGTGCCGATTTGGTGAAGGCACCGCCGAGCACCAGCAACAGGGTGGCGAAATAGAGCGGGCTGCCCCTGACGACATCGCCGAACTGCAGCAACTCGGACAACTGAGCAACGCCTGTCAGTCCCCAGAGCAGCAGCAAGCCGGCCAGCAGCAGCAGCCCTCCCCCGCCGGTGACGACGAGTGCCTGCAAAGCGGCGCGCCGTGCCGCCTCCCGCTCATGGTCGAAGCCGATCAGCAGAAAGGAAGTGATCGAGGTGAGCTCCCAGAAGATGAAGAACATCAGGAAACTGTCCGACACCACGACGCCGAGCATCGCGCCCATGAAAAGGAAGATGAAGGAGAAGAACCGGCCCTGATCCGGATGGCCCTTCAGATATCCGCCGGCGTAGAGCACGATCAGCGTGCCAATGCCGGTGATGAGCAGGGCGAAGGTGAGCGACAATCCGTCAAGGAACCAGGAAAAGCGCAGGCCCAAGCCCGGCACCCAGTCATAACCGCCGGTTATGACTTCGCCGTGAGCGATTTGCGGCACGAGACGCAGGAAATGCAGGAAGGCGAGCAAAGGGGCGATGGCGAGCAGCCAGGCACCGCCTGCGCCAAAGGCACGAATGATGAAGGGAGCCGCGAGAGCGCCGATCAACGGCAGACACAGGGCCAGAAATGTCAGAGCCGTGACATCGGCCATGTCCCCTCCCCGTGAGCACGGATGAAAGCCGGCAAGCAGCCTTTTCCAAGGCTTAGGCGAATCGGCTGATAGCCTCAAGCAATTTCGGCAACCCGCAATGGATGCAGGCGGCGGTTTTCACAGGCTTGGAGTTCAGGAAAGGCGTGTGACGAGACGGGAAACGGAACCGTGCAGGATGAAGAAAGCAAGCGGCAAAGGCCAGAGAATGCAGGCGATCAGCCCGCCAATGCGATGCACCGTCCAGCGGTCGTGATTGACCCAGCCTTCCAGCAGGGTCACGCCCAGGGCGATTGCGGCGACTGCGCCGTACAGAACAATCATCAGAGTATGAAACACCGTTTGTCCCCGAAACACGCAGCATTAAGCTTAATGGCACACTAAAGATAAAGCACGGGTGATTCGTCGTCTTCCCCCGAATTGGGTAGATGGTAATTGGGGCCTTGACGCGGCAGGTTTGATCGTGAGGCCTGATCCCAGACTTGATCAATCGTGCTCAGCGCACCACATTTGCGCACGAAAGAGATTGCCCCCATCGGCGAAAGGAGCACTCCATGGCCGAAACGACCACCACACCAAAAATTCACAAGACCGATGCCGAATGGAAGGAACTGCTGACCCCTGAGCAGTATCGCATCACGCGCCAGCACGGCACCGAACGCGCCTTTACCGGTCCCTATTGGGATTCGTTCGAGACCGGACTCTACCGCTGCGTCAGTTGCAATGCGCCGCTCTTCCGCTCCGACACCAAGTTCGATGCAGGATGCGGCTGGCCGAGCTATTTCGAACCGGTCTCTCCGGAGTCCGTGACCGAACACCGCGACACCACCTATGGCATGGTGCGCACGGAAATCCGCTGCGGCACCTGCGAGGCCCATCTCGGCCACGTCTTCCCTGACGGACCGCCGCCGACCGGCCTGCGCTACTGTATCAACGGGCATGCAATGGTTTTCGAGCCCGGCAAGTAAAGGCTTGTAAGTAAAAGAAAAGCGGACCCCACCAGGCCCGCTTTTTTCATATCAGCCCGGCGGATGGGATGAGCGGCGATCGCCGATCTTCCATTACATGCTCGGCGGCAAGCCGGCCGAGCAGTGGCGCGAGAATGACGCCGGGATGGCCGACGGCGACATAGGCGCCCTCGATGCCGGGCAGGAAACCGAGCCGCGGCATTCCATCGGAGAAGAAGGGCCGGTAACCTGCAGCCGCCTCGACCAGCGACACGCCTTCGGGCAGGCGCAGGCGCTCATGCATGACCTTCAAGATCCGCTGGCCGACCCTTTCCGGCGCGTTTTCGGAGGTATCGTCGATATAGCCCTTGGCGACATGCAGCATGTTGTCCGCCGACTGGCGGATTTCCAGGCCAGGGCCGCGGAGGATGCGGTTCACGACAGGCTCCGCGCAGCCATAGCGCAGGATGATGGAGGGCGAGGCTTCGACGCCTGTTCGGAAGCCCAGGCTTTCCGTTAGGCGGTCGACCGCTGTTCCGCCTGCGAGGATCACGAGATCGGCCTCGATCGCGCCATCGGCCAGACGCACGCCACTCACCCGGTCGCCCGAAAGGATGAGGCTTTCGACCTTCCGGCCAAAGGTGGCGGTTACGCCGGCGGCATCGATCAGGTCGCGTGACAGCCTTGCAGGGTCGAGCGCTAGATCGTCGGGCGAGAAGATCGCGCAGGCGGGAGGCTGACACAGATTGGGTTCCCATGCAGCAATCGCTGCGGCATCGACCAGTTCGACATCCGTGCCTGCAGCGCGATGGGCTGCGGCAAAGGCTTCGGTTTCGGCAGTACCTTTGAGCCAGAACAGAGAGCCGGGACGTGCAGCGGCAAAGGCATCCGGTAGATCGGCCTGCAGGCGGCTATAGTCGGCGAGCGCTTCCTGCACCAGGCGGTAATTGACCGCTCCCGGCGCGATGTTGATGATATTCACCCAGCCGAAGGCACGTGCCGTCACGCCGCTGCCGGCTTGCACATTCTCCTCCACCAGATGGACGGTGGCTCCGCGCCGGGCGAAATGGAAGGCGAGCGAAGCGCCGACAATGCCGGCGCCGATAATGATGACGCGTATCTTTGCAGATGCCATGACGGGAGCTCTCGTATAAATCGGGAGGAAGAGGTAGGCGCGGCTTAGGCACGCTCCATGACAGAGGGATGAAACAATGTCTATCATCCGGGAAATCCTGCGCAGCGACCGGCTGGTGTTGCGCGAAATCACCGTCGCGGACTTGCCGGCGCTCGAGCGCATCTTCGCCGATCCGCTGTGCATGCGGTATTACCCTTCCGTGAAGGATGCCGCAGCAACGCGCGATTTCTTCGACAGGCTCGCCTTCGGAAGCTACGAGAAAAATGGTTTCGGTCTCTGGGCGATGATCGATCGCGAGAGCGGCGATCTGCTCGGCGATTGCGGGATCACGCTGCAGGACACATCGCGCGGAATGGAGCCGGAGCTTGGCTACCATCTCTGGCCGGATTACTGGGGCAAGGGTTATGCCACCGAGGCCGCCCTTGCCTGCCGCGACCATGCCTTCTCGGTCATGGGACTGTCGCGCCTCGTCAGTATCGTCAGCCTGGAAAATCTTCCCTCGCAGAAGGTCGCCGGGCGGGTGCATCAGCGACGGGAGGTTTTCACCAAGCAGAATGCGGCCGGCGAGACAGTGGAACGCTATCTCTACATCAGCGAGAAGAATTCAGGCGCATGAGCACGAGTTCCGACGATCCCCTCTACCGCGATCCTTCACTTGCACAATTCTACGATACGGCCAATCGCTGGGGACCGGATTTCGACTTCTGCATGAAGCTGGCGGAAGGCGCCAATTCCGCGCTCGACCTCGGCTGCGGGACGGGCGAGCTGACGGCAGCGCTCGCCGCGACGCGCAACGTCACCGGCGTTGATCCTGCCGCCGCGATGCTCGACATCGGCAGGGCGCGGCCGGGCGGCGGCAAGGTGGCATGGGTCGAGGGTGACGCCCGCACCGTTCGCCTCAGGAAGAGATACGATCTCATCGTGCTGACGGGCCACGCGTTCCAGGTCTTCCTGACGGAAGAGGACCAGCGCGCCGCCCTTGCGACGATCGCAGCACATCTCAGCCCTGCCGGCCGGTTCGTGTTCGATACGCGCAATCCCGGTTTTTACGGGGAGCGCGACGTACGCCATAGCAGCGTGCGCCAGCTCGAGCATGCGGAACTCGGTGCGATAGAGGCCTCGGACGAGTCTCATTACGATGAGACGACCGGCATTCTTTCCTATGAGAACGGCTATCGGGTGCTCTCGACCGGCGAGCACTTCGCCGGGCGCTCGCAAATCCTCTACACGCCGCGCGACAAGCTTGCGAGAATGATCAGCGACGCCGGGCTCACCATCGATGCCTGGTATGGCGACTGGGAAGGCAACCCCTTCCATGCGCGGTCGCGCGAGATCATTCCGGTTGGTCGTCTCGCCTGAACCAAAGGGCCCTGTTTCCACGCAATTCCGGACGCAAAGCCGCTGCAAACTTTTGCTGGAAAGGCGCTAGTCCTGCTCCTGCGGGCAGGGCCAGCCTGAGGGAACAGAAAGCCCCGAAGGCAGCTTCGTCGAGGAATCGCCGCAGGCGAGGTCGATCTGCGCCTGCTGCAGGCCAGTAGCGGCGGACAGATCCAGCCCCTCGATGCGGGTCAGAAACATGAAGGCTCGGTCGAAGGTGATCGGACCTTCAAAGCTTGCGCCCGTCAGATCGGCGCGGGAGAGATTGGCGAGTGCGAAGCTGACGCCTGTCAGCACCGCCTTGTCGAAATTGGCCCGACCCAGCTCGGCCTTCTCGAAGTTGGCCTTCGTCAGCTGCGCCCCGGTGAAATCGGCCCGCTGCAACTCCGCACCGGCAAAGCTTGCACCATCGGCGATGGCCCTGGCAAAAGTCGATCGATAGGCTTCGATTTTTCCGAAGTTCGCGCCCTGCACGGTAGCGCCTTCAAGCGAGGCGCGCACGAGGGTCGCCTTTTCGGCATTGGCGGATTTGAGGTTGGCGCCGCCGAGATCGGTCAGCGAAAAATCCGTGCCGGCCAGATTGGCGCCCTGGAGGTCACTGCCCTGAAGCATCAGATTCTTCTTGTTGCACTCCTGCCAGTCGAGCTCCGGCGAAGCCGTGCTGCCGCAACTGGCCGCCATTACCGGCAGCGAATAGGCTGCCATGGCCAGAAAAGCCGAAAGACCGAGCACCGAGCGTCCAAACATCAACCTCTCCTCCGCGAGTCGCGCCATCAGAGATTTCTACAAGGCGCAGACTACGATAAAAATATGGTTAGTCCCCGCCAGCAATCAATCTGGAGATGGCCCTGTCAGGCTTTCGGTATGCGCAATTCCATGCAGGTGAGATCCAGCCAGCGGCCGAATTTGATGCCAACTTCGGAAAATGTGCCGGCGATGCGAAAGCCAAGCTTCGCGTGCAATTTGATGGAGGCGGTATTTTCGGCCTCGATGCCGGCGATCATGACGTGGATATTGCCGGCGCTCGCACGTTCGATCAATGCGCGCATCAGCTTTTCGCCAATGCCGGCACCGCGGCAATCCTTGTCGACATAGACAGAATGTTCGACCGTGTGGCGGTAGCCATCGAAGGCGCGCCAATCGCCATAGGAGGCGTAGCCGGCGACCTTGCCGTCCATTTCGGCGACGATGACCGGAAAGCCCCTGCCCTTGCGCGCCTTGAACCATTCCAGCCGGTTGTCGAGATCGACGAGCGTTTCGTTCCAGATTGCCGTGGTGTGCTCGACAGCGTGATTGTAGATATCTCTGATAGCAGGAAGATCGGCTTCGGCGGCGTCTCGGATGAGAACGGTATCGGTCATTTGGCAGGCCCGGTTCGAAATGGTCTTCTGCCGGGGCATACGCCGGGCGCGGGCCGATGTAAACGCCAGATATCAGAAGGCGGGAACCGAGAGGCTGAAGCAGGTCAGCACGGCCGAATAATGCACGGCGGCGGCGGCCACCACGAAGCCATGCCAGATGGCGTTCTGGAAGCGCAGCCTCTCCCAGACATGGAAGATGACGCCCAGCGAATAGATGATACCGCCGATGACGATCAGCAGCATGGAAGCATAGGGAATGCGCGAGGCGACGGGCTCGGCCACCAAGACGCCGCTCCAGCCCATGGCGAGATAAAGCAGGATCGCCAGGCGGTCATATTTGCCCGGAAAGACACATTTGACGAAGATGCCGAAGGCGGCAATCAGCCAGATGACGACCAGCATGCCAGACAGCAGCGGATCGTCGGCGCCGCGCTCCAGAAAGGGTGTATAGGTGGCGGCGATCAGGATGAAGATCGCCGAATGATCAAGCCGGCGCAGATACCATTTGGTGCGCGAAACCGGCCAGATATTATAGGAAAAGGAAATGCCGAGGGTCAGCACCAGCCCGACGCCGTAAACCCAGGCGGCAACCAGCGCACCGGCGGGGCTCCAGAGGGTGGCGTAGAAGATCAGCACAGTCACGCCGATCAGGGCAAAGAACAGTCCGACGCCGTGGACGATGCCGTCGGCGATCAGCTCATATCTGTCGTAGGCCCAGCGAATGCCGTTAATTTCGCCCATGCGCGCACCCCTACTCAGCGGAGGGGATCGTCGCATTGAATTCGCAAAGGCGCAACCGGACGCCCGGTGGCGTCAGGTTAAATCTTTGTGACGAGCCATGCTCGTTTTGATGACGCGCTTACTTGCCTGCCGCGCAATCCTCGCAGAGCGGCGTCTGCGGCAGCACTGCAAGGCGGGCCTCGGAGATCGCAGCACCGCAGCGGGCGCAGGTGCCGTAGGTGCCCCTGGCGATACGTTCGAGGGCGGCGTCGATGGCGCGCAGCTCATCCTCTCCGGCCTGGCCGAGACCTTCCAGCACTTCGTCATTCTCGTTCTCGATGGCGCGGTCGTCGTCATCGGTCGCCTTGGTGCGGCCGAGGTCCGTGTCGATCTTGCGCAGGCGCGCTGTCAGTTCGTGCCAGCGGTCGCGCAGGATCTTTTCCTGAAGTTTCATATCCATAGCTTCACGTCCTACCGATCCACCAGCACCGAGCACTTGGCGTGGCGCACCACGCGGTCGGCGGTGGCACCGATGAAATAATTGTAGATATCAGGAATGTGAGAGGCGATCATGACGAGATCGGCACCATGGCTTTCCGCTGCGGCAAGAATGCCGTTGGCGGGCGGGCCATTGCGGACTTCGACGGTGGCCGGAATGCCGGTCTTGGCGACGAGTTCATTCAGCCGGTCGCGGCCTTCCTTCATGGCATCCTCGACGACATTTCCCGGCAATTCAATGGCGACATAGGTTGGAATATCCTCGACGACATTGAGGAGGATGATCTCACCGCCATTGTCGAGCAGCTTTGCCGCCTTGCGGAAAATCTTCTCGCCTTTTTCGATGCCGCCGATTTCAACTGGAACGATGATCTTCTTGTACATGCTATCCTCCTTGAGGTGTTGATCTTCGTCATCAACCTCCTCCCTGGATAGATAAAGCGCATTGACTGATATCAAGTGGGGCGCGAGCCATCGTCAACGTTTGCAGAACGCTTCATCGTCAAAAACGAGCCTTCTGTGAACAATGAGAATGCGCCATATTGGGATCAAGTACAGCAGCCGAGGGGAGCTTACAGGCGAATGGACCGGCGAAAATTCCTCGCGCTCGCTACGGGCGGCACATTTGCCGCCACCGCCGGTACGCCTTTCAATTCCAGGGCAGGAGATCATTCCATGACGGCATCAGAACCATCTTACGCGCTGACGCGCCCTGCCTATATCGACCAGTCGCATCTGGTCGTGAAAGACTTGGCCGCGGTCTCCGGTTTCTATCAGAAGATGCTTGGCCTTTCGGTGCTCGAAAAGACCGCAAGCGGCGAAGTTCTGGGGGTTGCCGGCCTGCCGCTGCTGACGCTGACAACGGATAGCAATGCGCGCGAGGCCCCCCGCAATGCCGCCGGCCTCTTCCACACCGCTTTCCTGATGCCAAACCGCACCGAACTTGTCCGCTGGCTGCGCCATGCCGCGGACAACAATGTCACCCTCGAGGGCGCGTCCGACCATCTGGTCAGCGAGGCGATTTACCTTTCCGATCCTGAAGGCAACGGCATCGAAATCTATGCAGACCGTCCGCATGAAAGCTGGAAGTTCCATCCGGACGGCATGGTAGAAATGGCCACGCTGCGGCTCGACCTGCAGGCGCTCTACAACAGTGCGCCTGAGAATGCCTGGACCGGCATGGCTGACGGCACCGCGATCGGTCACATCCATCTGCAGGTCGGCGACATTCCGCAGGCAGATGCCTTCTATCGCGACGTGCTTGGCCTGAAGGTAATGGCGCGTTATCCGAGCGCAAGCTTCTTTGCGAGCGGCGGCTATCACCACCATCTCGCCGCCAATATCTGGAACAGCCGCGGCGCTGGCACCCGCGCCGACCACATGACCGGCCTTTCCGACTACAAGATCCGTTTCAATGACAAGGAAACGCTAGACAAAGCCGTTTCCAAGCTCGACGAGCTTGAGATCAAGAGCGAGAAGCGCGACGGCGGCGTCTTCCTGAAAGACCCGTGGGGCATCGGGCTTACACTCTCGGCCTGAAGGAATATCTTTTAAGGCACTCGGAAAGGATCGTTTTGGTATTTCACCGAAACGGTCCTTTCTGTTTTCAAGGAACTCCCAAAACAGTCGCGGCATATTCTCGATATTTGCTTTCAGGACGACCGAACGGTCGCGCAGGCGCTGGGCTCGACGCCATCATGCGGCTGTAATAAACTGGACGTATCTTCCCAGTTTACAACCCTCAATAGATTTCGCAGCCAATCCCCATCGTACACCGACGAAATGTCCGCCATCGGACGGAGGAGGCAGAATGACAGTGGAGGATTCCCAGCGCGTCCGGCAGGTGGCGGAGCAGGTTGTGGCCGCCAGCTCGGCGGGTGTGCAGGAGGACATCAACGCGCTGATGAGCAGCGCGCAAAGACCTGGCTGGCTTGATGAAGCCGGCCGCGCGATGAACGTCCGTTACGGCGGCGTGCGCGCATTGATGAACCGAGATCAGCCCGTCGAAGAAGGGGTCGATATCGGCCCACCTCCGGTCGGCGACTTGGAGACGATCGTCTTTGCCGTGGGTACGCCGGTTTTCCTTGTCAGGAACAATGCCGTCGACATCGACAGCGCCCGAGAGGAAGCGAAGGCCTGGCGCCGCATCCTGACGGACAACGCTGCGAACGTGGACCGGGCGATGGTTTCGATCGGCCGCGTCGACGTCACCAATGCCGACCGCGACTATGCCGGAACGGCATGGGTGATCGATGACGGCCTTGTCATCACCAACCGCCATGTGGCCAACCTTTTTGCGGAAGCAAGCGGCACCAGCTTCAAGTTCAAGATCGGCTTTGACGCGCGCCGCGAGATCGGCGTCAATATCGACTTCCTGGAGGAATTCGGTAACGCCACCAGCGACGAGGTGAAGATCGAACGTGTCGTCTGGGTGGCGCCTGAAAACGGACCCGATGTTGCCTTCCTGAAGCTGGAACAGAAATCCTCGCCGGTCGGCCGTCTGAAGCTCGACCTTGCCTCCGAGGTGCCGGTGCGCAACCTGCCGGTTGCTGCAATCGGCTATCCCGCCAGCGATTCCCGCTTCTCCGATCAGAGACTTGCCGAAAAGATTTTTGGCGGCGTCTTCACCAAGAAGCGGCTTGCAGTTGGCAACCTGCTGGCCGCCGACGAGAACCGTGTCACCCATTCCTGCTCTACCCTCGGCGGCAATTCCGGCTCTCCGTTGCTCGACATCGGCACTGGCAGGGTGATGGGGCTTCACTACAGCGGAACCGAATTCATCGAGAATGACGCGGTGCCGGCAGCCGTTCTGCGGCGTTGCCTGCAGCGCGCCCGAGGACTGCTCCAGCCATTGAACGGGGAGGTCATTGTGAGCAATAATGAGGAAAGCGGCACGGGCAGCGGCGGCGGCGGCAAGGTGACATTCACGATACCGCTGAAGATTACCGTCGAACTGGACACTGCAGCGTTGCAATCTTCGCTCGCAGGCGGACCAGCGGGCTCTCCTTCGGGGCCGTCCATTGTGATGAGTGCGACCGGTTCCGGTCCCAATCCGCCGTCCCCCTCGCCGATCGCAATGCCGACCAAGGAGCAGGTACTTGCTGCGGTCCGCAGCGCGCGATCTCAGTTTGCCAACCGTGACGACGTCGTTGCCATCAAGCCGGGCTATCGCTTCGAGAATGGCGAGATCACCGATCAGCGCGCCGTCGTGATCGCGGTCAATCGCAAGCTCGAACTGGGCGCCCTGGAATCGCGCGGCCGCACGAAGCTGCCGGACTACATCGATGGCGTTCGCACTGACGTCACTGTCGCCTCGGCGCAGGATCTCTTCGGCATTGACATGGATGAAGCCGCGAAGCCGAGCTGGCATACGAATTACAAGAAGCGCGACGACCTGCCGCTGACCCGTCGCCCGGTCAATGGCAAATTCGTCATCCATACCGGACCTGACGCGAGCTGGCCGCAGCTCGGTCCATTCCTGGCGAAGACCCGCAAGTCGCTGGTCGTTGCCATGTACGATTTCGGCGCGACGAATGTCGCCAATGGCGTGCTCGATGCGGTCAAGGGCCAGGCCGAAACCATCTCCATGGTGCTGCAGATGGGCGGCAAGGTGCATGATGGCGATCTGACGGATGCCGAAGCGGTCGCGCAGATCCGCGATGCGAAGGGTAACAAGTTCGATTTCGCGCCGGCGAGCGTCGGCAGGGACGGCATCTTCGATTCCGCCTACCATATCAAGGTCGCCGTGCGCGACCACAATGCCATGTGGCTTTCGAGCGGCAACTGGCAGAGTTCCAACCAGCCCAACGTCGCGCCTTTGACAAACAAGGATGACGCTCCATCGGCTCTCCGGCTCTACAATCGCGAATGGCATGCCATCCTTGAAAACGCCGAGCTCAGCAAACTCTACGAGGATCATATTCTGCGCGATCTGGAAGAGGCCAAGACGGTAACGGAGGCCGGCATCGTGTCGGAACAACTGGTCTTCCTGCCCGCCAACGTCGCCATGGACACGCTCGAAGCGCCCGAGAAGCCGCACTATTTCCAGCCGCTGACCGGCGAGCGCACAATCGACGTGCAGCCGATCCTGACGCCCGACAACTATCTCGATGTGGTATTGCCGTTCATTCAATCGGCCAAGAGCCGGATCTATTTCCAGAACCAGAGCTTCAATACCAAGACGGTGGGCGACAACTATCGCCGTCTGCTGGATGCGCTGCTCGAAAAGCAGAAGGGCGGGCTCGACGTGCGCATCATCTTCCGCAGCTTCGGCTCCGAGGACCGCGACGTCATCAGCAATGCCAAGGATTACGGCTTCGATACCAGTAAGATCCGCAAGCAGAAGAACTGCCATACCAAGGGAATCATCATCGACAGCGAAGCCGTGCTGATGGGCAGCCACAACTGGACGACAGCCGGCACCGGCTTCAACCGGGATGCGAGCCTGATCTTCTATGATGCCGAGATCGCCAAATTCTACGAGGAGATCTTCCTCTACGACTGGAACCGCATCGGCCCGGCGAAAATAGATGAAAATCTGCCGCCGCCGGTACTCGCACCATCAGGAGGGGAGACAGCACCGCCGTCAGGCTACATTGCCGTCCCGCTTTCGATCGCGCTTGGGCGGTGACTTCGGAGCGGCACAAACGGCGATTGGAACGCGCGGGGGCTGCGCTTTCGGAACAAAACTTCCAGACGACAAATGGCGCCGTTTCCGGCGCCATTTTCAGGTTTGCATGTTTCAATGACGGGGCTCGATGGTCACCTCGCCGAACATGACGCCGCGCGTCAATGGTTTAGCGAGGAAATCATGCGGGAAGCCGAGAACGATGGCGCTTGCTTCGGCCAGCCGAGTGCGATGCTCATCCGACAGGACCACATCAAGCGCACCGAGATTGTCTTCGAGCTGCGCCATCGTCTTTACGCCCATGATCGGCGAAGTTACGGCCGGGTTGGTGAGCGTCCAGGCGATCGCCACCTGCGCCGGCGTCTTGCCGATCTCGGCAGCGATTGCCTTTACGACCTCGGCGATGCCGAGGCTGCGCTCGGTCAGCGAACCGTTGCCGGCAGCGACATTCTTGCGGGTGCCGACGGCACTTGCGGTGCCACCGCCGATATCGAGGTCGGCACGACTATATTTGCCGGTGAGGACACCCATGCCGAGCGGCGACCAGGGAATGACGCCGAGACCGAGTTCAGCGGCCATCGGGATCAGTTCGCGCTCCACCGTGCGTTCGATCAGGCTGTATTCGATCTGGAGAGCCACCAGCGGCGCCCAACCACGAAGGTCTGCCAGCGTCTGCATGCGCGCGACCTGCCAGGCCGGTGTATCGGAAATGCCCGCATAGACGATCTTGCCGGCACGGACGAGATCGTCCAGTCCGCGCATCACCTCCTCGACCGAGGTCGTGAAATCCCAGGCGTGCAGGTAGAAGAGATCGATGTAATCGGTGTTCAGCCGCTTCAGGCTGTCTTCCACCGAACGGACCATGCTGCGGCGGTGATTGCCGCCGGAGTTCGGATCCCTGGGGCGCGAAGTGATCGTGTATTTGGTGGCAATCACCAGTTCGTCGCGGCGGCCTTCGGCAAAGCGGCCGACGAGGGTTTCGGACGTGCCGCCCGTATATTGATTGGCGGTATCGATGAAATTGCCGCCGCGATCGACATAGGCGTCGAACATGCGGCGGGACTCCTGCTCATCTGCTCCCCAGCCCCAATCTGTTCCGAAGGTCATGGCGCCGAGCGACAGCGGCGAAACGCGCAGGCCGGAACGGCCGAGGAGACGGTAGCGGTCAAGGGACAATGTATCAGTCATGGATAATCTCCTGTGTTGCAGAAAGAGGATGCGCCTTGCCGATACTGACAACAATGCTACATTATCGGCATGACTTCTTTAGAAACGAGAGCATAATGCGCGGCAGCGACTATGCCGAACTCAGGGCTTTTGCTGCGGTCGCCGAGCACGGCAATTTTGCCCGTGCGGCCGCCCGGCTCGGCATATCGGCCTCCGCGCTCAGCCAGACGATCCGCACGCTCGAGGAACGGATGGGCATCCGGCTGCTCAACCGCACGACGCGCAGCGTGGCGCCGAGCGAGGCGGGCCAACGGCTGCTTTCAAGGCTGCTGCCGGCGCTTGCCGATCTCGACCAGGCGGTGGCGGATGTTTCGGCGCTGCGCGATACGCCGGCCGGGTTGTTGCGCATCAACGCGCCGCGGGTTGCGATCGCGCACGGGCTGGCGCCGCTGATTGCGCCCTTCCATGCTGCCTTTCCCGATATCGTCATGGACATTATCGTGGATGACAAACTCTCCGATATCGTCGCCGATCGTTTCGATGCCGGCATCCGGCTGGGCGAGATGGTGGAAAAAGACATGGTGAGCGTAAAACTCGGCGGCGAGATGCGGCTCGTCGTGGTCGCCTCGCCCGACTACATCGCGCGCCACGGCATGCCGGACACACCGCGCGACCTGCGCGACCACTCTTGCGTCGTCTCCCGCTGGCCGACGGATGGCAGCCTCTATCATTGGGAATTCGAGCGCGGCGACGAGAAGCTCGAAGTGGCCGTCTCGGGGCCACTCAGCACCACAGACAACGACCTGATGCTGCGGGCCGTGCTTGATGGCATAGGCATCGGCTATCTCTTCGACTATCACGTGGCGGAAGATCTTACCGCCGGCAGGCTGGTGAGCATGCTGGATGACTGGACACCGCCCTTCCCCGGTTTCCACCTCTATTATCCGAGCCGGCGCCAGATGCCGCCGCCGCTGCGCGCCTTCGTGGATTTCGTCGGGCGGCGGCGGACGGCCTAGACGCCTCGATACCAGGGGGGAACCTGTAGCAAGCCTGCGCGTTGATTGGCGGAGCAATGGGGCTTCGGGGACACATCGCACATGGGAATCGCCAACGGCATCCGGAAACAGGCAAACAAGATCCGCCTCGGCGAACGCCACACCAGCGCATGGGCACGAACGCTTCAGGAAGAAGCTGCTGAAGAACTTCCACCGGCACCGATGCGGCGCGTCGAGAAGGACGGGCTCGATGTCAGCATGGCCTGGGCCATCATCGGCATCTTCGGCATCCTTGGGCTTGCCGCAGTCTATATGATGTCGCTGATTCTGATCCCCATCACGCTCGCGGTGGTCGTCGGCATGATCCTCGGCATGGCGGCAGAAAAGCTTTCGAAGATGGGCGTGCCGCGGCTTGCCAATGCGGCGATCCTTTCCTCCGCTGTCGCGCTGGTCATCGTCCTGCTGGCCAATTCGCTTGCCGGTCCCTTGGCGATGCTTGCCAATGAAGCGCCTGATTTCATCGAGCGCACGACCCAGCGCGTCATGCCCTATCTGGAGCGGATCGAATGGCTGCACATCACGCCTGCGACCTTCCAGAGCGGGCCGATGTCCATCGATGCGCTGCTCGAAAACACCGGAAACGTGCTGCATGTCGTGACAACAAACCTGACGCCGGCGCTGGTGCAGGGGCTGATCTTCTTTGCGGCGTTGCTGCTCTTTCTGGCAAGCCGCGTGAGCCTGCGCAAGACGATCATCATGACCTTTCGCGAACGGGCGCAGCGGCTGGCAGCGATCCGCGTCATCAATGCTGTGGAACAGGCGCTTGGCTTCTATTTCGCCACGGCCTCGCTGATCTATGTGGCGCTCGGCGTCGTGATGACTGTTATCGCCTATGCGGGCGGGCTGTCCATGCCAGTGCTCTGGGGTTTCTTTGCTTTTCTTTCGAGCTTCATTCCCTATCTCGGCATCACGATGATGACCGTTGCGGTCGCCATTGCCGGCGTTATCGCCCATGACGGCATCATTATCGGTCTTATACCTGCTGCAGCCTTCTTCACTGTTCACCTTGTGATGGAAAACCTGATCTTCCCCGCTGTCATGGGCCGGCGGCTGGAGATCAACCCGTTCGTCATCTTCCTGGCGATCATCTTCTGGACATGGATGTGGGGCGCGGTCGGCGCGATGCTGGCACTGCCGCTCTCGCTCATCGCCATGACCATCATGGAGGAACTGGTGATCGAGGAAAGACCGCAGCCGCAGCTGCCGAAGTAACGACACCGACTGGAGGCAAGCCATGGCATCCGACCTGCATCTCAACGAAGCCAGCCACGCTGAACTCGTAGGCGGCTGCTCGCTCTGGGGCAGGAACGGCGTGCGGCCGGCCTATCAGCCGCTCGAACTGAGCTTCAAGACCGATATCGCCATCATCGGCGGGGGGATAACCGGTGCGCTTGCCGCCGAACATCTGACGGCGCGAGGCTTTTCGGTCGTCGTCATCGACCGCGAGCAGCCGGGGTTCGGCAGTACCGCGGCAAGCACGGCCATGCTGCAATGGGAGATCGACCGCACACTCGGTGAGCTGGAAACCCTTTACGGCTTCGAGCGGGCAGCCGGCATTTATCGCCGCAGTGCTGCCTGTGTCGCAGGGCTTGCCAAGCTGATTGCGGCCCACGGCATTACCTGCGGTTTCCAGCCACGCAACACGCTCTATCTCGCCAATAATCACGAGGGTGCGCGCGAACTGATGGAGGAACGGCAGCTTCGCCGCCGGGCGGGATTGCCGGGCCATTATCTCGAACATCCCGATCTCCTCACCCAATACGAGTTCGACCGTGATGCGGCGATCCTCTCGCCGGGTTCGGCGGAGGCCGACCCGCTGCTGCTCACCTGGGCCTTGCTGCAGACTGCCTTTTCGCGCGGTGCGCGGTTGATCAACGCCTCGGTGACCAGGCTTCACAGCGAAGGCGGACATGTGACGGCCGAGACGAACGGCGCCCATGTAATCGAGGCGCGGCATGTGGTACTTGCGACCGGCTATTCCATGCCCGGCCTCGACATGCCGAAGCTGCATCGCACCAGTTCCAGCTGGGCTCTCGCCACCGTGCCCCAGAAGCCGGAAGACCTCTGGCGCGACGGCATGCTGCTCTGGGAAGACAGCCATCCCTATCTCTATGTGCGCACCACTGATGACAATCGTATCATCGTCGGCGGCGAGGACGATGACACCACCGATCCCGAAGAGCGCGACCTCAAGCTGCCGGGGAAGGTCATAACGATCCGGGAAAAGCTGAAGCGGCTGTGGCCGAGGGCGGATACGCGGGTGGAGCATGCCTGGTGCGGCACATTCGGCGAGACGGTGGATGGCCTGCCGCTGATCGGCCCGGTGCCAGGGATGGCTGGCGTCTATGCCGCCTATGGGTACGGCGGCAACGGCATCACCTTCTCCTACCTCGCCGCGCAAATGATCGGCGCAATGTTCGCCGGCATGCATCGTGACTGGTTCGAGGATTTCGCTCTCGACAGGGATGCGCCGACTGTGCGGAGTTTCATGGCGGGTTCGATACGGACCGGAGACGAACTGAGGTAAGCTTCGTTCCAGAGCATTTCCGTTTTCTTCGAATCACGAAAATGCTCTATCTCTTTGTCTTCACGCAATTCGGGGTTTTCACGCAATTCCGGACGCAAAACCGCTGCACGCTTTTGCTGGAACTGCTCTACTCCGTCGTCTTGTCGTCGCCCGTATCGGCAACATCCTGCAGCCGGACGAACTCCGTACCCTTTGCCTTGAGATCGACGAGTGCCTTGGCGACACCCGCACCGGCCGCATGCGTCGGCTGGTTGATGTGGGAGATGACGACGTCGCCGTCCTTGGCCGAGGAAATGCGCTTTTCGGTGACCGCGGCACCGAGCAGCGAACCACCGTCGCCATTCACGGAATAACCGGCGATGCGGTAGCCCATGGCGCGGATCTGGCCGATGGCCGAGAGATCATACTTGGCGGTCGAGCCACGGAACCAGCGGGGCGCCGGAATGCCCGACGCGACCATCGCGGCGGCACCACCTTCCACTTCCTGCCTGACGGCATCGGGCGAGCCGGCAGATGCGATGCCATAGACCCGCACCGGCTTGTCGATTGCCGGGATATGCTTCTCGCCGTGATTTTCCAGTTCGAAGAGATCCGGGTTCTGCAGGAAGACGGCAACCGCCTTCGGATTGCGCTTCAGCCAGCGGGCGGTGACGAAGATCGTCGCCGGGATGCGCTCGTTGACCAGCGTCGAGACAATGCGCTCATCGGCCTCGCCCATGCAGGCATCGAAGGTCAGCGCAATGCGCGCGTGGCCTGATATGTTGGAACGGGCGATGTGCAGGTGCGGCTCTACCAGCTTGGGACCTGCCGCGACCGGCGGACGGGCAGGTGCGGCGGCGGGCGTTTCCGCGGCAAAAGCCGATGAGGCAGCGGCGAGCAGCAGTGCGTAGCCGAGAAGAAAGCGGTTCATGAACAATCAGATTCTGTTGATGTTTTAGCAGGGCTTAAAGCAAAACAGGGACCCGAGCCATGTGGCCTGATGCCGCCCGTCGAGGACGGCTCATGTCTCAATCTGCCCGCATTCCTGTGCCTGTCACGGGAATGCGGAAGAGCAAAGAAGAGGCCAAGGGCTCAATCATAGAGATAATATTTGGTCCACTTATCCTTCGGCACCTTGTCGCCGATCTTGTACTTCAGGTCGCGAACGTTGATGTGCTGCGGGCCGGTGATGCAGGTATAGGAGAGATGATACCAGTCGCCCTTACTGCGGAAGACGGCGCCCGGGGCTTCGAGGCGGTCATCGCTCGGGATCGGGTCCTTGAAGGTGTAGGCGATGACCTTGTCCGGCCGGAAGCCCGTGCCGTCACTGTTGATGCGGCTCATGGCTTCCGTATCGCAGCTCTGCTCAAGGCGGGTGGCCGGATCGAGCTTTTCGAGCTGCTTCTTGATGGCGGGATCGACCGCAAGGGCGGACGAGGCGGCAAGGCCCGCGAGCGACATAAACAGGACCAGACGTTTCGGCATTACGGGGAAACCTTTACTGTTATGTATTCGTCACGCTGCCGCCGACCGCTTGCCGGGACCCGACGCTGGTGCAATTTTCGCGCAATGCCAGCGGACATTCTTAAACAATGTGGTGACATCAAGGCGACGCGCCGGTCATCTTGTCTCAATAAGGTTCACCGGCTGACGCTTGATCCTGACCTGCAGCACCTCTATCTCTTGCCCACCGACACCGCCCTTACGGAGCTTTCCTTGACCGCTTTCAAGAACCTGCCTGTCCCGCCCGCCGCTGAAAAAAGACCCGTCTCCGACACGCGCCACGGCATCACGCGGACCGACGATTATGCCTGGCTGCGGGCCGACAACTGGCAGGCCATGTTCAAGGATCCCTCCATCCTCGACCCCGATATCCGCGCCCATCTGGAAGCCGAAAACGGCTACATGAATGCTGCCATGGAAGACACCAAGCCGCTGCAGAAGACGCTGTTTGCCGAGATGCGCGGCCGCATCAAGGAAGACGACAGCTCAGTACCGATGAAGGATGGGACCTATGCCTACGGCACCTCCTTTGTCACCGGCGGCGAGCAGCCGCGCTATTTCCGCATTCCGCGCGATGGCAACGTAAAGGACGAGACGATCCGCATCATCCTTCTCGACGGCGACAAGGAAGCCGCCGGCAAGGCTTATTTCCGGCTCGCCGGCCTCGACCATTGCACGGACCACAGCCGCGGCATCTGGGGCTATGACGACAAGGGCTCGGAATTCTTCACGCTGAGGGTTCGTGATCTGGCGACCGGCGAAGACCTGTCCGACGTGCTCGAGAATACCGGCGGCGGCGGGGTCTGGGCGCCTGACGGCAGGAGCTTCTTCTATTCGGCGCTTGACGAGAACCACCGCCCCTCGAAGGTTTTTCACCACATTCTCGGCACGCCGCAGAGCGACGACCGTCTGGTCTACGAGGAAGAGGACGCCGGCTTCTTCATGGGCGTCGGCGGTTCGCTGCTCGACGACTTCATCTATATCGATATCCACGACCATGAAACGAGCGAATACCGGCTGCTTTCGACCAAGGACCTGACGGCCGAGCCGAAGCTGGTGGCGGTGCGCGAGGAAGGCATCGAATATTCGCTGACAGAGGGCGGCGACGTCTTCTACATCCTCACCAATGACGGCGGCGCCAAGGATTTCAAGATCATGGAAGCGCCGGTTGAAAAGCCGGGCAAGGAAAACTGGCGCGAGGTCGTACCGCACAAGCCGGGCACGCTCATCATCAGCCACATGGCATATGCTCGCCATCTCCTGTGGCTCGAGCGCAAGGACGGCCTGCCGCAGATCATGATCCGCGACCGCCGCACCGGCGAAGAACATGCAATCGCCTTCGACGAGGAAGCCTATTCGCTCGGCCTTTCGGGTGCCGCCGAATACGACACCGACGTCATCCGCTTCTCGTATTCCTCGATGACGACGCCCTCGCAGCTTTATGACTACAACATGGTCACCCGCGAGCGCACGCTGCTCAAGACGCAGGAAGTACCATCGGGCCATAATCCTGACGACTACGTCACTCGCCGCGTCTTCGCGCCGGCATGGGATGGGGAGAAAGTGCCGGTCACCCTGCTCTATCGCAAGGATACGCCGCTCGATGGTTCCGCGCCCTGCCTGCTCTACGGATACGGCGCCTATGGCATCACCATTCCGGCCGGCTTCAACACCAATTGCCTGTCGCTTGCCGATCGCGGCTTCGTCTATGCCATCGCCCATATCCGCGGCGGCAAGGACAGGGGCTTTGCCTGGTACGAAGACGGCAAGATGGACAAGAAGACCAACACCTTCAAGGACTTCATCGCTGCCGCTGATTATCTGAATCAGGAGAAGTTCACGTCTTACGCGAACATCATCGCCGAGGGCGGATCGGCCGGCGGCATGCTGATGGGGGCGGTCGCCAACATGGCACCGGAGAAATTCGCCGGTCTCATCGCCGCCGTTCCCTTCGTCGACGTCCTGAACACCATGCTCGATGACACACTGCCGCTCACCCCGCCGGAATGGCCGGAATGGGGCAACCCGATCGAGAGCCGCGAAGAATACGAGCAGATCGCCGCCTATTCGCCCTATGACAATGTCGGCGCGAAACCCTACCCGCCGATCCTGGCGCTCGGTGGCCTGACCGACCCGCGCGTCACCTATTGGGAGCCGGCGAAGTGGGTCGCCAAGCTGCGCGACAAGACGACAGGCAATGCGCCCATCCTGCTGAAGACCAATATGGATGCCGGCCACGGCGGCGCCTCCGGGCGCTTCCAGCGGCTCGAAGAGATCGCGTTCGAATATGCGTTTGCGGTCAAGGTGGCAGGCAAGATGTAGGAGCCGAATGTGGCGTGCCCTGCGCACGCCACGCAGTCAAGGGAGGGAGAAATGGCCGTCTATATCGCGCTGCTGAGAGCCGTGAATGTCGGCGGCACGAGCTCCCTGCCGATGGCGGAGCTGAAGGCGATATGCGAGGGGCTCGGCTTTTCCGATGTGAAGACCTACATCCAGAGCGGCAACGTCCTGTTCCGCTCTGATGAGGCCGAAAAGGCAGTCGAGGAGAAGCTCGACAACGCGCTGGGCAAGAAATTGGGCAAGAGGCCGGGCGTGATGGTGCGCAGCCGCAAGGAACTTGACGGCATCATCGCCCACGCGCCCTTCCCCAAGGCCAAACCCAATTTTCTGCTGGTCTATTTCCTGCCGGAAGCAGCACCTAAAGATGCCTTGGACAAGATGGCGGCGCCCGATGGCGAGGAAGCAAAGCTGGCCGGGCGCGAGATCTATGTGCACTATCCCATCGGCTCCGGCCGATCGAAGCTGAAGCTGCCGGCGCTGAAGGCGGGTACCTCCCGCAATCTCAACACCGTGCGCAAGCTCGCCGACTTGGCAGCTGAGCTGGAAGACGGCAAAACCTAAAGTCCGCCACTCCTCACCGTGCCGTAGATCTGGTCGTGCCTGACGGCAACGAGCGGCGACTCGATGGCCGGCAGGAAGAGCATCCTTACGAAGATGCGCAGCATCAGCACCTGTTCGGCGAGCGTATTCGGCTCCTTCAGCGTCTTTGAGAGAACGATACCGCCTTCGAGCACCGAAGAGACCATATCGGCGAGCTGGTCGACATCCACGGGCTCGCGTGGCGTATAGACGGCCATGATCTCGCGGAACATGCGGCCGAAGCGGCGACGCCAGGCGAGTACGGCATTGCGGTTAGTCTCCTGGATCTCGCGGTCGAAGAGCCGCTCGTAGTAGCAGACAGTCGCCACCAGGCAGCCCGGATGGCCGTTCGGCAGGTCGGCCACCAGTTCGGAGAGCAGCTTCAAGCCAAGCAGAAAGGACTGCAGCGGATCATCCATCAGATCGCGCGCGCGGCTGAAGATCTCGTCATAGATGCGTTCGTCGTTCTCGATGTAGCGGTTGAGCAGCGCTTTCGCGAGCTCGTTCTTGTCCTTGAAGTGGTAAAAGAAGCCGCTCTTGGTGATGCCCGTCTCGACGATCAGTTCCTCAATGGACGTGCCGCCGAAACCCTTCTGCAAGACCGCTGCTTCTGCCACATCAAGGATGCGATTCCGCGTTTCCTCGCCCTTTCGCATGTTCCCCTCCTGTACCCGCGGTACAGTTTTCTGCGCAGCAAGATCGGGCCTGGCTCCGCCCCCGGCAGCATTGGCCCATGCAAGGGATTGATTTCAATCCGCAAAATTCGAAACCCGCAGTAGTATACCGCAAGTCGCCTAGTTTGGCATCAGATTAAGCGGCAGAACATCACCATCGACGGCAGCCATTACTGGCGCCGCGACAGGAGAGGTTTCACAATGGCAAAGTACAGGCATGGGCTGCCGCAGCTAAAGGGCGGCACCTTCATTAGCGATGGCGGCATGGAAACCACGATGATCTTCCACGACGGCATCGAGCTTCCGCATTTCGCCTCCTTCGTATTGCTGGCTTCTGAGGACGGACGGGAGCGCACGAAGAATTACTATCGCCGCTATCTGGATATCGCCCGGCGGCACGGAACGGGTTTCGTGCTCGACACCGCCACATGGCGTGCCAATCCCGACTGGGGCCAGAAGCTCAACTATACGACCGAGGCGCTGCAAGCGGCAAACGAGCAAGCCGTCGAGCTTCTCGTGGGCTTACGCCACGCCTATGAGCGGCCGGAGCAGCCAATCGTCATCAGCGGCGCTATCGGCCCGCGCGGCGACGGCTACAAGGCGGGCGTGATGAGCGCCGACGAGGCGGAGGACTACCACGCCTTCCAGATCGAGACCTTCGCCGGCACGGAGGCCGATATGGTCGCCGCCTTCACGCTGACCAACATCGACGAGGCAATCGGCATTGCGCGTGCAGCCAAAACGCTCGGCATGCCCTGCGCGATCTCCTTCACGCTGGAGACTGACGGCAGGCTGGTGACCGGCCGCAGCATTCAGGACGCGATCGAAACGACGGATGCGGCGACCGGCGGATCGCCGGCCTATTACATGATCAATTGCGCCCACCCGACGCATTTCGAAGGGGCGCTCGATCACGGCAGCGCCTGGGTGAAGCGCATTTCCGGCATCCGCGCCAATGCCTCGACCATGAGCCATGAGCAACTCGATAACAGCGAGGTGCTGGATGCGGGGGATCCTGCCGATCTCGGCCGACGCTACCGCGAACTCCTTCGCCGCATGCCGCAGGTGCGGGTGCTCGGCGGCTGCTGCGGCACCGACCACCGCCATGTTGCGGCGATCTGCGAGGCCTGCCTGCCGCAGGCGGCGTGACGGGGCGAGCGGAAGGGCATGATTGTGACGATGGTGGGGGCAATGACGCGCCAGCGCAGCTGGCGTGATCTGTGGTTTGCGATCACAGGGCGGCAGACGCAAGCCGAACCGGAGGCGGTTGTGGAGGTGGCATTGCAGGATATGGATCTTGCAGCTTTCGAGGACCTCGACAGCCGCATGGCCTACGGGCTTCAGGCGGACCAACGCAAGGGGCGTCCATCGTGGCGCCGGCGATTGCGGAAGCCTATCGGCCTCTAACGAAGAGGAAGGCGCCTCAGCTTCCGGCTGCGGCGCCTTTTGTCTGCTTGGCCTTATAGCCGCTGATCTCTTCGCCTGCGGTCGGTGAGAAGCGCAGGTTCCAGATGGTGGCGCTAATCGAAATGATCGCAACCACGATGAAGGCGGTGGAGAAATCACCAAGCTCGGGCGTTTCGACACCGTTGAAGGCCATGGAGGCATGCAGCGCCAGTGCACCGATGCAGATGCCGAGCGAGAGCATCAGCTGCTGGAAGGTAGTGTAGAAGCTCGTTGCCGAGCTCATCCGATCCTGGCTGATCTCATCATAGGCGATGGTGTTGTAGGCCGTGAACTGGAACGACATGAAGAAGGCGCTGAGCACCAGCGCGATGAAGATCAGCGGCATCGGCCAGTCCGGCCGGAAGGCGGCGCAGAGACCATAACCGATCGTGCCGAGAATGCCGTTGATAATAAGGCTTCGGCGGAAACCGACGCGGCGGAAGACGGCCTTTGCCAGAGGCTTCATGAACAACGCACCGAGTGCCGTGGAAATGACGATCTGGCCGGCGGCAGCTGCCGAAAGGCCGAAGCCGATCTGGAAGAGCAGCGGCAGCAGGAAGGGCTGTGCGCCCTGCGTGATGCGCGTCAGCGAACCGGCGATGACCGAGGTGCCGAAGCTTGGCACCTTCATCAGCGAGAAATCCATGATCGGGGCCGGATGCTTGCGAGCATGGCGCAGATAAGCAATGCCGAAGAGCAGGCCGATGGCGATGAGGAAGATCGAGAACGAGCCCTGCCCTTCATGGCTAGACAATTCGAAGCCGAAAAGCATCGAGCCGAGCGAGATACCAGAGAGGATGAAGCCGAGCGTATCGAAGGGGCCGGCCGCCTTGCCCTTCACTTCGTCGATATAAATCGACACGAAGATCATGCCGATGATGCCGATCGGCACGTTGATGTAGAAGATCCAGCGCCAATCGAGATAGGTGACGATGAAGCCACCGAGCGGCGGGCCGACGATCGGGCCGATCAGCGCCGGCACCAAAAGCCAGGACATGGCGCTGACCATATCCTTGCGGTCGACACTGCGCATCAGCACCAGACGGCCAACGGGCATCATCATGGCACCGCCAATGCCCTGCAGCAGGCGGGCGAGCACGAGGAACGGCAAGGTCGGCGCGAAGGCACAGAGGATGGAGCCGATCACGAAAACGGCGATCGCAGAGCGGAAGACGGTGCGCGAACCGAAACTGTCTGCCATGCGGCCGCTGGCGGGAATGAAGATCGCCAGACTGAGCAGATAGGAGGTCAGGGCGATCGACATGGCCGGGGCGTCGACGCCGAAATCGCGCGCCATCGTCGGCAGTGCGGTCGCCAGCACGGTTGCGTCGACATTTTCCATGAGCATGGCACTCGCGACAATCATCGCGATCACCCGGAAATTGGGTGCTGCGCGCCGAACCATCGGCGCATGATAAATCTGATCCGACATCGTCAGGGATCACTCGCAAAGGCGCAGCGGAGCACACGGGGCGACAGGGCCGCGGGGGATGACATGGCAAAACTGCCAAGAGGAGATGATTTTGCTATACGCCTGCAATCATGGCGGCGCTATGTCTTTTATGGCACATCTGCTTTGCCGAGAGGTAAAGGCAGATCACCATTCCTTGCACTTTTTTGCCCTTCGTGAAGGGAATGGTTTCGGGGCCAAAATCGGCTTGCGTGACCGCACCTGCGGCCCTACCTATTAGTCATGACCTCCGCCCTGCAGAAAAAACGGCCGGATACGGCCTTCAGCTTCGACAACAGCTATGTGCGGTTGCCGCAGCGCTTCTTCGCTACGCAAGTGCCGACACAGGTAGCGGAGCCCTGGCTGATCAAGCTCAACGAGCCGCTCGCGGAAGAACTGGGGCTCGATGTCGATATTTTGAAGCGCGATGGCGCTGCGATCTTTTCCGGCAATCTCGTGCCCGAAGGCGCCGAACCGCTGGCGATGGCCTATGCCGGCCACCAGTTCGGCCACTTCGTGCCGCTGCTCGGCGACGGGCGGGCGATCCTGCTCGGCGAAGTGATCGACCGTAGCGGCGAGCGCCGCGACATTCAGCTCAAGGGTGCGGGACAGACGCCCTTTTCCCGCCGTGGTGACGGGCGGGCGGCGCTTGGCCCAGTCTTGCGCGAATATATCATCAGCGAGGCGATGTTTGCGCTCGGCATTCCCGCCACGCGGGCGCTTGCTGCCGTGTTGACAGGCGAAGGCGTGCGGCGTGAGGAGATATTGCCGGGCGCCGTCTTTACGCGCGTCGCGGCAAGCCATATCCGCGTCGGCACCTTCCAGTATCTTGCCGCTGGTGGTGACGAGGATGGCATCAAGGCGCTCGCCGATCATGTCATCGAACGGCACTATCCCGAGCTGAAGGCGGCGGAGAATCCTTATCTCGCGCTCTACGAATCTGTCTGCGACCGGCAGGCGGCGCTGATCGCGCGCTGGCTGCAGGTCGGCTTCATCCATGGTGTGATGAATACCGACAATATGACGATCTCGGGCGAGACGATCGATTTCGGTCCCTGCGCCTTCATGGATATCTATGATCCGATGAAGGTCTTCTCGTCGATCGACCAGCACGGGCGCTACGCCTATGCCAATCAGCCGGGTATCGGGCAATGGAACCTGGCACGGCTCGGCGAAGCGCTGCTGCCGCTGATCGATGCCGACAAGGACAAGGCGATCGAGCATGCCAATGCCATCATCAAGGCCTATGGCGAGCGTTTCCACGCCTTCTGGCTGCAGTGCATGCGCGGCAAAATTGGCCTGAGCGCAGCTGAGGATGACGATCTGGAACTGATCCAGTCGTTACTGGCGCTGATGCAGGCTGAGAACGCGGATTTCACGTTGACCTTCCGGCGGCTTTCAATCCTGGCAGGCGATGAGACGGCGGAGGCTGTCTTCGCCTCGAGTTTCCGGGAGCCGACTGCCACTGCCGAATGGCTGACGCGCTGGCGCGAACGGCTTTCGCGCGATCCGCAGACGCCCAGTGATCGGGCTGCCGCGATGAAGCAGGTCAACCCGGCCTTCATTCCGCGCAACCATCGGGTCGAGCAGGCGATCGAGGCGGCCGTTCAGGACGGCGATTTCTCGCTGTTCGAGGCGCTGCTGACAGTTCTTTCGCACCCCTATGACGAGCAGCCAACATTTGCGGCCTATATGGACCCGCCGAAGCCCGAAGAGCGGGTGCTCCAGACCTTCTGCGGAACCTGATTTCCGACAAGTCGATATCAACTGGGTCATACTAAAGGGAGATAATGATGACTGATCTTCTCGATATTCCGGTCAAGACCGTTCAGGGGCGCGAGACGACGCTCAACGAATATCGCGGCCAGGTGCTGCTTATCGTCAACGTCGCCTCCAAATGCGGCCTGACGGTGCAGTATGAAGGGCTTGAAAAGCTCTATGCCGACAAGCGCGAGAGAGGCTTCGTCATCGCCGGCTTCCCGGCCAATAACTTCAAAGGCCAGGAACCGGGGACGGACGCGGAAATCCTCGATTTCTGCACCAGCACTTTCGGCGTCGATTTCCCGATGTACTCCAAGATTTCCGTCAAGGGGCCGGACAAACATCCGCTCTATAAGAACCTGACAAGCTCCACCGTGGAAACGACTGGGGAAGGACCGATGCGCGAACGGCTGAAGGGCGCCGGTCTCGCCTCCGACGACAACGAAATCCTCTGGAACTTCGAAAAATTCCTCGTCGGCCGCAACGGCAAGGTCGTTGCCCGTTTCGCCCCCGACGTGACGGCTGACGATAACCGCCTCGTCTCGGCGATCGACCGCGAGCTTGCAAAAGCCTGACACCGCGACCGCTGCCAATTGTGGCGGTTGAAAGGTAAGCCTCCCGCTCTATCTGTCTGATCGGCGTATATTTTTCGCCATTCTCCGATCCGGCTAACCAGCGGGAGACTGCCTTATGGCAATCGTCATTACCTCCATCCTCTTCATCATTTTTGGACTGGCGCTGGGCACCGGCGGGCTTTGGCTCGTCACGCTCGGCGGCAGCATCTTCTATCTCTTCGCGGGGCTGATGTTCCTGCTGACGGCAGGCCTGCTTCTCATGCGTAAGGCCGTGGCGCTCTGGGTCTATGCGGTGCTCGTGGTCGTTGCACTCGCCTGGGCGATCTGGGAGGTGGGGTTCGACTGGTGGCAGCTTGGTCCCCGCGGCGGCCTCATCATCCTCTTCGGGATCTGGCTGCTGACGCCCTGGATCCGCCGGCCGCTCGGCTTTCGCAGCCCGACCGGCACTTATTACGGCGCCAATCCCTGGCCGCTCGCCATTCCGGTCATCGCTGCCATCATCGTCGCTGCCTATTCGATAACGACGGATCCGCATGATCTCGCGGGCGATCTGCCGATACAGACGGTTGCCACAACGCCAGCCTTCGGCGGCAATGTGCCCGATAGCGAATGGCACCAATATGGCCGCACGCCCTATGGCCAGCGCTATTCGCCGCTCGACCAGATCACTGCACAGAATGTCTCCACCCTGAAAGAGGCCTGGCGCTACCAGACCGGCGACGTGAAGCGGCCTGACGATGTCGGGGAAACGACCTATCAGGTGACGCCACTGAAGGTGGGCGACACGCTCTATCTCTGCACGCCGCACAACTGGGCGATCGCGCTCGATGCCAAGACCGGCCAGCAGAAATGGAAATATGACGCCAATTCCGGCATGAACCCGGACCGGCAACACCAGACCTGCCGTGGCGTCACCTATTACAGCGATGAGGCCACGCCGGCCGGCCAGCCCTGCAAGGAGCGCGTCTACCTGCCGACTTCGGATGCACGGCTGATCGCGCTCGATGCGACCAACGGGCAGGTCTGCACCAGTTTTGCCGAACAGGGCGTGCTGCAGCTACAGGCCGGCATGCAGTATAATCCGGCCGGTTATTATTACTCCACCTCGCCGCCGGTCGCTGTTGCGGGCAAGATCATCATCGGCGGGGCGGTCAACGATAATTATTCGACGAAAGAACAGTCCGGCGTCATCCGCGCCTATGACATCAACAGCGGCGCGCTGATCTGGAACTGGGACTCCGGCAATCCGGACCAGACGACGCCGCTGCCCGAGGGGCAGCATTACACGACGAATTCGCCGAACAGCTGGTCGGTCTTCAGCGTCGATGACCAACTCGGCATGGTCTATATCCCGCTCGGCAATCAGGTGCCGGACCAGCTCGGCATGAACCGCAGCGCCGATGTCGAGAAATTCTCCTCTTCGGTCGTGGCGCTCGACATCAATACAGGCCAGCTGCGCTGGGTGCAGCAATTCGTCCACCACGATCTCTGGGACATGGACGTCCCTGCCCAACCGGTGCTGCTTGATCTGACGAAACAGGACGGAACGGCGGTGCCGGCGCTGGTGGCATCCACCAAGCAGGGCGATATCTACGTGCTCGACCGGCGCGCCGGCCAGCCGATCATTCCCTTCAAGGAAATCCCGGCGCCTGGTGGCGCTATCCCGGAGGATCACACGGCGCCGACGCAGCCAATCTCCGATCTCACCTTCTCGCCGGAGCCACTGCAGGAAAAGGATATGTGGGGTGTCTCGCTGTTCGACCAGCTTGCCTGCCGCATCGAATTCCACCGCTACAAATATGAGGGCCGCTACACGCCGCCGTCGCTGCGGGGAACGATCGTCTATCCCGGCAATTTCGGCACCTTCAACTGGGGCTCCGTCGCTGTCGACCCCGAGCGGCAGGTTATGTTCGGCATGCCGACCTACCTCGCCTTCACCTCGCGCCTGGTGCCGGCCGCCGATATTCCGCCGCGCGGGCAGGATGAGAAGGGAAGCGAACAGGGCCTCAACCGCAATGACGGCGCGCCCTACGGTGTGTTCATGGGTCCGTTCCTCGGGCCGTTGCAGATCCCTTGCCAGGCGCCGCCATGGGGCTATGTCGCTGGCGTGGATCTGCGCACGGGCCGCATCGCCTATATGCACAAGAACGGGACGGTGCACGACATGACGCCGCTGCCTCTTCCCTTCAAGGTTGGCGTGCCCGGCATCGGCGGGCCGATGGTGACCAAGGGCGGCGTCGCCTTCCTGGGTGCTGCCGTCGACAACTATCTGCGCGCCTATGACGTGACGAACGGACGCCAGCTCTGGGAAGCACGTCTTCCGGCCGGCGGACAGGCAACGCCGATGACCTATACGACCGATGACAACAAGCAATATGTCGTCATGGTCGCCGGCGGGCATGGTTCTGTTGGCACCAAGCCGGGCGATTATGTGATCGCCTACACGCTACCATAACGACTGGACCGGCCCGCTGATATTGGGCCGGTGCTCTGGCAACTGTCAGGCGGTGAGCAGGTCGCGGATCGCCTCGCCGACACCGGTAGCAGATTGCGGGTTCTGGCCTGTAACGAGCCTGCCATCAACCACAAGCTTGGCATTCCAATCCGGCGCCGGATGATGGCTGGCGCCGCGTTCGATGAGCGTGCTGGCGAGCAGGAACGGAACCGTCTTGTCGAGACCGACCGCCCGCTCCTCGGAATCCGTGAAGGCACTGACGTTGCGTCCGGAAACGAGATAGCTGCCGTCGCTGAGCTTGACGTTTACCAGCGCTGCCGGACCGTGGCAGACCGCCGCGACGATGCCGCCGGTTTCGAAGATCTTCTGCGTAACGTCAAGCACAGCAGGGCTTTCCGGCAGATCCCACATGGCGCCGTGGCCGCCAGCAAAGAAGATCGCCGAATAGTTGATAGGATCGATATCAACGAGCTTTGCCGTGCCGCGGATCGCATGGCGAAATGTCTCGTCGTTCCAGTAACGGGCATTCGTCGCATCCTCGAGATCGAGGCCATCGACCGGCGGTTCCCCGCCCTCGATCGAGGCAAACTCGACCTTGATGCCGGCCGCATCGAGGACAGCCAGCGGGTGTGTTACTTCACCGAGGTAGAAGCCGGTCGGCTGACCGCTGTCGCCTTTGACGCCATGGCTGGTCAGAACGAAGAGTACGGGCTTTGTTGCGGATGTCATCGCTTTCTCCTGATGTTTGATCGGCTTGCGAAAGCCGTGATGCATTCGATGACAAAGGTTTATTATCTCCTTCAGAGAGGATAAAGCAGCACCGGTGGAAATCATCTGTTCTTAAAAGGTTATAATCATGCGGCGTTTCGATCATCTCGGCGATGTGGAAGCCTTCGTCACCGTGGTGGAAAAAGGCTCGATCAGCGGTGGCGCGATCGCGCTTGCAACCACGCCTTCGGTGCTCAGTCGGGCGATCACGCGGCTGGAGACGCGGCTTGGTGCGCAGCTCATGCGGCGCACGACGCGGCGGCTCAGCCTCACCGAGGCCGGCCGCGCTTATCTGGAGCAGACGCGAGCGGCCTTCTCGCTGATCGAAGATGCCGAGCGCGCCATTCAGGGACAGGACGGAGCGCTTAGCGGCCGCGTTCGTCTCAGCGTTTCCACCACCTATGGCCATTTCCGGCTTCCGGAGAAACTGACGCGCTTCTGTGCTGCCCATCCGCATGTGCATGTCGAAGTCAGCATCACCAACCGAAATGTCGATCTGGTCGCCGAAGGCTACGATCTGGCAATCCGCCTCGGGCCGCTGCCGGACAGCGGGCTTGTCGGCCGCAAGCTGGAAGACGCGCCGCTGCGGCTCGTCGCTTCGCCTGATTATCTCAAGCGCACGGGCACGCCCCGGACGATCGAAGACCTGGCAGGCTACAGATGCCTGCCGTTTTTCATGCCGAGCACCGGCAGGCCGGCGCCATGGCTGTTTCGAATCGATGGCGCGGAGACGGACTGGACGCCGGAGGGGACGATCGAGATCCACGACGATGTGCTGGGCGTCGTATCACTGGCCGAAGCCGGCATGGGCATCTGCCAGAGCTACGACTTCATCGTTCGCGACAGGATCGATCGCGGCAGCCTGATCGAGATTCTCCCTGACATCAGCGGGCGCTCGCGCCCTTTTTCGCTGGTCTACGCGCCGCATCGCCGTCTCTCGGCCGCGACGAGGACGATGATCGATTTCCTGCTGGATTAAGCGGTGGCCAAAGATTTGCTCGCCCTCTGGTAGAGACGCAAGCCTCAGACAGGCTCCGGGGAGAATGGTGCAGCCGGTTTTTCAGGGGGATTTTTCATGGAAATCGGTAGCAACCTCTCAATTTACTCTGGCCTCGGCTCGCTCTTCGAGCAGGGCAAATCCAAGAACAAGCAGACCGAGGAATTTGGCGGCAGCACGCGCAACCAGTCCGGCGCCGGCCTGCAGCCGAGCACCACCCCGCCGTCCATCGCCAATACGATGTGGGCGGTGCAGGCCGGCAACGAGACCTATATCAACCAACCCTCTGATGCAGAAATGGAAGCCAAGGCAGCACATAAGAGCCTGGTCGACGAATTCTCCGACTGGAGCAGCATGACGCCGGAAGAATTCATCCGCGCCCGCTATCTGGCAGCCCATAATCTCACCGAAGACGATCTGAAGGCGATGCCTGCCGACGAGCGCGCGGCGATAGAGAAGGAAATCGCCGAGCAGATCAAGCGCGAGCTCGCCGGCATCGAAGGCGGTGGAGACGGCACCACTGATCCTGCGACTGCGCAGGCAAGCAATACGAAGTCCACCGACTAGGCCGAAAACGGCTGATAGTTGCCGATCGATCACCTAAATCTTTCGAAAGCCGCAGGCCGCGAACCGGGCTGCGGTTTTTTCGTTGAGTCCGACCGACCGCGACGCTGTTGGCGGCCTACACCATCTCAGTGATCATCTTGCCGATTTCGGCGAAGACGGGATTGAATTCGTCCATCTTGACCGTCGTTTCCGCCATATAGACGGCGGCGACGATGGGGCCGCGCTTCGGCGGCCAGATGATGGCGATATCACCGGCCGAACCGTTGTCGCCTGTTCCAGTCTTGTCGCCGATCTTCCAGTCGCTGGGCAGGCCTGCGCGCAGGCGCGCGCCGCCGGTCGTGTTTGCAATCATCCAGTCGACCAGCTGATTTGCAGAGGTTTCTGCCAGAACCGAGCCGAGAGCGATATTGCCGAGTGAATCGAGCATTGCATCCGGCGTCGTGGTGTCGCGCGGATCGCCTTTCGCGGCCTCGTTCAGTGCGGTTTCCATGCGGTCGAGTCTTGTCGTGCCGTCGCCGATCGAGCGCAGCCAGTCGGTAAGTGCAGCCGGGCCGCCGAAACTTTCCAGCATCAGATTACCGGCAGTGTTGTCGCTCAGTGTAATGCCGGCCTTGCAGATCTCGGCCATCGTCATGCCGTCGCCGCCCGCATGCTTTTCGGTCTCGGGGGAATAGGTGACAAGCTTTTCCTTGCCGTATTTGACGGGCCGGTCGAGGCTCTCATCGCCCTTGTCGACACGGGCAAGAACGAGGCCGGCGGCCAGAACCTTGAAGGTGCTGCACATGGCGAAGGGCTCGCTGCCGCGATAGCCGAAGGAAACATTCGTGTCGCTGTCGAGAACGGAGACCCCGAGACGCCCGCCAATGCGCGCTTCCAGTGCTGCAAGCCGCTTGTCGATATCGGCGTCCTGCTGCTCAGCGCGTGCGAGAGGGGCAAAGCCCAATGCAGGCAGCAGCAAGGCGGAGCCCATGAAGCTGCGGCGGGTGAGGCTGTGATTCATGAAGACCTCCGGGGAATCAGGATCACAGGCGTAAGGCCCGATTGCGGCGGCATCTCGGCTTTTTGGCGGGATCAGGCAGCGTGCGTGACCTCCACCGTCACATGCGACAACTCGTCCAGGCTCGCGAGCCTCTCCTTGTAGAAAGCGGTGTCGCGCAGCTGTGGTGTCATTACGGCGACGATCGCTGCATGGTGGCCGGGACCGACCTGCCAGACATGCAGATCGGTGATGCTGTCGCCGTCTCCTTCGATTGCGCCGCGGATCTCATCCGGCAGCGTCTCACCCTCGGAGAGCACATCAAGCAGCACAGCTCCGGACGATTTCATCAGACCCCAGGACCATTGCGCAATGATGAGAGCGCCGACAATGCCCATCAGAGGATCGAGCCAGAGCCAGCCATAAAGGCTACCGAAGGTGAGCGCGGCGATGGCGAGCACCGAGGTCAGCGCGTCGGCGATGACGTGCATATAGGCGGAGCGGATATTGTTATCCGCATGACCATGGTGATCATGGCCATGGGCATGATGATGATCGTGATGGTGATCATGCCCGTGACCGTGATGGTGGTGGTCGTGGCCGCCACCGCTGAGGAGCCAGGCACTGACGAGGTTGACGGCAAGGCCGATGACGGCGACGGCAATCGCCTGGCTGAAGCTGATCGGCACGGGCGATGTGATGCGCAGGAAACTTTCCCACCCCATCAGCAGCGCGATCATTGCCAGAATGATGGCACTCGCGAAACCGGCTAGATCGCCGAGCTTGCCGGTGCCGAACGTGAAGCGCGGGTTGCGGGCCTGCTTGCGGGCGAAGAGATAGGCGAGCGCAGAGATGAGCAGCGCACTGGCATGGGTGGACATATGCCAGCCATCGGCCACCAGGGCCATCGAGCCGTAAATGGTGCCGGCGCCGATTTCGACGACCATCATGACCGCCGTCAGCGCGATCACCAGCCAGATGCGGTGTTCGTTCCGGGCATGGTCCTGCCCCAGGAAGATATGCTCATGTCCATGGGTATTCGTTCCGGCACTCATCGCCAGCTCCTTATCGATCCGGTTCAGCGGATATAGGTTCGCAAGACTTCCGATATTTCTTCGACTGCCTCCGCCCTCGCCTTCTCGTCGGCGGCATGCAGCACATGTTCGTGCAAATGGTCGTCCAGCACCTCGCCCGTCAGCCCCGTCAGCGCGCCGCGCACGGAGGCGAGAAGCTGGAGGATCTCGCCACAGGGACGCTCGCCCTCCAGCGCGCGCTCGACCGCCTCGAGCTGGCCACGGATGCGACTGACACGGGCGATGAGTTTCTTCTTCTGATGGGTCGTATGGGACATGGCAGTCTCTAATGTAGGATAGGGGGGTACCCTATATTACCCTCCCGAAAAACGAAAGCGGCAATACAGCGCAATTGTCCTTGAAATTACATAGGACTCCTATATATTACGTGCATGGAAACGCCTAAAGACCCCACATCGATCGACAACCGCATCAGCGAAGGCCTGTCGCGCATCGCAATCGCAATGCGCAGCGACGAATGGTCGAAGGCCGAAAAGGCCGGGCTGAAGCCGACGCAGCTTGCGATCCTCGAATTTCTCGCCGGTCGCAATGGCGCACGGGTGAAGGAGATTGCGGCGCATCTCGGCGTCTCGCAGCCGACGGCGACGGATTCGATTGCGGCACTGGAGCGCAAGGGGCTCGTCGCCAAGGCGAGCGCTCCCGACGACAAGCGCGCCACCGCGATCCGCATCACGGTCGAGGGAACGGCAGCGCTCGGCTCCGTTTCGCCGATCGAAACGGCGGCGATGGAGGCCGCCCGTTCGCTCTCCGCGAGCGAACAGGAGAGCCTGCTGCTGTCACTCGTCAAGATGATCCGGCATCTGCAGGAGGCAAACGCCATACCGATCCAGCGGATGTGCACGAGCTGTCGCTACTTCCGCCCCTACCAGCATTCTGGTGCTGCCAAACCGCACCACTGCAATTTCGTGAACGCGGCCTTCGGCAGGAATGAACTGCGCATCGACTGCCGTGACCATGAAACCGCCGATCCGGCAACCCGGGCTGCCACCTGGGACGCCTTTGAAAAAGGATAGGCGCACTCTCCAGGCAACCTAGAAAGAGAAGGAAGTCCAAAATGTTAAGGCAGTTGATCACCGGCGCAGCCATCGCCGGAACGCTGTCGCTTTGGCTCGGCTCAGCCGTGGCCCATCCCGTCACGGCCGAGCCGTCGAAGAGCGTGAGGGCCTCGTTCGACATCATTGAAACGCAGATTGTCACCAAGGGCGACAAGGCGATTTTCACAACCCGCGTGCCCGGTCCGTCGACTGCCATCGCCGGACCGGCTCTTTCCTCTCTCCAGGCAAATAGAGAAAGAAAACGCCAGGCAGGATTATCCCATTGCGCCCCGGATGCAACTGATGATGCGAAGGCCTGCCCAACGACCAAGGATTTCGACATGTCCGATCTGACACTCGCACCGGAACTTTCCGTCACCGAATGGTTCAACACGCCTCAACCGCTCTCCATCGCCGGATTGCGTGGCAAGGTGATTTACCTGCACAGCTTCCAGCTGCTCTGCCCCGGCTGCGTGGCCGAAAGCCTGCCGCAAGTGCGCCGCATCGAGCGCATCTTCGCCAACACGGATCTTCAAGTCATCGGCTTGCACACGGTCTTCGAGCATCACGAAGCGATGACACCAACCGTGCTCAGGGCTTTCATCCATGAATATCGGCTGACCGCGCCAATCGGTGTCGATCAGGCGGACGGGCGTTCCGACATACCGGTGACGATGCGCCGCTATGGTTTCAGGGGAACGCCCTCCTCGGTCCTGATCGGCCGCGATGGTGCTATCCTGCATCATGCCTTCGGGGTCGAAGACGATATCGCTCTCGGCACGCGCATCGGCATGGCGCTGGCGGCACCCATTCCAGCGGCGGCGCCCAGTGACAAGGCTGAAGGCTGCGCGGCAGGTGTCTGTGCCATACCCGCCAGTGCGGCCTGATTGGCCTGCATCTGCCATTGACAAACGGGCGGTTTCGGAGAATGTATGGCGCATGATCAAGAACGCGCACCATAACCGCTCGTATTTTTGGCTGTACCTGTAAAGGGCGGCCGAGACAGATCATAATGTCAACAAGCCGCCGTCAGGCGGCTTTGTTGTATCAGCAGCGTCCTGGCGGCATAAACTCAAAAAGGACGCGAAGACCATGCTTGAAATCGAAGACAGCGAAATATCGCTCATGCGACCGCCGGTCGTGACGATCCGCGCCGCCAAACCCCGCGACATATCCGAACTCCACCAAATGATCGGCCTGCTTGCCGCCCATCACGGCGACATCTCGGCTTCCACACCTGCACAGCTCGAACGCGATCTCTTCGGCCCGACGCCGTGGATTTCGGCCCTCGTCGCTGATGGTAGCGACGGGCTGATCGGCTACGCCATCCTCGTTCCACTCTACAGGGCGCAGGAGGGCAAGCGCGGCATGGATCTGCATCACCTCTTCGTACGCGATGGCCATCGCGGCCATGGCACAGGCCAGCTTCTCGTCGACCGCGCCCGCGAAACGGCACGTATTGCGGGCTGCGATTACCTCTCCGTCAGCGCTGCGACCGGCAATCTCAAGGCGCACCGATTCTACGAACAGATGGATTTCACCCCTCGCCCGGTCACCGGCATGCGCTATATGCAGGCTTTGTCGTAAGTGGCTACAGCCGCTCGGCCATCTTGCAAGGGAGGAAAGCATGACCCGACTGGCGGTGGTTCTGACCGAAGGCTTCGCGGACTGGGAAGTGGGGCAGCTTGCTGCCTCCGCCCGCACCCATTTCGGTTTCGATGTGGTGACGGCAAGTCCCGGCGGCGCGGAAGTGCGCTCCATGGGCGGCATGCGAGTGGCACCCGATGCGGTAGCCGAGAACCTGCATGGCGACGCCTTCGATGCGCTGGTCATCTGCGGCGGCACCATCTGGGAGACAGAAAAGACGCCCGACCTTTCGCCCGTGATCAACGACTTCATCGCACGCGGCAAGCTCACCGCTGCGATCTGCGGCGGGACGCTGGCGTTGGCGCGTGCCGGTGCTCTCGACCAGGTTGCCCATACCAGCAACGCCCCCGATCTCCTCGCCGGCGCCGAGGGCTATCATGGCCAAGCGCATTACCGTGAGGGACCGCAGGCAGTTCGCTCCGGCATGATCGTCACTGCGCCGGGTTCGGCGCCGATTACCTTTACGGCAGAGATCTACCGGGCACTCGGCTTCGGCAGCGAAGAGCTCGACACCTATGTGCAGATCTTTGGTGCGGAGCATCAGCCGAAGGCGGCCTGAGCGGCCCCAAGCATGCCAATCATTTGAGCCGTCGAGCCTCTTTCGGGAGGCTGTCTCCGGGCGCCACCTCATGCACCGGGCGGCTCGCCCATTGGTGAAGCGCCCTCTTTACAAACAAAAAGGCCGCAGCCCTTGCCTGCGCCAGATCGCCGGGATCATCGAGGCGGCTCGCGATTTTTGCTTCCATGACAGCAAGTGTGTCGGAAAACCAGCGCGCAAGAACGGCATTGCGCGCGGCAAGCCGGTCCTGCATGCGAGCAATCGCAGCGTCTGTTTCCTCAAGGGTCGGGTGCTTCATGGTGGCAGTGTGGCTTGCGGCGCTTGCCCCAGGCAGACGCTACTTGCTCGGCACGGCCTTCAAATAGGCTGCGATCGCTTCGATATCGGACTGCGGCAGATGGGCGATGTTCTGCTGCACGTCGACCATCTGGCCACCGGCGGAGTCGAAATCCGGGGTGAAGCCAGTCTGAAGGTAGTTGGTTATGTCGGCCTCGCTCCAGGAGCCGACGCTCTTCGAGCCCGGCGTGATATCGGGTATGCGGCCCTTGCCTTCCGGGTTCGGCGCGCCGGCGAGCCACTGATCGCGGACGAAGCCGCCGAGGAAATCGCGTGGGGTGTGGCATTCGCCGCAATGGCCGAGGCCCTCGACCAGATACTGGCCGCGCTTGAGCTTGTCGTCGGCATTGGCGAGCACGACGCGCGGCTGGTCGTTGAAATAGAGGAGTTTCCAGCCACCGAGCGCCAGGCGGATGTTGAACGGGAACGGCAGTTCATGTGGCGGTGCGACGTTGCTGCTCTTCGGCAGCGTTTTCAGATAGGCGAAGAGATCGTTGACGTCCTTGTCGCTCATGCGCGTATAGGAGCCGTAGGGGAAGGACGGGTAGAGATGCTGCCCATTGGGGCCGACGCCGCGCTTCATGGCATTGCCGAACTGGGCCAGCGTCCAGCGGCCGATCCCGGCCTGTTCATCCGGAGAAATGTTGGGCACATGGAAGGTGCCGAAGGGGCTCGTCAGGGCGAGACCGCCGGTCAGCGTCAGCTTCGCATCGTCTTTCGCACCGGGCGCGGCATGACAGCTGACGCAGCCGCCGGCCCAGAACACCTTCTCGCCATTCGCAACGTCGGGCGCGCCGAGATTGGCCCAATGGCTTTCCGGCAGCGGATCGGGCGCGGTGATAAAGTAGAAGGCTGCGCCGCCGATCACGACGATGCCGATGAGACAGAGCACAAAGCGGATGAACCTGCGGACCATGCGCCGCCTCTCCTTACTGTCGATATCAAGGGACATTCCCGGGTTTGCCGGCCCCGGCCCCGCTGCCGGGGAGAATAAGGCGATCCGCACCGGCGGCAAGGGCCGATGCGGATCGCGAGATCATACGGGAATAGCTCTATCGCCTAGTCCTTCTTGATGCGATAGAGCTGATGACAGCCACCGCAATTGCCGCCGAGCGTGTTCAGCGCAGCGCCGACGCCGGCGGCATCAGCCGGAAGCTGGGCGAGCACGGTTTCGGCGTCGGCAGACAGCTTCGCGGCGCGTGCCTTGAAGTCATCCATGTTTTCCCAGATCTTCGGGCTTGCTTCCTCGTCGCCCGTCTCGGTGCCCGGCTTGAACTGGTCCGGGAAGGCCTTCGCCGTGGTGGCGATCGTCGTCAGCGCCGTCTTCACGGCATCCGCATCATACGGCTTGGTGCCCTTGGCGATGGCGGACAGCGCGCCTGCTGCGCCACCGATCTGCTTCATCATTCCAATACGTGCGTCATGCGTGCCGTCGACGGCCATGGCCGAACCGAGGGCAATGCCGGCGAACGCAACAGCCGCCGCAACTGTTTTCCAATTCATGATTCTCTCTCCATTGTTCCACCGGCGAAGCCGGTCGAGGGCAATTTGCACCGGGATCATGACAAAATCCATGTGCTCGCATAGTCACGTTTAGCCGGATCCTCATAAAAACAATGTGATAAAAATAGGCAAGATCAGGCTGTCTTCCACCCTTGCCAGAGGCTGATCGCGGAGATGACGACCAGCAGCAGGCCGGCGAGACGGCCGATGACGGCAGTCGTCTTCGGGTTGGAAACCAGGAGATCGCGGCTGCGGCCGGCCGTCATCGCGAGCGTTCCGTAGACGGCGAGCTGCGTGAGCACGGTCATGATGCCCATTATCAACCCCTGCAGCCAGATCGGCCCATATTCCGGCTTTATGAATTGCGGATAGACGGCGAGCACGAAGATATAGGCCTTGGGATTGACGAGGCAGGTGACCGCGCCCTGCCGGAACGCCTTCCAGGTGGAACGCGCCGTGCCGGGGCCGACCGCCTCGACCTTGATCGAGCTGCGCATCAGCGAAATGCCAATCCAGATCATATAGGCGACGCCGGCAAAGAGCAGCACGTTGAAGGTCTGCGGCAGCATGGCGACGAGAATGCCGACGCCCGCCGCACCATAGGCCGAATGCACGGCCCCGCCGAGCATGATGCCGCTGGTGGCGGCCAGCCCGCGCTTGGTGCCGCCGGTCAGCGAGTTGGCGAGCACGAAGAGCATGTCCATGCCGGGCACGATGATGATGCCGAAGAGAAGGGTGAAGTAGAGCCAGAGGCTTTCGTGGTAATTCATGTCAGTTGTCCATCCTGTATTTTCGTGCGATTTTTCAGGAAATTCATCAATTTCAATCCGATAGATGGCTCTATACGGGAAGCCAACTGACAGTGTATTGTCAGGAGCGTTGGAGAAAGGGCGACAAATGCGCAAGGCCTCCAGGCTTTTCGAGATCATCCAGATATTGCGGCTGGCGAAGAAGCCGATGACCGCAGCCGTCATGGCCGAGAGGCTGGAGGTGACGGTGCGCTCGATCTACCGCGACATCGCTGCGCTACAGGCGATGCGCGTGCCGATCGAGGGCGGGCGCGGCATTGGCTATATCATGCGGCCGGGCTTCGATCTGCCGCCTTTGATGTTTTCGATCGAAGAGACGGAAGCGATCGTGCTGTCCCTGGCGCTCCTGGAGCGCACCGGCGACGAAGAGCTGAAGCTTGCCGCCCGGCGCGTCAACCAGAAGCTTGCCGGCGCAGTACCCGCACCGCTGCGCCAGGCGATGGAGAACAAGGCGCTGTTTGCCTGGGGCACGGTCGCCCAGGCGCCTGCAGGCGTCGACCTTGCCATTGTGCGCCGTGCGATCCGCGACGAACGCAAACTCACGCTCAACTATCGCGACGAAATGGGACGCACGACCGAGCGGATGATCCGCCCGATCGCGCTGATCTATTATTCCCAAACCGCCAATATCGTTGCCTGGTGCGAACTCAGGCAAGCGATCCGCAATTTCCGCGGCGACCGGGTGGAGGCCTGTGCCGAAGCCGACGTCTTCTTCAAGGGTGAAGGCGACGGTCTGCGCGCGCTGTGGACCGAGAGCTGGACGGAAAAGCCGCTGGCGGCCAATGCGTGAGCCAAGCCCGCCAACCCTCCATCCAGCAAGAACTCAGAGCGCCATGCCGCCGGAGACCTCGATGCGCTGGGCGTTGACCCAGCGGTTGGCTTCCGTCAGCAGCGAGGCGATCATGGGGCCGATATCATCGGGCACGCCGGCACGGCCAAGTGCCGTCATCGAAGCGACCCTGCGGTTGATTTCCGGATTATCGCGCACCATGCCGCCGCTGAAATCGGTGGCGATGGCGCCGGGTGCGACCGTGTTGACGGCGATGCCGCGGGCGCCGAGTTCGTTGGCCATGTAGCGCGTCAGCACCTCGACGGCGCCCTTGAGCGAGCCGTAGGCCGAGGAACCCGGCACGGCGACGCGGGCAAGGCCGCTGGAAAGATTGACGATGCGGCCGCCGTCGGCGATTACGGGCAGGAGCTTCTGGGTCAGGAAGAAGACGCCCTTGAAATGGATGTTGTAGAGCCTGTCCATTTCCTCTTCGGTCGTCTCCAGGATCGAGGCATGGTAGCTGGTTCCGGCATTGTTGACGAGAAAGTTGAAGTGCTCGCGGCCCCAGCCCTTCAGCACCGAGCGGACATTGTCCACGAAAGCATCGAAGGTGGCGACATTGCCGGTATCGAGCTGCAGGGCGGCGGCCTTGCGGCCGAGCGCTTCGATCTCGGCGACGACCTTGTCGGCCTCGGCGCGGTTGGAATTATAGGTGAAGATCACGTCGACGCCATCACGGACGAGGCTGACGACGGTGTTGCGGCCGAGGCCGCGGCTGCCGCCGGTGACGATTGCGATTTTCGAATTCGTGTTCTGATCGGTCATCTCAGTTACTCCTTGTTCGGATGACTGGAATCTAGGTCCTGACACCCCTTTTCTTGAATGCCGAAAGCCTCGAACTTCTTGCCTATTCCTCCAGATAGGTTGTCGCCTCCGGTCTACGGAGTAGGATAGCGGGCAAAGGCCGCTACCCGGAGAATGACGATGTCCAATGAAATCAAGACTGTACTCAACCAGTACATGGACAGCCACGGTGGCGGCGACGGGCTGTTTGCAACTGCCCTGCCCGGCTTCTACCTGATGCGTTCTTCCACGCTGACCATGCCAAAGCCTGCGATCTACCGGCCGGCGCTCTGCATCATCATCGATGGTGCCAAGCAGATCATGTTCGGAGAACGGCTCTATACCTATACAGCCATGCAGGCGCTGGTTATCAGCGTGGAAATGCCTGCCTTCGGCCAGGTGATCGAGGCAAGCGTGGAACGGCCGATGATCGCGCTGACGCTGGAACTCGATGTCACCATTCTGCGCGAGGTTCTGGAGGCGATGGAAACTCCGCCGAAGCCTTCGGGTGAGGGCGGTCCCGGCGTTTTCGTGCAGCATTTCGGGGCAGAGCTGCAGGATTGCATCCTGCGGCTGATGCGCATGCTCAACACACCGAAATCTATCCCGATCCTGCGACAGGCGATCCTGCGCGAGATCAGCTTCTGGCTGCTGTCCGGCGAGAATGGCAGCGAGGTCTGCAAGCTGGCGCTGCCCGGCAGCCAGACGCGGCGTGTGGCAGATGCCATTCACCTGCTGCGCGACAATTTCACGGCGCCGGTGCGCGTGGAGCAGCTGGCGGCGGCAGCAAGGATGAGCCCCTCCTCCTTTCACCAGCATTTCAAGATGCTGACCTCTATGAGCCCCCTGCAATATCAGAAACAGTTGCGGCTTTTGGAAGCGCGGCGGCTCATGGTGGCCGATGGCATTAATGCCGCCAATGCCGCCTATCAGGTGGGCTATGAAAGCGCCTCGCAGTTCAGCCGCGAATATTCGCGCATGTTCGGCACGCCGCCGAAGAAGGACGCGCAGGAGCACCGGGCACAGCCAGCGGCGATCGCAACGGAAGTGGCTTAGTAGTTGAGCGTGCGGCTATCCTCGCGGCCGAAACCGCGGATCTCCATCCGGTTCTCGTAGACATGGACGATGGCGAAGGTGTTTTCGCTCTCGGTATCGACCACGCCCTTGAAATTGACGAAGTGGCAGCCACCGACTTTGCCGTAATTGCCGACATGGTTATGGCCGTTGAGATAGGCGACGACGTTTTCCTGCGAGGACAGAAGCTCGACGATGCGCTGCCGGTCCCACATGTCATGCTCGCAGGGCGGATGGACGGGGAAGTGATTCATGACGATCACCTTCTCGCCCGCCGCTTTCGCTGCTTCGATCTCACCAGCCAGCCAGGCGAACTGTTCGTCGCTCAGCGATGCGTTCCACTCATGGGCGTTGTCGGCGCCGGCTGCCAGCAGAGCCGCCAGACGCTCGCGGCCAAGCGCACGGTGGGGATGGCCTTCCGGCGGCGCGAAGGTGCTGACCTCATTGCCGTTGAGTACGATGAAGCGGAAACCGTGGCGCTGGAAGCTGTAATAGGGCGCCGGCATGCCGACCCGTCCCGCGACCTTTTCCAGATGCTCAGAAGCCACGCCAAAATCGTGATTGCCGAGCAGGAAGAACGCTTCGTGATACAGCGTGTCATAGACCGGCAGGATATCGTCGAAGCTCTTGAAATCGCGGTCGATGATATCGCCGAGCGTCATGACGAAGCTCAGCTCCTCGCCATTGAAGGTCTCGATCGCGGCACCGACCTTGGCGAGGCTGTTGGCGTAATAGCGCCCCATCTCGACCTGCGGTTCGAATGCGGCATATTGCGGATCGGCGATGATGCCGAAGCGGAAAAGGGGAAGATCGGCGGAAGACATGCGGCGTGATGTAGAGGCGGCGGATGACAGCGATGTGACGGGCCAGCCGCGGTCTTGGGAGCCCCGCCAATACCGCTCTTGCATCGGTCGTCCGGCCCATACAACATGGGTCTTATCCTCTGAGGAGCATTCCAGATGACATCCTACATAAGGGAGCTTCGCGGCCTGATCGGAAACCGCTTGCTGATCCTGCCTTCGATTGCTGCTGTGATCCACGATCCCCGTGGCAATCTGCTCTTACAGGAAAAAGCTTCGGGAGAGGGATGGAGCTTGCCTGCCGGCGCAATTGAACCAGGGGAGACCCCGGAAGAAGCCGTCATTCGTGAGGTCATGGAAGAGACTGGCCTTGCAGTGACCCCTACCAACATCCTCGGCGTTTTTGGAGGTAGAGATTTTCGCTACACCTATCCAAACGGCGATCAGGTCGAATATGTCGTCACGCTATTTAAATGTCGGGTCATCGAAGATCGCGGCGGGTGGACAGATACTGAGACAAGATCACTCGAATATTTTGCACGAAACGAAATGCCCTCGCTTGCGCTGCCTTACCCTTTATCGACGCTGTTTTCGTAGGCATTTCGGCAACGCAAGATGAGGTATTTACGCAGGAATGGGGACAAACCCTTTTACGGGTAGCTGCGATTCCTTACCTTGCGGCCGACGCCTGTTCCCGGCGACCGGCAAAGTAGGGCAAGGCAAACATGTAGAGGCCGCTGAACAATAGCAGAAAGAGTGGTGGTAGCGGCGAGTAAACCACAAAGGCAGGCGGAGCGCCCACCGCCATGGTGGCGAAATTGGCAATGACAGTCACCGTGAAGATGATGGACAGCCAACGGTGAAGCTGGCGGATCGCCTTGTTCCAATTCATTATTCTTCCTCCTCAAACAATCAGACGCCGTGCGTCATGCTTCAGTCGGCGCGCGCCAGCACCTGTTCCAGATTTTCGAAGAAACGCTGCCAGCCGAACTTGGCGCCCTGGTAGGCCTGTTCCTGATCCGGACGGAAGCCGGCTTGTTCCATGCGCAGATGCGTGCCTGATTCGACAGGTGTCAGTGTCCAGGTAACGGTGCTTTCGAGACCGTAGGCATCCCAGGTATAGGCGAGCGTTCGGTTCGGCTCGATTTCCAGTACCCGGCAATCGACGGAGCCCCACTCGGCGGTCAGTTTGAAGCTGTGATCGCGCACGGGCTTGAAGTCGTTCTTCATCAGCCATTCCTGGATCAGATGCGGTTGGGTGAGCGCACGCCAGATCTTTTCCGGCGGGAACGCGATTTCCCGCTCGACGATGACGGAGCGGATTTCAGTTGCGGTGTCGTTCATTGGTCCATCCTTTTGAGCAAATCTTCCAAAGCGTCGAACCGGCTCTCCCAGAAGCCGGCCATCTCCGTCGTCCAGTCGGCGAGCGGAGCAAGCGCGCGGATTTCGGCGCTGTAATGCGTCTGACGACCTTCATGGCGGTCGCGCACGAGGCCGGCGTTTTTGAGCACCGCCAGATGTTTCGAAACAACCGGCTGAGACACACCCGCGTGAGTCGTCAGAGCGCCAACCGTCTTCTCGCCCTGACGGCACAGGCGCTCGAAGATGCCCCGACGGGTCGGATCGGAAAGCGCCCTGAACAGCGCATCTTGAGCATTCGACATTTGAATTCATACCCGATTGGCTATGGATCGATCTATAGCCAATCGGGTATGAATGAGTCAAGCCATCCTTGGCGGATAGATTGCAGGAGAATAGAAGCAGAAACGAAAACACCCGGCGCTTGCGGCGCCGGGTGCTGAAAATCAGATGCTCGGAAGTGCTTACTTCGTCGCCGCTTCGTAGCGCTCCAGGACGTAGTCCCAGTTGATCAGGCTGTCGATGAAGGCTTCGAGGTACTTCGGACGCAGGTTGCGGTAGTCGATGTAGTAGGAGTGTTCCCAGACGTCGACGCCGAGGATCGGGGTGGCGCCGTGAACGAGCGGGTTTTCGCCGTTCGGGGTCTTGGAAATTTCGAGCTTGCCGTTCTTGACGGAAACCCAGGCCCAGCCGGAGCCGAACTGGGTGGCGCCGGCAGCGGCGAAATCGGCCTTGAACTTGTCATAGCCGCCGAGGTCGGAATTGAAGGCAGCTTCGAGCTTGCCCGGCAGCTTGTTGCCGCCGCCGCCCTTCTTCATCCACTTCCAGAAATGGATGTGGTTGTAGTGCTGCGCAGCATTGTTGAACAGGCCGGCATTGGTGCCGAAGGACTTCTTGACGACCTCTTCCAGGGAGAGATCGGCAAGGCCGGCTTCCGCTGCGAGCTTGTTGCCGTTGTCGACGTATGCCTTGTGGTGCTTGTCGTGGTGGAACTCCAGCGTCTCCTTCGACATGAAGGGAGCAAGGGCTTCGTAGTCATAGGGAAGTTCAGGCAATTCGAAAGCCATATCAGATCTCCTCTTGGCAATAGATTGCGTCATCGGCAGGTGAGGCGGAACATAGGAGGGGAAGCATTGAGAGGCAACCGGCGAATTATCAAAAAACAACCGCTTCGAGGAAAAATTGCCTCTCGTCACGGGCTTTCTCCACACGCATAAATCACCCGGAGATGTCGCGCTTTCAGGGATATGAAGCAGCGTGACGACAAGACGGGAACTGCCATGCAAAGGAATAAAATCCCTCTCCTTGCGGCGCTCACATTCCCGTAATCGCCCCTGGAAGATGAGGCACGCTCGGGTCCGGCAGCCGCGCTTAGGGGCGGCGGCCRTTATTTCAATAAAAAACTGTTAATTTCTTTTGGGCGCTTTTGACAGGCGATGAATAGCGCGTCTTAGATGCAATCCAGGGCTATCAAAGAGCGTTAGCGCAACCTTTGATAGGAATAGCTTAATTAGCATTGCATAAATCATTTCAGGGACTTCTGACATCAACTTCGGGGCGTGTGATGGTCATGAGCTTTTTTCGTCGTAATGAAGAACCCGTCAAGCCGGGTTTGAGAGTATCCAGCCATCGCCAGATGTTGTCCGTCACCGAACAGACGGGTCTCGTGGACAAACCGCCGGTGCAGTACAGCGTTTCGGAAGTCGATGATTTCCAGGCTTTCGGCACGGCAATCGAGGAAAACAAGCAATCTTCCGAGGAGCTGCTCGTTAGCCTGACGTCGCTGCAGGAGCGGGTTTCCTCGCTGCTCGGTGCGCACAGTCACTCGCTCAACGAAACGGGCGCTCTGAGGGCCGAATGTTCGCGTTTGAGCTCGCTCCTCGACTATGAGAGCAATGCGCGGCGCAAGGCTGACCAGGAAAACCAGCGCCTGACGGCCGACAACAAGGAGCTGAAGCTCGACGGCAGCCAGCTTCGCGTCGAGGCCGGCACTTACCGCGAAGAACTGGTGAAGCTGCAGGGCGTGCATGAGCTGACGCGGGAAGAATTCACCGTCGTCGAGGCGCGGTTGATCGATGCCGAGCGCGAGATCCGCGACCGGGCGCTGCAATTCGACGAGGTTTCCTCACAGCTTCGCCGCACGCAGCAGGATCATGATGCGCGCAGCCGCGAACTGGCGAGCACCCGCGAGAAGCTGGAACTGGAAACCACGGCCCATCAGCTGCTCGTTGAAAGCTCGCGCCGCGAAAACAGCATCCAGCTTCGCGAAATCGCCCGTCTCAACGAAGAGCGCAGCCACCTCAAGACCAATCTTTCCGAGCATGAGGCGCTGACACGCGGCCTGCAGTCCTCCGTCGCCAACCTGAAGCAGGATCTGGTCGCTTCCGAGGAACGCTATCGCCGCCTGGAAACCGAATTCGAGACGCTGGAAACCTCCTCGACGCTCGAAATCGCAAACCTGCGCACCAGGCACGAGGCGATCGGTTCGAAGTCAGAGCTTGTCGAGAAGCTGCTGTCGACCGCCAACGGCCGCAACAAGATGACGGACGAGGAACTGCAGTCGACCCGTGCGGAACTGAAGCGTACGAAGGGCGAACTCGCCACGGCGCTGGCACGCCTGGAGCGGATGACCGACGAGCTCAACCGCGTTCGTCTCAACGGCACGGAAAGCGAAGCCGCCCGCCGCGAGCTCGCTGCCCACAGCAACGATCTGGTGATGAAGCTGCGCGAGGCCGAAGGCCAGCGCAGCAAGCGCGACCGCGAGATCGAAGCTTTCAAGCACGATCTCGACACGCGCCTCGATACCGACCGCTATGAAATCAGCCAGCTGCGGACGAGCCTTGAAATCGCCAAGTCGGAAATCCGCCAGCTCCGCGCCGAACGCGCGATCCTCAGCGGCCAGCTCGAAGTGGCGCGCGGCGATCGGCCGAGCCTCGCAGACGCCCTGCCCGTCGAAGAGCCCGTGAAGGAAGATGTCCGCATGCCGACCGCTACCTTCGCGCCGATGATCGACATTTCCAAGAAGTCGCTGCGCGGCAATGGCGTGGTCGCCGGCTCGGTCAGTGACGAACTCGCGGCCATCGAAACCAATCTGCGCACGCCGGCGGAATGATCGAAGCGCTCTTCGGCGGGAAGAAAATTTTCCGCCGAAGGCGAAAGCAGCACATCTGACAACTCCTCTGTCGTGTCGCCGGAACCGGAGCCTGCCTTTACGAGTTTGAAGGCAGGGTCTGGAGGAGGCGCTCTCATGGGACAAGTTCAAAATCGGGGACAAGTTCAAAATCAGGCGGAAGACCAGCAGAAGATCTATCAGCGCTGGGCACCGGTCTATGATCAGGTCTATCGCGGTCTCCTGCGCGACGGGCATCGCACGCTGGCGCGGCTTGCCGCTGACGCCGGTACGGACATTCTGGAAATAGGCGTCGGCACCGGGCTGGTGCTCTCCCACTACCCTCGGCGATCCCGGGTGACGGGCATCGACATTTCCGAGCATATGATCGCCAGGGCGCGGGAAAAGGTCGTAAGACAGAAGCTCTTCCATATCCGGCAATTGCAGGTGATGGACGCGCACGCGCTGACCTTCGAAGACCAGTCTTTCGATGCTGTCTGCCTGCCTTTCGTCATCACGCTCATCCCCGAGCCGGAACGGGCGCTCGATGAATGCGCCCGTGTTCTGCGGCCAGGTGGCGAAATCATTCTGGCCAGCAAGCTCGGCGACGGCGCCGGCCTGCAGGGCGCGATCGAGGAGGCCGTGGCGCCGCTTGCCCGGCGCATCGGCTGGAGCTCCTCCTTCCGGATCAGCCGGATCATCGACTGGGCGCGAGCGAGCGGTTTCGATGCCATTGAAATATTGCCGGTTTTCCCGAAGGGCTTCTTCAAGGTCATCCGCCTCAAACGGAGCGCTCTTGACGCTTGAAACGGAACTTTTTTCACCCTCAAAGCGTGTCGCGATCTTTCAGATTCGCTGCCACGCTTTAGGTCTTTGTTCTCTGCATGTCGTAATCGCAAAGCCGCTGCACAGCTTTGCGCGACATGCGTTAGGCGTGTTTTCAGTCGAGCTTTTGCTCACCAGGGATCTTCATGACCACGGATTTCTTCCTATTCATCATCGTCGGTTTCTGCGCTCAGATCGTCGATGGCGCGCTCGGCATGGCCTTCGGCGTGCTCTCGACGACCAGCCTGCTGGCGCTCGGCGTGCCGGTCGCCAATGCCAGCGCGATGACGCATGTGACGGAGATGTTCACGACGGCCGCATCGGGCATTTCCCATGCCTGGCACCGCAATGTCGACTGGAAGCTCGTGGCGCGGCTCGCACCCGCCGGCATGATCGGCGGGGCGGCCGGCGCCTTTCTGCTTGCCAATGTCGATGGCAAGGTCATTGAGCCCTTCGTTTCGGCCTATCTGATCGCCATCGGTCTCGTGATCCTCTGGAAAGCCTTCCACCCGATGCCGAAGCGCGATGTCCGCGACTGGATGGTGCCGCCCGTCGGACTTTGCGGCGGCGTGCTGGATGCGATCGGCGGCGGCGGATGGGGACCGATCGTCACCAGCTCGCTTGTCGGCCGCGGCCACGATCCGAAGCGGGTGATCGGCTCGACCAATTTCACCGAATTCGCGGTGACGCTGATCATCTCGATTACCTTCGTGCTGACGCTTGGCTGGTCGGAACTCGGCTCAGCGGTTGGCCTTATCATCGGCGGCGTGATCGCCGCGCCCTTCGGAGCGATCCTCGTCAAGCGGCTACCGGTGAAACCGCTGATGATTGCGGTTTCGATCATCATCATCACGACATCGGCGATACGGTTTTTCTAAGCGGTGTTGCGGCCGAAATAGACATCGACGGATGCTATGCGGTCGCGATCGAAGCGGAAGCTTTCGATATTGCGGAAGGCTTTGCCATCAGTCATTTCGGCCCGGTAGCGGACGACGGCCTCATCGCCACGGACCGCCAGGAACTCGATATCGAAGGCGTTCAGCTGCGGCTCGTTCGGCCAACAGCGCGCGAAATAAGTTGCGCGGTCGATATGATTATCCTGCGGGCTGGAAAAGGTGAAGTTCTCCGTCAGCATAGCGCCGACGATATCCTTCCGGCGATCCAGATAGGCTGCATAGAGCGCGCGCAGCATCTGCGCACGGCTTTCGTCCCTGTGATCCATGATTGTTCCTCCCTTGTAATTCTGATTGCATATTGCAATCAGTTAGAGGCAAAATCGTGGCTTTCGATGCGTTTTTCCTGATGACGGCAGGTCGGATCGGCCGGAATCCGTCCTTGGCAGCCCTCAGGGCGGTGCGTAAAGTGAGGATCGCTTCATCTTGGCCACGGCCAGACTGTACCGAAGAAGATCCGCAATGACCGACACTCAATGGGACGCCGCAAAGGTGGCGCCTGGCTCCGCCTACTGGAAACGCAATCTTGTCATCTCGCTGCTTGGCTCGTTCACGACCATCGTGGCGATGACGCTGCTGCTTCCTTTCCTTCCGCTTTACGTGGAGGAGCTTGGCGTGAGTGATCATGCGGCGATCGTACAGTGGTCGGGCATTGCCTATGGCGCGACCTTCTTTGCCGCCGCCTGCGTGGCGCCGCTCTGGGGCCGGCTGGGCGACATCTACGGTCGCAAGCTGATGCTGGTGCGCGCCAGCCTCGGCATGACCATCGCCATCTCGCTGATGGGCATGGCCGGCAGCGTCTGGCAGCTGGTGGCGCTGCGCCTCTTCGTCGGCCTGGCGGGCGGTTACGCCTCCGGCTCGATGGTGCTGGTGGCGACACAGACGCCAAAGGACCGCTCCGCCTGGGCGCTCGGCGTGCTCTCATCCGGCATCATGGCCGGCAATCTCGTCGGCCCGCTGATCGGTGGGGCGCTGCCGCCCATCATCGGCATCCGCGGCACGTTTCTCGCAGCCGGCGGCATGATCTTCTTCGCCTTCCTCGCCACCACCTTCCTCATCAAGGAGGAGAAATCGGCGGCCCGCAAACAGGCGGCCAAGGCATCCGGCGGCTGGAAATCCATTCCCGACAAGGGGCCGGTGGTCGCCATGCTTGCGACCGGGCTGCTGCTGATGCTCGCCAATATGTCGATCGAGCCGATCATCACCGTCTATGTGGCGCAACTGGTGCCCGATCAGGGTCAGGTGACGATGGTGGCCGGCATCGTCATGTCGGCGGCGGCGCTCGGCAGCATTCTGTCGGCCTCGCGGCTCGGCAAGCTTGCCGACCGGATCGGCCACTGGCCGGTCATTGCCGGCGCGCTCGCGGTTGCCGGACTGCTGCTCATTCCGCAGGCCTTCGTCACCGGCTCCTGGCAGCTGATTGCTCTGCGTTTCCTGATGGGCCTGGCGCTTGGCGGGCTCCTGCCCTGCATTACTGCCGTCATCCGGCATAGTGTGCCCGATAGTGCTGCCGGCAGCATTCTCGGCCTGTCCATCTCCTCGCAATATGTGGGCCAGGTCGCCGGGCCCGTTCTCGGCGGCTTCGTCGGCGGGCATATCGGCATGCCGGCGGTCTTTCTCGGTACCAGCGTCCTCCTGCTCGCGGGCGCGGCCTTCACATGGCTAGTGCGCACCAAGGAAGAGCAGGCCTGAGCCTCAGGCTTTGCCGCAGATCATGTCCACTCCGGACTGTGCCAGGGCCTCGAGCGTTTCGCGGCTATCGCCGGCCCGCGCACGGACTGCAAGCGAATGCATGACGGCGGAAGCGAGCCTTGCAAGCGTGTGAGGATCGCTTCGGTCGGGCAATTCGCCCCGTTCTATCGCGAGCTTCATGCGTTTTTCGATCTCCCCGTCGAAATCGTCGAGGCTGCGGCTCAATATTTCCCGGACCCGCTCATGCTGGATCGCCTCGGCTGTTGCTGTGCCGATGAGGAAGCAGCCACGTGCGGCGGTTTCCCCGTGTAGATAGATGGCCAGCGCACGTTGATAGACACGCGCGAGGTTTTGACGCAGGGGCAGCGATGGGTCGAGCGCATCTGCCAGCACGTCCATGCTTTCGGCGCGGTAGCCCTCAAGGGTATCGAGATAGAGATCTTCCTTATCGCCGAAGGCACCATAGAGGCTCGGGCGGTTGAGCTGGGTAGCGGCGCTCAGTGTGTCCAGCGACGTGCCGGCAAAACCGCGATCCCAGAACACCTCCCTCGCCTTTTCCAATGTCACCTTCGCATCGAAGGCCCTCGGGCGGCCGCGCTTCTTCTCGTTCATTTTGTACCATTTCGCATAAAATAATTGACCACAGGAATTTTATGCGAAATAGTACAAATGTCCAACGAATTGATGCAGGCGGTTTCACGCTGCCGCAGAAGGAGGAACCTATGAAACTCTATATGCACGCGGCCGCCTGTTCGCTTTCGCCGCATATCGTCTGCCGGGAACTGGATATCGATATCGAGCTCATCACGGTCGATCGAAAGACGCATCGCACCAGCAACGGCGAGGACTATCTCGCCATCAACGGCAACGGCTATGTGCCGGCGCTGATGCTCGACGATGGCAAGGTGCTGATGGAGGGGCCGGCGATCGTGCAGCTTCTTGCCGATAGCGCGCCTGAGGGCAGAAGGATGCTGCCCGAGATCGGCGACTTTGGCCGCAATCAGGTGCAATCCCTGCTGAATTTCATCACGTCGGAACTGCACAAGCCGATGGCAATGCTCTTCAATGCCGATTACGCCACCGCACATGAGGCGATGCGCACGGTCGTGAACAAACGCCTCGACTGGATCAATGGACGCCTTGCCGGTCCCTATCTCACCGGCGAGAATTTCACGGTCGCGGATGCCTATCTCTTCGTCTGCCTCAACTGGTCGCCTTGGATCGAAATCGATCTCGATCGTTTTCCCGCCCTTCCTGCCTTCATGAAGCGTGTCGCAGCCCGCCCGGCCGTGCGGGCGGCGTTGAGCGAGGAAGGGCTGATGGCCTTCAATGCCCGCGGCAACTTCTTTGCGCCCATCGCCTATATCCAGTCTGCCGGATATGTCGGCTCGCCGGTCCGGCCGTGATAAAATGTCGGTCCGGCAGAACGCGCGGCCGGACCGGATTATCCTCTGATGCTTGATAATCGTTCCCGAACAGCAGGGATTATCGAAAGTCTTCGATGGCGGCATCTTCACTCCATCGAAACCGGAGAGCCGGTTCACACGAAGGAGCAGAAGATGACCACGATTACCGAGAGCGAGACAAAGACGACCATGAAAGCCTACAGGGTTCATGCATTCGGACCGCCGGAAGCCATCATTGCCGAGGATGTCGAGATCCCCGCGCCCGGCAAGGATGAGGTTCTGATCAAGGTGCATGCGGCCGGGGTCGGTCCCTGGGATGGCTGGATCCGTTCGGGCAACAGCGCCCTGCCCCAGCCGCTACCGCTGACGCTCGGCTCTGATCTCTCGGGCACGGTGGAAGCGGTCGGCGAAGGTGTCACCCATGTAGCCCGCGGCGATGCGGTCTACGGTGTCACCAATCCGCGCTTCATCGGCGCCTATGCCGAATATGCGATTGCCGCAGCCGGCATGATTGGCGTGAAGCCGGCAAGCATCGGCCATGTCGAAGCCGCCTCGATCCCCGTCATCGCGGTGACCGCAAAGCAGGCGCTGTTCGACCACGCTAGGCTGACGGCTGGACAGACGGTGCTCATTCATGGCGCGGCGGGCAATGTCGGCGCCTATGCGGTGCAGTTCGCCCACAAGGCCGGGCTGAAGGTGATCGCCACGGCAAGCGGAAGCGATATCGAGACCGTCAAGCGACTCGGCGCCGATGTCGCCGTCGACTTCCGCAGCCAGCGTTTCGAGGACTTTGCCCATGAGGTCGATGCCGTCATCGATCTTGCCGGCGGGGAGACGCAGACACGCTCCTTTGCTGTGCTGAAGCGCGGCGGCAAGCTTGTTTCCGCCGTTTCGCAGCCGGATCAGGACCTAGCTAAAACGCAGGGCATCGAAGCTTTCTTCTTCCTCGTCAATGTCACGACCAAGGAGCTCCGCGAAATCACCGCGATGGTCGATGCCGGTCAGCTCGAAACCAATGTCGGCGATATGCTGCCGCTCGATGCGGCGATCGCGGCGCATGAGATGCTGGAAGGCAAACGCCCGCATAGCAAGGGCAAGATCGTGCTGAAAGTCATCTGACAAGGACCGTAAGGGCGCCCGGTGAGATAAACAGTCCCGCCGGACGCTTTTCATGCCATCCATTTTCGGTGTTCGGCGAAACGGTCCACCAGCATGTCGAGGAACAGCCGCACCTTAGTCGGCAAGTGGCTGCGGTTCGGATAAACGGCGTTGATATGGATCTCGACGCCGCGATAATCCGGCATCATTCGCACCAGGCGGCCGGCCTCCAGATCCTCGAAGACGACGAAGCTTGGTGCGAGGAAGATGCCCTGCCCGTTCAGCACCAGATAACGCAGGGTCTCGGCGCTGTTGGAGATGATGCTGCCGCCCACCTTGACGCTTTCCGGCTGTCCCTCGGTACCCTCGAAACGCCATTCCTCGCCAAAGGGATAGTAGGCATACTGCAGGCAATTGTGCCCGGCGACCTCCGCCGGTGTCGTCGGCATGGCGTGGGTCTTCAGATAGTCCGGCGAGCAGACGAGGAAATGCCGCCAGGGCGTCAGCTTGCGCGCAACGAGGCTCGAATCCGGTGATGGCGTCGTGCGGATCACCAGATCATACCCGTCTTCGATCATATCCACCGATCGCTCGCCGATGTTGAAATCGATCTGAACCGCCGGATAGAGCGTCATGAACTCATTGATGACCGGCAGCAGGAAGCGGACGATGGCGCTGCTCGTATAGAATCTCAGCGTGCCGCGCGGCGTCGAACTCAAGGCCCCGGCAGCCCGGTCCGCCTCTTCCAGATCGGCCAGGATCTGCGACGAGCGCTCATAATAATATTTGCCGGTTTCGGTCAGGCTGACCTTGCGCGTGGTGCGGTTCAATAGCCGTACGCCGAGGCGATCTTCCAATGATTGCACATGGTTGCCCACCATGGTGACGGACATGTTGAGGCGCCGCGCGGCAGCGGAAAAACCGCCGCATTCCACCACCCGACCGAAGACTGTGAGGCTGGTCAGCCGATCCATATTATTCCTCGATTATCCGCTGAGAGTTGATGATCCTTCCCGAAAACAGCAGATTATCAGAAAGCATGTCCGGGTCCATCTTCCGCTCATCGAACAGGGCTTCGCACTGATGAAGCCGAGACGAATGGAGAAGGACAATGGTCGAACTGCCCCGCAACGAAGTTTTCAAGAACGTCCAGCAGGCCGGAACCGCCCCCACCGCAGAAGCTGCAGCACCGGCTGCAGAAGCGATGGCTGCAGCCGCCGCCGCGGTCGTAGAGACCCCTGGGAAGACCGGCCGCAAGCTCATCAAGCGCGCCGTCATCGCCGCAGCGCTGCTTGCTGGTGTCGCCTTCGCCGGCGATTTCGGCTACCGCTACTGGACAGTCGGCCGCTTCATCGAATCCACCGATGATGCCTATGTGAAGGCAGATTATACGACCGTTGCCCCGAAGGTCGCCGGCTATATCAGGCAGGTCCTCGTCAATGACAATGACACCGTCAAGGCCGGGCAGGTTCTCGCCCGCATCGACGACCGCGATTTCCAGGCCGCCCTCTCACAGGCCAAGGCCGATGTGAAGGCTGCTGAGGCCGCCGTCACCAATCTCGATGCGCAGATCTCGCTGCAGCAGTCGATCATTGCGCAGGCCCGCGCAACGCTCGATGCATCGCAGGCCTCGCTGACCTTCGCCCAGTCCGATGCCAACCGCGCCAGCCGGCTGATCACCAACGGCGCCGGCACGCAATCCCGTGCAGAACAGAGCCAGTCGCTGAAGGATCAGGCCGCCGCTGCTGTCGAGCGCGATAAGGCGGCACTCGTTGCCGCCGAGAACAAGGTGCCGGTGCTGCAGACGCAGCGCGAGCAACTGCTCGCCCAGCGCGACCGCGCTGCTGCCGCCGCCGGCCAGGCCGAACTGAACCTCTCCTATACGGATATAGTCGCTGCCGTTGACGGCACGGTCGGCGCCCGCTCGATCCGCGTCGGCCAGTATGTCACCTCAGGCACCCAGCTGATGGCGGTCGTGCCGCTGCATGCGGTCTATGTCGTCGCCAACTTCAAGGAAACGCAGCTGACCTTCGTTCGCCCCGGCCAGACGGTGGAGATCAAGGTCGACAGCTTCCCGGATGTTGCCATCAAGGGCCATGTCGATAGCGTCTCGCCGGCCAGCGGTCTCGAATTCTCGCTGTTGCCGCCCGACAATGCCACCGGCAACTTCACCAAGATCGTCCAACGCATCCCGGTCAAGATCGTCATCGATGACGAACGCCTTGCGGGCCTGCTGCGCTCGGGCATGTCTGTTATCCCCGATATCGATACCAAGGCCGCTCAGACCTCCGCGGCCGCGGAGGAAGGATTATCCACTCCTGCTGGATGATCCTTCCATCCCTTTCTCAATTATCACCCGAAAAGCGTCATGAGACAGTTTTCCGCAGAGCCGGAAGGAGATAAGTCATGGCTACGCTTCAGATCGCCGCAAACAGCAATTCGGTCGCGCGCCCCGCCGCAGCGACGGTCCCCGCTGTCAAACCCGCCATGAGCCCGCTTCGCATGTGGACCGCCGTCGTCGGCTCCACACTCGGCGCCTTCATGGCGATCCTCAACATCCAGATCGTCAATGCTTCGCTGGCCGACATTCAGGGCGCCATCGGCGCCGGCACCGACGATGGCGGCTGGATCTCGACCTCGTATCTCATCGCCGAGATCGTCGTCATTCCGCTCAGCGCATGGCTTGCCCGGGTCTTCTCTGTGCGCAACTACCTGCTGGTCAACGCAGTGCTCTTCCTGGTCTTCTCGGTCGCCTGCGCCTTTGCGGTCAACCTGCAGCAGATGATCATTCTGCGGGCCATCCAGGGCTTTTCCGGTGGCGTGCTGATCCCGATGGCCTTCACCATCATCATCACGCTTCTGCCCAAGCCCAAGCAGCCGATCGGTCTTGCGCTCTTTGCCCTTTCGGCCACCTTCGCGCCGGCGATCGGCCCGACCATCGGCGGCTATTTCACCGAAAACTGGGGCTGGGAATATATCTTCTATATCAACCTCGTGCCCGGCGCGCTGATGGTCGGCATGCTCTGGGCTTCGCTCGATCGTGCACCGATGAATCTCGGCCTGCTCGCCAAGGGCGACTGGCCCGGCATCATCACCATGGCGATCGGTCTTGCCGCACTTCAGACCGTGCTGGAAGAAGGCAATAAGGAAGACTGGTTCGGCTCGGATTTCATCGTCCGCCTCACGATCATTGCCGCCGTCTCGCTAACGCTCTTCCTCATCATCGAGCTGAAAGTCGCCCATCCGCTCTTGAACCTGCGCCTGTTTGCTCGCCGCAACTTCGGCTTCGGCATCCTTGCGAACTTCCTGCTGGGTATCGCGCTCTATGGCTCCGTCTTCGTACTGCCGATCTACCTAACCCGTATCCAGGGCTATAATTCCGAGCAGATCGGCTTGGTGCTTGCCTGGACCGGCATCCCGCAGCTTCTGCTGATCCCGCTGGTGCCGCGCCTGATGAAGCACTTCGATATCCGCCTGCTGATCGTCGTCGGCTTCGTTCTCTTCGCCGCCTCAAACTTCATGAACGTTCATATGACGGGCGACTATGCGAGCGATCAGCTCTTCTGGCCGAATGTCGTGCGTGCCGTCGGTCAGGCCCTCGTCTTCACGCCGCTGTCGGCGATCGCCACCGCAGGTATCGAGCCGGAGAATGCCGGTTCGGCTTCCGCCCTCTTCAACATGATGCGCAATCTCGGCGGCGCCGTCGGTATCGCCTCGCTGCAGACCTTCCTGTCGAAGCGCGAGCAGTTCCACTCGAATATCCTGACCAATTCGGTCTCCGTCTTCGAGGAAGCCACCCGCGATCGCGTCGCAAAGCTCACGGGCTATTTCATGAGCCACGGCGTCAGCGACCAGGCCATTGCCACGCACAAGGCGGTCGTCGCCATCGCACTGAAGCTGCGCAAGCAGGCCAATATCATGGCCTTCAGCGACACTTTCTTCCTGCTCGGCGTCGCCCTCGTCATCGCTCTGCTCGCCTCCCTGCTTCTGAAAAAAACCGGCCAGGTCTCCGGCGGCGGCGCTCACTGAGCGCACCGTCCCAGCGAAGGAGAACACTCGTGAATAACCTGCTCGACATCGACTACGCCGTTGAAACCAGGGCACCGGCCAATAGCCTCAACACGACTGCGGTGCTCGGCCTCATCGAATGGCTGACCGGCGACGAATGTCATGCTCTCGACGAGGTCGGCCTCGTCTCCGGCCTCGGGCGCCGCCTTCGGGCGCTCGGTGTTCCAGTCGATCGGCTGACGCTGCATCTGATGACGTTGCACCCGGAATATATCGGCCGCACCATCGCCTGGGCGCCGGGCGAACCGGTGGAAATCCATGACCGCGAGCATGGCACACGGCTCGCCATTGCCAATACGCCACTGCAAAAGGTTTTCGAAAGCCGTGAAATGCTCGTCGTCGGCCCTGGCCAGAGCCCGCATGGCCGCTGGCAGCATATCGACGTCTTCGCCGGGCGTGGCCTCGTGCAGCTGATGATCGCGCCGCTCTGCAATGCCGACGGTCCAGTCAGTGCCGCCATCTTCGGCACCAAACGGCCGGGCGGCTTCACCGCTTCGGAGATGCAGGTGATCGAACGTATCGTGCCGGCGCTGCGCAATACCAGCGAACTCCGCATTCTGCGCCAGGTCGAGCTCAGCCTGCTCGACACCTATATCGGGCCGCTGACGGCAAGCCGTATCCTTTCCGGCCGCATCCGCCAGGGCGAGATCGAATCCATGCAGGCAGCCCTGCTGCTCTGCGACCTGCGCGGCTTTACCGAACTCTCCAACCGCTTGCCGGGCGAAACCGTGCTCGGGTTGCTGAACGCTTATTTCGACCACGTCATTCCGGCGATCACGCGAGAAGGCGGCGAAGTGCTGAAGTTCATGGGCGATGCGGTGCTCGCCTTCTTCCCCGGCTATGATGCGACCCGAACCTGCAATGCAGCGCTTTCGGCTGCCCGGGCGATTCTCGAGGCGCTGGATGGTTTCAACTATGACGGGATCGGCGCGAAGGCCGGCATCGCGCTGCATCACGGCGAGGTCAGCTACGGCAATATCGGCTCCGGCCGGCGACTGGATTTCACGCTGATCGGCGGGGATGTGAATCTCGTCAGCCGCATTCAGGGCGTGTGCAGTGAGCTTGGGGAGGCCTTGCTGATGTCTCAGGACTTTTTCAATGAGGTGCGCCCTGAGGATGCCGTGTCAGTGGGAAGCCACAGATTAAAAGGCTTCACGGATGGCGTAGAGCTTTATGCGGTGAGACGCTAGGCAGCGGCCACACTACTCCTCATTCCCCCCGCGCCCATAAGCCCAGTTCATGTAGAGCTCCAGCGCCTTGCGGGTAATCGGACCTTCCTGGAAATTGCGGCCGTCGAGCCTGTTGACGCCGACGACCTTCGAATAGTTGCCCGACGTGAAAATCTCGTCGGCGCCCATGAAATCCTCGACAGAAAGTGTCGCCTCGCGCACGTCGAAGCCGGCCTTGCGCAGCAAGCCGATGACGCGCAGCCGCGTGATGCCGGCGAGGAAGGTACGGTTGGCAATCGGTGTGAAGACGACGCCGTCCTTGACCATGAAGACGTTCGAGGAAGCTGTTTCGACCACATTACCGTTCATATCGCGCATCAGCGCATTGTCGAAGCCGCGGCCTCTCGCTTCGGCAATCGCACGGCCGCTGTTCGGATAGAGCGCGCCTGCCTTGGCATCGGTCATTGCGGTTTCCGGCGTGGGGCGGCGGTAGGGCGAGACGGTCAGCGAAGAGCCGCCATGGCCGCCCATCGCGGCTTCGAACAGGCAGAGCGCGAAGCGGGTGGATTCGCCATCAACGGCCACGACACTGCCCGGCGAACCATGCTCGCCCCAATACATCGGCTTGATGTAGATCGGAGTCTTGCCGTCGAATTTCTTCACGCCTTCCCAGGCAAGCGCCTCGATCTCTTCAGCAGTCTTCACCGGCTTCAGGCCCATGGCGACAGCGGAACGGTTGATACGCTGGCAATGCAGGTCGAGATCGGGCGCGATGCCATCGAACCAGCGGGCGCCGTCAAAGACGGTGGAGCCCAGCCACATGGCATGGGAGGTCGGCCCGATCAGCGGCGGGTTGCCGGCAATCCACTCTCCGTCGACATAGGTCCAGGTGGTCGTGCGGGGTGACGTATCGACGGGCATTTGCGGCTCTCCTCATGAAGTCGGCAAAGCAAAATCCTCCCTGTCGGGGGCGGTCAAGCGCAAATTGACGGTTGAAACATCGAAGCAATAAAATGCCCGATAGTGCGCTAGGATTGAAATATTGATGCGCGTGCCATGGTTCTAAAACGATGGGTCCATAAAGGAAAATGATGGAAAGGCGACTGGATGAAAACCCTCGCCGCATGCCATCATGGATGAAGACACGCATATCCCGCCCAGGAGAAGACAGATGAAAGCCATGTATTACGAAGCTTTCGAACAGGCGCCTGATATCCGCACCGTGCCGGACCCGACGCCGACGGAAGACGGTGTGGTCATCAAAGTCGGCGCAACCGGGCTTTGCCGCAGCGACTGGCACGGCTGGATGGGCCATGATCCGGATATCCACCTGCCGCATGTGCCGGGCCACGAGCTTGCCGGCAAGATCGTCGCGACCGGCAGAGGTGTCGTGCGCTTCAAGGTCGGCGACCGTGTGACGGTGCCCTTCGTTTCCGGCTGCGGCCATTGCAGTGAATGCCATTCGGGCAACCAGCAGGTTTGCCCCAACCAGTTCCAGCCGGGCTTCACCCATTGGGGTTCCTTCGCGGAATATGTCGGCATCGACTATGCCGATACCAATCTGGTGCACCTGCCCGAGAGCGTTGATGATGCCACGGCAGCGAGCCTCGGCTGCCGCTTCGCCACCTCCTTCCGCGCGGTTGCCGATCAGGCGCGCACCGGCCCCGGCGAATGGATTGCCGTACATGGCTGCGGCGGCGTCGGGCTTTCGGCGATCATGATCGCGACTGCGCTGGGCGCGAATGCTATTGCCGTCGATATATCCGAGCAGAAGCTTGCCTTTGCACGCGAATGCGGGGCCGTCGCCACGATCAATGCCTCCACGGTCGCCGATGTGGCCGAAGCGGTGCGTGAAATCACCAAGGGTGGCGCGCATGTCTCCATCGACGCACTCGGCCACCCCGTCACCTGCTTCAACTCGATCAAGAACCTGCGCCGGCGCGGCCGGCATGTGCAGGTAGGGCTGATGCTCGGCGAGCATTCCACGCCGCAGATCCCGATGGCGCAGGTGATCGGCCATGAGCTGGAAATCTACGGCAGCCACGGCATGCAGGCTTGGCGCTACGATGCCATGCTTTCGATGCTCGCCGCCGGCAAGATCGCGCCGCAGAAACTGATCGGCCGGCGCATCAGCCTGGCAGAGGCAGTGCCGGCGCTGATGACGCTCGACAAGGCCGAAGGCACGGGCATCAGCGTTATTACGCAATTCTAGGAATGTGGGATGGTAGCCCGCGCTGGAGCGGACTACCGAAACAAGACTGCGATCCCACTTATAGAATAACGAAGCCAGTTCCGGCCGGCGGCGATGGGGGATTTCATGAGCGAGACACAACGCAAGCTGACGACGATCTTTGCAGCCGACGTGCAGGATTATACTCGCTTGATGGGCGCGGATGAGGAAGGCACGCTCGCCATGCTCAAGCATTATCGCGATGCCATGTCCCGCCTCATCGCCTCGCATGGCGGACGCGTAGTCAATACCTGGGGCGACGGATTGCTGGCCGATTTCCCGAGCGTTGTCGAAGCGGTGCGGGCGGCGATCGACGTGCAGAACGAGCTAGCAGGCAAGAATGCAGCGCGGCCCACGGATGGGCGCATGCTCTTCCGCATCGGCATCAATCTCGGCGATGTCATCGTCGAAGGCGAGGATATCTACGGCGATGGCGTCAATATCGCTGCCCGCCTGCAAGCGTCCGCGCCGGCCGGAGGGATCGTGATCTCGAACACGGTCTATGACCAGGTGCGAAACAAGGTGGCTGTCGGGTTCGACTTTCTGGGGGCATTGGAGATGAAGAACGTTGCCGATGCCGTGCCTAGCTATGCCGTGCGCATCGGCGATATCAGCGCGGAGCCGCGGAAGCCGGCAGCCGCTCCCGAACGGCCCGTCGAAATGCCAGCGCCAAGACCGGCCCCGGCGCTGCGCCCGCGCGGCAGGCTGCGCAAGCTCGGCGGCATTCTCGCTCTTATCGGCGCCGTGCTCGTCTTCATCAACATTGCCACTTGGGAAGGCGAGTTCTGGGCCGTCTGGCCGATGCTTGCCTTCGCCTTCGTGACGGCAATGATATGGGTGCGGAGGCAGGATCGGTTCGATCAGCGCGTCGCCGCGTTTGCCGTCATCGGGGTCGGCATCGTCGCCATCAACATGCTGACATGGCAGGGGACATTCTGGGCAATATGGCCGCTGCTGGGGCTTTCGGTCGCCGCCGGCATTCGCTGGGCGATGCGCGACTGAGACTTAGGCGTCCTGCGACAACCGAAGGGCGGCGCCGTCGATCATCATCCTGAGGCCGGCCTCGAAGAAAGCCTCGTGGCCGCGATTGCGATAATGCGTGATCGCCCGGCGCGTCAGCGGGAAATCGGCTGCGGCCGCATCGAGCTTTTCCTGTTCCGGCGGCGGTTCGGCCTGTTCCTCGATGACGCAGCCGACAGTGTAGCGGGCGATGGCGACGAGCAGTTCCATAGCGAATTCCGCTTCCATGCCCGCTTCGACGAGAACGGCGATATGGGCTTCGACATTGGGAAGATCCTGCGGACTGGTTTCCGTGCCGGCATGCACGCGGCCGCCATCGCGATAACTCAAGAGCGTGCGACGGAAATCACGGGCGTTTTCGAGCATGAAATCCCGCCAATTATCAGGCACGACCGGCCAGTCGTGGGTGTGGCCGCGCGCCATGATCTCCTCGGCCATGGCTTCTATAAGCGCCCGCTTGCTCTTGAAATGCCAATAAAGCGCAGGCTGGCGCACATTCAGCCGATCGGCCAACAGCCGCGTGGAAAGCGCGTCGATGCCTACCTCGTTCAAGAGCTTCAGCGCTTCGTTGACGATCTGCGCCCGGTCCACCTTCATCCTGTTTCCATTCGCTGTTGCCATTTCAATTTATCAGCGATAAGGAACTTATCAGTGATAAATTTTCAGATGATCCCATGAAAAAAGCACTTACCGTCATCTATGCCACCGTGATCCTCGATGCCGCCGGGATTGGGCTCACCCTGCCGATCTTTCCGCGGCTGCTTCAGGATGTCGGCCATACCGATAATCTCGGCTGGCGATTCGGTGCCTTCCTGGCACTCTATGCGTTGATGCAGTTCATCTTCTCGCCGGTGCTCGGTTCGTTGTCGGACCGCTTCGGCCGCAAGCCGGTGCTGATGCTGTCGCTTGCCGGCGCGGCGGTCGACTATGTTTTCATGGCTCTTGCCCCGTCGCTCTGGCTGCTCTTCATCGGTCGGGCGATCGCTGGTATCACCGGCGCCAGCAATGCAGTGGCCGCCGCCTGCGTGACCGACATTACCGAAGATGCCGAGCGCACGCGCCGCTTCGGCCAGCTCAGCGCCTGCTTCGGCATCGGCTTCATTGCCGGGCCGGCGATCGGCGGCGTGCTCGGCGAATTTTCCGTGCGGCTGCCCTTCATCGCCGCCGCCGTGCTCAATGCGGCTAACCTGCTGATGGCGCTGTTCCTGCTGCCTGAGACGCGCAAGACCGGCGCGGAGGCCGAGAGCCAAGAGTTTTCACCACTCGCGCATTTCCGCTGGCTACTAGGCTACCGTCTGCTTTTGCCGCTTGCGGGCGCCTATTTCGTCCTGGCACTCGTCGGCGAAGTCGGCGGCACGATCTGGGTTCTCTATGGGCAGGACAAGTTTTCCTGGTCGCCGATGATGGTCGGAATCTCGCTTGCGGCCTTCGGCTTCTTCCACGCCGTCGTGCAGGCCTTCATTGCCGGGCCGATCAGCGAGCGATGGGGCGAGCATCGGGCGCTGCTGATCGGCATCATTGCCGACAGCGCGGCCTATATCATCATCGCGCTTTTGACGGAGGGGTGGATGGCCTTCCTGCTGATGCCACTTTTCTGCCTCGGCGGCATCGGTGCGCCCGCCCTGCAGTCTCTGGTGACGGGGCGCGTCGATAACGATCATCAGGGGCGTGCACAGGGGATGCTCGCGAGCATGACGAGCCTTGCCTCGATCATCGGGCCGCTGGCGATCAGCACCATCTACTTCGCCTCGCGCGATGTCTTTCCGGGGCTTGTCTGGGTGCTTGGCGCGGCTTTCTATGTGCTCTGCCTGCCGCTTGCCTTCACGCGCCGGCCGAAGGATGCAACGGCCTGAAAGTTAAGGGCGGCGAGATGATCATCACGCCGCCTGTTCCGATTACTTGACGCTGTTATTGGGCAAGGCCGAGCGAAGCCAGGTATTCGGCCGAAGCGATGATCTTCGACTTGTCCTTGATCTCGATGATCAGGCGCGGATTGCTTTCGACCTTAGCAAGTGCTGCGAAAACCGCACGCCAGTTGACGGTGCCTTCACCAAGCGCCCAGTGGCGGTCGGCATAACCGTCGGCATCCTGCAGATGAATGTGGCCGAGGCGGTTGCCGGCGGCATGAACGTAATAATCGACCGGCGGAGCGCCGGTATAGCCGTGGGCGTAATGCGCGTGGCCGGTGTCGATGGAGACGGATACGGCCGGCGAGTTGAAGCTTTCAGCCAAGGCTACTCGGATATGCGGATCCTTGTCTTCAATGTTCTCGATAACGAGGGTGCAGCCGATTTCATCGGCGCGCTTCACCGCTTCGCGCATCGTCTGATGGCAGTATTCAACGATCTTTTCGCGTTCGCCCTCGTTGTTGTCGAGGTTGTTGTAGCTCCAGGTCGTGTAGGGGCTATGGATGACCATATGCGTGCCGCCGATCGCAGCGCAGACATCGAGGCCCTGCAGCATACGGCGGGAGACGACGGCGCGGATATCCGGATCCTGCGAGGCGATGATGAAGCCCCAGAACGGGCCATGGATGCCGACGCGGCCCTTGTAGCCGTCGAGCAGCTTCCTGGCGCGATCGGCACGCGGCGTCCAGTCACCGTTCAGCACCTCGGCGTTGACGAAGCTCTGCAGCTCGAGATCGCGGGACTTTTCGAAGAGCCAGTCACGATGGGTTTCGAGTTCGTCGATCGTCATGGCTGCGCCGACGACGGGAAGTGAAGACATGGGGTTGCTCCGCTGATGGTATGCCTGATTGGCGGGGAAGGATCGGCGCGTTCTATGCGCCTCTTCTGTGTCGCCGATATTACAGGCCGGTATCATGGAAACAGCGGCTGCCAACCTGTCGCACTTGCGAAGCGGAGAAGCCATACCAATATGATCGTCGTCGGTTTCAGGGCCCGAGAGCGCGCAAAAGCCATCTCCGCTCACCCTCCCCTGATTTTGTGGCGGTTGCCAAAACGGCCGCAAAGGTCTATCGGACCGCCCCGCAAGAGCAAGAAAGAGACATCATGTCCAACTCATTTGTGAAAACAGATGCCCGGACGGAGGCAAAAAGCTTCTTCGTGCTGGGCGACAAGGTCGAGCGACGGGCTCGCCTCACAGGCAACTGGCTCAACATCTTCGACGTGACCGTTGAGCCCGGCGGCAAGACGCCGCGCCACGCCCATGCAAGCCCGGAAGTCTTCCGGATCATCGAGGGCACGCTGACGATCTGGCGACTTACCGATACCGGGCCGGAAGAGATCGAGGCGAGCGAAGGCGACATCGTCACCATCGCGCCTTTCATGGTGCACGGCTATTCCAACAATGGAACCGTCCCCGCGGTCTTTTCTGCCATCGTCGATCGCGACATGGCCGAATTCATCGAGACCGAGGGTGTTACCGAACAGCCGCAAGGCAGCCCGTCACAGGAAACGGTGGCGCGTATGCGGGCAGCGGCAAATGCCCATGGAATCACGATCCTGGCGGCGTAAGCGCCGTCAGTTTCTTCTGATGCCACGCAACGGCTAGCGAAGAGATCGTCATTGCCCAGTGACTGAACGACGACGCCAACAAATGTTTCATCGAGTTCTTCTACATCGACGGCAATAAGTGGAAGCCCATCAGCAAGACTGCGATCGGCGACACTGAAGTCTGTTAAAAACTGATATAGGAAAACCTTTGTTGAACCCGCTGAATCATGTCGAGGACCGGATATTTTCAAGCGTTGGCGCTGCGATCCTGGCTGCCTGAACCGGTCGGCCCGTATCGACAAAGTTCGCATCTGCTGCGTCGAGGACGTGGCCTGACTTCAGGAGAAAGACGATGGCATGGTCAGCCAGCCAGTATGTGAAATTCGAGGATGAACGCACCCGCCCGGCGCGCGACCTGCTGGCGCAGGTGCCCCTGACGGAGCTGCGCCACGCGGTCGATCTCGGCTGCGGTCCGGGCAATTCGACCGAACTGATCATCGAGCGCTATGGTGCGCAAAATGTATCGGGTCTCGACAGCGACCCGAACATGCTGGAGGCGGCCCGCAAGCGCCTGCCGGGCACGGCTTTCGTAGAGGCCAACCTTTCGACCTGGCAACCCTCGGAGCCGGCGGACCTGCTTTTTGCCAATGCCGTGTTCCAATGGCTGCCCAACCATCTCGACATCTTCGACAGGCTGATGGACGGGCTGGCGCCGGGCGGAGTGCTCGCCGTGCAGATGCCCGACAATCTCGGCGAGCCGAGCCATCTGATGATGGAGGAAACGGCGCATGCCGGCCCGTGGAAGACGGCTTTCGAGAAGAAGAGCGTGCGCCGCAATGTGCTTCCGCCGCCTTTGACCTATTACAGCCGGCTGATCGCCAAATCCTCCCGCGTCGACATCTGGCATACGATCTACAATCATCCGATGGACAATGCAGCCGCGATCGTCGAGTGGGTCAAGGGAACTGGCCTTCGCCCCTATCTCGACCATGCCGGCGAAGAGCATCGCGAGGCGTTTCTGGCCGACTATCTCGAACGTATCGACAGGGTCTATCCGAAGGCCGCCGACGGCAAGGTGCTGCTCAAGTTCCCGCGCTTGTTCATGGTGGCGGTGAAGGCCTGACCGGAAATTCTGAGTTCTATGACGCCGGCAGCAGTCCGCTTGATCGCTGCCGGCGAAACTTTGTCAGCCATCCGCAAGCCACACGCAAAGTTTGAAGTGTAGCGGTTCGCCCTGGGATTTCTCAATCCAGACGTGCTTTAGCGACGCCGCCAGCGTCGATCGCTATCCTTTAAACGCCTTTGCGCCACCAGTGCGAGGCCCGACAAAGAGATTTTCAGATGGTTTCTTCCGTTTCCACCATGAGGCTTATGACGGCGCAGATAGCGTTGCAGACGATCAAGGGCGGCTCCTCGGAGAGCAGCTCCAGCAGCACGACCGATCACGACTATTCCAGCCTTCCCTCGCAGACGCGCTCGGCGCTATCGGTCATGCTCGACAAGATCAATGCCGGCAAGGCAGGATCGACTGATACCTCCGGCAACACCACCGCCAGCACCGATATCACCACCGCCTCCTTCATGGCGCTGCTGCGCCAGAACATGACGGCTGCGGCAGACGCCAAGGGCGCCGGCAGCCAGGAAGCTGCCATGCTTGCCGCTTTCAAGAAAGGCCAGCTGACGGTTACCGATCCGACCAAGGGCGTTTCGATCAAGGCCTGGGACGTGACCGACCCCAAGGAAGCCGATGTCGACCAAAAGAAGGGCACGGCGATCAAGACGGACGACTGGAACGACTTCCTGCGCGACCATCTGCAGCGCGATTCGCACGGGCGCCTGGTCAGAAGCGAAAACGGCAGCTTCATCGAAAAGGGCACCGGCAACGAAGTCTATTTCGGCCAGGTCGGCACGCAGAATTACTACATCACCTGGCCGGTGAAGACCGACACGAAGCCGGCCACCGATACGACAACGGACAAGTCCGCCTCCAAGGCGTAAGTTATCCATCATCTTAAAACGGCCATTGCGGAAAGACCTTCAGCAATGGCCATATCGTTTCAGGCGCCGACAAGCTCGACCAGCGACAGTACCGCAGTCGCGAGAATGACGAGGCCAAGCAGATGTTGAGCGCTCGCTCGCTCGATGGCTCCAGCTTCACCTTGCCCAAAACAACGCCCAGCCACAGCCAGAAAATATCGACCACGATCATGACGAGGACGCAGAGCGCCCATTTGGCCTGCATGTCCAGCGCGCCATCCTGCGAAAGCCGGTAAGCGGCAAAGAGCGAGGCGAACGCGATATAGGCCTTGGGATTGGTGAGGCCTAGAACGACACCGCCGGCGATGGTTGGCGAGGCTTGCCGCCGTGCGGCGGAGAGATCTGCACCGACAGGCGCCGATGCGATCTTCCAGGACAGCCAGACGAGGTAGACGGTGGCAGCGACTGTCATCACCATCATCGCCAGCGGGATTGCCTCGATCAACGACAGAAGGCCGGCTGCCGCCGCGGCGGCTGCAATTGCCAAGCCGATCTGCAGCCCGACATGAAAACGCAGGCCGGTCGCCATACCATGGAGGCGGCCGATTGCCAGGAGCGCAGCGATGGCGGGACCGGGCGAACCGAGAAGGGCAAGAGCCGCCATGAGGAAGAAGCTGGCGCTGACAAGATCGATCATGGATCACCCAATGACATAACGATATCTTTATGTCTTTATGTATTTCTAGCACTGTGTCAAACGCTTGTTATTCTTGGGCTGCAAGGTGCTTGCGGCAGAACCGGAGCGCTTTATATTCGGCCGGGAGAATTAAGCTGGAGATGACACGCATGGACGCTCACCCCACCCCGCCCGTCACTCTCGTCATCTTCGGCGCCACCGGCGATCTGACACGGCGATTGCTGGTTCCGGCCATCATCAATCTCACCCGCAGCCATCTCGTCGGCGGGGACCTGAACATCCTCGGCGTCGGCATCGAGCCTGGTGACGATGAATTCCTGCGCCAGCGGCTGGACGCTTTCCTCACCCATCTCGATGGCGAGGAAGCAACTGGCAAGGACAAAGCCTGGGAGAGCCTGCGATCGCGCATCTCCTATCTGCAGGGCGATTTCACCAAGGATGATATCTTCCTCGAAATCGGCAAGCGCCTCGGCACGACCTGCAATGCAGCCTTCTATCTCGCAGTGCCGCCAAGCTTCTTCGGGCCGATCGTCGAGAAACTTGCGGATCTCGGACTGATGGACGAAAGCGGCGGTTGCTTCCGTCGTATTGCGATCGAGAAGCCCTTCGGCACCGATCTCGCCTCAGCCCGCGCTTTGAATGCGCGCATCCTCGCCCGCGTGGAGGAAAGCCAAGTCTACCGGCTCGACCATTTCCTCGGCAAGGAAACGGTGCAGAACCTGATGACGGCGCGTTTCGCCAACATGATGATCGAGTCGCTGTGGAACAATCGCTATATCGACCACGTGCAGATCACCGCCTCGGAGATCGTCGATGTCGGTACGCGCGGGAAGTTCTACGACGCGACCGGCGCGTTGCGCGACATGATCCCCAACCATCTCTTCCAGCTTCTGGCAATGATCGCCATGGAGCCGCCGAACAGTTTCGACGCCGAGGCGATCCGTAACGAGAAGAGCAAGGTGCTGAAGGCTCTGCGCATCTACACGCCGGAGGAAGCAAAGGCGAATGGCGTACGCGGGGCTTATACCGCCGGTCCGCTCAACGGTACCGACTTGCCCGCTTATCGCGATACGAAGGATATTTCGCCCGCCAGCAAGACAGAGACCTATGTGGCGCTGAAGCTCTATGCCGATACCTGGCGCTGGGCTGGCGTGCCCTTCTATCTGCGCACCGGCAAGGCGATGACGGCACGCGACACGGAAATCGTCATCACCTTCCAGCCCGTTCCTTTCGCGCAGTTTCGCGAAACGGAGGTCAACCGCCGTCTGCCGCCGAACAGGCTCGTCATCCAGGTGCAGCCCGATGAGGGCATGAGCATGGAGATTTCCATCAAGTCGCCGGGACAATCCGTCGACACCGTGCCGGTTTCGCTGGATTTCCGCTATGCCGACAAATTCGATATCGGCAAGACGACAGGTTATGAATCGCTACTCTACGACCTCTTCATCGGCGACCAGACGCTATTTCAGCGCGCCGACGGCATCGAGGCCGGCTGGGCGGCGGTACAGCCCTTCCTGGATGAGTGGGCGAAAGATCAGAGCGTGCCGGACCCTTACGCACCCGGCAGCATGGGACCGGCCTGCGCCGACGAGCTTATCCAGCGAGACGGGCGTGAGTGGCATGAGCTTGGCGTGATCCTGCACAAGAACGGCAAATAGCCGTTCCTGCACTGGAATTTAACTTACCGTCGGCGGCAGGCGGTAGCCAGCGTGCCGTCACGCTCGGCCGTGCGATAGGCGCTCGTACCAAGCCGCGGACAAGCCGTCCGGTCGGACGGAATGACGACGGTGATATTGTCGCTCTCGACGGGATCGAGCGGAATCGAAAAAGCATTACTTGATTCCGCGTCCGGCACCGTGCCGGGCGGCATGCCGCCGAAGCGTCCGGAATAGTCCATATCACCGAGGGCCTGGGAGAAGGCCGGAGCGGCGAACCCGAGGAGAATGATCGAGGCTGCTGCAATGACCGTACGCATGACCATATTCCTTCTTATCTGGCCGATATGAAACGGGATTTGGGTATCCATCGTTCCAGCCGATCCGGCCGTCGGTGAAAAATCCCGCACCTCTTAATCTAGGAAAGGTCAGTGCGAATTTCCATCCGACGGATGGATTGATCAGGCCCTTAAAGCGTGTCGCGATCTTTCAGATTCGCTTGCCACGCTTTAGGCTCTTGTTTTCGCATGGCGTTGCAGCAAAACCGCTGCACACTTTTGCGCGACATGCTTTTAAAAGGCGATCGATGCGTTGACGAAGAATGTGCGCGGCTGGCCCACGAACTTGCCGCCATTATTGTCCGTCGAGCGGGTGAAATACTCCTTGTCGAACAGGTTCTTCACGCCGAAGGCAAATTGCGGGGCATTCTTCTTGTCTTCCGGCTGATAGGCGACGCGCAGGTTGACGGTGCCGTAGCCTGGAATATCGCCGAGGCGGCCTGTCGCATCCTCTTCCGTCACATAGGTCGCGCCGGCATCGGCAGATCCCGGCGAATGCTGCTTTGACTGGGCCTGCAGGTCGGCATTGAAGATCCAGTCGTTGTAGCGGTAGCGCGCCCCGAGCGAGGCGACCTGACGCGAATAGAACGGCAGGTCGCGGCCTTCGAAGGCGCCGGCTTCATAGGTCGCCTCGGTGTAGGTGTAGCTTGCCGACAGCGACAGGCCGTCGAGTGCGGGCACGACATCGCCGATATCGTAGTTGATGGCGGATTCGATGCCGCGGTGGCGCGTGGCGCCGAGATCGGTCCAGATGCCCTCGCCGACGATGGTGCGGCCGAGATAGAGTTCCTTGTCGAAGTCGATATTGAAGGCAGTCAGCTCAGCGTTCCAGTTATCGCCCTCATAATGCAGGCCGATTTCGTAGGTCGTCGCCTTCTCGGGATGCAGGCCATCCGTGGTGGATGCGAGTTGGCTGTATTGCTGCGGGCCGAAGGAGACGCCGACATTGCCGAAGACGGTCAACTCATTGGTGAGCCGGTAGGAAGCCGACAATGTCGGCAGGGCTTCGTTCGCCTCGACCGAGGGAGAGAGCGAGCTGGTGACCGCACCACTGGTGCCGAAATTCACGACATCGTTGTGCGTGCTGATCATCTCGTAGCGAATGCCCGGTGTGATGGTCCAGTCGCCGATCTCGATCTTGTCGTCGATGTAGAAAGCATGGGCAATCGTGCCGCCATCGCTCGTCTGGTAGGTGGGCGAGCTACGCGTGGTCGGATCGATGCCCGAGGCTCTGCTGTAGAAAGCCGTGCGGGACGCGACTTCCGAGCTTTCTTCCCAGAGATACCGATAGCCGACGGTCACCTCCTGGGTAATGCCGCCGAGCTCGATCAGGCGGGAATAGCGCGGCTCGATGCCGAAATAGCTGTAGCTGCGCGGAGCAGACGTCAGGCGATAGAGGCCGGCGCTGGCGCCTGTGCCCTGCTGCTCCACATGGCTGCCGCGGAAGGAATCCACGTAGTAGGTCAGCACTTCGAAATTGTTGTCGCCATCGTCATGCTGGTAGCGCAGCGAGATATCATTGCGGCGACCGCTGAAATCGTCGTAGCGGCGTGTCGACTGGTAGGGATCGGCTTCATATTCGGCGCTCGTCAGGCCGCCGGGCATCTTGCCCTCGCCCTCATAGTGATGGAACTGGATGCCGAGCTTGTCCGTATCCGAAAACTCGTAAGCGCCCTTGGCAATGATATCGTCGATATCGGTGCGGTCGTTGGCGTCACGATAGCCTTCGCCGTGGATTCCGGAATAGAGGATGGCCGCACCAAGGCCGTCAACATTGGTACCGCCGATCAGGAAATTCGGCGTCGCCTTGACGTGGCCGTTGTTGCCGGCGATCTCCGCGCCCGAGGAGAAGCGAGCGGTGAAATCCTCCGGGATCGGACGGGTGACGAAGTTGATAATGCCGCCGACATTCTGCGGTCCGTAGCGTACGGAGCCGGCGCCGCGCACGACGTCGATCGTTTCGACATTTCCGAGCGTCAGCGGAAAGAGCGAAAGCTGCGGCTGGCCATAGGGCGCATAAGCCAGCGGGATGCCGTCCATCAATACGGTGGAGCGTGGCGACAGGCGCGAGGTCAGACCGCGCACGCCGAGATTCAGCGACACATCGCTGCCGCCGGTACCATTGGCTTCCTGCACCTGGACGCCGGGGATCTGGTTCAACGCATCGCGGATATCCTGCGCGCCGCGCTCTTCGAACTGTTCGCGATCGAGGATCGTGCGGGCGCCCGGATGTTTCAGCACCTTCTCCTCGTTCGGCTCTTCCAGCCAGTTGCCGGTGATCTTGATCGTTTCGAGCTGAGTGACGGTGCCGTTGGCTGCTTCCTGTGCGAGTGCCGATGTGGCGGATGCCAGAAGGGCGACGGTGAGAGCGAGCTGCTTTCCTTGGAGTTTGGGGGCAATCATGGGAGTTTTCCGTGGGCGTTCGAGAAATTCGGGCAACAGGGGACCTTGCCGAAAATGCCTAGGCATTCCGGTGCAAGAGACTGTTTTTGTTGAATGATTATGTGGTGGTGTCAGCCGTTACGCCGGTATCGGCGTCTGGACACAGTCTTATGGGAGAAGGGACGGACTTCAGCCGTCTTGCTGCGATGAAACAGGCGCGTCATGCAATAACCCCGACAGTCAACGCCGCTGCTGCACGGCGTCATGTCGTGTTGACTACAATATTGTAGTTCGCATTTCAATAAACATAACTTAATTTCTCATGTTTATTTTCATGCGGATGAAATTGCAAAGATATTGCCGTGGAGGTCAGTCGTTGCGCAGCGCCTGGTCGCGCAGGTCGGCGAGACGCTTCTTGGCATCCGTCGCCTGCTGCTGGTTACGGACCGCTACACCATAGGCGAGGAGATCGGCCACAACGATGGCGCCGATGCTCCAGCTTGCCAGCTTCGAGGGCGAACCGATGCAGGTCAAAATGGCCGAGACCTTATCGACATAATTGGCGCGCAGCTGCACACCGCAAACCAGAATGACCTTGCAACCGATATCCCGGAGCTGGCGAACAATGAGCTTGAATTCCGCCGTTTCGCGCACAGCATGGAACATGACGATGACATCGGCGGGACGCAGATCGATCAGCTCATTGGCAAGCGTAAAACCCGAGGCGCCGGAACAGCGGGTGCGCACGCCGGCGCGACTAAGCGCAATCGAACAATGGCGCGCCTCGACCTCGGCTGTGCCCATGCCGATGCACCAGACGGTATCGGCCTCTTCGACGAGCGAGATGGCGGCGGCGAGCATTGCGCCATCCATCTGCTCCTCGGTGGAGGTCAGCACCTCACGGGCGGTCGCAAACATCTGCGTCGCAACCTTTTCCAGATCATCGCCGGTGGCGCGGAAACGCTGTTCCAGACGCTCGCTGGTGGAAATGGTGCGCGCCATGACGCGGCCCGATACCCGCTTCAGCTCCGGCAGGCCGGAAAAGCCGAGGCGCTTGGCCGTCCGGATAACGGTCGCATCGCTGGTGCCGGTTTCGGCGGCGATCTCCTCGGCGCTGCGGAAAATCAGCACATCGATCGGCATCTTCACCAGATGCTCTGCTACTGCCAGTTCCGACCGGCTGAGCTTGGTTCTGTGCTCTTCGAAATGCTCTCTGAGCACCGATGACGATCGATCGCTTCCGTTCATCCGCCCTTCCCTAGATGATATTCAGAAGGCCGAATAACCGACTTTGGTGCATAGCGAAACAAGAAACCGATCAGGCGTTTTTCAACCTGCAATACTCAGGCTCAGGCTCCCGCCCATGAACGGCCGGTCGCCATCGCCTTTCTGGCCATGACCCACACTCCAGCGGGCGGGCCAGACAAGGCGTTGAAGCCCTGTCGAGGCGATCGCTTCGAAGGAGGACCATGCCCTGCTACCCTCCGTGCGCCAGAGCACGCCGCCTGGGCCCATGCAGGCATGGAGAAGGATGTGGATATCGAATTCCTTGCCCGGCGGCAGGTCCGGACCGAAGAAATAATAGGGGCTGCGACCAGGATCGCGACCGAGGATGAGCGTCAACTGCTGCTGCTTGCCGCGCAGGCCAAGCCACAGAAGCGCCAACCCTTCATCGCTGAAAGCCGAGAAGATGGTCTGCTGGGACGCGCAGGCGTCCGAAGCCATCCGACCGCTCAGACGGAGTTCGACGATCCGGTCCGTGTCCATCGGACCCGACCAGAGAGCGTCACTCACGCCATGGGCGGCAAGGTCGTGCCATTGATCCTCGCGTGCAAGAACGGGCGGCCATTGCAGGCGCTCGCGCTCAATGCCTTCGGTATCGAGGACCTGATAGCGCAGGCCGTCCTCATCGAGGGCTGCCTGGATGCAATGGAGATATTCGACACCCTCGGGCATTCTGTGCGCGGTTCCCGCCCCCGCCGTGCATATCTGCAGCACGCCGCGATGGGCCTGCACATCGAAAGCCAGGATATGGCTGCAGCAATAGGCGAAGACATCGGCCTCCACGAGAATATCCCAGAAGCGCTCGGCATATTCGCGGCCTATCTCACGCTGATAGGCGCCCGCATAGCCATTGATCGGAAAGACCGGGTGATGGCCGAGCACCAGCTTGTAGCGGGCATCGGCATGGGCCTTCAGGGTCGCCTCCAGCCACTCGGTCTCGACATGGCCTTCGCCGCCGAGACCTGTCCAGAGCGTATGGACAAAGACCATGAGCAGATCGCCCCGGCGCACCCAATAGGCCAGCCCTTCCTGCCCCGCCGGCCCGTTTGCCGGAAGGCCAAGCGTGTCGCGGAACACCGCCTCGCTCATCTCGTCATAGGTCGTGTGATTGCCGGTCGTGTGCCACATTGGAATGTTCGTTCGGTCGAGCCAGGCCATCTCGACATCGAACCAGTGCCGCCACTGGGCGCGCAGCGATGCTTCATCCGCCGTCAGGCCGATGATCTCGTCACCCGGAAAGAGGACGAACTGCGGCTGGGGCTCAAGCCGGCGCAGGACAGCGTTCACGGATGCGAAGGTACGCTCGTGCAGGGCGCCGGCAACGCCCGAGCAGGAATCGCCGTAGAGCACGAATTGATGGCCGCCTGACTTGGGCAGCAATGCTTTGATCGGGGACTTATCGGGCATGGAACACACACAAAGAAAAGAGAAAATGCTTAAAAAACAAAGCCCCCGGACAGTGCCGGGGGCTTGTGGAAATGATGGGTCGCCTTAGACGAACTGGCTGAGGCCGGGTACAGAGGCGACGACCTGATCGACCACCTCTTCGCCGGCATGTTCCTTGGCGATGGCGATGGTTTCCTTGGCGAGCGAGGTGATTTCGCTCATGCCGAGGCCTTCGCTCATCAGCTGCTGGCCGAGGCCCATGATGCCACCACCACCGAGTGCACTCATGAGGCCGCCGAGCAGACCGCCGCCGCTGCTGGATCCTTCGCCGTTGAACTGGGCGACGAGTTCGGTGGCGCCGGGGATCTTTTCGATCATCTCGGCGACCGGGCCGTCGGCTGCTTCGCGCTGCAGGAAGCCGAGCATCATGCCGAGCGCCTTTTCAGCCAAATCAGGCGCAATGCCCACACGATTGGCGATTTCAGTCACAATCTCATTCATCGTCTGCCTCCTGTTTTTGACGTTGACGTCAACGTAATCGAATCGAGGCGGCAACTCAAGCGGCGCTTTGTGAGGCGCCTCTTTCCTGCTTTCCCTTTTAACGCAGACAGTTGTCCGTCTCCCGTCGGCTGCTTATAACAGAGAAACGATATTTGCATGACTGTGCGGAAAGAGCATCCCGCATATTCGAGAATTGAGCGGCGGCATCGACCGAGGGAGACATTCTACATGCTCGAGGACGGCAAGATTTTCATCGGCGCAAGCCGCAATCCTGACGACAGCATCAACAAGGGCGAATATCTCGACCTCAAATTCGGCAACCGCCATGGACTCGTGACCGGCGCGACCGGTACCGGCAAGACGGTGACCCTGCAGGTGCTGGCCGAGGGCTTTGCGAGAGCCGGCGTGCCAGTTTTCGCCGCCGACATCAAGGGCGACCTCTCGGGCATCGCCGCCAAGGGCGAAGCAAAAGACTTCCTCACCAAGCGCGCCGAACAGATCGGCTTTACCGATTACGAATTCGAGCAGTTCCCGGTCATCTTCTGGGATCTCTTCGGTGAGAAGGGCCACCGGGTGCGCACGACCATCGCCGAGATGGGACCGCTGCTGCTGGCACGGCTGATGGATGCTTCCGAGCCGCAGGAAGGCGTCATCAACATCGCCTTCAAGATCGCCGACAAGGCCGGCCTGCCACTGCTCGACCTCAAGGATTTTACCTCGCTGCTCAACTATATGGGCGAAAACGCCACCGAGCTTTCCAGCCAGTTCGGCCTCATCTCCAAGGCCTCGGTCGGCTCCATCCAGCGCGCGCTACTGGTGCTGGAACAGCAGGGCGCGGAACATTTCTTCGGCGAGCCGGCACTGAAGATTACCGACATCATGCGCACGTCGAACAATGGCTACGGGCAGATTTCCGTGCTTGCCGCCGACAAACTGATGATGAACCCGCGCCTTTACGCCACCTTCCTGCTGTGGCTGCTCTCCGAGCTCTTCGAGGAGCTGCCCGAAGTCGGCGATCCCGACAAGCCGAAGCTCGTCTTCTTCTTCGATGAGGCTCATCTGCTCTTCAACGACGCGCCGAAGGTGTTGACCGAGCGCGTCGAGCAAGTGGTGCGCCTCATCCGCTCCAAGGGCGTCGGCGTCTATTTCGTGACGCAGAACCCGCTCGACGTGCCGGAAACGGTACTCGCCCAGCTCGGTAACCGGTTGCAGCATGCATTGCGCGCCTATTCGCCACGCGAGCAGAAGGCGGTGAAGACGGCGGCCGATACCTTCCGTCCCAACCCCGCCTTCGATTGCGCCACCGTCATCACCACTCTCGGCACCGGCGAGGCGCTGGTTTCGACGCTGGAAGCCAAGGGCGCGCCATCGATCGTCGAGCGAACGCTGATCCGCCCGCCATCCGGCCGCGTCGGACCGGTGAGCGATGTCGAGCGCCAGCAAATCATGGACCGCAGCCCGGTTCTCGGCGTCTATGACGAGGACGTGGACCGCGAATCTGCTTTCGAGATGCTGGCGGCGCGCGCCAAGAAGGCTGCCGATTCCGACGCTGCCAAGCGGGCGCAGGAAGAGGCGCCGGCGCCACAGGAGGGCAGCACCACGTCAGGCTGGACCCTACCTGGCTTTGGCGGCGGCGATGACGACAAGGCGCAGCCTCGCGGCCGCTCCGGTTATCAGCGCGAAACGGTGGTGGAAGCGGCGATGAAGAGCGTGGCGCGCACGGTGGCGACGCAGGTCGGCCGGGCGCTGGTACGCGGCATATTGGGAAGCTTGAAGCGGTAAGTCTAAGCGGAGCGCGATCTTTCAGATTCGCGCCACGCTGACCTTTGTCTTTGCGCATGTCGTTATCGCAAAACCGCTCCGCACTCTTGCGAGACATGCTTTAGTCACCGCTTACGGACAAATTCCGTGCGCAGGACGAGACCTTTGATCGTATCGTGACGGCAGTCGATTTCTTCGGGATTGTCCGTCAGACGGATCGAGCGGATGACCGTGCCCTGTTTCAGGGTCTGGTTGGCGCCCTTTACCTTCAGGTCCTTGATAAGCGTGACGGAATCGCCGTCCTTCAACACGTTTCCGGAGGCGTCGCGAACCTCGGACGCAGCCTGTGCGGCTGCAGCCATCTCGGAGGCAGGGCGCCATTCGCCTGTCGCCTCGTCATAAACATATTCGTCGTCACCGCCTGCCATCACTTCGCCCTCGATCAGGAATTTCCTCAGTCCATCGACGGCCGCTTATAACGATCGCACGGTGCTGTGCAACTAGAGTGGCAAACAGGCAGGCAGGCGAAATGTGTCCGGCCACGATCAGGGCGTTCCAGCCTTTGCGATAACCGCTGACCTGCGCGCCATCCTCCCTGTGGTCAGGCCGCAGATCGACCAGGTTCGGCGCGTCGGCGGCGCATCAGGAAGAGTGCCAGGGCCGAAAGGCAGATCGAGATTTCCAGCAGGAATGTCCAGTGAAGCAGGAAGCTCATGATCCAGCTGGCATGGGTTGCGGGAACTCGAACCAGCTCGAATTCATGAAAGGAAAAAGGTGCCAACCAAAAGAGCGGTGCCGCGATCGTGTCCATGACCATATGCAGCATGGCGGCGGCGAAGAAGACGCAACCTGCAGCGAGCCAGGCCGAACGAAACCATTTGAGGAGCGGCAGGATCAGGATCGCCGAGACCAGCCAGAAGAGCGGCCAATGCGTTACATAGGCATGGTGATGAACCCGGCCGCCGGAGGCGTAGAAATAGATCATGTCAAAATCCGGCATGACGCTGCCGATCAGCGCTGCCGCCATGACCGCAATGGACGAAGCCCTGCGTCGCGCGGCAGTTCCGAGAATATAGCCTGCCGGCAGATGAGCGATGAGCATGCCGTGCCTCCCTGTGACATCCGACATCGCTAAGAAGCGATTGTGTCGGGATCAAAGCGGCCGCGACATGAAGACTTCGGTGTGGCTGATTTCAGCCGGCACGCTGTGAAAAGGCGGGCAATGGGTAAAGCCGAAGGCTTCCTAGAGGGAAAGCGCGCTCTTCAGATAGGCGGCGGTATTGACGAGCATGGTGGGGCGGCCGCTCTTTTTTGCTTCCTCGAACACCCGCCGCATCAGCACATTGGCGATGCCCCGACCGCGAAAGGCGGGATCCACATAGAGTTTATGGATCTCCATCGCAGCAGTCTCAAATGGTGCGAGCGCGATGCAGCCTGCCGGTGCTCCCTCCCATCTGGCCAGGAACATCATCGCTTCGTCGGAGCTATATTTCCGGGCGAGGCTTTCATGATTTTCGCTGTGGAAGAGCGTCATGACGATCTCGGCGGGGATACCATGATCACGCCCGAGTTCCACATCCAGGGCGCCGAGTGCTTCGCAGAAGCCGGCGGCGATGACGAAATCCTCTGTGCTGCCTGCCCTTGCGATGGAAATCATCCCGCGTCCCCCGATCCCGGATGATGAAGGCCTTTCATACCATCTGAGCGTGTTTACTGCCATCATGATCCCTTGTTTCCAACCGCGAGCAATGGTATTTCCCTCTTGCAACCGAGAAAGAAGGAGGGCTGCGCGTGAATATGTATTTCCGGCATCATCGCCAGCGTGGCCCAGTCAACGCCCTGCAGATGCGTTTGCAGGGCTGACCAGAGACCGTTTCTCGCAAATCTCTTCCTGGTCTGCCCCTAGTGGCACTGCTGCACCTGAATGCCCGTCGTTCAAGCTGCAAGCATTTCATAATCCGCCAAGCATAACGCGCTTTCCGTTGATGGCTGGACGCCCCGGATATGCGCGATCGCTTGGCAAGACCAGGATACGATCATGACCCTCATCAATATCCGCAATCTCGGCATCGTGCTGTCCGCGCCGCTGTTTTCGAAGCTCAATCTCGTCGTCAACGCCGGCGACCGGATCGGCCTCGTGGCGGCGAACGGACGCGGCAAATCCACCCTGCTCAACCTCATGACGGGCAAGCTGGAACCGACCGAAGGCGAAATCACCAGGGCGCGCGGGCTCACCATCGGCCATATGGAGCAGAATGTGCCGCCGGCACTTCTCGATGCCAGTTTCCGTGATGCCGTGCTTCTCGCCCTTCCTCCTGACCAGGCAGACGGCGAAAGCTGGCGTGCGGATGTCGTGCTGGAATCGCTCGAAGTGCCCGAGGAGTTGCGCGAGCGGCCGCTCCGACAGCTCAGCGGCGGCTGGCAGCGGCTGGCACTGATTGCCCGCACCTCAGTGAATGAACCCGACGTGCTGCTGCTCGACGAACCGACCAACCATCTCGACCTCGAAAAGATCGCGCAGGTGGAAAGCTGGCTGAACGCACTGCCGCGCGATACGCCTGTGATCATCTCAAGCCACGACCGCGCCTTCCTCGATGCGACGACCAACCGGACGCTCTTCCTGCGGCCGGAGCAATCGCCGGTCATCTCCCTGCCCTATAGCCGGGCGAGAGCGGTACTCGACGAGGCGGATGCCTCCGATGCGCGGCGCTACGAGAAGGATATGAAGACGGTCGAACAGTTGCGCAAGCAGGCGGCAAAACTCAACAATATCGGCATCAATTCCGGCAGCGACCTGCTGGTCGTCAAAACGAAGCAGTTGAAGCAACGCGCCGAAAAGCTGGAGGAAACCGCAAAGCCTGCCCATCTGGAGCGTTCGGCAGGCGCGATCCGCCTCGCCAATCGCGGCACGCATGCCAAGGTTCTGGTGACGCTCGAGGATGCCGAGGTCACGACGCCTGACGGCACGCTGCTCTTCCGCACGGGAAAGCAGTTCATCTGCCAGGGCGACCGCATCGTGCTACTCGGCCTCAATGGCGCCGGCAAGTCGCGGCTCGTCTCCATGCTGCGCGCGGCGGTCGCCGAGCCGGAAACAGCAAAGGCCGGCATCAAGGCCACGCCCTCGCTCGTGCTCGGCTATGGCGACCAGCTGCTTGCCGATCTCAGCGATGCCGACACACCGCTGCAGACGATCATCCGCCGCTTCGATGTCGGCGACCAGCGGGCGCGCTCGCTGCTTGCCGGCGCCGGCATGACGATCGAGATGCAGGGCAAGCCGGTGAAGCTGCTCTCCGGCGGCCAGAAGGCGCGGCTCGGGATGCTGGTGCTGCGGCTGACGCAGCCGAATTTCTACCTGCTGGACGAACCCACCAACCATCTCGACATCGAGGGGCAGGAGGCGCTGGAAAGCGAGCTGATGGCACATGAGGCGAGCTGCCTGCTCGTCTCCCACGACCGCAGCTTCGTGCGGGCCGTCGGCAACCGCTTCTGGCTGATCGAGCGGAAGAAACTGGTGGAAGTGGAAAGCCCGGAAGGGTTCTTTGCGAGTGTGGGGTAGAAAAACAAAGGGGCGCAAACGACGGTGTTTGCGACCCTTGTCATCGGTGCTACCGCACACCCGCCGAGAGGCAGAAGAACGCTCCCTGCGGGTCTATCGCCTGACAGATCCAGGCCCCTGGGACTTCCACGGGTCCGTGGACCACCTTGCCGCCGCCGGCGTTGATGCGGTCAATGGCGGCATTGAGCGCCGGCACTGTGAAATAGTAGGACCAGAAGGACATGCCGACCTCAGGCGGGCGGGTCATCATGCCGCCGGTCTGTTTTCCGTGCTCGGCGAAGATGTGGTAGACGCCCATCGGACCCATGTCGAAGTCCTGATCCTTCGTCCAGCCGAAGAGCTTGGAATAGAAGTCGAAGGCCTTGGCGCCATCATTGGCGTAGAGTTCGCGCCAGCCGACATGGCCGGGCGTGTCGAAGGGCAGTTCCGGTGGCGGATTTTCCATCGGCAGTGGCGTCATGATGCAGAGCACCGCTCCGTCAGGATCGGCTACCACGGCAAAGCGGCCTATGCCTGGAATATCCGCCGGCTGGCGACGGATAGTGCCACCGTTCGCAGCAAAGTCGCGTGCCGACTGATCGACATTGTCGACGGCGACATAACCGGTCCAGTTCGGCGGAATGCCCTGCCCTTCCAGCTCTGCGGGAAAGGGCATCATGCCGGCGACCCTGACGCCGTTTGCCTCGAAGATGGTGTATTCCGGCTGGTCCGCCGCCGGCATTTTGCTCGACGTCCAGCCGACGACCGAGCCATAGAATCTCGCCGCCGCTTCGGGGTCCGGCGTCATCAGTTCGCACCATATGAACTTGCCATGCGTATTGGACATCGTGTTCTCCTCGGTCCACGCTTGAGTTCTATCTCTTTGTTTTCATGCAATTCCGGACGCAAAACTGCTCTCGCACTTTTGTTGGAATTGCTCTTGATGTGCCCCGGCGATTTCAGCCCTTGCGGGTATATTTGACTTCCATGAACTGCTTCCAGGTGCCGTCAGCTTCCTTGACGCTCGATGTGAAGGTTCTGACGCTGTCATCGAGAAAGGCGATCTGCTCGCGATAGTCGGCAAGGCCACCGCCTTCGAAAGCCGGCCCCCTGGTGTAGAGCGACAGCACATTACCCGAGGGTTCGATCTCACCCTCATAGATCCACATGTAGTCCATCATCGAGCCGATCCAGCTGCCGACATATTTGCCTTTGCTTGGGTCGTAGCCGAGGGTCAGGATCGTCGTCGCCTGCTTGCCGTCGCTCATTTCACCGGCGCCTTCGGCAACGAACCAGATGCCTTGCAGGGAGCGCACGGTCTCATCCCAAGGCTTGTCGCCGGTCATGTCCGAAGCGGCGACGGTCCAGTGACCGACCATTCTCTCCAGGAAAGCATGCTCCTTCAGCACTTCTGCAGTCTTCATCGTCCTTCTCCTCCGGATGATGGATGGCTGGGTCTAGTGGCAGCTGGATGAGGCTTGGGGGGCTTCCTCATATTCATCGTGACGCTTCACGAAATCCATGGTCGAATCTTCGTTGCGGCCCTTGGGCGCGTGATCCAGGATCATCAGCGTACCGAGGATTTCCTCCGCGCCTCGGGCATAGCTTGAATAGGTATGGAACACTTCGCCCTTCTCATTCCGGTAAAAGGCCGAAAGTCCAGGCAGTTCGTCATTGGCGTCAGAGGGCGCTATCGGAGAGAAATTATAAAAGACCTTGTCTTTGGCAAGGTCCTCAGGCGTGAAAGATACGTGATAATCGAAGTTGAAATCGCTGCCGAAGGACGAGACCCACGGGAATTTCCAGCCCATGCGCTGCTTGTAGGCGTCGATCTTGGCAAGCGGTGTGCGGGCGACGGCGACAAGTGTGACGTCGTGGTGATTCAAGTGCGGCAGCGTGCCGTCGAGATGATCGGCGAGGAACGAGCAGCCGGGGCAACCGGCCTCCCATTCGGGGCCGAACATGAAGTGATAGACCATAAGCTGGCTGCGGCCATCGAAAAGGTCGGCGAGCGATTTCGGCCCCTGAGGCGTTTCGAACGTGTAGTTCTTGTCTACTTTCACCCAAGGCAAAGCCATGCGCTCGGCATTCACCTTGTCTCTGAGATGGGTCGCCTCTTTCTCTCTCAAGAGCAAAGCTCGGCGGGCTTCAAGCCATTCCTCGCGGGAAACGGCGGGATTTTGGGTAACCTTGTTCAGCATGATCTACGCCCTCCTCCGGCGCGGCCGGCATTTTCCGGCAGATAGTCTCCTCTTCTTGACTAAATACATTGATATCAATAGAAATAGATCATGTCAAACTCGATCGCGATTCCTTTTTCTACGACGCTTCTGGTGCGGGACACGTGCCTGTGCCTGCATGTGCAGCGCGCCGCCCGTGCGCTCGCAAGGCTGTTCGACGATGCCCTGCGGCCCGTCGGCCTCACCAACGGCCAGTTCTCCCTGCTGATGTCCCTGAACAGGCCGGAGCCGCCGCCTATGGGACCGGTCGCACGCCTGCTCGCCATGGACCAGACGACGCTAACGGCGGCGCTGAAGCCGCTACAGCGCAAGGGTTTGGTCGATGTTGTGCCGGACCCGAGAGACCGGCGCGCCCGCCTGCTCCGCTTAACGGATGACGGGCGGGCAGTCCTGCAACAGGCGCTGCCGATCTGGGAAAGCACGCATGCGGCACTCGAGACGAAATTGCCTGAGGGCAACGGCGATCACCTGAGACGCGACCTGCAATACCTAACGTGACCCTGCAGAGTCCGCATGGGTGGTCGCGAAATTAGCCACAAAAAGCCTATTGACTTAGAGTGCACTCGAAGCCGTAGCTTCCTTGGCGTCGTGACGAAAACAGGTGTTTCATGAAGATCAGTGACCTCGCGAAACGGTCCGGTTTGTCGGCTCATACGCTGCGTTATTACGAGCGTATCGGCCTGCTTCCCTATGCCGATCGCGACCGATCCGGACAACGCGACTACGACGCTTCCATCCTTTCCTGGATCGAGTTTGTCGGCCGTCTGAAGACGACCGGCATGCCGATCCGCGACATGCTCCATTATGCGAAGCTTGCCGATAACGGGAAAGCCACTTTCAGTGAGCGTCGAGAGATGCTTAGGGAGCATCGTGAGCGTGTCCGGGCCCATGTGGCCGATCTCGAAACCTGCCTTCGCGTCCTCGACGGCAAAATCGCCTCCTATGAAGAGGCGGAAGAAAGGATGAGAGATGATAGACTCAACAATGCGGACACGCCGGCTCGGGCAAGGACTTGAGGTCGGATCGATCGGCCTCGGCTGCATGGGCATGAGCTGGGCCTATGGCGCGACCGCCGCCGACAGGGGCGAGGCGATCGCCACGATCCACCATGCGCTTGATCGTGGCGTAACCCTGCTCGATACGGCCGATAGCTATGGCCCGCACACCAACGAAGAACTCGTGGCGGAGGCGATCAAGGGCCGGCGTGATCAAGTCGTACTGGCAACCAAGTTCGGCATCGTGCGCGCAGCTGGGGCGATACCAGGCGTCAGCGCCCAGACAGCAAACGGGCGGCCCGAATATGCAAAGGCATCCTGCGAAGGGTCTCTACGGCGGCTCGGCGTCGACCATATCGATCTCTACTATCTCCACCGTGTCGATCCCGATACGCCGATTGAAGAGACCGTGGGCGCGATGAAGGAACTCGTCGAAGCCGGCAAGGTCAGACATATCGGTCTGTCGGAAGCCCGCGCTGACACAATCCGCCGGGCACATGCCGTGCATCCCATTACCGCCGTTCAAAGCGAATATTCGCCCTGGTCACGCGATCCGGAAGGCGGCGTGTTGCAGACGCTTCGTGAACTCGGGATTGGGCTCGTGGCCTATTCGCCGCTCGGACGCGGCTTCCTGTCCGGCGCGATCAAGTCCGTCGATGAACTCACGCCCGATGACTACAGGCGGACCTCGCCGTGGTTCATGGGTGAAAATTTCAAGCGCAATCTCGAGCTCGTCGCCCTGTTCGAAGAGATTGCGCGCCGCAAGGGCGCAACACCGGCGCAACTGGCTCTCGCCTGGGTGATGGTTCAGGGCGAAAATATCGTGCCCATTCCCGGCACCCGCCGCCGCGCGCGACTGGACGAGAATCTTGGAGCGGCTGGCGTTGATCTTACACCACAGGATCTCGAGGAAATCGCCAGGGCCCTGCCCCGCGCCGTCGGAGATCGCTACGGCGAAATCGGCATGCGGGCGCTCAACGGATAAACATCCGGAAGTCGAAGTCTTCTCCCCAACCTGTGGGGAGAAGACATAGCGTTGTCGCGACGATCAGCGCGACAGATCAAGCGCTGCCGTCAGGTTGCCCATCGGCGCCTCGCTGTTCAGCGCCAACGCCTTATCGCGGGCGAGCAGGCCCGGCAGCACCGGCAGGTCGTAACGGGCGGTGATCAGGCGCAGGATCGAAGTCGTATCATACTGGGTGTGATCGACCATGCCGCCCTTGGCGTAGGGCGAGATGATGAAGGCCGGTATGCGGTTGCCCGGGCCCCAGCGGTCGGCCTTCGGCGGAGCGACGTGATCCCAGAAACCGCCGTTTTCGTCATAGGTGACGATGACCAGCATGTGCTCCCATTGCGGGCTCTTTTCGAGATGCGAGACCAGATCGGCGAGGTGCTGGTCGCCGCTCGAAACATCGGCGTAACCGCCATGTTCGTTGAGGTTGCCCTGCGGCTTGTAGAAGGAAACGGCCGGCAGCTTGCCGTCGTCGATATCCTTGATAAAGGCTTCGCCGCCTAGGCCGCCGTCCTTCAGGTGCTCGGCGCGGGCGGCCGTGCCCGGCGCATAGTTGGCGAAGTAGTTGAAGGGCTGGTGGTGGAACTGGAAGTTGGGCACCGGCGTGGCATTCTTGCCATCGAGTGCTGCCTGCCAAGCGCCGCTATACCATGCCCAGGTGACGCCCTTCAGCGACAGCAGGTCGCCGATGGTAATCTCGTGCTGCGGTGGCAGGGTGTTCGGCTGCGAGGGATCGGCATAGGCTGCATCGCCGTCCTTGGCCGGGGCGTTGGCGCTCGGCTGATAAGGCGGCTGCATGGTGTTGACCGCGTAGAAATCCGGTGTGAGGTTGCCGTCGGAGACGAATTTCGGAGCACCTTCGAGGGCGGATTTCGGTCCGTTGTCGGCAACGGTCAGCGAAATGCCGTCGGCATCGACCTTGGCGATCGTCGGCTTGGCCGGGCTCTTGTCGGCATCCGTATAATAGGGCGCGCAGGCGCAGATCAGCTGGAAGTGGTTGAAGAAAGAGCCGCCGAAACCGCCCTGGAAGAAATTGTCGGCAAGGACGTATTTCTTGGCGACCTGCCACATGGGCAGGATCGAGCCGTCATAATGGCCCATGACGAGGCCACCGGAATCGGCCCAGGCGACGAACTTATCGTTCTTGCCGCCGTCGATCTGCATCTGCTCCTGATAAAAACGATGCCAGAGGTCGCGGGTGATGACGTTTGTCGTCTGGGCAAAACCCTTGGGATCGTCGATCGAGAAGACGGCGTTGGCGAGGTGAGCGGACTGGGCCTCGGTGATGGCGGGCGTGACACCCTTGGCGGTCAGGCCGCCCCAGGAAGGCGGCAGTTCGGCGAGCGGCGCGCCGTCGCGATCAAGCTGCCGTGCCTGGCTTTCGCTTGCATTGGCAAGGCCGTTGGCGCCCGGAAAGCTGCCATAGAGGTTATCGAAACTGCGGTTTTCAGCGTAGATGACGACGATATTCTGGATCTTGTCCATACCGGCGGGTGCTGCATAGGCGGCCGCGGCTGATACCAGCGGCAGCATGGCCGAGCCGGCCAGCGAAAGATTGCGGAGGAGATTCAGTCTGGTCATGGCGGGATACCTCATGGCTAAGGGGGCGTGGCTAGAGGGGCGCCGGGCGGACGTGGAATGGCCAAGCGCAGGCGAGACGCTATTCCCGCCATCTATCAACTTTGTGACATCGGACGGGTTGCGGCTGCGGCCGGTACGCGCGCGTCATCAATCTGTTGCAGTCAGGTTCGATCATGAGGGCCCACAATGTTAACCCATTGGAATCCCTGACATGGCGACGAAGATTATCTGGCTCCTCCGGTCTGGCTTGGCGCTCGGTTTGGCAGCGACAGCGCTCGATTTTGCCATTCTGCCCCTGCGGCAAAGCAGCGCGGCCGTTGCCGGCGGTGTGCATCCCGGCCCCATGTCACGGGCGCAAGCCTATGTCCGCGCCGAAGCGCTGACGGAACTCGGCCGCAAGATGTTCTCCGACACGTCGCTTTCCGCCTCCGGCGTGCAGGCCTGCGCCTCCTGCCACGATCCGCATCACGGCTTCGCCCCGTCTTCCGCGACGCCGATCGAAATGGGCGGGCCGGATATGGACCAGCCGGGACTGCGCGCCGTGCCAACCTTGCGCTACCTGCAGGCGATACCCTCGTTCACAGAGCATTTCTACGATTCCGAAGACGAAGGCGACGAGAGCGTCGACAACGGGCCAACAGGTGGCCTGACCTGGGACGGGCGCGTGGACCACGGTTACGATCAGGCGAAGATCCCCCTGCTTTCGCCTTTCGAAATGGGCAACAAGGATGAGGCCCAGGTCGTCGCCTCGCTCGGCAAGGCGGTCTATGCGGAGGATTTCCGGGAGATTTTCGGCCAGGACATATTCGGTAATGCCAAGGATGCTTTCCAGGGTGCGGTCGAGGCTCTCAGCACCTTCGAGCAGAGCGGCGCGGATTTCTACCCCTACACCAGCCGCTATGACGCCTTCCTTGCCGGCAAGGGGACACTGACTGCGCAGGAGATGCATGGGCGTGAACTCTTCGAGGATCCGGCCAAGGGAAACTGTTCGAGCTGTCATTTGAGCGAGCCCGCCAACGACGGCGAGCCGCCGCAATTTTCCGACTTCGGCTTCCTCGGGCTGGCGGTGCCGCGCAACATGGCGATCCCCGCCAACAGCGACCCTGATTATCACGATCTCGGCCTCTGCGGCCCTCAGCGTGCCGACTTCAGGAACCGGCCGGACTATTGCGGCTTGTTCCGCACGCCGACGTTGCGCAATGTGGCGCTGAAGAAGAGCTTCTTCCACAATGGCTACTTCCATTCGCTGCGTGACGTCGTCTCCTTCTACGCTACGCGCGACAGCGATCCCGGCCGCTGGTATCCGAAGAATGCCGATGGCACGATCCGCAAATATGACGATGTTCCGCAGGTCTATTGGGACAATCTCAATCAGGACCCGCCCTTCGGCCGCAAGCCCGGCGACCCGCCGGCGCTGACGGAATCGGAAATCGACGACATCGTCGCCTTCTTGGGCACGCTGACAGATGCGGACCAACTGCCCGGCCCGACGCAGCAGGCGGCGCATTAATTCAAAAGAAAAGGCCGGAGCAATGCCCCGGCCTTTATTCATTGGTGCTGCAAGTAATCAGGCAACCGTGACCGGAACTTCGGTCGAGGTACGCATGGCGTGGCTGTAAGGGCAGACGATGTGGGCCGCCGCAGCGAGCTTTTCAGCGGTTTCGCGGTCGACGCCCGGGATGTTGACGGTCAGGGCTACTTCGATACCGAAGCCGCCGCCATCCTCACGCGGGCCGATGCCGACGGTTGCGGAGACAGTGGTTTCCTCGGGAATCTTGACCTTTTCCTTGCCGGCCACAAATTTCAAAGCACCGAGGAAGCAGGCCGAATAACCGGCCGCAAAGAGCTGTTCGGGATTGGTGCCCGTTGCGCCGTCGCCGCCGAGTTCCTTCGGCACGGTCAGCGTGACGTCGAGAACACCGTTTTCGGAAACGGCTCGGCCTGCGCGGCCACCGGTGGCGGAAGCTTTGGTCGTATAGAGAATAGGCATAACAATCTCCTGTGGTTGGCCCCGTTCGTTCGGGTTGAGTTTTTAATAACGCCCAATTAAATTGTACGCAAGTGAATTTTGCAAATTGCATTCGGAATTTGAAAAGAGGACAATGAAGACCTCTAGGGATGGCAGAGATGAAAGCGAGACCTGCGAAAGTGATGGAAATACCGGAAGAGGAAAAGCGGCTGGAGAAGCAGCTCTGTTTCGCGGTCTACGCGACAGCGCATGCCTTTACCCGCGCCTATAAGCCCATACTCGACAAGGTGGGCCTCACCTATCCGCAATATCTCGTCATGCTAGTGCTATGGGAAAAGGCCGAACTGCCAGTCAAGACGATCGGCGAGCAGCTCGATCTCGATTCCGGCACGCTCTCCCCTCTCCTCAAACGGCTGGAACAGAACGGCCTCATCAAGCGCACCCGCGATTCCCGCGACGAGCGGCAGGTTATCGTGTCGCTGACGCCGAAGGGTCAGGCGATGAGGGGCGAGGTCAATACGATCATGTCTTCGATCGGCGAGGCGATCGGCTGCACGCTGGAGGAAATGGCGGTCATGCGCGACATGCTGACCCGGCTCAGGGGAAATCTCAACGCAAGCATATAAGCCGGGACTTGATCATCGGCTGAAAGAAGATGCCCGCGCCACCCCGGCGCGGGCAATTTGCATTATTCTGCTGCCTGATAGGCTTGAGGGCGAAGCGTGGAGGTCTTCGGGCCGACAGCGGCAAGCAGGGTGATCAGGATCGCCAGCAGCGCCACGAAGACGATACCGCCGACATAGGGATCCCAGCCGAAGTGCGGGGCTGCGGCGAAGATTGCGGAGGCCGCCGCAAGCACAATGCCGCCGCCGATCTGGAAGGAGGCAAAGAGCAGGCCGGAGGCAAGGCCGGACTTGTCCTCTTCGACATCAGACAATGCGGCAACCTGGATCGCCGGATAGGTCATGGCATAACCGACGCCGAGCGGGATCTGGTTCAAGGCAACCAGGATGATCGGATCGATGTGGCCGACCAGCGCTACCCAGAGGATGTAGCTCGTCGCCTGCAGGCCGACGCCGACAGCCATCAGGCCCGTCGTGCCGCGGTTCTGCGCCACAGTGGCAAAACGCGGCGCCAGGAACATGACGCAGACGCCGCCGAAGGCGAAGCAGAAGCCGGTGGCAAAGGCCGACCAGCCGATGACATCCTGATAGTAAAGCGTCGCGATGAACTGGAAGCCGACATAGGCGCCCTGGAACAAAGCGGCGATGGCATTGGCATGGCTGAGTTTTGCCCTGCGGAAGATATGCAGCGGCACCATGGGATCGGCATGGCGCGATTCGACGATCAGGAAGAGTGCGATCAGCACCACGGAGGCAACGAGCGAACCCCAGGTGAAGAAGTCATTCCAGCCGGCTGCGGCAGCATTGGTGATGCCGAAGACGAAGAGCAGCAGGCCGGGGGTGATCGTCAAGGCGCCCGCCCAGTCGAAATGCTTGCGTCCCTCGCCGCGCCGCGCATCCGGAGGCAGGACAAAGGGAGCGATCGCCAGCGTGAGGATTGCGACCGGAGCGCCCATGACGAGCGTTGCCCGCCAGCTCACGAGGGTGGCGGCACCGCCGAGCACCATGCCGAGCACGAAGCCGGTGGCGCCCGTGGAGGCGAAGACGCCGAGCGCCTTGGCCCGCTTCTCGCCCTCGCCGAAGACGGAGAGCAGCAGGGCAAGTGCTGCCGGGGCGGTAAAGGCTGCGGCGATGCCCTTCACAAGGCGGGCAGCGATCAGCGTCGGCCCGCTATCCACGAAGCCGCCGGCAATGCTGGCGGCCGCGAAGATGCCGAGCGACCAGAGGAAAACGCGGCGGTGGCCGAAGAGGTCGGCGACACGGCCACCGAGCAGCAGGAATCCGCCATAACCCAGCACATAGGCGCTGACGGCCCATTGAAGCGAGGTTGCCGGCATACCAAGTTCGGTCTGGATGGCAGGCAGGGCGACCCCGATGGTGGACACATCCATGGCGTCAAGGAAATTCGCAGCGCAGAGCAGCAGCAACGCCAGGCCGGCTCCGCGTGGAGATGGGGAATTGGTCATCGATCTCAGTTCCTTCTTTGCTGCCGCTCTTGCCGGGAGGCTGGCCGGCGGCAGGGAACGAGAAAATGTACAGCTTCCGACCCTATTGCAAATTGATAGTACCCATGTCAGGTATTACTGGTAATGATGAATGACGTTATCCTTCGCAAAATCGACCTGAACCTCCTGCTCGCCTTCTCGGTGTTGATGCAGGAGCGCAACGTCAGCCGCGCTGCCGAAAGGCTGCTGCTTGGCCAGCCCGGACTTTCGGCCGCTCTCAAGCGGCTGCGCGAGGCGCTTGATGATGAGCTGTTCGTGCGCGTCGGCCGCGGCCTGCAGCCGACGGCGCGGGCGCTCGCCATCGCTCCAGCAATCGAGGATGCGCTCTCCGGCATCGAACGAGCCATCCGCCCGCCCACAGGCTTCGATCCATCAACCTGGCAGGGCGAATTTCGTGTCGGCATGTGCGACAACCTGGAAACCGCCTTCTTCGGCCCTCTGGTCGCGCGGCTGCGCCAGCTTGCTCCGGGCGCACGGCTCGTCGGGGTTGCAGCCGACAAGCGCGATGCGGCGCAGATGCTCGATGACGGCGCGTATGAATTCAGCATCTCCGTTCATGGCGAACCGGCCTCCTGGCATATCCGCATGCCGTTGTTCGAGCAGTGCTCGATCGCCATCTACGATCCGCAGCAGTTGAAGCTGAAGCCGCCGATCAGCGTCGAGGATTTCATCGCCGCGCCGCATATCGCCATCTCCTTTTTCGGCAGCGCGACGACGGCGGTCGATGCCGCGCTCGACAAGGTGGGCCTGAGCCGCAACGTGGTGGCGACCGTTCCCCGCTATTCGGCCGTGCCGCCGGCGCTGAGAGCCATGCCGTCGATCGCCGTCGTGCCGGAATCGCTGGGGCGCTGCATGGCGCAGCTTCATAATCTCGAGGTGTCGATGCCGCCGATCGAGCTGCCGGCCGATCCGGTGTCGATGCTGTATCGGCGGGTGGATAGGGCGGACGAGCGGGCGTCGTGGTTTCGGCGATTGTTTGTCGAGGTGGCGGATAAGGCACTGCTTGCTTCGGGGTGCAGAGCTGGGATTTGCGCTGAGGCGGCGTAACTATCAAGTCAAAAGAAAACCGCCCGTGTTGGGCGGTTTTTTGTTTTGGGCGAGGCACCCTCCGGCCCTGCGCTTGCGCTTTGGGCGTTCGTCACTGCAATCGATTCACTGTATCGATTGCTCGGGCTTCGCCCGACCGTTCCTCACTGCCAAACAACGATCGGGGTTTTGTTGGGAACGCGATCGTAGAGGTCAATGATGTCCTGGTTGAGCAGGCGCACGCAGCCCGACGAGACCGCCTTGCCGATGGAGCGCCATTCCGGGTTGCCGTGCAGGCGGTAGAGCGTATCTTCGTTATTCGAGAAGATGTAGAGCGCACGCGCACCGAGCGGGTTCAGGAGGCCGGGCTCCATGCCGCCGCGGTCGATCGAGTATTTCGCAAGCTCCGGCTGGCGGGCAACCATCTCATTCGGCGGCTTCCAACGCGGCCATTTCTGCTTCCACTGGATCACGCCATTACCCGACCAGGCGAAGCCTTCGCGGCCGATGCCGACACCGTAGCGCATAGCCATGCCGCCGGGCTGGACGAGATAGAGGAAGCGCGAGGGCGTATCGACGACGATGGTGCCGGGCGGCTGGCCCGTCGGATCCACGACCTGCTGGCGATAGTAGCGCGGATCGATCTGCTGATAGGGAACGGCGGGGATGAGGAAACCGCCGTCTTCGATTGGGCCGTACATGACGGCAAGTTCTGCTTCGCCGGGCACGCTCGTCGTCTGGAACGCGCGGAAGGGCGAACGGTAGCTGATCGACATGCCGCCATTTTCGACCGTATTCGAAGTGGAGGCACAGCCTGCCAGCGCGGAAGCCGCTGTCAAAGCCGAAAAGGAAAGAAAGCTACGACGGGAGAGGGGTTTATCGAGGCTCATGACGCGGGACTGATTTCCTTCGTGATACGGGGCTTGCCATAAACGCAGCTCGCCCCTGATTCGTCCAATGCCGAAATCGACAAGGAAAAAATCTATCGGCTTATACTAAATAAACCATAGCATCACGCAGACGTGTCCAGCTCCAGGCAGACGATCTCGCCTGCCCTGTTGCAGCCCTACATCACAACGATCTCGGACTTGGCCGGTACGCGGTCGTAGAGATCGACCACATCCTGATTGAGCATGCGCACGCAGCCGGAGGAAACCGCCTTGCCGATCGACTGCCAGTCGGGCGTGCCGTGAATGCGATAGAGCGTGTCCTGGCCGTTCTTGAAAATATACATGGCGCGAGCGCCGAGGGGATTTGCAAGGCCCGGATTCATGCCGCCATTTTCCGCAGAGAAGGGACGAACTTCCGGCTGGCGGGAGACCATTTCGACCGGCGGCGTCCAGCGCGGCCACTTCTGCTTCCACTGGATCACGCCACGGCCCTTCCAGGCGAAGCCTTCGCGGCCGAGACCGACACCGTAACGCATCGCCCTGCCATTGGGTTCGACCAAATAGAGGAAGCGGTCCTTGGTATCGACGACGATCGTGCCGGGGCGCTCGTTGGTCTGGTAATCGACCTCCTGGCGCAGATATTCCGGATGGATGCGAGTGGCGGGGATGGCAGGCAGCGTGAAGTCGCCGTCCCTCAACTGGCCATACATGCCCATGTCGAGGTTCAGCGGGTTGCTGACTGGCAGACCGTAAGTCTGGTGGAACTGCGTCTTGTAGAGTTCGCGCGTCTGCGGCACCGGCTGATCGGGGATCGGCTTGACGCGGCGCGGATCGACGCCTGGGGGCTCGTAGAAGACCGGCGAGATTTCCTGCACAAAGCGCGCAGGCGAATCGGCTGCGACATCGGGCACGAGAATATTGCAGCCGCTGAGCGTCATTGCGGCAGCCGCGAGCCCGGCAAAGGGGAAAGCCCGGCGCAGAAAATTCATGAAACCACCCTCATCAGCGACAACAGAGATAGCATTATCTGCTCGCAAGATGGCATTCGCGGCTGGCGCGAGGCTGGTGGCCGAAGCTAAAATCAGCTGAAAAAGACTGATGATGCAGGTCCTTGCCGGACCCGCATCGGGCGGCTATCAGGCCGCCACACCGTGGAAGAATTGGATGCTCTGTTCGATCTCGGCCGGCAGCGCCGAGGTATGGTTGCCGGCGACCGTATCGGCTTCAATATGCGTGCCTGCCGCACGGGCGCGCGAGACAAGCAGATCGGCGCGATCGTTGAAGTGAGACTCTTCCGTGCCGTGCAGTACGCGCACCGGGCATTTGAAGCTGTGTGCGTAGCAAAGTGCCGTGCGTACCTCGAATTCATGCGTGTTGGAATCGTCGAAACGGATGTCTTCAGGATAACGGTTGAAGAAACGGAAGGCATCCGCGTTACCTGAAATCGGCACGGCCGCCCGAAAATGATGCGTACTCATCGCCGTCAGCATGGTCAGCGTGCCGCCGACGCTGTGGCCGGCAATGAAGAGGCGCTCGGGATCGACGCCCGGCAGATGGCGCAGGCGCTCGGTCGCGGCGAGCACGTCGTCCACCTCGTCATAGAAGCCTGAGAAATTGCCCATCTGGCCGTTTTCGCCGCGCATGGACGGCATCATCACCACATAACCGGCATCGATGTAGGGCTTCATGAGCTGCCAGTGGCCCATGCCCATGGCATTGCCGCCGTGAAGGAAGAGGATACCGGGCTTTGGCTTGCTCTCGCGCTTGTATTTGGACACCCAGGCCGTCAGTTCCAGCTCGCCGCCATAGCCGGAGCGGTAGAAGATCCGGTCGGCATCGGGGGGTGCTGTCAGCGGCTCATATTTGTCCGGCGCCGGCCCCTTCTGCAGCAGCTTGGTGCGGAAGCGATGGCGGACACTGGCATAGTCATGCTTGGCGAGCCTCGGAACATCGGGAACATCGAAGGCATTCGCAAGCCGAGGCAGCAAAAGAGAGCCAGCCATGCCTGCAAGCAGGCCGCGGCGTTGACGGAAAAAGGCATTTCGTTCTTGCGAGCTCATACGCGGCACCCATCATTTCCCCGGCTCAAAAAATCTGCACCGGAAGAGCGTTGCCGCCAATACACATGCTGTTGAAAACGGGGGGCCTGCGTCATTTTTGCGCAGGCAGATATCGTCAACCCGCCTTGGCGTCGATCATAGCAATGAGCGTGCGCAGGCGATCGGCCTCGTAGGAGGGCTTGTCGGGGCGCAATCTCGCAATGCGAGGGAAGCGCATGGCGACGCCCGACTTGTGGCGAGTGGAGCGATTGATTCCCTCGAAGGCGACCTCCACCACGAAGCCGAACTCCTTATCCGCCCGCACTGCCCTTACCGGACCGAAGCGCTCGGTCGTGTTGTTACGCACAAACTTGTCCAGCACTTCGAGCTCGGCATCGGTGAAGCCGAAATAGGCCTTGCCGACGGGGACGAGCTGTTCACCATCCTCGTCATCCGCCCAGACGCCGAAGGTGAAATCCGAATAATAGCTGGAGCGCTTGCCGTGGCCGCGCTGGGCGTACATCAGCACCGCATCGACATTGTAGGGATTGCGCTTCCATTTGAACCACGGCCCCTTCATACGGCCGGCCTGATAGATGCTGTCGCGACGCTTGATCATCACGCCTTCGATAACGGGATCGGGCGGGGCGGCGCGCAGATCGTCCAGCTCCTCCCAGGTGGAGAAAGGCACTAGAGGAGAGAGGTCGAAGCGGTCATGCGGAGCGCGGTCGATGATTTCCGAGAGCCGATCGCGACGCTCGACATAGCTCTTGCCGCGCACGTCCTGCTCGCCGTCGAAAAGCATGTCGTAAGCGCGGATGAAAGCCGGATATTCCTCCAGCATTCTTGCCGTCACCGTCTTGCGGTTCAGCCGCTGCTGCAGGTCGGAGAAGGTGCGGGTCGGATTATTCGAACGCGCCGTTCCGCCGACCAGAAGCTCGCCGTCGATGACGCCGGAAAGGCTGATCGCTTCAAGAATATCAGGAAAGGCGCCGGAGATATCATCGCCGGAGCGGGAATAGATCCTGCGCGTCTCGCCGGAGCGGGACAGCTGCACGCGGATGCCATCCCATTTCCACTCGGCGGCATAATTGGTGGGGTCGAGACTATCAAGATCACCCTCCTCCACCGGATTGGCAAGCATGACGGAATGGAAGATGGCAGGCGTTGCAAGCACCGGCTTTTCCTCACCGCCCTCCAGCCATTTGAAGAGCGATTCATAAGGCGGCTGCAGGCCGTGCCAGAGGGTTTCGATCTCGGTGACGTCCTTGCCGCCGAGATCGGCGAGCGCCTGCTTGGCAAGTCGCGCGGACACGCCGATACGCAGCGCCCCGGTCGCGAGCTTGATGAAGGCGAAACGGCCGGAAGAATCCAAGCGGTCGAGCAGGTCGCGCACGAAGCTGCGCACCTCGGTGCGGCCGAGCGAATTCATCCTGACGACGACTTCGCCAAGACGCGGCTGGGCGAGTGCGGAGCGGTCGATATCGCGCTCATTGTCCCAGACCAGCGAGATGGTTTCGGCGAGGTCGCCGACATAGTCGTAGGAATAACGGAACAGCACTTCGTCCATGCGCTCCAGCACCAGCTCGCGCAGCATGGCGGGCTTGACGTTGCGCACCTCCAGCGTGCCGGCAATGGCGGCAAGGCCATAGCCGCGGTCGGGGTCCGGTGTGTCGCGGAAATAGTCGGTCAGGAGCTTCAGCTTGCCGTTGCGGCTGGGGGTGAGAACCAGGCGGTCCAGGAGGTCGGCGAAGGCTTTCATGCTTCAATCCCCCTCATCCTCATAGCCCACCAGATGGAGCGGCTTGGCCTTGATGCCCTGCAGCTCGCACCAGCGCACCAGCGCCTCCTCGCGGCCATGGGTGACCCAGACCTCCTGCGGGGCAAGCTCGGTGATCGTCTCGGTCAGTTCCGGCCAGTCGCAATGGTCGGAGATGACGAGCGGCAGTTCGACACCGAGCTGTTTGGCGCGCTGGCGCACCATCATCCAGCCGGAGGCGAAGGACGGCAGCGGATCGTTGAAGCGGCGGGCCCAGCGGTCGGCAAAGGCAGAGGACGGGCCGACGACGACGGCGCCCTTGAAAATGGACTTGTCGCGGCTTTCGATCGTGGCCGGCAGCAGTTCGCCAAGATCGATGCCCTGGCTGATATAATAATCGCAGAGCCGTTCCATGGCGCCGTGGATATAGATCGGCTCGCCATAACCTGTATCGCGCAACAGGCGGATGACGCGCTGCGCCTTGCCGAGCGCATAGGCACCGACCAGGTGCGTGCGTTCGGGGAACTGGCGCAGCGAGGCGAGAAGCTTGCCGGTCTCGTCGATCGGATCGGGATGGTGGAAGACCGGCAGGCCGAAGGTCGCCTCGGTGATGAAGACATCGCAGGGCACCGGCACATAGGCATCGCAGGTCGGGTCCGGGCGGCGCTTGTAATCGCCCGATACGACGATGCGTGTGCCATTCCTCTCGATGGCGATCTGAGCCGAACCGAGCACATGGCCGGCGGGATGGAAGCTCACCTTCACGCCGTTGACGACGAGTTCCTCCCCGAAGGCGACCGGCTGTTCGCTGGCTGAGCAGCGGTCACCGTAGCGGATGCGCATGATGTCGAGCGTCTGGCGGGTGGCGAGCACATTCACGTGGCCTGGACGCGCGTGATCTGAATGGCCGTGGGTAATCAGCGCCCGCTCCACCGGCCGCACCGGATCGACATAGAAGCCGCCTTCCGGGCAATAGAGCCCCTCGGGGGCGGGATAGAGCAGCGCGTCTGGTCTCATGACAGCAAAGATAGTGGGAAATGTGTTTTGCGCCAGAGGGATACACAGCGCCAAATTTAGCAGTGAAGGCGGGCTATGCGGGCCTCCCGTCCATTGCATCCGCCCACAAGCCTCGTTAGCTTCCCCGCGCTGCAGCAGGGAGGCGAATGAGAGGCGCATGCGGACTGTTATCGGATATGGACTACTGGCGCTCGGGCTGATGCTGCCTGCCGCGGCCTCGGCAACCGACTGGCAGCCGAGCGAGGAAGTAAAGGCTTATGCAATCACCGGCCGCACCGGCATGGAACTTTACCGGTCCATTGGCGGACGCGGGCCGCAGGCTGGGCTGGGTCGGGTGATCGCACATACGACTTTCAAGCTGACCTGGACGCGCAAATATGAACAGCAGGGCAGTGCCTGCACGCTGACTTTCGCAAAACCGAAGCTCACCATCATCTACACGCTGCCGAAAGCGCCAATCGACCTTCCGGCGGCGACCAAGGCAAGCTGGGACAGCTTCATCGCCGGCGTGCGCACCCATGAGCGCTGGCATGGCGAGACGATCATCGAGATGGTCAAGGAGATCGAGACGCTGAGCAATGGCTTCTCAGTGCCCGATGACCCCGGCTGCAAAAAGATCAGGCCTGAACTGACGGTACGGCTCGGGGAGCTCTCCAACAAGCAACGCCAGCGCGGCCGGGATTTCGACCGCGTGGAAATGAGCGAGGGTGGCAACATCCAGCAGCTCATCCTGAAGCTGGTGAACGGTCCCTGACCGGTTCAGAGCGCGGCGAGGAAAGCGTCGACGCGGCTCCAGGTGGCCTCCGCCGCCTTTGCATCGTAGTCAGGCAGCGACTGATCGGTATAGAGATGACCGACGCCGGGATAGAGGAAGACCTCCGGGCTGATATTTGCTCTCGCAGCATGCGCACGCCACGCCGCCATCTCGTCCGCCGGCGCGAACTCGTCGGGCTCTGCCAGATGGACCTGCAGAGGAATGCCTTCGCGCGCATTGGCCGGAATGTCTGCGATACCGTGCAGCAAGAGAATGCCGGTCGCTTGCGGTCGGCCCGGCCAGAGGCTTGCGGCGATGCCTGCGCCCATGGAGAAGCCGCCGAGGACGGCGGATGCCGGCAAGTCGGCGACCGCCTTTTCGGCGCGCCTGCAAAGTTCGGCCCAGCCAATCTCCTTGCGAATGGAGAACCCTTCCTCAAGCGTCTGCCCTACCCTGCCTCCGTAGAGATCGGGCGTTACGACCTGATGGCCCGCTGCGCGCAGAAGTTCCGCGGCACTTCGTTCAAGAGACCGAAATCCATAGACCGAATGAAAAAGTGCAATCGCCGCCATCGCTACCTCCCTGTTTTGCGGGGTCAACATAGGGTTTTTGCAACGTGAAGGCGAGCCTTTACCCATAAAAGCCGCAAATGAGCCAAAGAACCACCGGAATCGCTTTCTAGCCATTTGCCGAGGCACGACCGGAGGGGATGATGGGACGGAAGCTCACATATGCAGGCGTGGCGGTTCTCACCTTTGCCGCCGCAATTTATCTCAACAATACCAGCTTTTTAGCCGAACATCGCGAGGGCAAGCCACTGCTTCTGGCGCATCGCGGCGTCGCCCAGCGATTCGACGAGACGGATCTGAAGAACGATACTTGCACGGCCACGCGCATGCTGCCGCCGAAGCATGATTTTCTCGAGAACACGATTCGCTCCATGCGGGCGGGATTCGATGCCGGTGCCGACGTGGTGGAGATCGACGTGCATCCGACAACCGACGGGCAGTTCGCCGTCTTCCACGACTGGACGCTCGATTGCCGCACGGATGGGCATGGCGTCACGCGCCAACACTCGATGGCCGAGATGAAGACACTCGACATCGGTTACGGCTATACCGCCGATGGCGGCAAGAGTTTCCCCTTCCGTGGCAAAGGCATCGGTCAGATGCCGACCCTAGATGAGGTGTTTTCCACCTTCCCGGACAAACATCTGCTCATCAATGTCAAAAGCCGCGACCCCTCCGAAGGCGAAAAGCTGGCGGCCGTGCTGAATGGCCTGCCGGCTGAACGGCGCGCCAAGATCATCGTCTATGGAGGCGACGAACCAATCGATCGCATCAGGCAGCTGGCGCCCGATATCCGCACGGCTTCACGCGCCAGCCTGATGGGCTGCCTCACCGGCTATATCGGCTACGGTTGGACGGGCATTCTGCCTGATGATTGCAAGAATGTGATGATGCTGGTTCCGATCAATTATGCGCCATGGCTGTGGGGCTGGCCGGACAGGTTCCTCAAGCGCATGCAGGACGCAAATACGCAGGTCTTCGTCATCGGCCCCTATCACGGCGGCGGCTTCTCGACCGGTATCGACAATGCCGAACGCTTCGCACAACTGCCCGCCAATTATTCCGGCGGCATATGGACGAACGAGATCGAGACGATCGCCGATCTGGTTAAGTGATCAGGCGCCTCGCGCCAGCAGCATGACGACGATCTCTTCCGGCGCGACAGGCCTCGAGAAGCGATAGCCCTGCGCCTCCTCGCATCTGGCATGGCGCAGGAATTCCAGCTGCGCATCGGTTTCCACCCCTTCGGCGAGCACCGAGAGCTTCAAAGTCTGGGCGAGCGAAATGACGGCGGACGCAATGGCGACGGCGGTCTTATCCGCAGGCAATGCCTCGACCAATGAGCGGTCCATCTTCAACCTGTCGAAAGGAAAGGTTTTCAGTGCGGCAAGCGAGGAATAGCCGGAACCGAAATCATCGATCGACAGGCGGAGGCCGAGCGCACGCAGCGACAGCATGATGGCGAGCGCACGGGCGGCATCATGCATGATGACGCTTTCGGTCACCTCCAGCTCTAGCCAGCGCGCATCGAGCCTATGGCTATCGATCGCTTCGGCGACGTGGGAGGCGAAATCCGGATCGGCAAACTGCTTGGGCGAGACATTGACGGCAATGGTCAGTGGCGTCAGCCCCATGTCCTGCCAGGCGCGGGCCTGGCGACAGGCCTCATTCAGCACCCAGAGGCCGAGTGGCACGATGAGACCGGTTTCTTCCGCAAGCGGAATGAAATTGACGGGCGGTATCACGCCCTTCGTCGGGTGGTTCCAGCGCACCAGGGCTTCGAGGCCGGTGATGCGACCGGTAGCGACATCCACCTGCGGCTGGTAGAGCAGGAAAAGCTGATTGGCGATGATCGCCTGGCGCAGTTCCTCCTGTTCGCTGAGCGGCAGGTCGACGGAACTGCTGACGACGCCGTCGTGATATTGCAGCGTGTTCCGGCCGAGCTGCTTGGCACGGTACATGGCTCGGTCGGCATTGGCGAGCAACTCTTCAGGCGTCGCACCATCCCACGGGAAGGCTGCAATGCCGATGCTCGAGGTGACGGCGATCTCAGTAACCCCGGAGCGCACTGGCTTGGAAATCGCCTTCTGCAGGTCGCGCAGGCGCCGCGTGATGCCGGCATCGTGGCCGGACTGGTGGACGAGCACGACCAGGAATTCGTCGCCGCCGAGCCGCACGACCATATCAGAGGCGCGCACGCAGTTCGCCATGCGGGCAGCGGTCTCCTTGAGCACCTCGTCACCGGCGGCGTGGCCGCTCGTATCGTTGATCTCCTTGAAATTATCGAGATCGATATAGGCGACCGTGACCTTGCGGTTATTGCGCCGGGCCTGATCGAGAATCTTCGCCATGCGCTCCTTCAGGAAGGCGCGGTTCGGCAGGCCCGTAAGATCGTCGTGATGGGCCATGAAATGGATGCGGTCATCGACGCGTTTACGCTCGATGGCGATGCCGGCGATATGGGTGGCGAGCGCCACCAGCTTCATCTCGTGTTCAGTCGGGCGTCGCGTCTCCTTAGAATAAAGCGCGAAGGTGCCGAGCACATTCTTCTGCGAGGTGCAGATCGGCGTAGACCAGCAGGAGCGGAAGCCGAACTGGCTGACCATCGCCCGGAAATCCTCCCAGAGCGGATCGGCCATGACGTCCTCGACGATGATGGTTTCACCACGCCAGGCTGCCGTGCCACAGGAGCCCACCTTCGGGCCGATGGCAACACCGTCGATCATGCGGCTATAGGCGCCGGGCAAATTGGGAGCCGCGCCGTGGTAAAGCCGGGTGCCCTCGCTGTCGAGCAGCAGCACGGAACCGGAAATGCCGGTCATCTGGCGCTCGATCATCAGCACCAGCGCCTCCAGGATCATCGGCAGCGGTTCGTTGCGGGCGATCATTTCCAGCAGGTTCGCCTGGCCGCGATAGAGCTCCTCCTGCCGCTTGCGCTCGGTAATATCGCGGGACACACCGATGAGGCCGACAACCTCGCCGCGATCGTTGCGCAGCGGTATCTTGGAGGTCAGGCGACACATGATGCCGCCATCCGGCAGCGGCACGAGCTCTTCCATGTCGATGCGGGGCTCGCCGCTCGACATGATCTCCTGCTCGACATCGAAATACCGGCGGGCCGTCTCAAAATCGAACAGGTCGAAGTCGCGCTTGCCGGCGACCTCGGCAGCGTTCTCCAGCCCGTGGCTGCGCGCCATGACAGCGTTGGCGAAGACGAAGCGGCCGTCGCGGTCCTTGACGTAAAGAAAATCAGGAAGCTCGTGGACAATCGCCTTGAGGCGGAGGTTCTCTATGCCTTCGGAAAGATGATGGGCAGTCGCCGCCATCATTGCCTCCGTGGCGGCTACGATACGTTGTGTCTCGGCACTGAAGTTATCACCAGATTCCCAACGTCGGGCACCCATTCCATTCATGACGCTGTTCTCTCCCGGTAACCGCAGGCTTTTCCACAATAGTCATAATTGAAACCGCTTTCTAAAATAGCGAGCATTTCCTTCGGGGTGTTTAAATGGAAAGGTGAACAAGACGACAATATTAGGGAGGTTGCGTTTGCTACTCGACCGATGGTTCTTCTTTTTCTGCGGGTATGTGTCGAAAAGAAACATTTCTGCTGGCATGAATCCTGCGTGGACACCGCTATGAAGAAGGATTTCAGCAAAGTCTCCCGACGGGATATACTTGGCGTGCTGGCGGCCTCTGCAGCGGCCATGGCGGCGCCGCGCGCGTTTGCAGCTCCGCTCAGTGCGGAGCAGCCCGACATGCGCGGCTCGATCGATGCGGTGCAGTACCGCGCCATTCCCGAAAGCGGCGACAAGAAAAACCGCAACCTGCAGCAGATGATCGAGAAAGCGGCGCGTGAGAATGTGCCGGTCTTTCTGCCGCCTGGCACCTATCGCATCTCCAACCTGACGTTGCCGGACAATACGCGCATATCAGGCGTGCCCGGTGCGACGCGGATCGTCTATAGCGGGGAAGGCCACCTCTTTGCAGCTGACAATGTCGGCCGTATCGAGCTTTCCAACCTCGTGATCGACGGATCAAACCGTTGGCTTGCGGACTACGCCGGCGCCCTCGTCCAGTTCACCGGTGTCGGTGAGGCGCTGATTGACAATTGTGAGATCGTCGGCAGCCGCAAGCACGCGCTGCAGCTCGAGCGCTGCGGCGGGCGGATCGAGCGCAGCAAGATCTCCGGCGCAGGGCAGTCCGGCATTTATGCCGTGGAATCTGCGGGGCTTTCGATATCAGGCAACACGGTTTCGGACTGCGGCAATGGCGGCATTCTGGTGCATCGCTGGAAGAAGGCGGACGATGGCACGGTCGTTTCGGGGAACCGTGTTTTCAATATCCGTGCCAATGACGGCGGCACCGGTGAAAACGGCAACGGCATCAATATCTTCCGCGCCGATGGCGTGACGGTGACCGATAACCAGATCTCCGACTGCGCCTTTACCGCAGTTCGCGTCAATTCCGGCTCCAACATCCTGATCAGCAACAACCAGTGCCGCCGCTCCGGCGAGACGGCAATCTATGTGGAGTTCGAATTCGTCGGCGCGGTCGTGTCAGGCAACGTGATCGACGGGGCGGCAAACGGCATATCGATTGCCAATTTCGACCAGGGCGGCAGGCTGGCAAGTGTGACGGGCAACATCATCCGCAACCTGACGCTCAAAGGGCCCTACAAACACGAGGTCGGCTTCGGTATCGGCATTGCGGCGGAGGCCGATACGCTGGTGTCAGGCAATGTCATCGAGGATGCGCCGCGCTGGGGGCTGCAGATCGGATGGGGTCCTTATCTGCGCAATGTCGTCGTCAACGGCAATGTCGTGCGCAAGTCCCCGGTCGGCTGCGCGGTCTCGGTTGCCGAAGGTGCAGGTTCAGCCGTCATCACCGACAACATCTTCCAGGAGATGGGCAAGGGCGCAGTGCTAGGCTTCGAGTGGGAGAAACAGGTCTCGGATGAACTTGCGGACGATAGCTCCCGCTACGGACAACTGACCGTCGGCCGGAACCGGATTTCCTGAGCGCTATCAAAAGCTTTCATCAACATATCATCCGCAGGTGCTTTCTTCACGCCTGAGCTGGCTTTAGGGTCGGCGCGAAACGGAAGGGGACATGCCATGCTGACAATCTACGGGGTTTATCGCTCGCGTGCCGCACGCGTTTACTGGATGGCCGAGGAGCTGGGGATCGAATTCCAGTCGGTGCCGGTGCTGCAGGCCAAGCGGCTTGACAACCCCCTCTCGCCGGACGCGCCTGTCAACACGCTCTCGCCGGAATTCCTTGCGCTCAATCCGATGGCGCTGATCCCGGCCATAAAGGATGGCGATCTCGTGCTGAACGAGTCTCTGGCGATCAACCTCTACCTTGCACGCAAGTATGGTGGCGACCTCGGCGGCAACACCGTCGAAGAAGACGGTTTGATGACGATGTGGACGATCTGGGCGGTTTCCGAGCTCGACGGCAACACCGGCAAGATCGTTTCGACCTATGATGACGGCAAGGAAAACACCGAAGCGGGGCGCGCGGTGATCGATGTCGCCTGCCGTACCATGAAGCGTCCGCTTTCGGTTCTCGAAAAGCATCTTGACGGCAAGGACTGGATCGTCGGCGGGCGCTTCACGGTCGTCGACCTCAACATCGCGGAAGTGCTGCGTTACGCCCAGAGCGAAGCCTCGCTCTTCGAGGCACATCCGAATATTGATGCCTGGATCAAGCGTTGCCAGGCGCGGCCGGCCTATCTGGAGATGCAGCGCAAGCGCTCGCTGGAGCCGATCGAGATTTGAGGATCAGCCGAATATCGCGGCCGTTTCAGCCATTTCCTCGCGGATCCAGGCCTTGAAGTCGCGTACCTTCTTCGGCTCGCGGCCGCCTTCGGCACTCACGAAATAATAGCCGTCGCCTGTATTGGCGCGGATGCCGAAGGGTGCGACCAGTCGGCCTTCCTGCAACGAAAAGCCCGCAAGCGTCTGCCAGGCAAGCATCACGCCCTGACCGGCAATCGCCGCATCGAGGCAAAGCGAGGCATCGTTGAAGCTGTGGCGTATGGCAGGCGGAGCGCCTGAAAGCCCCGCTGCCTGCATCCAGACATCCCATGTGAACATGGCATGGGCATCGATGACAGCCGGGAGTTTCAGGATATCGGCCGGCTTCTTCAGTTTCGCGGCCATCTCGGGAGAGCAGACGGGAAACACCAGCTGATCCAGGAGATGCTCGACCTTCACGCCCGGCCAATGGCCCTTTCCGACGCGGATGGCGACATCGATATCGGAGGCGGCCAGATTGACGAGCTTGGTGGTCGCGTCGAGGCGCAGGTTGATTTCCGGGTGGCGCTCCATGAAACGGTCCAGCCGGCAGACCAGCCAGCGGGCGGCGAGAACCGGGGCCACCGAAATGGTCAGGATACATTCGTCCTTGCGCTGCGCCATCGAGACGGCTTCCGCAAGACGGAGGAAACCTTCGTTCAGGGCGGCAAGAACGGGAGCACCTGCTTCCGTCACCAACATGCCCTTCGGCGTGCGTTCAAACAGCAGCCGACCAAGCTGGGCTTCGGCCTTGATGACCTGCTGACTGACGGCGCCGACGGAAACGCCAAGCTCATCCGCCGCCGCCTGAAGCGATCCGAGCCGGCCGACGGCTTCCAGCGCGCGAAGGCCGTTGAGATGCACGGAGTTGAGATTTCTCATATAGTTTTCCTACAGTAGGAAACCGGTAATCTCAATTGAAAAGCAGGCGCTCGCCGCCGATATTGGCATCATAAGACGATAATCTTCACAGCACAGCAAGATGCAAAGCGCCGGCGCAATCGAAATCCCTTGTGCCGAAAGCTGAGCCGAGCCTCAGAAAGCGAGAGCAAGATGTCATTGCTGAAGTTTTTCTTAAGCCAATCGGACCCTGCCGCCAGAGTTTCGCAAAGCGAATATGATGGAGATGAAGATCTTCTCGATCATCCCGACATCGCCTCCATGTCGCAGCGGGAGCTTGCGGACCTGCCTCTGCCGATACCCGCGCCCAAACGCCCTCTGCAACGACAACTAGAGAAATGCACTTGAATATATGATAGGTTTCCGCCGGGAACATTCAGGGCGGACAAGATGACCGAGAGCGTGAACAGCATTCTGGCGCGGTTAAAGCGGCTGGCAAAGGAGGCGGGCCTCCCCGGCATTGAGGAAAGTACGTCCTATGGCAACCTGGCGCTGAAGGTCGGGGGCAAAAGTTTCGTCGCGGTCAAGAACGACGAAACGGTGGTCATCTCGATCCCGATCGACCACAAGGAGCACCTGTTGACGATGGCGCCCGACATCTACTTTCAGACGAACCATTATGTCGGCTGGCCGCATCTGCCGGTCCGCATCGCAGCTATCGGCGACGATGAACTCAAGCAGCGGCTGATCGACGCCTGGACCTACCGGGCGTCGAAGAAGCTGATTTCAGCCTATCGCGCTTAGGCTTTTTCGCGCGCCAGCGCACGCTGAACAGCAGGACGCTCCAGCATGCGGGCGTGATGCTCGCTGATCTTGGGGAAGCGCGCGGGATCGACGCCATCGGATGGCAGCCAGCCGGTCATGACGAAGAGATAGGGATCGGCGACCGTATAGCTGTCACCCATCACCCATGGCCCCTTGAACATGGTTGCCTCGATCAGCTCGAAGCTTTCGCCCATGGTCTGCGGCACCTTGGCCTTCATGGATTCCAGCGCGGCTTCATCATCGGCCCAGCGGGAGCCGCGCGGGCGGTGGGCGTGGTTCACATGCACGGTGGAAGAGATATATCCGTTGAAAGCCTGCAGCCGGGCAAACTCGAACGGGTCGTCCAGCGGGGCGAGCTTGGCGGCGGGCGCCATCTGGGCGATATAGGCGAGGATCGCCGTCGACTCTGTCAGCACGCCGCGATCGGTGGCGAGCGCGGGAACGCGGCCCTTCGGATTGATCTTCAGATAGGCTTCCGAGCGCTGCTCGTTCTCCCGCGTATTGATCTTCCTCGTATCAAAGGAAAGGCCGGATTCCTCCAGCGTAATCAGGCTTGCAAGCGCGCAGGTTCCCGGTGCGAAATAGAGTGTGAGCATGGTGAGACTCCCCTTTCGGGGAGCCTTATAGCGCGAGTTTCAGGGCCAGCGAAAGACACCGCGATGTGTTCCTTCTCCGCGCCGGAAAGAATGGGCAACGCCTCAAGCGCAACCCGGAACGTCCTCCAGCCGGTACCAGACGGGAATGCCACGCTCGGTGGCGATGCGCACGTCATTATCGGCACCCTTGGAGTCGCCCGGCAGGCGCAGCACGCCTTCGCAAAGCTGCAGCAGGCGGCCGGCGACAGGATGAAATATCTCCTCGTAGAGATCGTCACCCACCGACTTGCCGCCGGCGGCATGCCAGACCGGCAAGGCCACCCATTCGCCGATCATCGGCACATGGCCAGCTTTGAAGAGCGCGTGCGACGGCGCCTCGAGGCGCTTGAGATTGGCAGCCATCTTTGCCGGGTCATCGCCCGTTCCGGACCTGTAGGGCCCGGCAATCAAAATCAACATGATCTACTCCATCAACTCCCGGCCTCATGCACGGGATTTCGCGAAAATGCACGATATTTCTTGAATGTCGAGTCAATTCGTGCATATTCACGATGTTTCGTAAATTATCGTGCAGGAGCATTCATGCTGACCAGCCAACGCAAGGCCCTCATCCTCGACATCCTGCGCCGCGACGGGCAGGTCATCGCCAAGCGCGTGGCGGAGGATTTCGAGCTCTCGGAGGATACGATCCGCCGCGATCTGCGGGAGATGGCTGCGGAAGGGCTGCTGAAGCGCGTGCATGGCGGGGCCTTGCCCATTGCCCCTGAGCTGCCCGACTTCACGGCCCGCCGCGACGTCGCTTCCGACATCAAGGCGCGGCTCGGCGCGAGGGCGGCGCAGATGGTGAAGGCCGGGCAGATGGTATTTCTCGACGGCGGCACGACCACGGCAGAAATTGCCCGTCACCTGCCGCGCGACATTGCCTTCACGATCGCCACCCACAGCCCGACGATCGCCGCCGAGCTGGAACATCACCCGACGGCCGAGGTGATCCTCTGCGGCGGCAGGCTCTACAAGCATTCCATGGTGGCGACAGGCGCGGTCGCGATGGCGACGATCTCCGCTCTGCGGCCGGATATCTTCTTCCTCGGGGTGACGGCCGCTCATCCTGTGCACGGATTTTCGACCGGGGATTTCGAGGAGGCGGCAATCAAACGGCATATCGCCCGATGTTCGGCGGAAACGCACGTGCTGCTGACAGCGGAAAAATTCGATCTCGTTTCGCCCTGCACGGTGCTTGCCGCAGGCGAAGTGGCGGGGCTGATCGTGCCCCCAGAAATGCCGGCGGAACGGCTTCAGCCCTATGCGGATCTCAATGTCGCAATTGCCGCAGCTTGACCCGCTTGCGGCGGAGCGGAGGAACAACTCCCGGCGGCAGGAGGCTGAGGAGCAGCGCGGCGATAAAAACCACAAGCACGAAAATACCGGTCAGGACATTGCCTAGCCCAAGCGTCAGCGCCTCCTGCAGGCGTGGCTGGGCATTCGCAATGATGGCCGCGAGCGCCGGCATGCCTAGAAACTTAGCCACCATCGATGAGAGCCAATTCATTTCAGAGGCGGCGGCGAGAGCGCCATAGAGGGCAGCGGCATAAACAATCCCGCGCAGGATAGCGGAGGCGCCGAAGGGCCTGGTGTCATCGACCTCGAAGGGAATGGCAAGATAGGCAAGCAGGGAGGCGAGAAACAGGAAAGCAAGCGGAAGTGCTCCAGATATCGCGGCCCATTGCAGGCGTTCGCCGGTTGCGATGAACAGCAGGAAGGGCGTGGAGGCCATAAACCACAGGGCTGCCGGCAGCCCCCAAAGCCGCAGAAGCGAGAGGTAGCTCAGCCGCAGCATCGCAGCGCCAAACAGAATGCCGATCGCGGTCCAGACGCCTGCAGTTTTCAGCGTACCGGCCATGAATTGCACCACCGGCATGCAGGAGCCGGCCATCTCCACACAATTGGAGAGCTGCACCGCAAGCCAGGTGAAGTAATCGAAGCAGATCGTAAGGAACATCAGGAGGGTGATGCCTGTCATCATCCACCACAAATAGCGGCCTGCGAACATGTTCTGCCCTCGCAGCTTCGGAGGAACCGTATTCACACGCTCCGTCACGGCGAGAGACATGACCGATCGCCGGACGCGCCTCCATTTATATTAGGCAATTCTTATTTTTTTATAACTTATATATCTAACAATGCAGCGATCGGGGCAGCGATCAGGCAAAGGCGCCTGTCACCCTGACATCGCCGACATGGATGCCGTTCCAGTTGTGCATCGATTTATTTGCCAGAGCGGTCAGCGCAGCATGTTCCTTGCCGCCCTTCTCGAAGTAGCGGGCAAGTGTCGCCGCAACCATGGCTTCGGCAGCGCGGGTGGTGCCGTCATCACACTTCAATGCGATCGCAATGCCCTGTTCCGGGATGGCAGCGCAGAAGACGCCTTCCGCGCCCGTCTTGCAAAAGATCCGGCCGGGGGCGATCTGCATCAGTATCGTGCAGGCGCGGCCGGTGCCGGCCACATAGAAGGGCTCGGCCATGCAGGCTTCGATCAGGCGGCGGGATGCCTTGGCGCGCAGAGGCTCCAGGCCGTTGCCGGTCGCCATCTTCGCAAAGCCATGAGCGAGCGCCTTAAGCGGCACGGCGTAAGTCGGAATGGAGCAGCCGTCGGTGCCGCAGACGTCATGACCGAGTGCGGCGCCCGTGAGGTTTTCCATGGCGTCACGGATCTGCTGCTGCAGCTGATGGTCGTAGCCGACATAACCCTTGCTATCGATGCCCTGATGGCAGCAGACGCAAACGAAGCCGGAATGTTTGCCGGAGCAATTGTTGTGAAGCGCGGTGGGCTTCTGCAGCGTGCGCGCTTGGTGGATCAACGTCTTCTGGTCCGAGGACCAGTGCGCGCCACATTCCAGCGCCTCCACGTCACGGCCGGCACGCGAGAGCATGGAGGCGGCAAGCGCCACATGCTCATCCTCGCCGCTATGCGAGGAGCAGGCGAGCGCCAACTCCTTGTTGCCGAAGCCGTAGGCATCCGCCGCACCGCTTTCGACCAGCGGCAGGGCCTGCATGGCCTTGCAGGCCGAGCGCGGGAAGACATTTGCCGCGATATCGCCGAGCGAAAAGGCGACACGGCCATCGCCATCCACGACCGCAACCGAACCGCTGTGGCGGCTTTCGACAAGCGAGCCCCTGGTGACTTCGACGAGGATGGGATTGGACATGGGCAAGAATCCAGATTGTGGGCAAGGAGACTGCAGGCATAGCCTCTCACTCTCTGAAAGCCAATGGAATTTGCGCCATATGCCGGCCGATCACAGCATCTAAACAGCCATCACACGAAGTGACTGTTGGTGCGGCAAACTATCGTTTTCCGTGCAGGCGCGATGGGGCTAAAGGTTGTGTGTCAGGACTCATACTCATGCCATCCTCATTTTCTTCCATCATCCGCGACAGCCGCATCCGCATTCCAACCGTCACGCTGGTGGCGCTCGCCTTCACCTACGCCTCCACGGTTCCCTACCAGTCGATTATCGGCATCAGCGAACTTGGAATGAGTGACGGCGCCTATTCGGCGCTGGTCTTCTTTGCTGCCGTCGTCAATGTCGCGATCAGCCTGACGCTCGGCATATGGTCGGACAGGCTGACGGAAAGACGGCCACTGGTGCTTGCGCTTTCCATTGCCGGTATCATCGGCTTCGGATCGATCGCGGTCATCCACAGTCCCGCGATCTTCATCTTCTCGGTGCTGTTCCTGGTGCCGATGAGCAATTCCACCTATTCGTTGCTCTTTGCCAGCGTGCGGGCGCGCACCAATCAGCTGGCCCGTAGTGAAGCGGTCGCCATCACCTCGACGGTGCGCGCGCTCTATTCCGGTTCCTGGGCGGTGGCGCCGGGGCTGGTCGGGCTTGCTCTGGTCACTTCGCCCTCGATGAGGCCGGCTTATGGGGTGGCGGCGGTGGCAAGCCTCATCTGCTTCTGCCTCTATTTCTTCTTCGCGCCCGGCAACGGCCCGGTGCGCGAGACGATCCCCAACCAGCCGGGCTTCTTCGCCTCACTGAAGCGAGTCTTTGCGCCCGATGTTTTCATCCGCGTCTTCGTCATGTCTCTGCTGCTCGGCCTGCAGCGGCTGAACGGCATGGTTTCGCCGCTCATCGTCGTGCACTCGATCGGCGGCAGCGTCGTTGACGTCGGCTTTCTCTCGGGCCTGACGGCCTTTCTCGAAATGCCCTTCATGATGATGTGGGGCCTGGTACAGCGGCGCTTCCATACCGTGCATGTATTGGCATTAGGCACGGTGCTCTACTGTCTCTATCTGGTGCTGCTAGGCTTTGCGACCGCGCCCTGGCAGCTCTATGCGCTGCTCGGTCTCAACGCCTGCGGGGCGGCTGCCATCCTCAGCCTGCCGATCACCTATCTGCAAGACCTTATCGCCGATCGCCCGGGCCTCGGCAGCTCACTGATCTCGCTCAACACCTTCATCGGCATCGGCGTCGCCGCAGGTGTTTTTGCCCTTGGAACAGCGGTGACGGACTATTCCGGCACGGCTTTCGTCGGCGCCGCTGTCGGCATCGTCGCCATTGTGATCCTGCTTTATCTGGAAAGCGGCAGCCGCATGCGCCAGCCGGCCCAAATTACCTTGGAGTAATGCGATAAGCGCAGCGGCGCGCGCCGAGCAGGATATGCTCGCTACGCTCGACATTGGCCGAGAGCACGCTGCGGAAAGTTTCGAGTTCGGAACGGCAGAAGCCGGCGCAGACCGTCGCCGCAGCGCAGATCGGACAATGGTTTTCGACCAGCATCAATGATCCATCGTCCTCCTGCCAGCTATCGGCCATATAGCCCTCACGGCTGCGGATGGCGGCCAACCCCTCGACGCGGGCGGCCAGATCCGACCTGTCTGAGAGTTCGGCGCGATAGCGCTGCAGCGTTTCGTTTTCGCGGGCGGCGATGACGGTATCCAGCGCGGCGGGGCCGAGTTGCGCGACAACAGTCGTCAGCAGGGTCGCCGTCAGTTCTGCATGGCCATCCGGGAAATGGCTGTTACCCTCAGCCGTCAGGTGCCAGAGCTGCCTCGGACGTCCCCTGCCCTTGGGGGCGACCGTTGCGGGTTCCACAAGTCCCTCTTCCGCCATTTTGGCAAGCTGCTGACGGGCGGCCTCACCTGATATGCTGAGCGCATCGCCGACCGCAGCGGCAAGCTGCGGCCCTTCGGTCTTCAACAGGATCAGGATGCGGTTGACAGGAGACTGGCGCATAATTTTCCAAGCTACCTCTTGTTTTAATCCGATGCTCATGCAATTTTCCAATTCATAACTTGGAAAATAAAATAATAACGGGCCAGGAAAAACGCAAGGATTCATCATGTCCGAGACCGCCTTGGAGCCATCAGGCTCTTCAACTTCTGTCTTCCAGTTGTTTTCCCCTGCGCTGCTGCCGGCGACATTGATGCTTGGCGGCGGCATGACGATCTCTGCCGTCGAAAGCTACATCACGGCGACGATCGCGCCGAGCATCGTGCGCGATGTCGGCGGGCTGGAACTTTTCTCACTGGTGACGACGCTTTATATCGCCGCGACCATACTGGGTTCGATCTTCATGGCGATGCGGCCGAGGAATATCGGGCTGCGCAGAGTCTACGTGATCGCGGCAGTGATCTTCGGCGTCGGCAGCCTGCTTTGCGCTGCAGCCCCCTCGATGCCTGTCGTGCTGATCGGTCGAACGGTGCAGGGTTTCGGCACCGGTGCGCTCGCCGCCCTCTGTTACGCCTTCATTCGCTTCGTCTATCCCGAACCGCTCTGGCCGAAGGCGTCAACGCTCTATGCGGCGATCTGGGGGGTGTCGACCGTCATTGGCCCGACGCTTGGCGGCTTCTTCGCGCATGACGGCGCCTGGCGCTACGCCTTTGCCGTGCTCGTCCCGCTCAGTGTGTTGATGGCAGTGCTGGCGCCGCGGCTTTTGCCGCAGGCCGAGGACGACCGCGAACAGGCAAAGATGCCTGTCGCGCAGATCTGCCTGCTGCTCGGGGCAGTGCTGCTGGTCAGCACCGCAGGGACGACCGAGATGACGACAGCCAAGATCGGGCTGATCGCCGTTTCGGTCGTGGCCGTCGGCGTCATGCTCGTTTTGGAACGCAAGGGAAACTACCGGCTGCTGCCGTTAGGCGCGGTGACGCTGAGCCAGCCGATATCACGGGTCTATCTGACAATGATCGGCCTCAACTTCGTTCTCGTCAGCGATATCTTCATTCCCTATTTCCTGCAGGTTCTGCACGGGATAACGCCGCTGATTTCAGGCTATCTGGTGGCTCTCGTCGCCCTCGGCTGGACGGTGGCCGCCTTCTTCAGCGGCTCCTTCTCCGGCAGGAAAGCCAACGCCGCGATCGTTGCGGGCTGTGCAACCGAAGCCGCAGCGACAGCCGTGCTTGCCGTCTTCCTTGCCCGCGAGAACCCTGAAGCGCAGCTTATCATCCTTGGACCGGCAGCAGTCGCCATGTTCATGATGGGTTTTGGTGTCGGCCTCGGCTGGGCGCATCTCGTCGCCAAGGTGCTGAAGCTGGTAGCCGACAGCGAGCAGGACAAGGCTTCGGCAGCCATTCCGACGATGAGCTCGCTCGGTAGCGCCTTCGGAGCGGCCTTTGCCGGCGTCATCGCCAACGGCGCGGGACTGGTCGACCCGGGCGGCATTGCGGGCGCGCTTTCGGCGGCGAGCTGGCTCTATGTGATCATGGCCTTGCCGGGACTGATCGCCGTCGGCGCGGCGCTGTCGCTTACAGCATCGGCCCGAAAATCGGAATCGATTTTCGGAAAGCCTGATGCGTAAATTCAAAGAGTTAGAGCGTGTTTTGTGCGTCCGAACGGACGTACGGCGCTTTAGCCGAGTTTCAGCATGATCTTGCCGATGTGGTTGCTGCTTTCCATCAGCCGATGAGCAGCTACCACGTCTTCAAAGGCAAAGGTCTCATAGATGACGGGCGCGACCGTTCCGGCTTCCAGAAGCGGCCAGACCTCGGACAGGAGATCGTCACGGATCGCCCGCTTCTCCTCCGCCGTGCGCGGGCGCATGGTGGAGCCCGTCACCGTCAGGCGCTTGACCATGATCGGGGTAAGGTTGACCTTTTCGGCGACCGCGCCCTGCAGAAAGGCGATGATGGAGAGGCAGCCATCTTTCGCCAGCGAGGCGATGTTCTTCTCGAAATAGGCCGCACCGATCATGTCGAGGACGATATCGACGCCGTGGCCGGTCTCTTCCTTGATGATGGCTGCGAAATCCTCTTGCCGGTAGTTGATGGCGCGCTTGGCGCCTAGCTTCTCGCAGGCCTCGCATTTTTCCTTCGAGCCGGCGGTCGCATAGACCTCCGCGCCGAAAGCCTTGGCGAGCTGGATAGCGGTCGTGCCGATGCCGCTGGAGCCGCCATGGATCAGCACTTTCTCGCCTTCCGTCAGGCCTGCCATCTGGAAGAGGTTCGCCCAGACGGTGAAAAAGGTCTCCGGAAGAGCTGCAGCCTTCACTGCATCATAACCCCTGGGGAAAGGCAGCACCTGACCGGCCGGCAGAAGGCAATATTCGGCATAGGCGCCGCCATTGGCGAGGCCACAGACCTTGCCGCCCAGCGAATAGCCGGTCACGCCGGGGCCGATCGCGACGACCTCGCCCGCGAGTTCCAGGCCGAGAATGGGGCTCGCATCCTTCGGCGGCGGATAGCTGCCCTGGCGCTGGGAAATATCGGGGCGGTTGACGCCGACCGCTTCGGTACGGACGAGGATCTGACCTTCGCCGGGCATCGGCACCGGTCCATTTGCAATGACCATCGCCTCCGGCCCGCCAAAAGACGGCAGATCCACAAAACGCATATGCGACGGCAACGACATGGCCCGGCTCTCCCTATTCCGAAGCATTGGAGATAATTCAGGGTCTGGGGCTTGGGAAGGCCGGAAGTGCCAGAGGCGTCAATTCGCCTCGCCTAACGCATGGAATATGAGGCCTTCGTCGCTCTCCTTGGCGCTCGACTTCACCTGGGCGATCTCGGCGCTGACGCGATTGATATCGTCGATGACGAGACCTTCCGGCAGTTCGAGAACACCGATCGAGCAGCGCATCAGCGGGAAGAAGGCTTCCGCGCCGGCGCGATCGTGACCGTGGATACGGCCGGCAGCACGGTCCTCGTCCGAATAGAGATCGAGCACGTCATCGTGGAAATCGCTGATGAGACGATCGAGGATTTCCGTCAGTTCCTCCTTCGTCCAGCCGACGACACCGACGAAGAAATCGTCGCCGCCGACATGGCCGAGGAAGTGACGCTCGGCAAAGAAGTAACGGCGCATCAGCGCGGCGAAGAGCGAGATCGCATGGTCGCCGAGATGAAAGCCGTAGGCATCGTTGAAGGGCTTGAAATTATCGAAGTCGCAATAGCAGAAGTGGCGCACTTCATCGCCGTCGCGTCCGGAATGGCGCATGAAATCCCGGATGGCACGGTTGCCTGGCAAGCCAGTCAGCGGATTCTGGTCCTGTGCCGTCTTCAGCTGCTTCTCATTGATGACCTTGATCAGCGAGGCGGCGGAGACGACGCCGGCGTAGCGCATGTTGTCGGTGAGGATCAGGCAGTTGCTGCCTTCCATATTGGCGAAGATCACCATGAGCTGATCAGCATCGCTGTCGAGGCCGACGATCGGCGCGCGCTCGACGAAATGCGAGATGGTGCGCTCATAGTCCTTGTTCTTCAGAAGGTCGCGGCCAAAGGGCTGATAGATATATTCCTTGAGGTGATGCTCGTGAATGATGCCGCGCGGCTCGCCATTGGCATTGAGAACCGGGAAATAGGCCTGGCGCGGATTGCGGCGGAACAGTTCAAAGACCGTATCAATACCATCGCTCTCATAGACGGTCGGCAGCATTTCGATCTGCTTGCGGATGAGGATTTCGTCGAGCGACTGGCTGTTACCCTTGTTCTTGCCGAGTTCCTGCAGGTGCGGGAAGGCAGGCACGAGTTCGGAGAGATGCGTCGACGGGCGCGAGATGAACCAACCCTGCACGAGGTCCACGCCATAATCGCGGCAGACGATGAATTCGGCTTCCGTCTCGATGCCCTCGGCGATCACACGGGTGCCGAGCACGTGGGCCATGTTGACGATGCTCTTCAGCAGGTGGCGCTTGCGCGGGCTGCGGTCGATATCGGCAACGAAATGGCGGTCGATCTTCAGGTAATCGACGGAATAGTCGCAGAGCAGCTTCATTTCGCCATGACCGACGCCGAAATCGTCGATCGCCAGCTTGAAGCCGGCCTTGCGCAGGCGCGACACGAGATCGGCGAATTCGGGTACGCTGGTATTGTCGAAGCGCTCGGAAAACTCGAAACAGACGGAGGACGGCGGGATATTCGCCGTTTTCAGCTGCAACAGCAGGCTCTCGACAAGACGATTGCCATGCGGGATGAGGCGAACGTCGAGATTGAGGAAAAGCGTGGCCGTCGCGAAGTTCGAGAGCGTCGAGAATTTGGCGAGCGCGCGGTTCGCGACCATCTGCTCAAGCTGCAGGAGCTGGCCGGTCTCATGGGCTTCGTCGAGGATTTCGATCGGCGTTTCGAAGCCGATACGCTCCTGCCCGCGCATGAGGGATTCATAACCGAAGACCGTGCCGGTACCGGCTTCGACAATCGGCTGAAACGCGTTTTCAACGACAAGTTTGGCGAGGGTAACGATCTGATCGCTGGCATAACGACGCACGACACCCGGTTCGACGCTGGCAGCCAAAGACATGCCAATCTCCACTGTGACCTTTTCTTTTTCGGCCGGACAATGGAGCAGAAGGGTCAACGAACCCTTTCCTCAGTATGAAACTTTCATGAACGCGCAACCGCTCATGCACGCCAAGCGCTTATTAGATTTTCGAGTTTACAATCAACGGCTTATTCAGGCCGAACGGCGATGCTCGGCTTCATGATCGGCGAACATATCGGCGACGCATCTGCCGCCGCTGGGTGCGCTTTCATCGGCCAGGACTTCGCTGCGATATTCGCCCAATTTACGGGCGGCATCCCACAGGCGCAGTGCCTCGCGCACGACTTCGCTGCTCGATGCATATCCGCCTTGATCGACAGCATCGCGGATGCCGGCTGCCTGGAGCGGTGAGATGGAAACGGTGACCATCGGCATGGAATTCTCCTCCCATTCTATTCGGCAGAGACTGCCTCGGGGGTCTATTTTCGGCTTCTGGGGCGACAAGCGCCAATGCCGAAGTGCCTTAGCACAGGAGGCGGCTCTTCTGCGGAGCCGGCCTTCAATCGCAGAATTTTAGTACCCCGTCATGTTCTTGTCAAAAAAGAAACGGCCGAAACGGACCATCCGGCGGCCTCTCTCCACAGTTTCAAGAACGGATACCTAGGCCGAAGGCGAGCATTGTCCAGCCCTGAACGACAAGATCGATCGCCAGGAAGAGGCCGAGGATCCAGAGGCTGTTGACCGGCCAACCGAGTGCAATCACGAAGCCTGCGAGAGCTGTGATGAGGCCGCTCGCAACAATCCATCCCCAGCCCTTGAGCGGCCGCATGCGCATGCCGACGAAAAGGCGGAAGACACCGGCAATGAGCAGCGCTATGGCCAGAAACAGGGTCAAGGCGGCGGACGTAAGGATGGGGTTGATGAAGGCGCAGACGCCAGCGAGCACATAAAGGACGCCACTCAACGCCCAGAAGAGCACATGATCCCAGCCGCGCACCTGGAAGGCGTGGATGAGATAGATAACACCGCCTGCCAGCATCAGCATGCCGACATAAAAGACCGAAGCGACGGTCGCCATCAGCAGGTTGCTGAGAGCGATGAGGCCGCAAATGAGAAGCAGCACGCCGAGACCGACGAACCACACCCATTTCGACCGCAACGGGGATTCGGGCATTCCGTCGTAAATATTGGCCATTGGCACACCTCCTGATTGCTGGAGATATGCTGCAGCAATTTCTCGCGAAAAGAGGTGATCCGGATCAATCCGGCGAAAGATTTTTGTTGATTGATCAGTCAATCAAAAATACGCTTACATGCATTCTCGGGAGAAATGAGCTTGCCGAAGGTCGGAATGGAACCGGTGCGCCGCAAGGCGCTTGTGGATGCAGCGCTGCGGGTGATCGGCGATCACGGCTCGCTGACCGTCACCATGTCCGATATCGCCCGGCGGGCGGGGGTGTCGCCTGCCCTTGCCCACCACTATTTCGGCAGCAAGGAACAGCTGCTGATCGAGACAATCCGTTCCCTCCTACGCCAGCTGCGCGACGACGCGGTGACGGCACTGGGACAGGCGGCAACGCCACGGCAGCGGATCTCGGCCATTATCCGCGTCAGCTTTAACGCCGACCAGTTCGCGCCGCAGACGATTGCCGCCTGGCTTGCCTTCTATGCCGAGGCGCAGCGATCCGAAGAGACACGGCGTTTCCTCGTCATCTATGCGCGGCGCCTGCGCTCCAACCTGCTTGCGGCCCTCAAGGCGCTTTGCCCAGACGATGCCGCAGAACGCATCGCAGAGGGCGCGGCCGCGATGATCGACGGGCTCTATATCCGGCAAAGTCTGAAATCGGCGCCGATCGGCATTACAGCCTCGATCGCGCTGACGGAGGATTATGTAACGATGCAGCTCGACCGCATCGGCAAATGAACAACCTCATGCCAACCAGCCAGGGAACAGCGACATGAAAGCCCAGCCGAAAGCATCGCACTTCATCGACGGGGAATATGTCGAGGATGACAGCGGCACCCTCATCGAAAGCATCTATCCGGCAACCGGTGAAGTGATCGCCCGGCTTTATGCCGCAACGCCCGCGATTGTCGAGAAGGCGATCGCGGCTGCCAAACGCGCGCAGCCGGAATGGGCGGCCTTGAGCCCGATGGCGCGCGGGCGCATCCTGAAGCGCGCGGCCGAGATCATGCGCGAGCGCAACCGCGAACTTTCAGAGCTGGAAACGCTCGATACCGGCAAGCCGATCCAGGAAACTGTTGTCGCCGACCCTACCTCGGGCGCCGACGCCTTCGAGTTCTTCGGCGGCGTAGCACCGGCGGGACTGAACGGCTCGCATATCCCGCTCGGCCAGGACTTTGCCTATACGAAGCGCGTGCCGCTCGGTGTGTGCGTCGGCATCGGCGCCTGGAACTATCCGCAGCAGATCGCCTGCTGGAAGGGTGCGCCGGCGCTGGTTGCCGGCAATGCCATGGTCTTCAAGCCCTCGGAAACCACGCCGCTCGGCGCGCTGAAGATTGCCGAAATCCTGCACGAGGCCGGCCTGCCGAAGGGGCTCTACAATGTCATCCAGGGCGACCGGGATACCGGGCCGCTGCTCGTCAACCACCCCGACGTCGCCAAGGTTTCGCTGACCGGCTCGGTCCCGACCGGGCGCAAGGTGGCTGCTGCGGCTGCAGGCCAGCTCAAGCACGTGACGATGGAGCTTGGCGGCAAGTCGCCGCTGATCGTCTTCGACGACGCCGATCTCGACAGCGCCGTCGGCGGCGCGATGCTCGGCAATTTCTATGCTACGGGCCAGGTCTGCTCCAACGGCACGCGCGTCTTCGTGCAGAAGAAGATCAAGGGTGAATTCCTGAAACGGCTGAAGACGCGAACCGAAGCGATCCTCATCGGCGACCCGATGGATGAAGCCACGCAGCTCGGCCCGATGGTCTCCTGGGCACAGCGCGAGAAGGTGCTTGCCTATATCGAGAAGGGCAAGGCCGAGGGTGCGGCACTGGTGACCGGCGGCGGTATCCCGAACCATGTGACGGGCGAAGGCTATTATGTGCAGCCGACCGTCTTTGCCGATGTGACCGACGGGATGACGATCGCGCGCGAAGAGATCTTCGGCCCGGTCATGTGCGTGCTCGATTTCGACGATGAAGCCGAGGTGATCAAGCGCGCCAATGGGACGGAGTTCGGCCTCTCCGGCGGCGTCTTCACCGCCGATCTGACACGCGCTCACCGCGTCGTCGACCAGCTGGAGGCCGGCACGCTCTGGATCAATACCTACAATCTCTGCCCGGTGGAAATACCCTTCGGGGGATCGAAGCAATCGGGCTTCGGACGGGAGAATTCGCTGGCAGCGCTTGAGCACTATAGCGAGCTGAAGACGGTTTATGTCGGCATGGGGCCGGTCGCCTCGCCGTACTGAGCCCATCCAAAATCGACGCATCCGTTGCACACGACAATCCAAAGGGAACAGCATGCAACAGGCAGATTTCGTCATCGTCGGCTCCGGCTCGGCAGGGTCGGCGCTGGCCTACCGGCTTTCGGAAGACGGCAAGAACACGGTCATTGTCATCGAGGCGGGCGGCTCGGATTTCGGGCCGTTCATCCAGATGCCGGCGGCCCTTGCTTGGCCAATGAGCATGAAGCGCTATAACTGGGGTTATCTTTCCGAGCCCGAGGCCAACCTCAACAACCGGCGCATCACCGCGCCGCGCGGCAAGGTGATCGGCGGTTCCTCCTCCATCAACGGCATGGTCTATGTGCGCGGCCATGCGGAAGACTACAATCGATGGGAAGAGCTCGGCGCGAATGGCTGGGCCTATGCGGACGTGCTGCCCTATTTCAAGCGCATGGAGAATTCGCACGGCGGCGAGGAAGGCTGGCGCGGCACGGACGGCCCGCTGCATGTGCAGCGCGGCGTGGTGAAGAACCCGCTGTTTCACGCCTTCATCGATGCCGGAAAACAAGCGGGCTTCGAGACGACCGAGGATTATAACGGCTCGAAGCAGGAAGGCTTCGGGCTGATGGAACAGACCATCCATCGCGGACGGCGCTGGTCGGCGGCAAGCGCTTATCTGAAGCCGGCGCTGAAGCGGCCGAACGTTGAGCTCGTCAAAGGCTTTGCGCGCAGGATCATCATCGAGAACGGCCGCGCGACAGGCGTGGAAATCGAGCGCGCCGGCGCGACCGAGATCGTCAAAGCTAATCGCGAGGTGATCGTCTCGGCCTCCTCCTTCAACTCTCCGAAACTCTTGATGCTCTCCGGCATTGGCCCCGGCGGGCATCTGCAGGACATGGGCATCGAGGTAAAGGTCGACCGGCAGGGCGTCGGCGCCAATCTGCAGGACCATATGGAATTCTATTTCCAGCAGATCTCAACCAAGCCGGTGTCGCTCTATTCCTGGCTGCCATGGTTCTGGCAGGGTGTCGCTGGTGCACAATGGCTGCTTTCCAAGGGCGGCCTCGGCGCTTCCAACCAGTTCGAAGCCTGCGCCTTCCTGCGTTCCGCGCCGGGGCTGAAGCAGCCTGATATCCAATATCATTTCCTGCCGGTCGCCATCAGCTATGACGGCAAGGCGGCGGCCAATACGCACGGCTTCCAGGTGCATGTCGGCTACAATCTATCGAAATCACGGGGCAACGTTACGCTGCGCTCCGCCGATCCGAAGGCTGATCCGGTGTTGCGTTTCAATTATATGAGCCATGCCGAAGACTGGGAGAAGTTCCGTCATTGCGTGCGCCTCACCCGCGAGATTTTCGGCCAAAAGGCCTTCGACCACTATCGCGGCCCGGAAATCCAGCCAGGCGAGAAGGTTCAGACGGACGAACAGATCGATGCGTTCCTGCGCGAACATCTGGAAAGCGCTTACCACCCCTGCGGCACATGCCGGATGGGCGCGAAGGACGATCCGATGGCGGTGGTCGATCCCGACACACGGGTGATCGGCGTGGACGGCCTGCGGGTCGCAGACAGCTCGATCTTCCCGCATGTCACCTATGGCAATCTGAATGGTCCGTCGATCATGACAGGCGAGAAGGCCGCAGACCACATTCTCGGCAAACAGCTGATGGCACGATCCAATCAGGAGCCGTGGATCAATCCGCGCGCGGCGGTGAGCGACCGGTAGTCAGTGGTAGTCTTCTTCGCGCTGGTGACGGATGGCGAGGACAATGACGGTCGCCTCATCGATTATCTTGAAAAGGATGACATATCCGGCCGAGCCGAATGGTACGACGAGTTCGCGCAGCAAGGGATCATCCGCAGACGCGCGTCTGGCCATCAGCGGGAAATCCTGCAGTATCATCAGAGCTTTTTGGATGGCGCCGATGGCACGTTCCGCCAAATCTGGATCACGGTCGATCAGAAAGTCAGCGAGCCGGTCCAGGTCTTCATAGAAGGTTTGGGTGTACTTCAGCTCGAAGGTCATTTCTGTTGCGCGGCTTTGCGCGCTTTCGCCTTTTCAAGCTTCTTGCGTATCAACTCCATGACGTCGTCCGTCGTGGGATAGACACCCGTCCGTTCCGCTTCCGCCAAGCCGGCCAGCCCCCGTGCTATGAACTCCGCCTGGGTCTTTCTGTAATCGATCTGACGACGCAGAGAATCCTCGATCAGCGCCGACAAGCTCTCGCCTTCCTTCAGAACGCTTTCGGCCGCAGCGCGCAGTTCCGGATCCACGCGAAGAGAGGGAAGCGATGCGGTTTTCATGATCCACCTCATGCATTGCAATTGCGATGCAATATGGCGGATCACGGTGTCACATTCAACGCCCTCTCCCAGGCACCCCCGCCAGAAGGCAAAAAAACTGGACAGCGTGTCACAAATGACCACCTCATCTCGTCCAGCCTTCTCGAACGGACGAGGTGAAGGAGATGGCGGTGGTGAAGCTGGAAAAAAGAGAGGCTGAGTGATGACGGCGGCAGAGGGAGCAGATGCCATTGCCGCCTTCAATCCGCTGCGCCCGCGGTTGACACGGGTTGCCTATCGCATGCTGGGCTCAGTAGCAGAGGCCGAAGATATCGTGCAGGAGGCTTTCCTGCGCTGGCTCGATGCCAATCGCGATGAGGTTCGCGAGCCCGCCGCCTTCTTGCACCGGATCGTGACGCGACTTTGCCTCGATCAATTGAAATCGGCGCGGCGCCGGCGCGAGACCTATATAGGACCGTGGCTGCCGGAGCCGATCGTGGTCGCGCCGGAAGATGAAGTCGACGATGTCGCGCTGCCGCTGATGCTGGCGCTGGAACGGCTTTCGCCGCTCGAACGAGCGGTGTTCGTGCTGCATGACGTCTTCGGCGTCGGCTTCGAAGAGATCGCCGCCACCATCGGACGCAAACCTGCGGCCTGCCGTCAGCTTGCCAGCCGGGCACGGGCCAATGTCCGGAGCGCGCGGCCACGCTATGCCTTGCCGCCGGAACACGGCCTGCAGATCGCCTCCGCCTTCTTCATGGCGTCGCGCAGCGGCGATATCGAGGCATTGCGGGCGCTGCTGGCTGAGGATGCAACCGTCTATACGGACGGTGGCGCGAAGGCGGTGGCGCCAAGGCGGCCGATCATCGGTCGCGACAAGGTGACAAAGCTCTTTGCGGCACTGGCGCCGATCTTCACCGCGCATATGTCGCGACTGCTGCACTACGGCTTGATCAACGGATTGCCGGGCTTTGTCAGCATCGAGGAAGACAGCTGGCTACAGACCACGGCTCTTCAGATCGAAGATGACAGGATCACCGCGGTCTATGTGACGCGCAATCCCGAAAAGCTCGCGCATCTGGAACAGAACTCCCTGCACTAGGGCGCATCACACTCACAACCCGCCCGTTTCACTATCCGCAGCCCCATTGCGGAGGCGGGCATCTGTATTTCAAATCAGAGGAGATCGACCCATGACAGAGATACGTATCGCTATCGTCTACCACAGCGGATACGGCCATACGGCGCGGCAGGCAGAAGCAGTGAAAGCCGGTATTGACCGGGTCGCCGCCGTCAGCTGTCTGCTGCTGACGGCGGAGGAAGCGCCGGACCGTTGGGACGATCTCGCCGCGGCGGAGGCGATCATCTTCGGCGCGCCGACCTATGTCGCCGGACCGTCTGCCGCCTTCAAGGCCTTTCAGGAGGCGAGCTCACATGCGGTCATGGCGAGAGGTTATCGCTGGAAGGACAAGATCGCTGCCGGCTTCACCAATTCGGGCTCCCAGGCGGGCGATAAGCTCGCCACCCTGATGCAGATCGCCCTCTTTGCCGCCCAGCACGGCATGCACTGGATCAATCTCGACCTGCCGCCGGCCAACAATTCCTCCTTGGGCTCGAAGGAAGAGCTCAACCGGCTGGGCTTCTGGCTCGGTGCGGCCGCGCAATCGAATGTCGACGAGGGCCCTGACCTCGCGCCGCCTGAAGCAGACCTCGCGACTGCCCGCCACCTCGGCCAGCGGGTCGCCGAAGCAACGCTGCAATTCGTGCGCGGGCGCGGCTGAGCGACATCTGGCGGAGGATCACGTCAGAGAAAACCGATCCACCTGCCGGCCACGACGGCCGCGATCCATATCATCGCAGAAAGAGCTGCGGAGAACCGCATGGCGGGACGGACGATGCCGATCGTGATTGCGGTTCGCCATCCCTGCCCTGCATGAACCAGGAGCACATTGAGGATGCCGAAAGCGATCAGTCCGAGCTTGGCGAGGAAGGCGGGATTGGCCGCATACTCGCCGGGGCGGACGCTGAAGAGGCAGAAGCCTGTCAGCAAAGCCAGGGCGAGGCCGACGCCGGCCGAACGGGACAGGAATGGCGCGACGACCTCCACCGGCACCTTACCAAAAAAACCGGCGAGCCTGAGATCAAGCGGCAGGATGGCGCCGACCAGAAGGCCAATCGCCAGGATATGGCCGGCATTGACGAACATGTAGAGCGTCGCGGAGCGCCGCAGCTCGACCGCAAGCGTCGTGGCAGCCAGCCATTCGAGAAGCTCCATGACGAGGCGTCAGTTCGTCTGGATGCGTTCCGGATAAATATCGTAGCGCTTTTCACCAATCGTGATGCGCACCGCCTTCAGCCGCTTCTCTGTGCGGTCCTGCGACCGGTTTCCGAGTGCTATGACCTGATCGCCAGGCTTTGCGACACCTTCCACGAAACCCGCGCGTTCCGTCTGGCGCGGATTGCCGAGTTCGACGCGCCAGACACCGTCATCGACGGTTGCGACATCGAGCGTCGGATGCGGCCCGCCCATCGATATTTGCTGGATGATGCCGCGAAGCTCTATCTGGTCGGCTTCCGCCCATGACCAACCGTGATGGGCCGCAGCACTGGTTGCGACTGTCGCCGACAGCAGGACAGCTGCCAGCGCTCTCTTTCCCGAAAGTGCAAACATGATGTTTCTCCCTACCCGAATGCATGGGCAGGTGGAGCATGTCAGGCAGATGGAAAGGTCACTCACCGAATCTTGAAGGCCGGCGAGAGGGGATCAGGCAAGCAGACGGGTGACTTCCGCGCCACGCTTGGTGCCGACGGCATCGGCAATCGTCGTGGAGAACAGGACCTTGCGGGTGGCGTCCGCTACCTTGGCGAAGACGTGGCGAATTTGACAAGTCTGCTCGCCGTCGCAATCATCGCACTTGCGGTAGGCGGTGATCGACAGGCAGGGTAGTGGTGCGATCGGGCCATCGATGATGCGCAGGATCTCGCCGAAGGTGATGCTGTGGGCCGGCTTCAGCAGCAGGTAGCCACCCTGCTTGCCGCGGCGGCTGACGACGATGCCGTGATGTTTGAGGTCGAGCAGGATCTGTTCCAGAAACTTCTTCGGGATCTTTTGCTGCACGGCAATGTCGGAAATCATGACGGGCTCGTCGGCCGCAGCTTCCGCCAGAACCGTCAGCGCCCGCAGCGCATATTTTGCCTTTTGCGTAATCATCTCGGACCGTCGACATACACAGAGCGGTGTCGAATCCCGACATCGCCAAAAAAGCTAATTGCCTCTATTGCACGGCCAGCATGAACGGAATTTGAACAAGCCGGAAAAGCCTTGAGAGCCAAGTATTTTGGCCCTGTTTTTCACCCTCGGCCAACAGCTGATAATCTATGTCAAAAGAGGACAATTTTCATCATCGCCGCCATCAATTCAGATTTCCAATTGACAGGCGCCGTGTAACACTACTATTTCTATAGACATTAAGTTCGAGGCGCCATTTCTGCGCCTGCGGCTGCTTTTCTGCATTGCGGCAGGATGGGAGAGATATTTGCTCCGCTAAGCAGTCCTTTCGAAATCCCTTTTTCTGTCCGATCCGTCCTTCAGCTGTAATACTCCGGCCAATATCAAGGACAGGATCCCCCATGACTGTTATCAATCCGATCGAAGAAGCCGAGGCTTTGGCTGACAAGCTTTCGGGTCTCGACCTCGCCGGCCGGCTTTCGTTCGTCGCCGGCCTTGGCGGGCGTGTGGTCTTCACCACCTCGCTCGGCATCGAGGACCAGGTCATCACCGCCGAGATCGGCACGCATCGCCTGCCGATCGACGTTGTCACGCTGCAGACAGGGCGGCTTTTCCCCGAAACGCTCGCGCTGATCGACGAGACCGAGAGCCAGTACGACATTCACATCACCCGCTATGAACCGGAGCAGGCCGATATCGACGCTTACGCGGCGAAATACGGCATAAACGGTTTCTATGAGAGCGTCGAAGCCAGACATGCCTGTTGTGGCGTGCGCAAGCTGAAGCCGCTTGCGCGGGCGCTGGCAGGCGCAACAATCTGGATCACCGGCCTGCGCCGCGGCCAGTCGGCCAACCGCGCCGAAACGCCCTTTGCCGAATATGACGCCGAACGCCACCTTCTGAAGGTCAACCCGCTCGCAGACTGGGATATCGAGAAGACCAAGGCCTTTGTCGCCGACAATGGCGTGCCGGTGAACCCGATGCATGCACGTGGCTATCCCTCGATCGGCTGCGAGCCCTGCACGCGCGCCATCAAGCCCGGCGAGCCAGAACGCGCCGGCCGTTGGTGGTGGGAACAGGATGAGAAGCGCGAATGCGGTCTGCATGTCGCCGAAGAGGCGACCGCGATCGCCGTGCAGCAATAAGAAGTCTGGAGTACGAAATGCCCGATACCCGTCAGGATACGGAACTGAACAATCCGCAGAGTGCCAAGCCGCCACTCGACCCGCATCTGAAAGCCCTGGAAAACGAAGCGATCCACATCTTCCGCGAAGTTGCCGCCGAATTCGAGCGTCCGGTGATGCTCTATTCGATCGGCAAGGATTCCTCCGTCCTGCTGCATCTTGCCCGCAAGGCCTTCTATCCCGGCCGCGTGCCCTTCCCGCTGCTGCATGTGAATACCGGCTGGAAGTTCGCGGAGATGATCACCTTCCGCGACGAGATCGTGAAGAAGTACGATCTCGATCTGATCGAGCACATCAATCCGCGCGGTGCAGCTGAAAACATCACGCCCTTCACCTATGGATCGGCCCGCTATACCGATATCATGAAGACGGAAGCGCTGCGCAATGCGCTGGATGCCGGCCAGTACGACGCCGCCTTCGGCGGCGCACGGCGCGACGAGGAAGCCTCCCGTGCCAAGGAACGCATCTATTCCTTCCGCACGCCCGACCATCGCTGGGACCCGCGCAACCAGCGCCCGGAGCTCTGGAACGTCTATAACGGCCAGATCCGCAAGGGTGAAAGCGTTCGCGTCTTCCCGCTCTCGAACTGGACCGAGGTCGACATCTGGCGCTATATCCAAGCCGAGGATATTCCGATCGTGCCGCTCTATTTCGCGGCCAAGCGCCCCTATGTCGAGCGTGACGGCATGATGATTGCGGCCTCCGATCCGCGCCTGGAACTGCTGCCCGGCGAAACGAAGCAGGAAGACTTCATCCGCTTCCGCACGCTCGGCTGCTTCCCGCTGACGGGCGCGATCCGCTCTACCGCCACCACCCTTGAAGAGATTATCGCGGAACTGGAGATCGCCACGGTTTCCGAGCGCCAGGGCCGCGCCATCGACCGTGACCAGTCCGGTTCCATGGAAAAGAAGAAGCGTGAAGGATATTTCTGAGATGACTGCAGCAGTTCCCGCAAACGCCGTCGCCGTGCCCGCCGCCGAGCCCCTGAAGGCCGTGCGCGACTCGCGCCCGTTGCGCCTCATCACCTGCGGCAGCGTCGATGATGGCAAGTCAACCCTGATCGGCCGCCTGCTCTGGGACACCAAGGCAGTGAAGGAAGACCAGGCGGCAACGCTTCGCCGCGATTCTACCGGCAAGCAGAACGATCTCGGCCTGCCCGATTTCGCGCTGCTGCTCGATGGGCTGCAGGCCGAGCGTGAACAGGGCATCACGATCGATGTCGCCTATCGCTATTTCTCGACCGACAAGCGCTCCTTCATCGTTGCCGACACGCCCGGCCACGAGCAGTATACCCGCAACATGGCGACTGGCGCATCCACGGCCGATCTCGCCGTGCTGCTGGTCGATGCCCGCGCCGGCATTCTCGAGCAGACGCGCCGCCACGCGACGATCGCATCGCTGCTCGGCATCAAACAGTTCGTGCTTGCCGTCAACAAGATCGACCTGACGAATTACGACCGCGCCGGCTTCGACAAGATCACCCACGAGTTCAAGGAATTCGCACTTTCGCTCGGCGTCAAGCAGATCACCGCGATCCCGATGTCGGCGCTGAAGGGCGAAAACGTCGTCTATTCCGGCCAGGCAGCAATGCCCTGGTATAGCGGCCCGACGCTGGTCGAAACGCTGGAACATGCAACCGTGCGCTCCGGCCAGACGACCGGTTTCCGCCTTTCGGTTCAGCGTGTTTCGCGTCCGGGCGAAAGCTTCCGCGGCTATCAGGGCACGGTTGCCGGCGGCAATGTGAAGCCAGGCGACAGCGTCATGATCCTGCCCTCGGGCATGGTTGCAAATGTCACAAAGATCGTCACCTTCGATCTGGTGCGTAATGCGGCAGTTGCCGGTGATGCGATCACGCTCGTTCTCGACCGTCAGGTGGACGTCGCACGCGGCGACATGATCGTTTCGATCGACTCGCAGCCGCAGACCGGCCTTTCCTTCGATGCACAGGTCGTTGCGCTGCAGCCTGAGGGCATCGAGGCCGGCAAGCGCTACTGGCTGAAGAGCGGCTCGCGCCGCCAGCGTGTTCAGGTCGAGCCCGTCAGCCAGCTGGAGCTCAAGACCGGCACATGGAATTCCGCCCAGCGGCTTTACATGAACGCCATCGGCAAGGTGCGTCTCGTTTTCGACGAAGCGGCAATCTTCGATCCCTACGAGCAGAACCGCGCCACCGGCTCCTTCATCCTGATTGACCCCGAGACCAACAACACCATCGCCGGCGGCATGGTGACCGGCAAGCGCGCCGATGTCAGCGGCTTGCATGGCAATGATGCCCGCGTGATCCTGTCGCTTCCGGCCGACCTTGCCGAGCAGATCATGGCAAGCGAGTTGTTCGCCAAGCGTAGCCACGAAGCGGAGGTGCGCCGCATGACGGCATCGGAAGCGGCCGAGCTCTGGTCGAGCGCCGCCAGCGATATCTAAGAAAAAAGGGGCCGGTCGGCCCCTTTTTATTGCTTCAGCATCGAGCGCGTCGACCCGCGCTCGATGATCGAAAAGCCGAGATCGACCCTGTGCTCCTCCGCCGGCTCTTCGCGGATGGCGCGTAGCAGCATATCGGCAACCCGGCGGCCAAGATCATAACGCGGAACATGCACCGTCGTCAGAGATGGCGAGGTGAACTGCGCGAATTCCAGATCGTTGAAGCCGCAGATACCGAAATCATCGGGCACGCTGATACCGCGTTCATTGCATTCGATCAGCGCGCCGAGGGCGAGATCATCATTTTGCGCAAGGATCGCATCGAGATCCGGCACCCGCTCCAGCAGCTCGCTGAACAGGTGCCGTCCGAGACCAATGCTGGTGGAACCGTCTTCGCCGTGTGTCAGCGAAGGATTGTCGAGACCGGCCTGGCGCATGGCCTCCTCATATCCCGCACGACTGCGGCGCGAGCGGATATCGCTGAGCCCGCCAATGAAACCAATCCGCTTGTACCCTTTCGACAGAAGGAACCGGGTGGCGGCGGCGGCGGCGACATGATGCGACATGCCGACAAGCAGCGTTTCCGGCGGCTGGCTGAGATCGGCAACGTGGGCGACCGGAAAGGCGGCCGCATCCATCAGCGTCGCAAGGCCGTCGTAATATTCCGCGTTGACGAGGATGATCCCGGCCGGCTTCTGCGCCAGGAAGGATTTAAACTGGTTGATCTCCTGATCGACGTCGTTGAGCGTGTTGGCATATTGCACCCGCAGATCCGTAGCGCGCAACCGCTCCTCGATGCCCATCATCACACCGGTGAAGCAGGGATGATGAAGCGACGGCGTGATGACGCCGACGATGCCGCTGTGGCGGCCGGCAAGAGCGCGGGCGGCAAGATTGGGGATGTAGCCCATCTCGTCGACTGTGCGCAGGATGACCTCTCGCAGCTCTTCAGAGACGATTTCGGGATTGCGAAGCGCACGCGAGATTGTGATCGGACTGACCCCTACCCTCTTTGCAACATCACTCAGCTTTACATGGGAACCGCGCTTCTTTTCCCGCCCCGGCTTCACTGAATCCCTCATCGCTTCCCGCATGCCGCCGCGAGCCCGGCCCTTCGCCGATTCGCAGTTTTCTCTTTCTGAAGAAAAATTAATTTAGAGTCTACTAACATTTTAACGTTCCGCCTCAACCAAACCGCGAAAAAACATGAACAACCGTTGCGAATGGTTCGATTTAATACGCGCTGGCACGCCGGCGGATCACGGGAAAGTGGGATATATTTTACTATTCTGGCGCCCCGCGGCGCGGGCAACAGCAGACGCCGGGAGAATTGCGGCAATGCTTGGTCATCCAAGATTAAATTATAGTAATGTCTTACGATACTGTAATACAAACATGATCAATGTTTAATTTGTAAATCCCGGGGAACGGGTCATATAGGTATCAAGCGCCAGTTCTTCCTGAACATAGTATTCGCCACATCATACAGGCGAAATCCAGGTAATATACGGCAAAAACTGACGCCAATACTTATCGACGCCAAGGTCCATGGCACGGAACCAAGACGCCATTCAATGCCAACGCTCTCGCAAGGGACTTCCACCATGTCAAACATTCTTCGCAAGCATCGGGCCGCAGCACTTGTCGGAGCGGCCATCGTTCTCGGCGCGGCCTCCCTGCCCTTCGCCATCTCCTCTTCCTCGGCGGCTCTTGCTGCACCGGCCGAGACTGGCGGCATTCTTGCCTCCAACGGCTCGTTTGCTTCCATCGTCGATGCCGACAAGCCGGCCGTGGTAACCATCACCACCACGATGAAGGCGACCGACGCCAGCGCCGACAGTTCACCGATGGACGAGCAGTTCCGCCAGTTCTTCGAACAGCAGGGTATTCCTCTACCGCACCAGGCACCACAGCAGCAGCAACCGCAGCAGCATGCCATGGCGCTCGGCTCCGGCTTCGTCATCAGCCCCGACGGCGTGATCGTCACCAACAACCACGTCATCGACAATGCCATCGACATCAAGGTCACACTCGATGACGGCACCGAACTGCCGGCCAAGCTGCTTGGCGCCGATGCCAAGTCCGACCTCGCGGTTCTGAAGGTTCAGGCTCCGCATCCGCTTGCAACGGTCGCCTGGGGCGATTCCGACAAGCTGAAGCTCGGCGACCAGATCCTTGCCATCGGCAACCCGTTCGGCATCGGCACGACGGTGACGGCCGGCATCGTCTCGGCCCGCGGCCGTGACCTGCACAGCGGCCCCTATGACGACTTCATCCAGATCGATGCACCGATCAACCACGGCAATTCCGGCGGCCCGCTGGTCGATCGTGACGGTAATGTCGTCGGCATCAATACCGCCATCTACTCGCCGAACGGCGGCAGTGTCGGCGTCGGCTTCGCCATTCCTTCGTCTGAAGCAAAGACGATCGTTACCAAGCTGCAGAAGGACGGTTCGATCGATCACGGCTATCTCGGCGTGCAGATCCAGCCGGTCACGCAGGATGTCGCCGATGCTGTCGGCCTCTCCAAGGCTGAAGGCGCACTGGTTGCCGCCGTTACCAACGGAACGCCTGCTGCCCATGCCGGCATCAAGACGGGTGACATCGTAACCGCCGTCGGCAGCGAAAATGTCAAGACGCCGAAGGACCTGTCGCGCCTGGTTGCCGACCTGTCGCCGGGTGCGAAGGAAACGCTCGCCGTTTGGCGTGACGGCAAGACGGTGGATCTCAACGTCACCGTCGGCGGCAATGAAGACACCCAGAAGCAGGCTGCCGTCGAAAGCAGCGACGACCAGGGCCAGGCTGCCGGCCAGCCGAGCCTCGGCATCGGCCTTGCCGACCTGACGCCCGATGTCCGCCAGCAGCTTAATCTGCCTCACAGCGTTGCCGGCGCAGTCGTTGCCAACGTCAACCCGGACAAGTCGGCCGCAGCGGCCGGCATCCAGCCCGGCGACGTGATCGTCTCGGTCAACGACAAGCCGGTGCATGATGCCCGCGACGTCAAGACCGCCGTCGCCGATGCCGGCAAGTCCGGCCGCAAGTCGGTGCTGCTCCTGATCGAACGCGGCGGCAACAAGACCTTCGTGGCCGTGCCCTTCGCCGCCGCTTGAAGGGCATCCACGCGAGCGCTGCGCCCGGACCAGGTCCGGGCGCAGTTGTTTCTAACCAAGCATCAACTTCAGATCGGCCGCCAGTCTTTGAACGGCAGCCGCTTCCGCTTGCGAGATACCGAAGAGAACGCCGGGGGCAGATTTGCCGATAAAGAAACCCGACATCGGCATCAGACCATAGCCAGATGCATTCACCTTCGCGACGACCGCCCGGTCATCCACCGTCTCATCGCGAAACCAGGTCGCGAGCTGCAGTCCGCCATTGCCGCCCGAAATGACAAGCCTTCCGCCAAAATGGCTCTCCAGCATTCCGATCGTCCGGGCCATGCGCTCGGCATATTGCTGGTTCATGCGCCTCAAATAGGCGCGCAGACGGCCCTCGTTAATGAAATCGGCAAGTGCTGCCTGAATATGGGTGGAGACGGCGACGCCCCTGCGATGCAGCGCCTCCGAAGCCTCTGATACCAGCCAGCGCGGCACGATGGCATAGGCGACACGCAGGCCGGGTGCCAGTACCTTCGAGAAGGTCCCGACATAGGCCACGACCTCCGCCCTGTCGATGCCCTGCAAGGCGGCGATCGGCCGCGAGCCATATTGAAAATCGCTGTCGTAATCATCCTCGACGATAAGGCTCTCGTGACGGCGCGCCGCTTCCAGCAGCGCCAGCCGGCGCGGCAGGCTGAGCGTGGCGCCGGTCGGATATTGATGGGATGGCGTCACATAGATCAGCGCCGGCTGCGGCCCTTCCGCCTTCGATACGTCGATGCCCTGCTCATCGCAGGGAACGGGCACGATGTCGGCGCCGGCATCGCCGAGCAGCAAGCGCGCGGCAGCGTAGCCAGGATCCTCCATCCATGCAGTCTGGCGCCCGCTCCTTCTCAGCATGGTTCTCGCCAGCATGTCGATCGCCGCGCGTGTGGAGGGCATGATCATGACCTGCTCCGGCTCGGCGACCACGCCGCGCGTCGCAGAAATATGCCCAAGAATGGCTTCGCGCAGCTCGCGGATACCAGTCGGGTTCTCATAGCCGAGATGATGGATGCGCAGCGAGCGGCTGCGTGCGGCGAGATGACGGCTCCAGGCGGCATGCGGGAAATCCGATACATCGGGCACACCGGGCCGGAACAGGCCACGATAGGAAGGCTGGTCCGATCTTTTTTCCTCAACAGGAGCGCGGTCGTCCCTTTGGTGCTCGGGTCGCATGCGTTCAAGCGCGGCAACCCGGGTCGCAGCACCGGCAGACGCCTCGATATAACCTTCGGATCTCAGGCGATCATAGGCCTCTACCGCCGTGGAGCGTGCAACACCGAGCGAAGCCGCAAAGGCACGGGTCGATGGCAGCTTATGGCCGGCCGGAAGCTGGCCGAGCAGGATACGATCGCGCAGGCTTCGATAGATCTGTCCGGTCAGGTCACCGCCGTTTCGATCGAGGCTCAGCCATGTGGGTGCCGATGTCATGCGTCAACTGGTCTGCCAGAAAGTTCAAAACTGGACTTTTACTCCAGTCCATTTGCAAGGCAAGAGCAGTCGGAGTTCAATGCATAAGCTCAATGGAATGACGGATATGACAAAAGATCTTGCCGACTGGAAGGGTGTTGCCCGCCCCGCCCGCGCCCCGATTGAAGGCCGCTACACCCGTCTGGAACCGCTGGACGCCGCAAAGCACGGCGCCGATCTGCTCCGCTCGGCGCAGCAACCGGGCGCGGAGGACCGCTTCCGCTATCTCTTCGAAGCAGCACCGGCTGATATGGCAGCCTTCACGCCCTGGCTGGAAAGGTCCGTCGCAAGCGAAGACCCTTTGTTCTTTGCCGTCATCGACAAGGCAACGGGACGCGCCGAGGGCCGGCAGGGACTGATGCGCATCGATACCGCCAATGGCGTGATCGAGATCGGCAACATCCTCTGGGGACCTGATATCGCCCGCAAGCGCGTGGCGACCGAAGCGCTCTATCTCTGCGCCGATTATGTCTTCGACACGCTCGGCTACCGACGCTTCGAATGGAAGTGCAACAATCTCAACGAACCGTCCAAGCGCGCGGCACAACGCTTCGGCTTCGCCTTCGAAGGCATTTTCCGTCAGCACATGGTGCAGAAGGGCCGCAACCGCGATACCGCCTGGTTTGCCATGACGGACGGCGATTGGCCGAAGCTGAAGGCCGGCTATGAGGCATGGCTGGCGCCCGAAAACTTCGATGCCGAGGGACAGCAAAAAAGCAAGCTCAGCTTCTAACGCGATCTAAAGCGTGCCGCGATCTTTCAGATGCGCTTGTCACGCTTTAGACTTTTGTTTTCGCATGTCGTTACCGCAAAACCGCTGCACACTTTTGCGCGACATGCTTTGAGCGGCAACAATTAAAAAGCCGCCGCCCCGATGACAATAACTTCATTGCTACCAATATGTTCATGGGTCCCAATTGAGGTTAAGGGTTGGGCCTTTCACGCAAAGCACGAAGTTATTCTGTCAGGAGCTCATATGACCAGTTCGTCCGAGTACACGCCCCCCAAGATCTGGACCTGGGACAAGGAAAGCGGCGGCCAATTCGCCAGCATCAACCGCCCGATTGCCGGGCCGACCCGTGAAAAAGAGTTGCCGATCGGCCGTCACCCGCTGCAGCTTTATTCACTTGGAACACCAAATGGCGTGAAAGTGACGATCATGCTGGAGGAGTTGCTGGCGCTTGGCCATAGCGGCGCGGAATATGATGCCTGGCTGATCAGGATCGGCGATGGCGACCAGTTCGGCAGCGGGTTCGTCGAGGTCAACCCAAACTCCAAGATCCCGGCGCTAATGGACCGCAGCGGCGAAAAGCCGGTGCGCATCTTCGAATCCGGCGCGATCCTCACCTATCTCGCGGAAAAATTCGGCGCCTTCCTGCCGACCGACCCGGCCAAGCGCGCCGAATGCTTCTCCTGGCTGTTCTGGCAGGTCGGCAGCGCGCCCTATCTCGGCGGCGGCTTCGGCCATTTCTACGCCTATGCGCCGACCAAGATCGAATATGCGATCAACCGTTTCGCCATGGAAACCAAGCGCCAGCTCGACGTGCTCGACCGGCAACTTGCGGAGCGCGAATATATTGCTGGCGACGAGTTCACTATCGCCGACATGGCGATCTGGCCCTGGTATGGCGGCCTCGTGAAGGGCTGGATGTATGGTGATTCCGCCGAATTCCTGCAGGTGCAGGAATACAAGAACATGAAGCGCTGGGCTGACCTGATCGGCGAACGCCCGGCCGTCAAGCGCGGCCGCATGGTCAACCGCGTCAGCGGCGAGCTCTCCAGCCAGCTCCACGAACGCCATGACGCCAGCGACTTCGACACGAAGACGCAGGACAAGCTGCTGGCAGTCGGCTGACGACATCAGAAAGGCAGGCGCGCCGTTACGACGGCGTGCCTGCCCTTGCCAAAAAACGGCGCCAGGCCGAAATCGCAAATTTTCCCACTAAAAATTATGGGTTTTTAAGCGAACTGTACCGAATCCGGCAAAAGTGCCCTCGCCTCATTCTTCCAGTCTTGCTGAAATGCCCAAGCTCTCCTGCCACCTTTCGGAGAGCTTTCCCCATCTACCCCGCCGAAAGCCACCGGCGGGGCTTTTTATTTCGAGCATCTGGGAAATCTCTTGGCCGTGTCAGAGCGGGCTGACGCCAACAATCACATTCATAGCTCAGGTGAAAAAGCTTTCGCTCTAACGCCACTTCGGCTGAGGCGTGGAAGCGTTCGCCTGGATCTCGTGGAGTGGCGCCCGATGGCCCAGGAGCTTCTTCAGCTTCTTCTCCTCGGCCGGGCCTATCCCGAATTTTCGGCAATGCTCCGTGATATCCTGATCTTTCGGGCCGGGGATTCGAACTTGTCGATTGTTCATCTTCTTCATTGACGCTTCCTCCTCCGAAGGAAACCAGCTTAGCGCCAATTTGTTCGTTAGCAACATCTAAAATTTAACGTTTTGGCTATTTCAAATCGGTGGGCGGAGGAGGAAACAGAGCCTGTCGGGCTACGGTGAATACCGGCGCCAGTGAGGTCGGCCTTGCTGATCCTGATGCCGGTGACCCTTAGGTTGGGCGATTTTGGACAATGGCGTAAAGCCGGCCGCGGACAGCTGGGGCTACCGCGGATCGGTGGTGACCGACATGAACAGCCGTGTCGTTAGCTGGGCCACCAGCAATCTGAACTTGGCCGTTCAGACCGTCGGCTATTGGGATCGCGCCGGAAGGACGATTGAGGCGGCGGGCTTCGACCCGCTCTATCAATCAGCTTTGCAAAGTGCTCCCGCCATATAGACCATATTCCTCGTGGCAAACTTCGGAGCGATTCTCAGGAGTTTTTGGCGAATTTGGTACTTTAGCCATCCCTTTGCCCGTCCAGCCAAGTACTGTTCGTATTGAATGTCGTGGGCAAAAACCATTAGACGCTCGACCTTAAGGCCACACGTCTTCAGCAAGTTCTCGAAGGAGCCTGGCGTATAAAAGTTGATATGGCCGTAGGGGCCGGATTCTCGGATAGACTTCGAAAGATCGTTGGTAAGTTCAAGCGGCACCTCGACATAGAGGTTTCGACTGACACGTTTGGCCTCCCGCAGAAACATCCGTTCATGCTCGACATGTTCGAGAACGTGGATTGCCAGACCCAAGTCGAATGTCTTGTCTGGATGTGGGATTGAATAGCCGTCGAATTGGTCGACTGCTGCCAGAGCTTCGATCTGGCGTGCCCGTATGGCCTCTATACCTGATCGAGATAGCTCCACTGCCGCGAAACGATTGGCAAAGCCATTGTCCGCAAGTTCCGAAAGAACCGCGCCCTCGCCTGCGCCGATATCGATGATTGATTGGAAGCTCTGATCTGCTGCAACTTGCTTGATGTGTCCAACGGACTGCTTCGCGGCGATTGCGCGTTTCTCAGCGACTTCGCCGTCAGTATAATAGTCCGAATACATTTCGATTATTTCAGCGCTGCTGATCATCCCCGTTCCTCCCCAAGGGGATTATGCGCACCCAACACGCATTAGCAAGTTAGAATTTTCTAAATACACACCAAAGTTGCGTCGACTATCGCGCAAGCGATCGTCATTTCTTGATACGCGGGGCAGATCCGTGCCGGCAAAGGGGTGGCGTTCGGGTTGCCTATTCCCGCCAGAGCATCCTGTGGATGGCAACCCAGAGCGAAAAAGTACCTTGGGCGATATCGTAATACTCAGCGGCTTCCTTGCGACCAAAGAGGCGTGGCTCAGTAGTCATCTAAAATCTCTCATCAAAACACGTTGAGGCTTTTGCCGCCGGCGCGAACGCCGAAAGCATATTTTCCCATGTCTCCTCAGTGTGGTGATGTGCGAGTTGGTGACCCGGTGTTAGAAGTTATTGAAGCGAAATGGAGCGGTCAAGTGTTCGTGATGGCTCTCGCATCCGTCTAAGGGAGCGACATTTTGCGTTCAGGCGCTTTGCCACGGGAAGGTGACCATGATGAGCAGATTTCGGACACTGATAATAGGCGTTGCGTTGATCTGGCTGACCACTCTAGCCTCAGCGTGCACGACGCACCAAACTTCAAATCGTGCCGATTTCCAGTATCAGCCCAGGACTTCCGTGAATCCCGCATGTAGCCAGGGCTTCAGGCCGACCAACGCGCTGTCCTGCAGCTATTGAAGATGGAGCGGTCAAGCCGGGTGGCGAAGTCGAACGCCGGGGCCGTTGCCGTTCAAGTCGATGAAGACAATGCCGGCAGCTTCGAGGGCGGACTGGGCGATGATGCGAAAGGCATTGTCAGGCATACGCTGCGACACACGGCGGCCATCTGGCTAATGCAAGCCGCGGCCGATAAGTGGGAAGCTTCCGGCTACTTAGGCATGACCCTTAGACGCTCGAGAAAACCTACGGCCATCAGCATCCCGATCATCAAGCAAATATCGGTGCAGCATTCACCACTGGCCGCGCAGGAAGAAGAAGTGACCATTCATTGCCGCAATCGTTGCCGCGAATTTTCATGCAGCAAAGCCGGAAAAGAAAAAAGCCCGCAGAAGCGGGCTTTTCGGCTGGTCGGAGTGGAGTGATTCGAACACTCGACCCCCACGTCCCGAACGTGGTGCGCTACCAGACTGCGCTACACTCCGTGACCAGCGGCGCCTCTATAGACCGGCCTATCATGTTGCGCAAGCGCCAAAATTCAAAAAGTCGTCTGAATTTTTGACAGGCTAATGACAGCACCTTCCGGCCGGCCATGCAGCAAAAAGCCACACCTCCGGCAAATTGTTCACAAGCGCCGAACAGGCAATTTTCTTTTGCCGGGTTACGCGCTAAAGGGCTTGGCGGGACAGGCGAAACCGCCGTGAAGGCGGCTTCGCAGCCACTGGCTAGATATCAGGGACGACACGATGAAATTCCGCACCATGACCGGGGCCGCCGCGCTTGCGATTGCGCTTGCCGGATGCACCACGATACCCACTCCCGGCGATCCGATCGAAGCACGCTGGGTCGGCCAGTCGGCCGGCAAGTTCTTTGCCGCCTACGGCCCGCCGCTCAGCGACCGCGACGAAGGCTCGTCGACGATCTACAGCTGGAAGGGCGGATACAAGACGGTGCGCGTTCCCGCGAAATATGCCGAAGGCGCCGATGGCAAGCGCGGCAAGCAGATTGCGAGCGCCCGCACGCTCTACCTGCGCTGCCAGGCCGAAATCACCACCAATTCCGACTACACGATCCGCGACATCCGTACCGTGAACGATATTCCGGGCGTGAACGGCCCTTCCTATTGCGCAGAACTCCTGGCGCCGGAACAGAAGTAACGCGGTCTGTCAGAGATACAGATACAGGCGGCCATAAGCCGCCTGTTTCATTTTCAGAGATCATCGCTGGGCCGTTCAACCGGCGAAGACTGGCTTTATGCCGCCTGCTCCGGCTGCGCCGCGGTTTCGGCCATTTTGCGCGCCGTCACAAAATCCACCTTGCCCGATCCGAGCACCGGCACCGCGCCGATGTTAACCTCGGCCGGCACCATCATATCCATGGCACCCTTCGATTTGGCGAAAGCGAGGAACTCGGCGCGGGTGGCAGTCGGCGCATCGGTCAAAAGAACCAGCCGCTCGCCCTTCTTTGCGTCCGGGATCGAGGAGACGACCGAAAGTGCGCCCGGCCATAATTCCGCAGCAAGGGTCTCGACGGCAGCAAGCGATATCATCTCGCCGCCGATCTTTGCAAAGCGCTTGGCGCGGCCACGGATCTTGACGAAACCGTCCTCATCAATGGTGACGATGTCGCCAGTATCGTGCCAGCCATCGACGAGCGGTTCGAGCACACCGGGATTTTCGGCGCGCAGATAACCAGCCATGACATTGGCGCCGCGAACGACGAGCCGGCCGCCCTCATCGATGCCAGGGACCGGTTCGAGCTTCCATTCCATGCCCGGCAGGATTTTGCCGACCGTGCCCGACTTGTTGTACATCGGCGTGTTGATCGAAATGACCGGCGCGGTCTCGGTGACGCCGTAACCTTCGAGAATGCGCAGGCCGAATTTCTCCATATAGGTGGTGCGGGTCGAGGCCTTCACCGGCTCGGCGCCGGAGAAAATATAGCGGATAGAGCGGAAATCATAAGGGTGCGCTGTCCGGCTGTAGCCGTTGAGGAAGGTGTCGGTGCCGAAGATGATCGTGGCGTTCGAGACATAGATCAGTTCCGGCACGATGCGATAATGCAGCGGCGAAGGATAGAAATAGACCGGCACGCCCGAGATCAGCGGCAGAACAGTGCCGGCCGTCAGGCCGAAGGAATGGAAGACGGGCAGGATGTTGAACACCTTGTCGCCGCTATGAAAATCGATGCGAGCGGCGGCCTGGGCGGCGTTCGACAGGATGTTGCGATGGGTCAGCACCACGCCCTTGGGCGTGCCCTCCGAACCAGAGGTGAAAAGGATGACGGCCGGATCATCCGGCTGGCGTTTCACCAGCGGCCTTGCCTTGTGCAGATAGCCTCTGATCTTGCTGACCAGACCAATTTCGGCACGCAGATCATCAAGCCAGACGATCTTCACCTGCTTTTCCATCTCCTCGATGACAGGGCCGAGCTTGGCCTGCGTTACGAAGGCGCGGGATGTGAGGACATGCTTCACCTCCGCCGCCTTACACGCGGACAGGATATTGGCCGCACCGGCGGTGAAATTCAGCATGGCCGGCACCTTGCCTGCCGTCATTACACCGAGAAGGGTGGCCGCGGCACCATTGGCGTTCGGCAACATGACGCCGAGATTGCGTTCCGGGAATAGGGTGCGGAACTTCGCGCCGAGCACGGCAGCACCCGTCAGCAGCTTGCCGTAGGTGAGCTTGCCGGTGACCGGATCCTCGACGGCGAGCTTGCTCATGCCGAATTCGTGGCTTGCCTCAATGATGCGATCAAGGACGGTCGAGGACGTATCGGCGGTCCTGAACATCAGGTTCGACATGACCTGATAGAGGGCAGCGCCCGCCGCCGTGCGGCGCCTGCGACCCTTGAGTTCAGGCGGGACTTCCAGCTTCACCGGTTCGAGAATGGTGACCTTGACCTTGGGAAACAGCCGGCGGCGGATCTTGCCGTTATCAAGATAGGAGAGATAGCTCTTCTCCAGGCCGTCGATCCGCACAGGCACGACCATCGATCCCGTCTTGTCCGCGACCATGGCGGCACCGTCATAGACCTTCATCAGCGTGCCGGTCACCGTCAGGCGTCCCTCGGGAAAGATGCCGATCGGGCTGCCGTCCTGTACCACCTTGATCAGCGAACGCGTCGCCATCGGCTTGGTCGGATCGAGCGGCAGGAATTTGCACATCTTCAGGAAAGGTCTGACCCACCACGCCTGGGCGATCTTGTAGTCGACCGCAAAGACCGGTTCCTCCTCGGTGATGGCGAGTGCCAGCGCGCCATCGAGCAGGCTGACGTGATTGAGCGCGATGATCGGTGCGCGACCTGCCTTCTTGATATTTTCGAGCCCTTCGACCTCCAGCCGCATGAAGGCGCGGAAGAGGATCGATACGAAATCGCGGAAGGGATTGGTCGGCAGCGTCTTCAGCATCAGCCAGGCAACGGCGAAATTGATGATGCCGAGGCCGATCAGGATCTCAGGAATGGAGGCGCCCAGGGCCTGGACGGCGGCAACGACACCGAGGCCGACCGTGATGAAGAGAGCCGACAGGACATTGGCAGCGCCGATAACGCGGGCGCGGTGGTCTTCATGCGCCCAGGTCTGCAATGCAGCGAATGTCGGTACGGCAATGAAGGCGCCTGAGATCGCCATCCCGGCGAGATCGATTGCGACGCGAATGGTGTTCTGGCCCGCGAAGAAGGTGAGGATGGTCGTCGCATGGCTGGTCGATTGCAGACCCCAAAGGTTCCAGGCGAGATCGAGGCTGAAGATGGCAAGTAGGGCCGTGCCGATCGGCGCCGGCAACAACACGATGCGACCCGACGACATCCAGGCAGCGATTGCCGAACCGATCGCGACGGCGACGGCAAAGACCGTCAGATAGGCCGGCACGACGATTTCCGAACCACCAAGCAACTCGGTGACCATGGTCGGCAGGATGGACAGGACGAAGGCGCCAACCAGCCAGAACCAGCAATTCATCAGCGCCGAACGCCAGAGGCGCTTGTCGCTGCGGATTTCCATGACGAGATTGTAGCTGGAGCGGATGACGTTGGTGTCGATCTTGAGATCGGGAGCCTTGGAGCCGGTTGCCGGGATCATCCGGCTGACAAGCCAGCAGATCACCGAAAGCCCTATCATCATCGTGCCGAAGACGAGGACATTGTCGCCGCCGGAAAAGGCGAACGCGGCAACGATCGTGCCGGCAAGGATAGCAATGAAGGTGCCGCCTTCGATCCAGGCATTGGCCTTCGGCAGGTCGCGGCGCTCCAGATGGTCGGGCAGGATGCCATATTTGATCGGTCCGAAAAGCGCAGAGACGACGCCAAAGCCAAACAGCGCCGCCATCAGTATCCAGATGGACGAGAATGCAAGACCGACGACGGCAAGAGCGGCGACCGCGATCTCGCATCGTTTCAGAAGTTCGGCGATCCGTGCCTTGTCGTGCTTGTCGGCGAGTTCGCCGCCGATGGCCGAAAGCAGCAGAAACGGTATGATGAGGATGACGCCGGCGAGCGTGACGAGTGCCGCGCCTTCATTGGCCGACATCTGGAACAGGATCAGGAACACAAGGGTGTTCTTGAGAAAGTTGTCATTGAAGGCGGTCAGGAATTGCGTCCAGAACAACGGCGCGAATTTCCTCGAAGTCATCAGGCTGCGTTGCATGGGCTGGCTCCTTGTGCGATCCACAGACAAGGCCATAGAGTTGTTACGCAAAAGTTGAGCGCGATAACAACTCTATGGTGTAGTTAAAGAAGATCAATCTTCACCGTTACGATTGAACTTGACGAGCAGCTTCTCCGTGCGAGCGTCTTCGACCTTGCGGATCAGCTTTTCGGATTCGGCATTGTCGCGCAGTGTCTTGGTGATATTCACCGTCGTCTGGACCAGCATCAGAATGCCCATCGCCAGATAGCCTTTGCCCCAGAGATCGAGCGGCATCATATAGAGGCCGAGAGCCAGCATGAAGGCTGCTGCACCGAAAGAGATGTAGGAGAAGCTGACCCAGCTGGCGGAATGTTTCTGGAAACTATCGTTCATTGTCGTGATTCCCTCAGGTTTGATGATGTGAAGTTTAAGCGGCGGGGTTGATGCGGCTGCGCAGGCGAGCGAGCACGTCATCGGCGGAGGAGCGCAGCGGCGCGCCGCATCCGGCATTGGCAAGCTTCTCGATGATGCCGGCGGGAGCAGTTGATGTCTCCATCGCCTTCAGGGCCGAGGCCGTCATCTCATTCTGGTTCTGGCGGATGCGAAGGCGCGCAAGGGTCTCCTCCGCATCGTCAAGCGTCGCAAGACCTGGACCGGCCACGGTGACATCGAGCTTCTGCGCCTCTTCGGTGGCGCGGGCCAGGCGCTCGCCACGCTGGAGTTCCTGCAGCCGCGTTTCTGAGACGCGGACAATTCCCTTCAGTTTGTCGATTGCAGTGGTGAACTGGGCCTGGGCCTTTTCGGATTGATCGCGCTCGGCTTCAAGATAGGCGATCGCTTCGGCGGCCTGCCGGGCCAGTCCTTCATTACCCTTGGCAAGTGCAGCGGAGGCGCGGGTTTCGAGATCGTCGATCCGGGAGATGATCGTTGCGTGCTGGATCCGCTCCTGCTCGTTTTGGGCAATGGCGATCGCCACACTGCGACGGGCCGACTGGATCGATTGTGCGGCATCGCGAATCTGCTGGGCGAGCAGAGGCACGGCATTGCGGTCCGCGAGGGCCTGTTCGGCATCGTGAGCCCTGCCCCGCAGCAAAGTCGAAATCAGTTTGAACATTTCCTTCCTCCGGTTTATGAACGTTGTTCAAGAGTTGGGTTATGGCAGAATCGTGAACGGTGTTCAAGAATAATTTTGAACACCGTTCACAAAATCGAAGCGAGATAGTTAATGGCCGGCAAAAGAGAAGAAAAACGCGAGGATCTGAAGGCACGGCTGATCGATGCGGCGCGAAATCGGATTGCCCAGGAAGGGCTCACCAATCTCAGGGCGCGCGACATCACGCAGGATGCCGGGTGTGCGCTCGGTGGGCTCTATACGGTCTTCGCCGATCTCTCCGAACTCGTCATCCACGTGAACTCCACAACGCTAAAGGCGCTCGAGGCAAGGCTGACACTACCCGAAACCAGGGACAGGACGCCGACAGACCGGCTGCGTAAGCTGGCGCAGGGATATTTAAGTTTCGCGGTCGAAAACCGAAATCTCTGGAAGGCGCTGTTCGACCACCTTCCGCCTGAAACCAGCCCGACGCCGCAATGGCATCTCGACGAGCATCTCTTCCTGATGGACGTGATCGCCGACCCGCTTGCCGAACTGCAACCCGATATGCCGGCCGAAGACAGGGCCATCCGCGCCCGCACCCTGTTCGGCGCCGTTCACGGCGTCGTCAGCATCAGTCTCGAAGGCCGCTTCGTCGGCCTGCCCCCCGAGCGTCTTGCGCGCGAGGTAGATGAGCTTGTGCTGACTATTGCCGCAGGGGCAGCGAACAGGTGAACGGGTTGTCCGAGAGATGTGGCTGGGGCGCCTGGATTCGAACCAGGGGATGGCGGTACCAAAAACCGCTGCCTTACCGCTTGGCTACGCCCCACCAGAGCTGAAGCGAATGCCGCTTCGCCAAAACGTGGCCTGATTAGCAAAGGACTGTCTGCGCCACAATCACTAAGTTCACTGCGACGTCATATTTGTATGCGCTGTGACGTCGGCATGGTAGGACTTCAAGCATCGACACAGCCAATGGAGATACCGTTGAGCCAATATCGCGCCCGTCCGCCGGCGCTTGCGACGCTGATCCTCGATGATGCCGTCGTGCGCATCACGCAGTGGGATTTCGAGCCGGGTGCCGATACCGGCGTTCATACACATGGGTTCGGCTACGTGGTCGTGCCGATGACCGACTGCCAGTTCCTGATCGAGGATGCCGAGGGAAGCCGGCGGGTGGATATCGCCAAGGGCGCTGCCTATCGCCGCGAGGCCGGCACCGAGCACAATGTCGTCAATGCGGGCGACCAGCCCATGTCCTTCATCGAGATCGAATATAAATAGACATGTCCGGCGCGAACTTCGATCTTTTCTTCGATCCGGCTTACGGCCGGGCGGTTCCGGTCACAGCTGACATCCAGCGCCTGACGGCGAATAATCCGAGCCCTTTCACCTTCCGCGGCACGAACAGCTATATCGTCGGCGGCACATCGGTTGCCGTTATCGATCCGGGGCCGGAGGATGAGGTGCATTTCGAAGCGTTGATGGCAGCACTTTCCGGCCGGCAGGTGACGCATATTTTCGTCAGCCACACCCATCGGGACCACTCGCCGCTCGCAAAACGGCTGAAGGAAAAAACGGGAGCGCTGACGGTCGGCGAAGGACCCCACCGTCCGTCGCGGCCGCTGCGCGAGGGCGAGATCAACCCCTTTGCGGAAAGTTCCGATATGGATTTCGTGCCCGACATCGCCATCGGCGACAGAGAGACGATTTCGGGCGATGGCTGGGCGCTGACGGGGGTGCTGACGCCCGGCCACACTGCCAATCATGCGGCCTTCGCGCTTGAGGGCAGTGGCATCCTGTTTTCGGCCGACCATGTGATGGCCTGGGCAACGACGATCGTGGCCCCGCCGGATGGCTCCATGGCCGACTATATGGCCTCGCTCGACAAGCTGATCGCCCGTGAGGACAGCCTGCTGCTGCCCGGCCACGGAGGGCCGGTGACGTCGCCTGCGCCTTTCCTGCGCGCGCTGAAGACGCATCGGCGCCTGCGGGAGCGCTCTATCATCGAGCGCATCCGGGCGGGGGACAGCACCATCCCTAGGATGGTCGAGGTGATATACCGCGATACCGATAAGCGGCTGCATGGTGCGGCAGCCCTTTCGGTGCTGGCACATATCGAGGACCTGATGGAGCGCGGCGAGGTAACAGCCGACAGGCCGCCTTCCCTCGTTGCGCATTATCGATTGGCAGGAGGCTGAGGATGGCGGCGCATTCGGATTACAGCTATCGCGGCGACCCTTCCGTACCCGCTTTCGCGGACGACAGGCCGCTGATCCTCTTCGATGGCGAATGTGTCTTCTGCTCCGGCTGGGTGCAGTTCCTGCTGAAGCGGGATAGGGAAAAACGCTACCGCTTCATCGTGGCCCAGACACCGCTCGGCGAAGCGCTCTACCGGCATTACGGGCTGGAGACGCGGGACTACGAGACCAACCTACTGCTCGACAGGGGTCGCGCCTATTACAAATCCGATGCCACGATCCGTATGCTGGAGGGGCTCGGCATGCCTTGGGCTCTGGCAGGAATGTTGCGGATCGTGCCGCGGCGAATTGCGGATGTCGCCTATGGCTTAGTTGCGCGGAACAGGCTGAGGATAGCGGGGCGGCGGGAGAGTTGCATGGTGCCGACGGCTGAGGTGCGGGAGCGGTTTCTGGGGTAGATTTGGCGGTTACGGCTCTTCGTATTTTATCGGATAGTTTTGCGATAAGGGCGTTTTACTGTGCCTCACCGTATCCCGGCCCTGCGCATGGCTCCGGGCGTTCGGTCTTGCAATCGATTCACTGGATCGATTGCTGCTGCTCCGCAGCACCAGACCTCACCCACCCGCAATACCCAGAAGTTCTGAATCGAGGGCACCAAGATATTGCTCGGCCTCTTCGGCGCTGAAGCCGAGGTCGTGCTGGCCATAGCGGGAGGCAACGCGCACGTCGACGAAGGTGGTTTCGGCCTCTTCGCGCAGACGGATGATGAAGTCGAAACGCAGACCGAGGATGAAGGTACGCGTCGTGCCCTGCAGGATCACGCCATTGGCGCCGCGGATCAGCTTCGCCACATCGTCCTCATAGGGGCGCGGCGTCGGCACGGGGATGATATCGGGCGAATCGGCGACACCGCTTTCGGGCTGCGCCGGAACGGGCCTATTTTCCAGTTCGCGGCCGGGCGTCGTGTCGCCTTCGCTTTTGGTGATGGTGATGCCGTTTTGCTTGGCGACCTTCTTGACGGCTTCGAGAACACGGTCGAGCGCGCCGTCGTAGCGGCGGCCCGTGAGTTCCGGATAGGCGACAAGCTGCCTTTCGCGGTCGGCGGATGTGAGGACGGGATCACGCGGCAGCCAGATCTGGTCTGCCTGCGGCGTCGACAGCCAGTCGGGTGCGGTGGCCGTATCCGTGGTCACGTCATAGATTGCCGGCAGAGTGAAATAGCGCTCCGCTGCAAAGGCACCGATGCCGAGCGGAAAGGCAGCGTAAATGAGTGCCGCCAGCGCATTCAACCCGCCTTCGGCACCGGTCATCCAAAGGCTGCGAAGGCCGATAGCAGCCAACAGGGTCGCGAGAATCGCGCAGCCGACGGAAACGAGCAGCACCAGAATGAGATAGGGTGTCGCCAGCCCACCGAAGCGGTGGGCGATCAGCACCGCCACCGAAAGCACAAGCGCAAACGCCCCGAAGTGCCGCGAAAAGCGGGCAGCGCTGGAAACGGGACGATCGAAACGGATGGCCATCAAACTTACCAGTTGGTCGGCAGCGATGCATCGAATGCACCTACTGCCAACGACTTTTCTAGTGCAAGATTCGTTTAAATTGAAACTCTTGTCTGAGCATTGCCGAAGCAATCCACTTCAAAGGCCAAATCAAAGAGCATACGATCTCCATAAGCTATTGCTGATATGCCGTAAAAAGGCCATTCTACCGGAGTCTCATGCACTTCCCACGAAACAGGAGAGACAGATGATCTCATCCGAGACGATGGAAAGGCCGCGAGCTTCCTCGCTTGGCGGCATCGACCGCGCCGAGCCGCTGTTGCCACTGGAACTGCTCGAACTCGAACTTTCGCTGGAAGGCTACGCCGATGGCGAAGCCGGCTTCTGCGAGGTGGTGCGCAAGGCGGCTACCGAAAGCCGTGGCGAATTTCTCTTCGACCTGCCGGCAGCGGGGCTCGTGGAGGATTGCCGGCGAATCGCGGTTCTGCGCATCCCAACATCGGACAAGAAGATGCGGGTGGTTCTGGCTCTGCTCGACCAGAACGGCACGGAAATCCGCATGCAGGCGCCCGATGAGGATACCGAACATCTGGTGCGTTTCGCCGATGCCTTCATCGAGGTTCTCGAGCGGATCTGAATTCTAAAGCGCGCCGCGGTCGCTAGGATTCGCTCGCCACGCCTTAGCTCTTTGTTTTGCGCATGTCGTTGTCGCAAAACCGCCGCACACTTTTGCGCGACATGCTTTAATCGCGGCCTGCTGCAGCTTCCGCCAACGAGCGGAAAGGAAATTTGCGGCCGCATTCGCATTTCAGCATGAATGTTTCCTGATGGACCGACGAGCGCTGCACGAAGAAGCCGCGTGGCAGCTGATCCACCTTGAAGTCGGGATTCTTGCGCTTGGCGTCGTCGATCTCGGAGGCTTCGGCAAAACCGCTATTGCCACATTGCGGACAGGTGAGTTTCTTCGAGAATCGATCGCGGATCGCCATGGTGCTCTTTCCAGTGCTGCTGTCTTTGCTCTTACATAGGAACGCATGGCAACGAAAGTGGAACCAAGCATGCATCCTGCCGTTCCTTCCTCAGTGAAGGAGGCGAATCATGCCGAAAAGAGATCCGATTCAGACGCCCGGCGCAAAGGCGCCGCTTGGCCCGCAACCGACCCCTGATATTCCTGACCGCATTCAGGAAAAACCGCCGCTGGCGCCGGCACAGGACCCGAGCGACACGAAGAAGCCGGAAGGCCGGCCGCTTGACCCGGCGCTGCTGCCGATTGGCGATCCAGCGGGCGCGGCTTGATATCACAGTCAGGTTGACGGCGCCTGGCAGATGGATTTTCTTGGTCGGACATTCATGCTCAAGGAATAGACCGATGCGCCCATATGTTCTGCCGCTTCTTGCCGTTCTGGCCGCCGGGCTTGCCGCCTGCCAGACCCTGACGCCCGAGGAGCGCCGGGCACGTGACGAACAGACCTGCCTCGGCTACGGCTTCAAGCGCGGAACGGACGGCTTTGCCAACTGCCTGCAGCGCATCGATCTCGACCGCCGCGCCCAGGCCCGCTACGACAGCGACTGGGTTATGGCCGACATGGCCTATAATCTGAACGGTCCCTACGTTTATCCGCGCTACTATCGCTACCGTCACTGAGCGCCTGAAATCACCGCCTGCGCGGCTGCAAGCCGCGCAATCGGCACGCGAAAGGGCGAGCAGGAGACGTAGTCGAGGCCGATCGTTTCACAAAAATGGATAGAGGCGGGATCGCCGCCATGTTCACCGCAAATGCCGAGCTTCATGTCGTTTCGCGTGCGCCGGCCGCGCTCGGCAGCGATACGGATCAGCTCCCCTACTCCATCGAAATCCAAGGATATGAAGGGATCATGCTCGATGATGCCTTTGCGCTGGTAGGTCGGAATGAAGGCCGAGGCATCGTCGCGCGAAATGCCGAAGGTGGTCTGCGTCAGGTCGTTAGTGCCGAAGGAAAAGAATTCGGCTGCCTCGGCAATGACATGGGCGCGCAAAGCGGCACGCGGCAGCTCGATCATCGTGCCAACCAGATAGTCGATGCGCATCCTGGCTTCCGACATGACATCCAGTGCCACGGCATCGATCTTCGCCTTCACGTAATCGAGCTCCGAGCGCAGACCGACGAGCGGCACCATGATTTCGGGAACGACGGCCGCCCCCGTTTCCTGCGCTGCGGCAATCGCAGCCTCGAAGATGGCACGCGCCTGCATCTCGACGATTTCAGGATAGGAGATGGCAAGGCGGCAGCCGCGATGGCCAAGCATGGGATTGAATTCGTGCAGTGCGTCGACACGCTGGCGCAGGGCCGAAGGCTCCATGCCCATGGCATAGGCGACCTCGGCGATCTCCTCATCACTCTTCGGCAGGAATTCGTGCAGCGGCGGATCGAGCAGACGGATCGTTACCGGCAGGCCGTGCATGACGGTGAAGAGGCCGGTGAAATCACCCCGCTGCATGGGAAGGAGCTTGTCGAGCGCGCTGCGTCTGCCCTTCTCGTCTTCCGCCAGGATCATCTCGCGCATGACATGGATGCGCTCGCCCTCGAAGAACATATGCTCGGTGCGGCAAAGCCCAATGCCTTCGGCACCGAAGGAGCGGGCGGCACGGGCATCGGCCGGCGTGTCGGCGTTGGTGCGCACGGTCATGCGGCGGGCGCGGTCTGCCCAACCCATGATGCGGCCGAAATCGCCCGACAGTTCCGGCTGGATCATCGGCACTTCACCCTTCAGCACCTGACCGGCGGAACCGTCGATGGTGATGATATCGCCCCTCTTCAGCGTCACACCAATGCCTATCAACCGTTCATTGCGGGCGTCGATACGCATGGTGCCGGCGCCGACGACGCAGGGGATGCCCATGCCGCGAGCAACGACGGCGGCGTGGCTGGTCATGCCGCCGCGCGTGGTGAGAATACCTTCTGCGGCATGCATGCCGTGAATGTCTTCCGGGCTCGTCTCGACGCGCAGCAGGATCACTTTGCGACCTTCCGACTCTGCCTCAACGGCCTCTTCCGACGTGAAGACAATCTCGCCGGTGGCCGCCCCCGGCGAGGCCGGCAAGCCGGAGCCGATCACCTGGCGGGTGACGCGCGGATCGATGGTCGGATGCAGGAGCTGGTCGAGTGACGATGGCTCGATGCGCAGGACGGCTTCGTCCTCGGTGATGACACCTTCGTCCACCATGTCGACGGCGATCTTCATGGCTGCCCGTGTCGAGCGCTTGCCGGAGCGTGTCTGCAGCATCCAGAGCTTGCCGCGCTCGATTGTGAATTCGATGTCCTGCATATCGCGGTAATGAGCTTCGAGCTCGTTGCAGATGCGGCCGAACTCGGCAAAGGCTTCCGGCATCAGCTTTTCCATCGAGGGCTTTTCGGAACCTGAGGCTATACGCCCCTCCTCGGTGATGCTCTGCGGCGTGCGGATACCGGCGACGACGTCTTCACCCTGTGCATTAACGAGGAACTCGCCGTAAAGCAGCTTCTGCCCAGTCGAGGGATTGCGCGTGAAAGCGACACCCGTGGCAGACGCATTGCCGAGATTGCCGAAAACCATCGCCTGGATGTTGACCGCCGTGCCCCAGGCTTCCGGAATATTGTGAAGCTGGCGGTATGTAACGGCGCGTGCGCTCATCCAGCTGGAAAACACCGCGCCGACAGCGCCCCAGAGTTGTATCGCGGGATCCTGCGGGAAAGCCTCATCCAGCTCTTCCTCGATCAGCGCCTTGTAGAGCGAAACGACATGCTGCCATTCGGAAGCGTTGAGTTCGGTATCGAACTCGTGGCCGAGGCGCCCCTTCTCATCCTCGAGGATTTCCTCGAAAAGGTCATTGCCGAGCCCCATGACGACATCGGCATACATCTGGATGAAGCGGCGATAGCTGTCCCAGGCGAAGCGCGCATCGCCGGCATCATGGCCGAGCGCCTGCACCGTCTCATCATTCAGGCCGAGGTTGAGCACCGTATCCATCATGCCCGGCATGGAAACACGGGCGCCTGAGCGAACGGAGAGCAAAAGAGGCTGGTTGCCCGCACCGAAACGGCGGCCGGTGATCTCCTCGATACCCGCAATGCCCGCGAGCACCTGCTCCTTCAGTGCCCGATCAATCTTGCGGCCGTTCTTGTAATAGGTGCTGCAGGCTTCGCTGACGATGGTGAGGCCAGGAGGAACCGGGAGGCCGAGGCTGCACATTTCGGCAAGATTGGCGCCCTTGCCGCCAAGGATCTCCTTGTCTCGCGCCCGGCCTTCAGCCTGCCCGTTGCCGAACGTATAGACCCACTTGGTCATCTTCCCCCCAACACCATTTCGGAGACCAGCTTAATCCCTTGGTGTTGAAATGAAAATCGACAAATGCGGCGAAATGTTGCGCCGCACAATAAATCCCTAACAGGATGCAAGATCAAACGATTGAAACTGATGAGGCGCAGCGAAGGCGCACAAAAAAAGCTTTGCGGGACTGCAACAACGGTCCCGCAAAGCCTTGTTTCCGTCCGGCCAGGAAAACCGGACGGGGGGTCCACTTATGCCTTGTGATCTTCGGGGCCGATCCCCAACCCGAAGACAGCATTGCAAATTCAACAGATCACAACGACCGATTGCTACTTATCCGTAACGGCGCGGTTGCGATAAAACAACTTCTAATGCAATGCGCGCAAAAGAGCATCACCCAAATGGGGTACGTACCCGATGTCAGGGTGACCTTTTTTGGTCTTTAATTAAAATGCGGCCTCAAGCCGTCTCACGGAGACGCTCTGCGGTCTGCAGATCGACCGAGACAAGTTGAGAAACACCCTGCTCCGCCATCGTGACACCAAAGAGGCGATTCATGCGGGCCATGGTGATGGGGTTGTGGGTAATGATGACGAATCGGGTCTCGGTGGAGGCCGCCATCTCGTCCATCAGATTGCAGTAGCGCTCGACATTGTGGTCGTCGAGCGGTGCATCCACCTCGTCCAGCACGCAGATCGGCGCAGGATTGGTGAGGAAGACGGCGAAGATCAAAGCCATTGCCGTCAGCGCCTGTTCGCCGCCCGAGAGCAGCGTCATGGTCTGTGGCTTCTTGCCGGGCGGGCGGGCAAGAATTTCGAGACCAGCTTCCAGCGGATCGTCGGATTCGATCAGTTGCAATTCCGCTGTGCCACCGCCGAAGAGATGGGTGAAGAGGCGCTGGAATTGGGCGTTGACGACATCGAAGGCGGCGATCAGGCGCTCACGGCCTTCGCGGTTCAGGCTCTGGATCGCGCCGCGCAGCTTGCGGATGGCATCTATGACGTCGTCACGTTCCTTGATAAGCGCTTCCAGCTTCTCGCTGAGTTCCTTCTGCTCCTCGTCGGCGCGCAGGTTGACGGCGCCCAAACGTTCGCGCTCGATCCGCAGCCGCTCCACCTCGCGTTCGACCTCGCGCGGATCCGGCAGCGTCTGCAGTCCCGGCCGGTCGGCAAGGCGCATCGCCTCATGGGGCTGCACATTCAGCGTTTCACGAATGCGCTGTTCGCTCTCCTGCCGTTTCTCGCGTGCGGAGACGAGGCGCTCCTCAGCGCGGCCGCGGCGTTCGCGGCTTTCGGCAAGTTCGGAGAGCGCCATCGCCGCCTTGTGGTCGACATCGCGCTGCAGAAGCTCGGCCTGCGCCAGGAGATCGGCAGCGCCGCGACGGGCTTCCTCGGCTTTCTGCAGCTCCGTCAGCAAGGCGCGACGCTTGTCGTCAAATTCATCAGGCGCCATTTCGAGTTCGGCTGCTTCCTCGCGGGCCTCCTCCTCGCGCTCACGCAGCGTGGCGATGTGATCCTCAGCACTTGCAGCGCGCTGGCGCCAGGTTTCGCGCTCCTGGCCGATGGCGAAGATGCGGCGCTGGCGGGCGTCGTTCTCGCGATTCAGGCTCTCGTGGCGGGCGCGGGCTTCAGCAAGGGCACCGCGGTCCGTCGCGACCTCGGCCTGCTGAAAGCGCAGCCGTTCGTCGAGCGCGGTCAAGTCCGGCGCATCCTCCAGTTCGATACGGGCATTTTCTTCCTGAACGGCAACATCCTCGAGCTGCGCCTGCAACTGGCTGACGGCTTCGGCAATGACATCGCGGCGGCGGATGAGATCACCGGAGGCGCGCTCGGCAGCGGCAAGCGCATCTCGCGCCTCGGCCAGATGGCGGGCGGACAAGCGGCTCATATCGCGGGCTCCGGTGAGCCTGCGCTCCTCCTCGCGAATGGTATCGGCGGCGGCGGCAAGACGCTCCTCAGCCTCGGCCAGAACATCGCGGGCAAGCTCCGCCTCGCCTTCCAGCTCGGCAAGGCGGTTCTTCTGGGCAAGGCGCAAGGCTGCAGCACTCGGCGCGTCCGCGCCGGCGACATGGCCATCCCAGCGATAGACGGCGCCGTCCTTGGTCACCAGGCGCTGGCCGGCTTTGAGTTCCCTCACCAGACGCGGCGCGTCGGCATCAGCCACCAGACCGATCTGGCGCAGGCGGCGGATCAGCGCGGCAGGTGCGCGGACATGGTTCAGCAGGGGCTCAGCGCCAGCGGGAAGCGCTGGATCACCAGAGCCATCGCCGTTTTCCGACCAGTGGGCAGGCGCATTCGGATCGAGCGGGGATTCGAGATCGTCTCCGAGTGCGGCACCGAGCGCCGTCTCGAAACCGCGATCGACCTTCAGCTCTTCGGCAACCGGCGGAAATTCGCCTGCCGCAGCACCTGCCAGCATGCGCTGGATGGTACGGGCTTCCGTTTCCAGCGCGTTGAGCTTGCTGCGTGCCTGCTCAACGGGAGTACGGGAAAGCGCTTCGGTCTCGCGCGCCCTGGCAAGCGCCTGCTCGACGGACTGGATTGTCGTCTCGGCCTCGGCCAGGGCGACTTCGCCTGCCTCGACCACGGCCCGCTTCTCGTCCGGGTCGGGCAGCGTCGCCATCTTCTGCTCGATGCCGGCGAGTTCGCGATTAGCATCGTCCATCTGGCGTTCGAGCCGCAGCATGCGATCAGCGAGGTCGCGAATGGCGCGTTCCAACTGATTGCGTCCGGCAGCAGCTTCAGCGCGCTCTGCAGTCAGGGTGGTGAAGATACGCTCACTGTCGGCGAGTTTGGCGGCGGCCTCTTCGAAAGCCTGCTGCGTCTCTTCGGCATAACGGCCGGAATCGGCCAGAATTTCAGCAATATCGGCCTCTTCGGCGTCGAGTCTTGCCAGGATCGTGGCGTTGTCGGCGACAAGCCGCTCCTCGCGCCTGATGTCTTCGGCAAGTTGCGCCAGGCGGCGAGTGAGTTCATCGCGGCGCCGCAGGATGCGGTTGGCATCCTCTTCGAGCTGGCTGCGGGCGATCTGCAGGCGCTGGAGTGCGGCAGCCGCTCTCGCCTCGCCTTCGCGCAGTTCGGGCAGCTTCAGGGCGGCGATGCCCTGGTTCTTTGCCGCATCCATCTGGATCTGCGCCTTCCCGGCGACAGCGACGGTTGCCTGGTTGAGCGCGCTGTCGGCCTCGGCTTCGGCCTCTTTCGCCTGCACCCAGCGGATATGCAAGAGCATTGCCTCGCGGGCGCGGATATCGGCAGAGAGCGTCTTGAAGCGGTTTGCCTGGCGGGCCTGGCGCTTCAGGCTCTCGATTTGGCTTTCAAGCTGCGAGGTGACGTCGTCCAGCCGCTCCAGATTGCTTTCGGCGGCACGCAGGCGAAGCTCGGCCTCGTGGCGGCGGGAGTGCAGGCCGGAAATGCCGGCGGCTTCTTCCAGCAACTGGCGGCGGGCCTGCGGTTTTGCGGCGATCAGCTCGCCGATGCGCCCCTGCCCGACCATGGAAGGAGAGCGGGCGCCGGTGGAGGCATCGGCAAAGAGCAGTTGCACATCCTTGGCCCGGCTTTCCTTGCCGTTGATGCGATAGATCGATCCCTGCTCGCGCTCGATGCGGCGGGTGACCTGGATTTCATCGCTGTCGTTGAAGGCGGCCGGCGCCGTGCGCTCGCCATTGTCGAGATAGAGCGCGACTTCGGCAGTGTTCCGCGCCGGGCGGTTTCCCGAGCCGGAAAAGATCACGTCGTCCATGCCGGACGCGCGCATATTCTTGTAGGAATTCTCGCCCATGACCCAGCGCAGGGCTTCCACGAGATTGGACTTGCCGCAACCGTTCGGCCCGACCACGCCCGTCAGCCCGCGCTCGATGAAGAATTCGGTCGGTTCGACGAAGGATTTGAAGCCGACAAGGCGGAGCTTGTTGAACTTCATGCCCCAGCCTCACGCTGCACATATGAAAAAACGGGCGCACGGCTTTCGCCGTCGCCCGCCTTTGCAAAACGGTACGGATCAGAGGAGGCTGTCGATGAGGGCCGACATGGTGTCAACCGGCATGTCTCCAGAGTAGCGCTTGCCATTGATGAGGAACGTCGGCGTGGCATTGACGCCGAAGTCCTTGGAACCGCGTTCCCGCGTGGCATTCACTTCATCCAGCAGTTTCTGGTTCGTCAAGCACTTCGTGAAGCTATCCTCAGTAAATCCGGCAAGCTTCGACATTTGCAGCAGCGCTGCGCGGCCGTCATCGGCGGCAGCCCAGACCTGCTGCTGCTTGAAGAGCATGGCGACCATCGGGAAATACTGCTCGGGCGTTGCGAGCTCTTCAGGCTTCTGCGGGTTGCAGCGGGCGAGCATGAAGGCGGCGGCAGCGCGCGGATCGAAGGGGAATTCGCGCAGGACGAACTCGACCTTGCCGGTGTCGACGTATTTCTGCTTGATCGTATCGAAGGTGGTGTTGTGGAAGTGGGCACAGTGCGGGCAGGTCATCGACATATATTCGACGATCTTGACCGGGGCATCGGTCTTGCCGAGCGCCATTTCCGGCAGCGTGCCAGGGGTCATGACCTTGGCCATGTCGACATCGCCATCCGGCTTCGGGATTTCGACGGCTGCCTGCGCCTGCGCCGTACCGTATACCGCCATGGATGCGGTTGCGGCGGCGACACCGCCCAGAAGCTGGCGTTTCGTCAGTTGCATTTCAGAGATGCGCATGGGTTCCCCATAAACAAGTGTGGCAGCTAATTGTGCGATATAACGGCCAGAAGCCGCGAACAAGGCACGCTTCGCCAACTTTCTTCAAAGAATTGTGACCTGCGCGAGACGAAACCGCAGATCAATGAACAAATCAATCATTCCCGGAATGCAGAAGGAGTGTTTCGCCCCGCATAAAAGAGACGGATTATCTGTATCTCACCGTTCCGCAAACGGTAGGCGATCGTAACGCGCTGTTCAAAGACCAGAATTCTGACGCCGGGCGCGAAATCATCGCGTAGCGCGCCACGCTCAGGCATTGTTTCCAGTGAGACGCAGAGGCTTCTCAGCCTGCGGACAAATTCGATAGCCCGGACCGGGCTGTCGCGGGCGATGAATTCGTATATGGCAAGAAGATCATCCTCCGCCTTTGGCCGAAAGAAGACCCTAATCGCCACTGCCGCCCACACCACCGCGTTCGGCATGGAGTTGTTCTATACGATCGAAAACCGTTTCTGCGTCGATATCCGGACGTGGATCATCGAGCGCTTCGCGAATTTTCTGCCTCATGATCTCGTTAATCGCGTCATCTTCGCGATCAAGAGCCCGCAGAGCGGCGCGCAGAACCTCGCTGGCGGAGCTGTAAGCCCCCGATTCCAGACGGCTATCGAGACTTTTCTGCTGGCTGCCGAGTGTGACCGTGATGGGCTTGCTGGTGCGCATGGCTTGACCTCGCTTCGATCTATTACAGTGTAATACACGGCGCGGATGCTGCCAACAGAATGGCGAAGGTTATTTCGGCTTTTTACCCAATACTGCCGTACCCAGACGAGCGATCGCCTGGCGCAATTTGTCGTCCTCTATGCCCTGCATCATGCCTTCCAGCTTGCGAGCGGCTTCGCCCTTCAGCGGCGGGGGCGTGCGAGAGCGTTTGACCGGCTGGTAGACCGGTTTCTGGACGATGCGGAGCTGGTGGACGGCGGCGAAGCCGAAGAAGCTGTTGATGCGCTGGATGAGTTCGCCTTGCGCGTGGGTCAGAAAAAGCGCGCGCGCACCTTCGCAGGCAACGGTCAGCACGCCGGGGCGGAAACTGCCGTCATCGCCGCCGCGGGCCCAGGCGATCTTTTCCGGCCGGGTGCAATCGGCAAAGTCCTCGCCGGCGATTTCGTCCCAGGAGCCGAGAAGCGCGCTATTGATGCCGGCACGGCGAGCCAGAACGGGATCGATGATGCCGTTCGTCAGCTCGGAAATCTGCTTCCCATCTTTGCGTGGATAACTCATCGAAACCTTGATAAGCGATAGCCATTCGAGGCCATCGGCTTGATTACGCCGCATTGCTTCGTCAAGTATAGAGCACTTCCCCCGATCGCGGCAAATAATGACGATACGCACACCGGACGCGCCGACCGCCCTCCCTCTCCTCGAATGGTACGACCGTCATCATCGCGACCTGCCCTGGCGGGTTTCGCCGCCGATGGCTGGGCGCGGCGTCAAGGCCGATCCCTATCACGTGTGGCTGTCCGAGGTGATGCTGCAGCAGACGACGGTGCAGGCGGTAAAACCCTACTTCGCCAATTTCCTGGCGAAATGGCCGTCGGTGACGGATCTCGCCGATGCGCCTGTTGAAGCGGTGATGGCCGCCTGGGCGGGGCTCGGTTATTATGCTCGGGCGCGTAATCTGAAGAAATGTGCCGAAGCCGTTGCTACCGAACATGGCGGCATCTTTCCCGACACCGAAGAGGGCCTGAAAGCCCTGCCCGGGATAGGCGACTATACGGCGGCTGCGGTTGCGGCAATTGCCTTCAACCGGCAGGCGGCCGTGATGGACGGCAATGTGGAGCGGGTGATCTCGCGGCTCTATGCCATCGCCACGCCGCTTCCAGCCGGCAAGCCGCTGATGCGCCAGAAGGTGGCGCTGCTGACGCCGGCCGATCGGCCCGGCGATTTCGCCCAGGCGATGATGGATCTCGGCGCCACCATCTGCACGCCGAAGCGACCGGCCTGTTCGCTCTGTCCCTTCAATGTATCGTGCGAGGCGCTCAGGCTGCATGATCCCGAGCAGTTTCCAGTCAAGGCCGCCAAGAAGGAAAAGCCGGTCCGGCGCGGCGCCGCCTTCGTGGCAGTCACCTCCGATGGCGATATCCTGCTTCGGCGGCGGATCGAAAGCGGCCTGCTCGGCGGCATGACGGAAATTCCGACGACAGCATGGACCGCGCGGCAGGACGGCGAGACGTCAGCCGAAGCGGCACCCTTCAAGGCTGACTGGGAGAGCGCCGGCAGCGTCACCCACGTCTTCACCCATTTCGAGCTCAGGCTTTCGATCTTCCGCGTCGCGATTGCCAATCGCCTTCAAATCGATGACGGCTGGTGGGAGCCGGTTATAAATCTTGAAGCTCAGGCGCTGCCGACTATCATGAAAAAGGCGATCGCAGCGGCTATTCCTCTCGCGTTCAAAACAGCCAAGGGATGATTATGGCAAACGACATCAAGCATATCGTTTTCGATATTGGCAAAGTTCTTATTCATTACGATCCGCATATTCCCTTCAGCCGCCTCATTCCCGATGAGGCCGAGCGCAAATGGTTTTTCGCCAACGTCTGCACGCACGACTGGAACATCGAACAGGACCGCGGTCGCACCTGGGCCGATGCCGAGGCATTGCTGATCGAGCAGCACCCGGCCCGCGAAGAGCATATCCGCGCCTTCCGCAAGAACTGGCACGAAATGGTGCCGCATGCCTATGAGGACAGCGTCGCGATCATGGAAGGCTTCATCAACGAGGGCCGGGATGTGACGATGCTGACGAACTTCGCCTCCGACACGTTCCGCGAGGCGCAGGAGCGCTTCGCCTTCCTCAAGAAGCCGCGCGGCGTGACCGTTTCCGGCGATGTCGGCCTCATCAAGCCGGATATCGCGATCTACGAAACGCATACCAAGAGCTTCGGCCTCGATCCGGCCGCGACGATCTTCATCGACGACGCGCCTGTCAATATCGAGGGTGCGAAGGCTGCCGGCTGGAATGCCGTGCTCTTTACCGGCGCCGACAAGTTGCGCGCCGATCTCGCCACCTATGGACTGAAGGCCTGAGCCATGAGCTTCGACCCTGCAGCAGCCATCGACCGTTTCCACACCGCGATCAACGATCTCGATTTTCCTGAAATCGAGAACTGGTTCGCCGAGGATGCGACTTATGTCTCCAACGGCGTCGGCAGCCTTGCCGGCCGCGCCGAGATCATGGCCGCATTCCGCCGCTACTTCGACGACTACCCGGACCAGACGGCGGAGAATTCTGTGGTCGAGACGCTGACGCCGCTCTCCGGCCGTGCCGTGTGGTCTGTTCGCGCGACCCATAGCAAGACCGGCAAGCCGCTGATCCGCGAAGGCGAGGAAACGATCACTTTCAACGAGGACGGCAAGGTTACGCGCGTCGATGTAACCGATTACCAGGAATTCTGACGCAGATCTTAGCTTTAATAGTAAGAAGCCCGGGGCCTTTCGGTCCCGGGCTTTCTTTATGCGTCTTCCGTAACTGGAGGTACAAACCGGAAGAGGCCTGGTCCTGTCCTTGCAAGGATGTTGCTCAACCCACCTTTGCAAGGTCACTGCGGATGACGGACCGCAATTCGTCGATCGCGCGCAGGGATTGCCCGTCGTCGAAGTGCCAGAAGGTCCATCCGTTGCATGCATCAAGGCCCTGCACTTTTGCGCCAAGGCGATGAATGGAGCCGGCCTCGCCGCCCGAGGCGACCGTGCCGTCGGCGCGCACCACGGCGCTGTAGCGCCGCTTGGCATCCGTCAGCACCTGGCCAGGCCTGATAAGGCCGCTTTCGACCAGCACATTGAAGGCCACGCGCACTTCGGCCTTCTTGCCGGTCATGACGGTCAGTTCCGCCTTGCCGAGCGGCTCGACGGCGGCGATGCGGGCAGAGGCCGCATCGATATAGTCCTGCTCGCGCTCGATGCCGACGAAGTGGCGGCCGAGGCGCTTGGCGACGGCGCCGGTCGTTCCCGAACCGAAGAAAGGATCGAGGATGATATCGCCAGGCTTGGACGAGGCCATGATGACGCGGGCGAGCAGCGCTTCCGGCTTCTGCGTCGGATGGGCTTTCTTGCCGTCCTCGCCCTTCAGGCGTTCGTTGCCGCTGCAAATCGGGAAGAGCCAATCGGAGCGCATCTGCACGTCGTCATTGGCGGCCTTCATGGCATCATAGTTGAAGGTATAGCCCTTGGCCTTGGCGTTCGGGCTTGCCCAGATCATTGTCTCATGGGCGTTCTGGAAACGGCGGCCCTTGAAATTCGGCATCGGGTTGGTCTTGCGCCAGACGATGTCGTTGAGGATCCAGAAGTTCAGATCCTGCAGCGTGGCGCCGACGCGGAAGATGTTGTGATAGGAGCCGATGACCCAGATCGTGCCTGATGGTTTCAGCACGCGGCGGCAGGCAAGCAGCCAGGCACGGGTGAAGGCGTCATAGGCCTCGAAGGAGGCGAACTGGTCCCACTCGTCATCGACGGCGTCGACCAGCGACTGGTCCGGCCGGTGCAGCGTGCCGCCGAGCTGGAGATTGTAGGGCGGATCCGCGAAGATGACGTCAACGGACTGGCTCGGAAGAGCCTCAAGGGCTGCAACGCAATCACCCTTGATGATCGTGTCGACCCAAGAACCCGGCTTTACGGAAGTCTTGAGGTCGGCAAGCGGAAATACAGACGCCATGTGGATACTCACTCATACGCTTTACGCTTAACTGTCCGTTATGGTTACGCAAGTTGGTTACCAAAGCCTGAAGCACCGACCCGTTTCGGGAAAATATTCCGGTTTACCTACAAGAAAAAGGCGGACACCTGGCTGCGCCCGCCCCGATTTCACTCCGCTGCCGAGGGCATGTGGACCTGCCTGCTGTCCTCAGGCGCCTCGGCGCGCTCGACCATTCCATAGTCCCTGACGACGTGGCCGATGCGCAGCCGATAATCGGCGAAAATGCCGTTGCGGCCGGCCTTTTGCGCAGCCCGATGGACTTCGAGATTGCGCCACTCACGCACCGCCTCCTCATCCCGGAAGAAGGACAGCGAGAGGATTTTGCCCCGCATCGTCAGGCTCTCGAAACGCTCGATGGAAATGAAACCGTCGATTTTTTCGAGCTCGGATCTGAGCTCACCGGCAAGGTCCAGATATCGATGGCGCTCGCCGACATAAGGGATAACTTCGAAGATGACGGCGATCATGGCAGCACCAGCTTCGCATGAGGCGCCGAAACATTCTTCAAGAAGATGCGGTCTTCCTTCAGGATGAAGCGTTCGCGACGCGCCAATTCGTAGTTTTCCCGGCCGAGCGGATCTGCAGTAAGCCGCGCGCGATAGGCCTCGTAGGCTGCGAGGCTTTCGATGTTGTAGACACCGTAAGCCGTCGTTGCCGAGCCCTCATGCGGGCCGTAATAGCCGATCAGGTCCGCGCCGTTTCTCGGGATCGCTTGTCCCCAGTTGCGGGCATATTCGGCAAAGGCATCCTTGCGGAAGGGGTCGATCTCGTAGCGGATGAAGCAGGTGATCATCGGTTTTCTCCTTTCGTGTGAGAGGAGTTTTCGCACATTGCCGTACGAGAATGCTTCGGTTACGATCGAAGTATGAAAGAAGGACCCGACATTGCGCAGATCGGCGCACTCATCGGCGATCCGGCGCGCGCCAACATGCTGGCGGCGCTGACCGGCGGTCGTGCGCTGACGGCAACCGAGCTTGCGGCGGCCGGCGGCATCACGCTGCAGACGGCCAGCACTCATCTTTCGAAGCTCGAAACCGGCGGGCTGCTGGCTCAGCGAAAACAGGGGCGGCATCGCTATTTTACACTCGCCGACGAGGCGGTGGCCCGGCTGATCGAAAGCATGATGGGTCTTGCGGCAAGCCGCGGGCATCTGCGCCACCAGCCCGGCCCGAAGGATCCGGCACTGCGCAAGGCGCGCATCTGCTATGACCATCTCGCCGGCGATTTTGGCGTGCGCATGCTGGACAGTCTGGTGGCATCGGGATCGATCGATGCCATCGGCGACGGGCTCGCAGTGACGGCCAAGGGCGAGAGCGATCTGCAATGCATCGGCATTGATGTCAGCAGCCTCAAATCCTCGCGCCGACCGCTCTGCCGCTCCTGTCTCGACTGGAGTGAACGTCGCGCCCATCTCGCCGGAAGCCTTGGCAAGGCGCTGCTTGCAAATTTCATGGAAAAGGGTTGGGCGCGGCGAATACCGGAAAGCCGCTCGGTGATCTTTTCACCCGAAGGCGAGCGGCAATTCCTGAAACTCTTTCCGCTGGAAGCCTAGCAAGGTGCCACCAGCGTATTCCTGAAATGATTATGGGCAACCGTGCTACAGAGTTCACTCCATTCGCAATCCGTGCAGGCATTGCGGATGAGGTCGGCAGCGAAGGCCCGGCGTAGTCTTTTTAGCAGGGCTTTGTCAGGAATGAGACGGGCGCCCTGCTCTACCCGCACGCCCAGGAGCCTGCCAACTGCTTCGGCGGCAGCTTCGTCCCTGGCCTTCGGACTCGGCAGGAGGCAATGCGCTGAAGCCTCGGACAGCAGGGGAGCGCAGATATCGTCGGGGCCGGAGACGATTTCGATCTCCTCTCCGGCCGAGAGACGCTCAGCGATGCGGCGGTAATTGGCGGTGAAGGCCGGCGTATAGCCCTCACCGACGAAAGTCAGCATGCAGAGCAGATGGTGGGCGCGCAGCCTGACGGTCAATGCAGCTCTGCCCGGCCGCCATAGATGCGGATGCCCTTGAGCACGGCCGCAGCGAGTGCGGACTTCAGCACGCCGCCGAGGATGAAGGGCGCGACGCCGAGCAGCCAGCCTTTTTCCGCTCCAATCAGCGAGGCGAGATAGATGCCACCAAGGGCGAGGCAGAAGATGTTTGCAGCAAGGTGAGCGGTGAAGCTTCTGATAATATTATCGCCGGTCCAGCCGCGCTCGGCGAGCCAGCCGACCATCAGCGCCATCAGCGGAAAGGCGACGAGATAACCAGCCGTCGGCCCGGCAAAGGGCGCAAGACCGCCTGAACCGTTTGCCAGTACCGGTGCGCCGAGCATGGCCTCGCCGAGCCAGGCAAGAACGGTGAGCGTGCCGAGGCGCCAGCCATAGAGCGCGCCGATCATGGTGACGGCGAATGTCTGCATGGTGATCGGCACCGGCACCATCGGCACCGAGATCTGCGAGGCAAGGGCAAGCACCAGCGTACCGGCGAGAACGAAGAGATATTTGACCGCAATCGACCGTGCGGAAAGGCGCAGCGGATCGAAAGCGATATGACGGGACTGGTCAGCGAGGGACATGAAATTCTCCTTTTCAAAATTATAGATAATTTTTGATTCCCATCTATTTGATGGCGGAGATTCTTGCGCAGCGCAAGAGCATGCGTATGGGATTCGAATGCGCTTGATCCACAAGCGGGCGCAAGCACACGCCAAAACGCCCGAAAATCAGGAAATTTCGCACGTTCTGAAATTATCTATAATTTTGGAATTTAGCCGACGATAGCAAAGGCTTCCCGCTCGCCGCCCTTCTGGGCGGGCTGCGGAGCGCGTCCGATCCACTGCACATGCTTCTGCAGAATGGCGGCAGCCTCTTCCGCCTTGCCTTGGCGAAGTGCGGCAAGAATGGCGCGATGGTCGTGATCCGTGCGCTTTTCCCAACCCGAACGCCAGGCCGAAAACAGGAAGCGGGCGCTCGCCGCATGCAGGTCGTCGATTGAGGCGAGCAGGCGCGGCATGGCGCAAGGGGTGAGGATGAGGCGATGGAAGCGGCGGTTTGCCTCCTCCCAGGCATGCACATCGGCAGCGGCATCGCCCTCGCGCGTCGCCTCTTCCGCGGCATCGAGGATGGCGGGCGTCAGGTGGCGGGTGGCGTGCTTCAGGGCGAGCACTTCGAGGGCGGCGCGCATTTCCGCCACTTCGCGCACTTCGGCAAGATCGAAGGAGGCGACACGGACACCACGGCGCGGCTCGCTGATTGCCAGCCCCTGCGCTTCGAGCCGGCGAAAGGCCTCGCGCACGGGCACATGGCTGGTCTCGAATTCTTCGGCGATATGGTCCTGCCGAAGACGGGCGCCGGGCGCGAGTTCGCCATGCACGATGCGCTCTGCAAGCACGCGGGCAATCCGCGCGGCGATGGTGTCTTCGGGTTCCCTACTCATTGTCGTTCAGTAACGAGCCCTGCAGGGCTTGTCGAGGTCATATGACAGCCGTTACGGCAAAGCCGCCCGCATGGCGCAATCCAGCCATGCCCGGTCATCGGTTGAGCTTTCGGCGGCCATCGTGTAAAGCCCCATCATCCCCAAACAAGGCATGAGTATATGGACGGCTTCGACCTCATCATCTTCGACTGCGACGGCGTTCTGGTCGATTCCGAAATCATCGCAGCGGATGTTGAATCCAAGCTGCTGACGGAAGCAGGCTATCCGATCAGCGTCGAGGAAATGAACGAGCGCTTCGCCGGTCTCACCTGGCGCGATATCCTCTTCCAAATCGAACGGGAAGCCAGCATTCCGATTTCGGCATCGCTGCTCGATCAGTCGCAGAAGCTTCTGGACATCAGGCTCGAACAGGAAGTGCAGGCCATTCCCGGCGTCGAATTCGCCGTCAGCCGCCTGTCGATGAAGCGTTGCATCTGCTCGAACTCGTCGAGCCAGCGGCTTGACATGATGCTGGGCAAGGTCGGACTGAAGAAGCTCTTCGCCCCCAATATCTTCTCCGCCAAGGATCTCGGTCCCGACCGTGCCAAGCCGAAGCCCGATATCTTCCTTCACGGCGCAAGCCAGATGGGCGTTTCGCCCTCCAGGACCGTTGTCGTCGAAGATTCCACGCATGGTGTTCATGCTGCACGCGCTGCCGGCATGCGGGTGATCGGCTTCACCGGCGGTTCGCACACCTATGCCTCGCATGCTGATAAACTGACGGATGCGGGCGCGGAGACGGTAATTTCCCGCATGAACGATCTGCCAGGCGTTGTCGCCGCATTGGCAGAGTGGGAAGGCGTGCTCTAAGGGCAGCGCCTTCGCTGCCCTAGTGCCTCCAAGAAACGGCGGCTCTTATTCACGCAACGGGTTTTTGTTTGCAGAGGCGCGCCCGCCTTCGCGAAGCCATCAGGGCTCAGCGATTGTCAGCAGCCGGCGCCTCAGCTGCTTTTCTTCTTGGAGTTTTTGACGTTCTTGGCGGGCTGATTGTCGAAGCCGACATTGACTCGGACCAGCGCGCCGGAGCCGACCGGCATCTTGATGCCCTCGTGGCGGAAGATGACCTGCGTGGCCGGCGCGCCAGCCGGGATCTGCGTCGGGAAATTGACGACTTCGGACGACAGGACGTCCTGTCCATCCAGCACCGAGATGCGGATCGGCAGCGTGACCGGGCCTGGCGTCCCGCCTGGGCCGGCAACAAGACGAAGCTGCGCCACGACGGTCATGGAGAGCGCCGTGTCGTTGAGCATGCACTGGCGGCTATAGTCGCCGAAAGATGCCTGGAAGACGACCTGCTGCGGATCACCGGTCTTCGCACCTTTCGCATAGGTGCGGTAGATCGCGTCCTGGTCACGCATGAAGATCTGCGGGCATGCACCCTGCACAACGGGCGCGACCGTTCCTTGCGCGGTAACGCCGGTGCCGATCGGAGCCTGGCTCGACGAAGGACTGGTCGGCGCGACCGGCATGATCTGGGCATTGCCGTTCGGCTGAAGCGGAGCGGGACCGCTGCTCGCACTTGCAGCTTCAGGCTTGCTATCGCCGCCGAGGCCGAGCGAATTGCAGCCGGCAAGAGCCGCAAGAAGGGATGCGGAAACGATGAGACGAGAGACCTTGCCGAGCACGATATTCCACCCCTTGCAAACGCTTTTCTTCTAGGTGCTTGCGACTTTCGCGCAAGGCCTTTCATGACAGTTGGCGATGGTCTATATCAGCGGCGCAAAGAAAAATCGATTGGGTAAGCACCGTTTTGATGCACTTTTCGGCGCCGGATGCGGGCAAGTTCAATAGGATACCTGCGGCACTGCCCCGACAGGCCGTTAAGCCCCCTCTTTTCGGCCGAACGGCAGCGTCCCGTTTGCGCGCCGAATTTCTCCAGCCATAGATCAAGGATGACGAACGTGGACTATATCTCGACCCGCGGCGAGGCCCCTTCCCTCGGCTTTTGCGACGCCCTTCTGGCGGGGCTGGCGCGCGATGGCGGGCTCTACGTTCCTCGCAAATGGCCGAGCTTTTCCAAGAAGGAAATCCGCGCGCTGCGCGGCAAGACCTATCAGGAGATCGCCTTCACCATCCTCTCGCCCTTCACCAATGGCGAAATCCCCGATGAGACCTTCCGGGCCATGATCGACGAAGCCTATGGCACCTTCCGCCATCCGGCGATCGCGCCGCTGGTACAGACCGGCCCGAACAGTTTCGTGATGGAACTTTTCCACGGCACGACGCTCGCCTTCAAGGATGTGGCGATGCAGCTTCTTGCCCGCCTGATGGATTACGCCCTGGAAAAGCGCGGCGAGCGGGCGACCATCGTCGGCGCCACCTCGGGCGACACCGGTGGCGCTGCGATCGACGCCTTTGCCGGCCGTGAGCGCACCGACATCTTCATCCTCTTCCCACATGGCAAGGTCTCGCCGGTACAGCAGCGGCAGATGACGACGTCGACATCAGGCAATGTGCATGCGCTTGCCGTCGAAGGCAATTTCGACGATTGCCAGAACCTCGTCAAAGCCATGTTCAACGACGCGGCCTTCCGCGACAAGGTGAAGCTCTCGGGCGTCAACTCGATCAACTGGGCGCGCATCATGGCCCAGATCGTCTATTATTTCACGACAGCGATCGCACTCGGCGGACCGGACCGGAAGATCTCGTTCACGGTACCGACTGGGAATTTCGGCGATATCTTCGCCGGCTATTGTGCCAAGCGCATGGGCCTGCCGATCGACAAGCTCGTCATCGCCACCAATGAGAACGATATCCTAGCGCGGACGCTGAAGACCGGCCGTTATGACATGAAAGCGGTGAAGGCCACGAGTTCGCCTTCCATGGATATCCAGATATCCTCCAACTTCGAGCGACTGCTGTTCGAGGCCTATGACCGCGACGCCTCCAAGGTTCGCGCCGCCATGGAAAGCCTCAAGCAATCCAACGGCTTCGAGATCTCGCCCGAAGCGCTGAAATTCATCAAGAAGGATTTCCGTGCCGGCCGCGCGAGCGAACGCCAGGTGGCGGAAACGATCCGCAAGACCTATGCGGAAACCGGCTATCTGCTCGATCCGCATTCGGCGATCGGCGTCTTCGTCGCCGCCAAGCGCGAAAAGCCGAATACGCCGATGGTGACGCTTGCCACCGCCCATCCGGCGAAATTCCCGGCTGCCGTAAAATCCGCCTCCGGTATTGACCCGGCGCTTCCGACGTGGCTTGCTGATGTGATGCACAGGGAGGAGCGCTTCCAGATCATCGAGCCCGAGCTCAAAGCGGTTGAAACTTTTATCGGCAAGCATGCCCGCAGCTAGATGACGGCAGGCGCAGAAAGATAGCACATGACAGTTGAGTGCACCCGGCTCAAATCCGGGCTGACAGTAGTCACACAGACCATGCCGCACCTTGAAAGCGCTGCGCTCGGAGTCTGGATCAAATCAGGTTCGCGCAACGAGACGGAAGACGAACACGGCATTGCCCACCTGCTCGAACACATGGCCTTCAAGGGAACGGCACGACGTACCGCCCGTGAGATCGCCGAGGAAATCGAGGATGTCGGCGGCGAAGTGAACGCCGCGACCTCCACCGAGACGACCTCTTATTATGCCCGCGTTCTGAAGGATCACGTGCCGCTCGCCGTCGATATCCTCGCCGATATTCTGACAGAATCCGCCTTCGAGGAAGAAGAGCTGGAGCGCGAGAAGCAGGTCATCCTGCAGGAGATCAACGCGGCCAACGACACGCCCGACGATGTCGTCTTCGACCGCTTCTCCGAGGTCGCCTATCGTGGCCAGACGCTCGGCCGGCCGATCCTCGGCACGCCGGAGACCGTCGTTTCGTTCACGCCGCAGCAGATCCGCACCTATCTCGGCCGTAACTACACGACCGACCGGATGTTCGTGGTCGCAACCGGCGCCGTCGAGCATGACGAGTTCGTGCGCATGGTCGAGGACCGCTTCGCCAGCCTGCCGACCACGCCCAACGCGCCGCCAGTCATGGAGGCTGCACGCTATATCGGCGGCAATGTGCGCGAGCCGCGCGACCTCATGGACGCGCAGATACTGCTCGGCTTCGAGGGCAAGGCCTATCATGCCCGCGATTTCTACTGCTCACAGATCCTCGCCAATATCCTCGGCGGCGGCATGTCCTCCCGCCTCTTCCAGGAAGTACGCGAGTTTCGCGGCCTCTGTTACTCCGTCTACGCTTTCCACTGGGGCTTTTCCGACACCGGCATCTTCGGCATCCATGCCGCAACCGGTGGCGAGAATCTGCCGGAGCTGGTGCCGGTCATCATCGACGAGTTGCACAAGTCGGCGGACAATATCGACCAGAAGGAAATCGAGCGCGCCCGGGCGCAGATCCGCGCCCAGCTTCTCATGGGCCAGGAAAGCCCCGCCGCCCGCGCCGGCCAGATTGCCCGGCAGATGATGCTTTATGGCCGTCCGATCTCCAATCCGGAAATGATGGAGCGGCTAGAGGGTATCACCGTCGAGCGCCTGACCGATCTTGCCGGTCGCCTTTTCTACGATACCGTCCCGACGCTTTCGGCGATCGGTCCGCTCGAGCAGCTTGCCCCGATGGAAGACATCACCGCCTCGCTTTCGGTTCCGGCACCGAAGACGAAGCAGGCAAGCCGCTGACCGACACATACGTTGCGCCGGGGGTTATCGATGCCAAAATCGGTTTTTCGGTTCCTTTCGCGACAGCCTGAAGCGGTCGAACTCGAGAACGATAAATATGTCCTGCGCCTGCCGCGCTACCAGGATTTCAACCAGTGGCACCGGCTTCGCGCCGACAGCCGCCGCTTTCTGGAACCCTGGGAGCCGACCTGGCGGCGCGACGAGCTGACCGAAGGCTCGTTTCGCGCCCGCGTCATCCGCGGCAAGCAGGAATATGCCTCCGGGCAGGCGATCCCGCTCTTCATTTTTCTGAGAAAGGATATGACGCTCGTCGGCGGCATCACCATCGGCTATATCCGCCGGGGGGCCGCCCAAAGCTGCATGATCGGCTACTGGATGGGCGAGCGTTATGCCGGCCAGGGACATATGTTCGCCGCACTTCAATTGGTTATTCCCTATATCTTCACAGGGCTTGAGTTGCACCGTATCGAAGCAGCCTGTATTCCAGACAACGCACGGAGCATTCGCCTGCTTGAGAAAGCCGGGTTCCAGCGGGAAGGCTACCTGCGCGGATATTTGAAGATCAACGGTCAGTGGCATGATCACGTGATGTTTTCACGCTTAGCCACCGACGCGGATACAGGCAGGAAACCCAACAGCCGATGAACAAAGACCGCATGCTGCTGACGTCACCGTCCGGACGAGTGATCGCGGTGATCGCAGCCCTTCTCCTGTCGGTGTTCGCCCTTGCGGCGGGAACCGTGCAGGCGGCCGAACCGGTTAAGATTTCCCGCGACGATACTGCGCTGGACCTGACTGCCACGACTGAAATCTACGCCAACCAGGGCGAGGCCTTCCAGGTTTCCACCGCGGCCGGCGCCGATGGTATCCGCCGGCGTATCGAAGTGCGCGCAAGTTCGGAAAACCATCAGGGCGACTGGGCAGTCTTTGCGCTCGCCAATGTTTCGGAAGAACAGCTTGAGCGCGTCATCGTCGCGCCGCACTTCCGTCTCGTCAATTCCAAGCTGTTCTGGCCCGATCTCGGCTCGCAGCGCATTATTGCGATCACGCCGAGCGAAGGTTTTGCGCTCGACCGCCAGCCGAGCGACGAGGCCGATGTCTTTCGCATCACGCTGAACCCTGGCGCCGTCATCACCTTCGTCGCCGAGCTTGCCACACCCGACCTGCCGCAGATCTATCTGTGGGAGCCGGATGCCTACAAGGACACGATCAACGCCTTCACGCTCTATCGCGGCATCGTGCTCGGCATCGCCGGCCTGCTCGCGGTCTTCCTGACGATCCTTTTCGTCGTCAAGGGAACCTCGATGCTGCCGGCGACGGCGGCGCTTGCCTGGGCAGTGCTCGGCTATATCTGCGTCGACTTCGGCTTTCTCGGAAAGCTGATCAGCGTCGCCTCTGCGGATCAACGAATATGGCGCGCCTGTGCGGAGGTGTCGCTCGCCTCCAGTTTCGTGATCTTCCTGTTTACCTATCTCAATCTCAACCGATGGCATGTGCATCTCGGCTATGCCACGCTTGCCTGGGTTCTTGGCCTCGCGCTGCTGTTTGGCGTCGCAATCTACGATCCATCGATTGCGGCTGGCATTGCTCGGCTGTCCTTCGCTCTGACGGCGGCGACCGGTCTGCTGCTGATCATCTATCTCGGCTTCAACCGCTATGACCGCGCCATCCTGCTCGTGCCGGCATGGGCGCTGACGCTCGTCTGGCTGTTCGGCGCATGGATGACGATCACCGGCCGGCTCGACAATGACATCATCCAGCCAGCACTCGGCGGTGGCCTCGTCCTCATCGTGCTGCTGATCGGCTTTACCGTCATGCAGCACGCCTTTGCGGGCGGCGCGTTCCAGCAGGGGCTGTTCTCCGATCTCGAGCGCCAGTCGCTGGCGCTGACGGGCTCGGGCGATATGGTCTGGGACTGGGATGTGGCGCGCGATCGCGTCGTTACTATTCCCGATGTTTCCGTGAAGCTCGGGCTTTCACCGGGCACGATGCATGGTGCGGCGCGCAACTGGCTGCCGCGGCTGCATCCTGACGATCGCGACCGTTTCCGGGCGACGCTGGACGTGCTGCTGGAACATCGCCGCGGGCGGCTGAACCATGAGTTCCGCATCCGCGCCGAAGACGGTCACTTCCACTGGCTCTTGATCCGCGCCCGGCCGGTACTCGGCTCGAATGGCGAGATCATCCGCTGCGTGGGCACGATCGTCGACGTGACAGAGCAGAAGAATTCCGTCGAACGGCTGCTGCACGATGCGCTTCACGACAACCTGACGGGCCTGCCGAACCGGCAGGTGTTCATCGACCGCCTGCAGTCGGTGCTGACGCTGGCACCGGGCGGCGAGACGCTGCGCCCGACCGTCATGGTGATCGATATCGACCGCTACAAGCTGGTCAATGATTCCCTCGGTGTCGCCGCCGGTGACAATATCCTGATCGCGCTTACCCGCCGCCTGCGCCGCCTTCTGAAGCCGCAGGATACACTGGCGCGCCTTTCCGGCGACCAGTTCGGCCTCATTCTCGTTTCCGAGCATGATCCGGCCAAGGTTGCCGATTTCGCCGATGCGATGAGCAAGGCGATCATGGTGCCGATCAACTTCTCCAACCGCGAGATCATCCTGACGGCCTCCATCGGTCTCACCTCCTGGGTGGACCAGCAGGAGAGTGCGTCGGGTCTGCTCAGCGACGCCGAGCTTGCCATGTACCGGGCCAAACGCGCCGGCGGCAATCGAGTGGAACCCTTCCAGCCGGCTTTCCGTGATTTCGGCACCGATCGCCTGCAGCTCGAATCGGATCTGCGCCGCGCCATCGAGCGCAAGGAGCTTTCGATGGTTTACCAGCCGATTGCGCGGCTGGAGGACGTCGAGATCGCCGGCTTCGAGGCGCTGATGCGCTGGGAACATCCCAAGCGCGGCAATATCCCGCCGTCCGAATTCATCCCGATCGCCGAATCTTCCGACATTATCGGCGCGCTCGGCATCTTCGCGCTGGAGCAGGCGACCAACGACCTGATGGGGTGGCAGAACCAGACCGGCGAGCTGCCGATCTTCGTCTCCATCAATCTGTCGAGCGTGCAGCTTCTCAACAACGATCTTTACGACGATGTCCGTTCGGTACTGGCGAAGACCCATTGCGATCCTTCGCGGCTGAAGCTGGAACTGACGGAATCCATGGTGATGGAGAACCCGGAACAGGCTCGCCTCGTACTGCAAAAGCTGAAAGAGGCCGGCCTCGGTCTGGCGCTCGACGATTTCGGCACCGGCTATTCCTCACTCGCCTACCTGACCCGCTTCCCCTTCGACACGATCAAGCTCGACAAGGCGCTGGTGCGCGACAACAGCGACAAGAAGGCGACGATCTTGAAATCGGTGATTGCCATGGCGCGCGAGCTGGACATGAAGGTGGTGGCCGAAGGCATCGAGTCCAACGAGGATGCGATCGAACTTGCCAAGATGGGCTGCAGCTACGGCCAGAGCTATCTCTTCGGCCCGCCGATGCCGTCGGAATCGGTGCTGCGGCTGCTGAGGGAACGGTTTCCGCTGACGAAGCGGGCCTGATCCCAGAGCCTGTTTCATCGGATTTGCCGAGGAATTGGCACCTCTTGGATCGATACGGCTTTCCTTGCCTGCGGCGGCCATTGACCATTGGCCGCCGATATGCGCCTCTGCCTCAGCGCAACAAGGAAAATCCGATGCTCAAGCTTCTGCTCGCCCTCTCGATGGGCGCCTTTTGCGTCTCTCCGGTATACGCCGCCGAAATTCACCCGCCCTCGCTGAGCTGCCTGGCGGCAGCAGCGCCGGCGCGCTGCGAAAAATTGAAGGAGGATTTCACCGCCGCCTATGCGCTTGCCCACAAGGGCGATCATGGCGCGCAGGTGACTGTAGCCTTCTGCCTCTCCACTGGTTGCCGAGGTGCTGTGATCATCGACAAGGTCGCCGCTTGCAGCTGGCATATCGTCATCGCCAATTCCGGGGCAGCAACCGTCATAGACGGCTCCAATCTCAAGGATACCTGCCGGCCGATGACGGAAGAGCAGAAGGCGGCTGCACGTGCCTTGTCCCATGATCTCGTCCGCAAGATCTATAACCGTCCGGTGGCGGTGGCGGACCAGATGTAGGCTGGGTTGGCCTTCGACAGGTCTGGCGGCTGCGGGCGCGAAATATCGTTGCCCTTGTCGTTTTCGTCGCTATTCTGCCCGAAAACATAATCGGGAGGTACCTTATGATCCTGCACTGCGTATTCATGCGTCTGAAGAGCGCCATGACACCTGACGATAAGCAGGCGCTGTTCGACGCCATCGTGGCGCTGAAGCAGGTGATCCCGGGAATTCTTGACATTAAATACGGGCCGAATGTCTCGCCCGAGGGGCTGCATGGCGGTTTCGTCGACGGCTTTGCCGTGACCTTCGAAAGCCCCGAGGCTCGTGATACCTATCTCGTGCATCCCGAGCATGTGACCGTCGGCGAGCGCATCGTCTCGTCGACGGATGGAGGCCTGGCGGGCCTCCTGGTTTTCGATTTCGTTCTCTAAGATCCCGTCAGCTCAGCTCGATTTCGCCATGGCGGCGGAGAGCTGGTCGACATTGTAGCGGAACATCCTCTCGTAGGTCGGGGCCGGGCCTTTCGAGTCCGAGAGAGATTCGACGTAAAGCTCACCGCCCGGCTCGGCGCCTGTCGCAGTGGCAACCTGCTTGACGAGGCGCGGATCGTTGGAGTTTTCGAAGAAATAGGTTTTCACGTGCTCCTGCTTGATCTGCTCGATCAGCTTGGCAACGTCGGCGGCCGATGCTTCGCTTTCGGTGGAGAGGCCGAGGGGCGCCAGGAAGCTGACATTATATTCGCGGCCGAAATAACCGAAGGCATCGTGGCTGGTCAGCACGTTGCGGCGATCGTTGGCAATCTTGTCGAACTTGGAATGCGCATAGGCGTCCAGCTCGTCAAGCGTCTTCGTATATTTCTCGGCATTGGCCTTGAAGGCATCGGCATCAGCCGGATCGGCTGCGGAAAGCGCCTTCTCGATATTGGCGACCCAGACCTTCACATTGACAGGGCTGTTCCAGACATGCGGATCGGTGACGGTTTTACCATCCTCTTCCATCGTGCGGGTGTTGATGCCTTCGGACACTGTGACCGGATTTCCCTTGTAGCCGGAGGCGGTGATGAGACGGTCCATCCAGCCTTCCAGCCCCTCACCGCTGACGAAGGTAACTTTTGCAGCATTCAGCGCCTTGGCATCGGCCGGCGACGGCTCGAATTCATGGGGGTCTCCGTTCGGACCGACGAGGCTCGTGACCTTGACGTGATCGCCGCCGACCTGTCGGACGACATCAGCAAGCACGGTGAAGGACGCAACGACCTTCAGCGTTTCGGCCGAAGCCGGCACGGCCGAAAGCGTCATCAGCACGGGCAAGGCGGCGGAGAGAAGCAGTCTGCTAGGTAACATCGATGTCTCCTGTAATCAGCCCTTCAGATGCGGGCGGGGGAAGAAGCGTCGGGCAAGGCCCGACGGCGCGAAGAAGATGGAGAGGCCGTAGAGCAGCGCCGCCGTCATGATGATCGTCGGGCCAGAGGCAAGTTCGAGATGATAGGAGGCGATAAGGCCGAGATAGCCGGATGCCGCAGCACTTGCCGCCGCTGTCATCATCATGGCCGGCAGATTGCGGGACCAGAGCTGGGCGATCGCCGCCGGCAGCATCATCAGGCCGACGGCCATCAGCGTGCCAAGCGCCTGGAAGCTCGCGACAAGGTTCAGCACCACAAGCAACAGAAAGAGGAAATGATAGACCGGCCCGCACCCGCCGACGGCGCGCAGGAAGCCCGGATCAAAACATTCCGCGACCAGCGGGCGGTAGACGATCGCGAGCGCCAGCAATGTAACCGACGTGATGGCACCGATCTGCGTCAGCGCCGGCGCGTCGATGGCAAGGATCGTGCCGAAAAGCACATGCAGCAGATCGATGTTCGAACCGCGCAAAGAGACGATGAGGACACCCAGGGCCAGTGACGCCAGATAGAAGCTTGCGAAACTCGCATCCTCCTGCAGCACGGTCATACGGCTGACGACACCTGACAGTAGCGCAACGGAAAGACCTGCTACGAGACCACCAATACCCATTGCCGTCAGCGACAGCGAGCCGGCAACGAGATAGCCGACCGCAGCACCAGGCAGCACGGCATGGCTCATTGCGTCCCCCATGAGGCTCATGCGGCGAAGCATCAGGAAAACACCGATGGGGCCGGAGCCGAGACCCAGGCACAGGCAGGCGACAAGCGCCCGGCGCATGAAGCCATAATCGGCGAAAGGGGCGAAGAAGATATCGTAGGCCGTCATGCCGCCGGCTCGCAGGCTTCGGCATCCTCATCCCAGCGTTCGGCCATGGCGCGGGCCTGCAGAAGATTGGCAGATGACATGACCTCCTGCGTCGGCCCCCAGCCGATCAGCCTGCGGGCGAGCAGCAGGGTTTCCGGGAAATGTGCCCTCACCTGCTCGAAATCATGAAGCACCGCAATCACCGTCCGCCCGTCGCCATGCCAGCGGACGACAATGTCGAGCAGATCCCTCGTCGTGCGGGCATCGATGGCGGTAAAGGGTTCGTCAAGCAGGATGATACGCGCATTCTGCAGCAGCAGGCGGGCGAAGAGCACGCGCTGGAACTGGCCGGCCGAAAGCGAGCCGACATGGCGCTTTTCAAACCCTTCCAGACCGACGGTGGCGAGTGCGTCGCGGGCACATGCGGCTTCTTGTTTTGCGATGCGGCCAAAGGCACCGGCCGAACGCCAGCTTCCGAGCAGCACCGTATCCAGCACCGAGATCGGGAAACGCCTGTTGATCTCCGCCGCCTGCGGAAGATAGCCGAAATCAGTGCGTTGCAGCCGATGCTCCACCCGCCCTTCGGCAGGACGCAGCTCCCCCATGATCGCCTTCAGCAACGTGGATTTTCCCGCTCCATTCGGCCCGGCGATTGCTGTCAGGCTGCCGGGCTGGAACGTGCCGGAGAGATGATGGACAGCAGGATGACGATCATAGGAGACCGTCAGATTGTCGAGGCGAATGACTGGCGCGCTCATGGCAGGAGGATCGCCCAATGGATCGCGAGCCAGAGAAGTGCGACGATGGCGACCGCACCGCAGGCGCGCAGAAGTGCCGATTGCCCGAGGAGACTGACGGCGAAACGTTCCTGATCGGGCGGCATTCTCAATCCTTATATGTAATAACATTACCGTTATGTTATAACAATTATGGCAAGAATGAGGCGAAGCCGCTCTTGATGCAAAACGGCGGATGCCCAGCGCGACATTGACGCTTACTTCAGCGATCAAAATTAAAAAGGGCGCCAGAAGGCGCCCTTGCGTAACAACGGGAGATTTTCCGGCTTAGAGCTGTTCGAGTATCGCGGCAGCACCGGAAACCGTTGCCTGGCCGGGCGATTCCTCGACGTTGAGCGATTTCACCACCCCATCTTCGACCAGCATGGAATAGCGCTTGGAGCGGACACCAAGGCCACCGCCGGAGAGATCGGCATCGAGGCCGACTGCCTTGGTGAACCCGGCATCCCAGTCGGCGAGGAAATGAATCTTGCCGAGGCCGCCCGAAGACTGCGCCCAAGCGCCCATGACATGCCAGTCGTTGACGGCGAGAACGGCGATGTCGTCAACGCCCTTGGCGAGGATGGCATCGCGGTTTTCCAGATAGCCCGGCAGATGGTTCAGCGAACAGGTGGGCGTGAAAGCGCCGGGTACGGCGAAGAGCACGACGCGCTTGCCGGCAAAGAGCTGCTCGGTGGTGGTTTCGACCGGGCCGTCTGTGGTCTTTTCCTTGAAGGTGGCGGCAGGAAGCTTGTCGCCGATCGCGATGGTCATGGATTTTCTCCTCGGTTCTGGCTGGTTGCGGCAAGACCGCATAGGGATTGAGAGGGACTATAAGATGCGGTCAATCAAAGGCAAGCGTGGTTTCCATGGCGCGGACGCCGTCAACGATCAGTACCCCCCACTGCTTGCCCTTGATATCGTAGTTTTTCGGTAGCTTTCCGATGGCAATATCGGCGGAATAGGCCTTGCCGCTGCGCCCCACATTCATCTGCTTGGTGAAGGCGTAACCGCTCGGGCCGGTGACGATGATTTCGGGCGTTCCATTCCCTGCTTCCGGCAGAGTAACCTTCAGCGAGAGTTGCTTCAGGTCGGGTGACATCCCGTGTGCCACGACCTCGAAATCGGCAGACGGCGCTTCGGGAAGGCGGCCAGCGGCGCTCTGAAGGATCATTTCCTCCTGCGGGCGCGACTGGGCGACAGTACCAAATTTCAATGAAAGCTGCGCCTGGAACGGAATGCAGATATCCTTGCAGATGCCGATGAAAGCGGTGGCCTCGAGAACGACCGGTCCCACTTTCGAAGCCGTCAGCGATAATGGCAGGGTCACCGGTGTCTCATAGCCGATATCCTCGACCTTGCCGCTGGAGATATGTTTCGGAACGGGATAGGAAATGGCGTCCAGCGTTACACCGCTTTGCGGTGCGATGGTGATCTGCGGCGGGATGCCATTATTGCCCGGTTCACGCCAATAGGTGATCCAGCCAGGCTTCGGCTCAATCTGCAGGCCTGCCCTTATATGGCCATCAGCGTCCGGCGGCAGCGCCACGAGACGCATGCGGCCACCCTCGTTCTCCGCCCAGTCACTCATTTCCGCATGCGCCTGACGCAGCAATCCGAGCATGGACGCAGCCGAAATGACTGCAATTAATGGCGCGCGCGCGAGCAATGAAATAACTCTCATGGAACAAGGGTTTACCGAAACTTGCCAATTGCCGCCAGAAGTCCCGCCCATATAAATCTTCATTTTCAGTTGATTGATTTGTGACATTGCCCCATGTTTCTCTTGTCGGAGCCTTTGTGCGGTCTGGCGGCAGGAGGAACCATGTCCCTAGCAACGCTGAAGAACAGACGGGAACGCGGATTTTTCGACGGTCAGTTCCTGATCGCCATGCCCGGCATGGAGGATCGCAACTTCGCACGCACAGTGATTTATATCTGCGCCCATTCGGACGCAGGCGCCATGGGCTTTGTCATCAATCGCCCGCAGAGCCTGACCTTCACCGATGTCCTGCTGCATCTCGACATGATCAAGCAGGAAGATTCCATCGTGCTGCCGAAAGATGCGCGGGAGTTTCCGATCCAGACTGGTGGGCCGGTCGAGAGCGGTCGTGGTTTCGTGTTGCATTCCGACGATTATGTCAGCGATTCCTCCATCCCCGTCAGCGACGATATCTGCCTGACGGCAACGCTCGATATCGTGCGCGCCATCTCCAAGGGCGGCGGTCCCAAGCGGGCCACCATGCTGCTCGGCTATTCCTCCTGGGGTGCGGGCCAGCTCGAAAACGAGGTGGCCTCCAATGGCTGGCTCAATTGCGCGGCCAATGAGGAGTTGATCTTCGATCGCTGCCTCGATGACAAGTATGAGCGGGCGCTTGCCAGCATGGGTATCACGCCTGCCATGCTTTCGGCCGAAGCCGGCCACGCCTGACTGCATCATTCCGGAACGAAACTCGTTCACTGGCGTTTCCTGTCGGCAAACACGGATACTCCGTCCGTGATCCGAGAGGAGACATACACATGGGTAGCACTGGCGACAAGATTTCCGGCAAGGTCAACGAGATGGCCGGCAAGGCGAAGAAGACGGCCGGCAAGGCCACCGGCAACCGCGAAATGCAGGCCAAAGGCGGCATGCAGGAAGCCAAGGGCAAGGCCCAGGTCGCGAGCGGCAAGGTCAAGGACAAGCTGAAGGGCGCTGTCGACCGGCTCTAACGCCCCATCTTATTCATAGGTGCAATGCCTGTCGCATCAGTGTGCGGCGGGCATTTTCCATCATATCCTGCCTGTAGGGGGCTGCCATGAGGCTGTTTGCCTGCGACAATTGCGATCAGGTCATCCATTTCGACAACAGGCAGTGCGTGCGCTGCAACCATCGCCTCGGCTTCTTCGCGCGCGATCTTTCCATGCATGCGCTGGAATCGCGCGACGAGACGAACTGGCAGCTCGTCTCCGATCCGAACCGGCTTGTGCAGTTCTGTGCCAATGCGGGCCTCGACATCTGCAACTGGCTGGTCGATGACAACAATGATTTTTGCATCGCCTGCCGACATAACCGGCTGGTGCCGAATACCGACACGCAAGATGGGATCGACCGCTGGCGCCGCATCAGCCAGGCGCAGCGCCACCTCTTCTATTCGCTACTGCGCTGGAACTTGCCGCATCCCAACCGGCGGGAAGACCCGCAAGGCGGCCTCGTTTTCGATTTTCTCGAAGACACCGTGCAGAATGACGGCAATGTCGTACCGGCCATCACCGGCCATGAGGACGGGCTGATCGCGATCCGCGCAGCGGAAGCAGACGATGTGACCCGCGAGCAGGCGCGCATGGCGATGGATGAACCCTATCGCACGCTGCTCGGCCATTTCCGCCACGAGACCGGGCACTTCGTCTGGAACAAGCTGGTCCGCGATCGCAATGGATTCGACGAGTTCCGCGCAGTCTTCGGCGATGAGCGGCAGGACTATGGCGCCGCATTACAGGATCGCTATGCCAATGGGCCAGTTGCAGGCTGGCAGGAGACCTTCATCAGCGCCTATGCCTCCGTTCACCCTTGGGAAGACTTCGCAGAATGCTTCGCGCACTACCTGCACATCGTCGATACGCTGGAAACGGCGCGTGGCTTCGGCATCGCGATCGATCCGCGCGGGCATGAAGAGATCGCTGGTGAAGTGGATTTCAATCCCTATCGGGCACAGAGCGTCGAACAGCTCGTCGGCGCCTGGGTGCCACTCAGCCTTGCGATCAACGCGATCCAGCGCAGCATGGGACAGCCGGATTCCTATCCCTTCGTGCTGTCACCGCCTGTCGTGACAAAGCTCGAATATATGCACCGGCTGATACGGAATGCTACGGCAGAGCAGCGGCAGGCGGCCTGATCAGCCTGCCTTCTTGCTCTTCTTGAAAGGCTCCATACCCTTGCGGGCGAGCTCATCAGCACGCTCGTTTTCGGGGTGGCCGGCGTGGCCTTTGACCCAATGGAGCGTCACCTTGTGCCGGTTGCGGGCCTCTTCCAGCGCCTGCCAGAGTTCGGCATTCTTCACCGGCTTATTGTCCGATGTCCTCCAGCCGTTCTTTTTCCAGCCGAAGATCCATTTGGAAATGCCGTCTTTCACATAGGCGCTGTCGGTATAGAGATCGACCTCGCAGGGCTCCTTCAGGGCAGTCAGTGCGGAAATGGCAGCCAGGAGCTCCATGCGATTGTTGGTGGTTTCAGCCTCGCCACCGGAGAGTTCCCTCTCGACCTCGCCGTAGCGCAGCACAGCGCCCCACCCGCCGGGGCCGGGGTTACCGGAGCATGCCCCGTCGGTGAAGATATCGATGTGCTTCATAGGCTCAGTCCATATTCGGCGGGCGAGGAAATCTGGCGGTGGAAGCGCAGCTTGCGCAGATATTCCAGCGGATCCTTCTTGGTGACCATCGCGCCCTCGGGCGTTGTCAGCCAGTCGTAGAGTCGGGTCAGGAAGAAGCGCAGCGCCGAGCCACGGGAGAGAACCGGCAGAGCTTTAATCTCCGCCTCGCTCAGCGGCCGCACGCTCTGGTACCCTTCCAGCATCTGCATGCCCTTGGTGATGTTGTAGGCGCCGTCCTTCTCGAAGCACCAGGCATTGAGGCAGATCGAAACGTCATAGGCGAGCAGATCGTTGCAGGCGAAATAGAAATCGATGAGGCCCGAGAGCTCGTCGCCGAGGAAGAAGACGTTGTCAGGGAAAAGATCGGCGTGGATGACACCAGCCGGCAAATCCTTCGGCCAATAGGCCCGCAGGAAATTGAGATCACTGCGGATCTCGTTCTGCAGTCCGGGCTCGACCTCGTCGGCGCGTGCCTCGGATTTGTCCCAGAGCGTCTGCCAGCCTTCCAGCGACAAGGCATTTGGCCGCGTCAGTGCAAAACCTTCACCAGCAACATGCATCTGCGCCAGCGCCTTGCCGACTTCGCGGCAGTGTTTGGCTTCCGGCTTTCTGAGCCACATGCCTTCAAGGAAGGAGATGAGTGCGGCGGGACGGCCCGACAGAGTGCCGAGCAGCGCGCCGTCCTTGCGCGGCAGCGGCAGTGGGCAGGACAGGCCGCCGGCAGACAGATGCTGCATCAGGCCGAGGAAGAAGGGCAGATCGCTCTTTTCCACCCGCTTCTCGTAAAGCGTCAGGATGAGCGGCGCCTTGGATGTGTGCAGCAGGAAATTGGAATTCTCCACGCCTTCCGCGATGCCCTTGTAAGAGAGCAGCGTACCGGCATCATATTCGGTGAGAAACCATTTCAGATCGTCTTCGGCGATATCGGTATAAACTGCCAAGGTGGGTATCTCACTGTAGAAGCGGTGTCATCAGGTAGGCAGGACGGAGGGTGGGCCCCTCACCTCATTCCCCGTTCACGAATGCCATGTCAGCCGTCGTCAATTCAAGGCTGCGCAGTTCGCGATTGACGAGGAAGTGCTCGTTTTCCTGCACGGTTTCGGCAAGCTCGACGCGGGCATCGAAGCGTGTGCGGAAGGCCTCGATGATCTCGTTGACGATCACTTCCGGGGCGGAAGCACCGGCGGACAGGCCGAGCGTGGCAATCGGGCCGATCTCATCCCAGTCGAGCTCTGAAGCACGCTGCACGAGGATCGACTTCTTCGCGCCTGCCCGGAGTGCCACTTCGACGAGCCGCTTGGAATTGGACGAATTCGGCGCGCCGACAATGATGAACAGATCGCAGCCGGGGGCTGCTTCCTTCACCACTTCCTGGCGGTTGGTCGTGGCATAGCAGATGGAATCAGCGGCCGGAGCCTGTAGCTTGGGGAAGCGCTCTTCCAGCCGTTTGATGACGCCGGCGGTGTCGTCGACCGAAAGCGTCGTCTGCGTGACATAGCCGAGATTATCGGGATCGACCGGCTGATAAACGTCCGCATCCTCGACAGTTTCGATGAGCGAAACAGTGCCTTCGGGCAACTGACCCATGGTGCCGATCACTTCGGGATGGCCGGCGTGGCCGATCAGGACGACATGGCGGCCGAGGCGATTATGGCGCATCGCCTGCTTGTGGACCTTGGAGACCAGCGGACAGGTTGCGTCGAGATAGAACAGGTTGCGGGCATTCGCATCCTCGGGCACGGATTTCGGCACGCCATGAGCGGAAAAGACGACCGGCTGGGCACGATGTTCCGCCGGGATCTCGTCAAGCTCCTCGACGAAGACCGCTCCCTTGGCTTCCAACCCTTCCACGACATAGCGGTTATGGACGATCTCGTGGCGGACATATACAGGCGCGCCGTAAGCCTTCAGCGCCAGCACGACGATCTGGATCGCCCGATCGACGCCGGCGCAGAAGCCGCGCGGACCGCAGAGCCTGATCGTCAACGGAGGTTTTGCCGCAATGTTCATAACATACCCAGGTTAAGCTTCAGGGACCTCTAACCCAATATGGGTCGGAATTGAAGCGATACTATTGCGCTGCACCCTTGCGGGGACGGAACCAGGAGATGGCGACGACAACGAGCAGCACCGCAGCCAGCCCGTACCAGGTGAAAGCATATTGCAGATGGTCGTTCGGCAGATCGACCTGCGTGACGCCGCCGATCGGAAAGCCCGCCGGGTTGGGCGTGGAATCGGCATCGAGGAAGAAGGGTAAGACATCAGCCTTGTCGAGGTCGACGCTCGACGCCATCACATCAAGATCTTTCCAGTAGAAGATATTCTTCGCCACGTCGTTGTCAGGCACGAGCGAGGAGGGTTTGCCGGGGAGTTTGGCACGCGCGAGGCCGGTTACCGTCTGCTGGTCCGTCAACTGGCCCTGCATCCGCATTTCCGGCTCCTTGTTCTCATAGGGAACGAAGCCTCTGTTGACGAAGAGGTAGCGCCCATCCGCGAGCTGCAGCGGCGTATAGATGTAATAGCCGGTCTGGCCACGCCAGGTGGCGAAGAAATGGCGCTCCTTGTTGTTGATGTAGCGGCCGGTGGCCGTGACCGTGCGATACTCGATGTCGCCGCCCTGAGCGGCCATGGCCTCGATATCGGCAAGCGGAACCGGGGCTGCGGCTCGGCGCTCGGCTATATCGGCGAGCAGGCCTTCCTTCCAGTGAAGACGCTCCACCTGCCAGGTGCCGAGCGAGATCAGGATGGCGAGCGCAATGAGAACGGTTATGCCGGTAAACACCGGCAGCTTGCGGCGCGGGGCCGGACTCTCGATGTCAGTCACTCAGGCGTCCCTCGCGGGCATTATGGCGATATTGCATGGCGATGAGGATGCCCTTGCACCAGCGCAACGCCAGCAGGGAGAGTATGATTGTGAGCGGAGCAAAGAGCAGAATGTGAACCCAGATCGGTGGCGCATAATTGACCTGCAGCCAGAGCACCGAACCGATGATGATGAAGCCGACGATGAGGATAACGAAGACGGCGGGACCATCGCCTGCATCGGCGAAGGAATAATCCAGCCCGCAGGCGGCGCAGTTCGGTTTCAGGCCGAGCACGCCATCGAAGAGCTGCCCATGACCGCAGCGCGGGCAGCATCCCTTGATGCCGGTCTTGACCGGATCGACCGGTGGAAATTGTGCGCTATCTTCGTTCATGCCGATCTCCATGCAGGCGGCTTTTCGTCGTCTGCCTTAACTCTCCCATAAAGTATTCGCATCCCGAATGGAAATACCTGCGCGATTTCGCCTCAGCGATTCGCGCCAAACAGAAGAAGAAGACTGATGACCAACGACAGCCATGCCGGACAGATCATTATCCTGAACGGCGCGCCGCGAAGCGGCAAATCCAGCATTGCACGCGCAATCCAGGAAGAATTCGAGGGGCCGTGGATCAACCTCGGCGTCGATACCTATAATTCCATGACGCCAAAGCGCTACCTGCCCGGTATCGGATTGAGGCCCGGCGGCGAGCGGCCGGATCTCGAAGAACTCGTGCCGTTCCTCTATGCAGCGCTTTATGAATCGATCGCCATCCATGCCGGATTGGGGCTCAACGTCGTCGCCGACCTCGGCCACCACGACAGCTACTCGCAGCCACTCGGCATCCTCGGCGACTGCGCCAGACGACTGGACGGTTTTCCCGTGCTGTTCGTCGGCGTCAGATGTCCGATCGAGACGATCATGCAGCGGCGGGAAATCGCGGAGGAAGGGCGTGAGACCCTCTACCTGCGCGCCACCGGGGAGGCACCCGTGCCGGAACCAGTACAGCGCTGGCAGGACGAGGTGCATCGCCCCGGCCTCTACGACATGGAGGTTGATACATCCGTGCTGACGGCGCTCGAATGCGCCGAGGCGATCCGCCATCAGCTGGACCTCGGCATTCCCGAGCCTTCGGCCTTCGAGAGGCTGGCTGGCCAACGGTAAGACGAAGAGCAGCAGTTAAGACAAAGAGGCTTGGGATTAAATGACAGCCTGCCCCTACTGACAGACTGTCGTCAGCAAGGGTATAGCTTTGCTGAATTCATGACGGGATGAAGATGTCGGGATCCGCGATATTACATCGATCCCGACAGCAATAAACTTCAGGCTGTCTGCTACGCGACCGACTGAGATACCTTTGAGAGGCGGAATGCCTGATACGTTTGATATCCACCCACTGACGGCCGATCGTTGGGCCGATCTTGAAGACCTTTTTGGTCCATTGCGCGGAGCCAATTCGGGATGCTGGTGCATGTGGCCTCGCATCAAGGGCGCTGACTACAAGGCAATGGAGAGAACTGGCCGGAAAGATGCTTTCCGGGCGATAGTGGAGGCTGGGCCGCCACCGGGGCTGATTGCATATCATCGCGGGACAGCGGTCGGTTGGTGTGCGATCGGCCCTCGGCCTGGCTTCTCACGCTTTCAAGAGGCAAAAACTTCACGGCCGCTGGAAGATGTGAGTGAGCCTGATGCTTCGAGTGTCTATGCCATCACGTGCTTTTTCATTCGCACAGGCTACCGCCGGCAAGGCCTTATGCGGCATCTTGCCAGTGCCGCCGTTGAATTCGCGATAGCCAATAATGCGGTTGCAGTTGACGCCTGCGCCATCGATCCCGAAAAACCTCTGACGTGGGGGGAGGGTTTTGTCGGTATCGCCTCGGTATTTACGAAGCTTGGATTCTCGGAGATCGCGCGCCGATCTCCGAGACGACCGTTGATGCGGCTCAAACTTTCCGAGCGTGAATGCTCCGAAGTTCGCTAGATTAAACTCCTGTCGCAAAAACCGCAAAAGTCGGAGTTTCGCGCCGATACTTGCGACAAGGAGTATTCCACTTTCGGTTAGGCGGGTCAGTGAGCACCCGCCTTTTTTGATTTCTATCCGGTCTCGATCAGCCTGCCGCAACCGGTGCGCCCCAGCCGCCCCAGACGTAGATGCAGAAGAACAGGAACAGCCAGACGACGTCGACGAAGTGCCAGTACCAGGCGGCCGCCTCGAAGCCGAAGTGCTGCTTCGGCGTAAAGTCACCGCGCAACGCACGAAGGAGGCAGACCAGCAGGAAGATGGTGCCGACCAGAACGTGGAAGCCGTGGAAACCGGTGGCCATGAAGAAGGTCGCGCCGTAGATCGAGTTGCGGAACTCGAACGGAGCATGGGCATATTCATAGGCCTGGACGGAGGAGAAGAGCACGCCGAGCAGGACCGTCAGCGTCAGGCCCTGGATAAGGCCCTTGCGGTCGTTGTGCAGCAGAGCGTGGTGAGCCCAGGTGACCGTCGTGCCCGAGAGCAGCAGGATGACGGTGTTGTAGATCGGCAGGTGCCAGGGATCGAGAACCTCGATGCCCTTCGGCGGCCAGACACCGCCGGTATAGGCAAGGCGCGAAGCCTGGATGGCCTCGTGCGGAAAGAGGCTGGCGTCGAAATAGGCCCAGAACCAAGCGACGAAGAACATCACTTCCGAAGCGATGAACATGATCATGCCATAGCGCAGGTGCAGCGACACGACGCGTGTATGGGCGCCCTCATGGGCTTCCTTCACGGTGTCAGACCACCAGCCGTACATGACGTAGAAAACGACAGCCAGCCCGATGAAGAAGAGCCACGGATGCGCCCATTCGATACCGAAAACATGCAGCGAGCCGCCGTTCAGGTAGCGCATGTAGCCGACGCCGCCAAAGGCCATCAGGAATGCGCCGAGCGAGGCCAGTATCGGCCACGGGCTCGGAGCTATGATGTGATAGTCGTGATTCTTCTGATGAGCATCGGCCATGTCAGATCCCCGGTGTCTTCCTTCTCCGCTTCCGGCACGGCCGGAAACACTCCTCAATCAAAGTTTCTTTTCAGCCTGTCCCGTTCCATCCTCATTCGAAGCCACCGGCTTCGGACCCTCTTTAGGATAGAACGTGTATGACAGCGTGACCGTGTGAATGCTTTTCGATTCAGCGGCCTTGGTAATCTCCGGATCGATGTAGAACACGACCGGCATTTCAAGCTTCTCGCCCGGCTTCAGGTCCGTTTCATTAAAGCAGAAACATTGCACCTTGTTGAAATAGGCGCCCGCCTCGCCCGGCGTCACGTTGAAGATCGCCTGGCCGCGCTGGGTTTCGTTGGAACGGTTTTCGGCGATGAAATTGACCTGGATGGTCTCGCCGATCTTCGGATTGACCTCGCGCTCGACCGGCTTGAATTCCCATTGCAGGCCGGGAGCGACGTTGGCGTCGAAGGTGACACGCATCGTACGGTCGAGAATGACGCTGGAAACCTGATCAACACGCTGTGTCGTGCCGTTATAGCCGGTCACCTGGCAGAAGAGCCGATAGAGCGGCACGGCGGCATAGCTTGCCGCGCCCATACCGACGACGAAGCTCAGGCACATGAAGACGACGGCAGCGTTGTTGCGCGGCTTCTTCGGTGTGTTGACGGCGTCGCTCATCTCATCAGCCTCCATGTCCGAGGAACTTGACGATGGTGATGACGTAAAAAAGGATTACCAGACCGGCGAGCACGACGCCGAGCGCAATGTTGCGATTGCGGCGCGACTTGCGTTGCGCTTCAGTAAGCTTGACCAATTCCATCAGAACGAGCCTCCTGCATACGAGGCCAGCATGGCGACCAGCCGGTCGAGCATCAGCGCGGAGAACACGGCGAAGAGATAGAAGATCGAGAAGCCGAACAGCTTCTTCGCCGGGATCATCTTGAGATCGCCGTCGGGCATGCGCCAGACGGCGATGGAACAGTATATGAAGACCGCACCGAGTGCCGCGGCCACCACGCCATAACCGACACTGGCAAAGCCGAGGAAGGTCGGCAGCACCGCGCATATGGCCGTCAGCACGGCATAGGCAACGATCTGGTGCTTGGTGGTGCGCTCACCGGACACGTTCGGCAGCATCGGCACGCCAACAGCTTCGTAATCTCGCATCTTGAAGAGGGCAAGCGCCCAGAAATGCGCCGGCGTCCACAGGAAGATGATGAGGAAGAGGACGGTGCTTTCGATCGTGACGGAATTCGTCACGCAGGCCCAGCCGATCATCGGCGGAAAGGCGCCGGCCGCGCCACCGATGACGATGTTCTGCGGCGTCGAGCGCTTCAGCCACATCGTGTAGATGACGGCATAGAAGAAGATGGTGAAGGCAAGGATCGAGGCCGACAGCCAATTGACCGCGAGGCCCAGGATCGTCACCGAGAAGCAGGAGAGCACGAGGCCGAAGGCCAGGGCTTCCTTGGGCTTGATGCGGCCGGCCGGGATCGGGCGCTTGGCGGTGCGGCTCATGACGGCGTCGATGTCGGCGTCATACCACATGTTCAGTGCACCCGATGCGCCTGCACCGACGGCAATGCAGAGAATGGCGATCAGGCCGAGAACGGGGTTGATGTGGTCCGGCGCCAGCACCAGGCCGGCAAAGGCCGTGAAGACCACGAGCGACATGACCCGCGGCTTCAGAAGCTCGAAATAATCGCGTGCACTGGCTTCCGACAGGCGAAAATCGCCGTCTTCAGCAAGAGCCTCGTGATTGTCGATTACCGTCATCATTCCGTCCTGAATTCCTCAATCGCCAGACGCCGCAGAGGCCTGCGGCGTCTGGATCCGGCATCTTACTTGATGCGCGGAAGCTGTTCCCACTGATGGTAGGGCGGCGGCGAAGGCAGCTGCCACTCGAGGGTCGTTGCGCCCTCACCCCACGGATTGTCACCGGCAACGCGCTTCTTGGCGAAGGCTTCCCAGACACCGACGAGGAAGATGATCACGCCGACGAAGGAGATGTAGGAGCCGATCGACGAGACATAATTCCAGCCGGCAAATGCATCCGGATAGTCGATGTAGCGGCGCGGCATGCCGGCGAGGCCGAGGAAATGCTGCGGGAAGAACACCAGGTTCACGCCGATGAACATGACCCAGAAGTGCAGCTTGCCAAGGAACTCGCTATACATGTAGCCGGTCATCTTCGGGAACCAGTAATACCAGGCAGCGAAGATGGCGAAGACGGCGCCGAGCGACAGAACGTAGTGGAAGTGAGCCACGACGTAGTAGGTGTCATGCAGCGAACGGTCGAGGCCGGCGTTTGCGAGCTGGACGCCCGTCACGCCACCGACGGTGAAGAGGAAAATGAAGCCGATCGCCCAGATCATCGGCGTGCGGAAGGTGATCGAGCCACCCCACATCGTTGCGATCCAGGAGAAGATCTTCACGCCGGTCGGAACGGCGATGACCATCGTTGCGAAGACGAAGTAGCGCTGTGCGTCGAGCGACAGGCCGACCGTGTACATGTGGTGAGCCCAGACGACGAAGCCGACGGCGCCGATCGCGACCATGGCGTAGGCCATGCCGAGGTAACCAAAGACTGGCTTCTTCGAGAAGGTCGATACGATGTGGCTGACGATGCCGAAGCCCGGCAGGATCAGGATGTAGACTTCCGGATGACCGAAGAACCAGAACAGGTGCTGGTAGAGGATCGGGTCACCGCCGCCTTCCGGCGCGAAGAAGGCTGTGCCGAAGTTACGGTCGGTCAGCACCATGGTGATGGCGCCAGCCAGAACCGGCAGCGAGAGCAGCAGCAGGAAGGCGGTGATCAGCACGGCCCAGGCAAAGAGCGGCATCTTGTGCAGCGTCATGCCGGGAGCGCGCATGTTGAGGATTGTGGTGATGAAGTTGATCGCACCGAGGATCGACGAGGCACCGGCAATGTGCAGCGAGAAGATCGCAAGGTCGACTGCCGGACCCGGCTGACCGCCGACTGCGAGCGGCGGATACATGGTCCAGCCACCGCCTGCACCGTATGCGCCGGCCGGGCCTTCGACGAACATCGAAATGACCAGCAGCAGGAAGGCCGGAACGATCAGCCAGAAGGAGATGTTGTTCAGACGCGGGAAGGCCATATCAGGCGCGCCAATCATGATCGGCACCATCCAGTTGGCAAAACCGCCGATCATCGCCGGCATGACCATGAAGAAGATCATGATCAGCGCGTGAGCGGTGGTGAAGACGTTGAACATGTGCTTGGCGCCATCGATGGCAGCATCGCCTTCGAAGCCGTAGACCATGGAGGCCAGGCCGTGGAAGATCTGGATGCCCGGCTCCTGCAGCTCCATGCGCATGGCAACGGAGAGAAGGCCGCCGACGATACCGGCGAAGATCGCGAAGATCAGGTAGAGCGTGCCGATATCCTTGTGGTTCGTGGAGAAGAACCAGCGATCGGCAAAGCTCGGCGTATGAGAGTGATCGTGATGGTCGTCATGCGCGTGAGCGTCATGAGCGTGGTGATCATGAGAATGATCGTCGTGAGCGGAAGGTCCAGCCATTGTCCCGATCCCTATCTTACTTTGCGACGTTTTCAGCGACATCAACGGTCTTTGCAGGACCATCGGCGGCGGCGATCAGTGTCTTGTAGGCGCCGGGCAAGTCACTGGCGGCCGAAGCCAGCCACTGCTTGTACTTGTCCTCGGAGACGACGCGGATGGCGATCGGCATGAACGCATGGTCCTTGCCGCAAAGCTCGGAACACTGGCCGTAGAAGAGGCCTTCGCGCTCGGCGCGGAACCAGGTTTCGTTCAGGCGGCCCGGAACGGCGTCGATCTTGACACCGAAGGACGGCATGGCGAAAGCGTGGATAACGTCGGTCGGCGCGGCGGTGACGAGAACGCGAACGGTCTTGTTGACTGGCAGCACGAGTTCGTTGTCGACGGCGAGCAGGCGCGGATAGACGGAAAGATCGGTCTTGCCCGCAGCGGCACGATCCGGCTCCTTCAGAAGATAGGAGTCGAAGGCGACAGGCGTTTCGCCCGAACCTTCATATTCATAGTTCCACTGCCACTGGGTTGCGGTCGCCTTGATTGTCACATCAGGGTTTTCCGGCAGGGTGAGCTGCGCGGTCAGCAGGGTAAAGGAAGGAATGGCGAGGAAGAGAAGTACCAAGACCGGCCCCACGGTCCAGATGACTTCGATCACCGTATTGTGGCTCGTCTTGGAGGGAACCGGGTTTGCCGAAGCACGGAACTTGAAACAGACGACCAGAAGGAGAACGAGAACAAACAGCGTGATCGGAACGATGAACCACAGCGTGTATTGTTCGAACCAGTGGATCTCCCGCATGATCGGCGTCGCTGCCGGCTGCAGGGTAGCCTGCCACGGCATCGGCTGATCGGCATATGTGCCGGAAGCAAAAAGCAGACAGACCAGCGCGGTCAGAGCTGCAAAAGCCTTCTTAATCACCTTGTAATCTCCCTCGAGCGCTGATCTGCATCAAATCGGACGCAGAATCCTTGCCATCTTCTGCGCTTCAAACCACAGTTTGGCATCCGCCGCAACAGGCAGAAGCAATTGTCTATGCGGCATATTTGCTCAAAGACTGCCTCCTCAGTCACGGCAAAACATTGCAAGCTTTTCATCAGCATACGAAAAACGCGCTTCAGGGCCAATCCGCGGGCTGCACATTCTTTTGGCGAGGTCCTATTTCTGCCGCAGTCCCCCGGTTTTCACGGGGTGGGGCTTTTCATTTTCTGTGGGCAGCTTCACAAATAGCGGCAATGATTCGATATCCAGAGGTTTTCATGGGTTTCCGTTCCCTCGCGCGGTCTTTTGTACTGACCGCGGGCATCGCGACCGCCGCGACGAGCCCCGTTTTCGCTCAGCAGACGCCGGCGCCCGCGCAGTCGCGTCCCGCCGCGCCTGCTCCGAAGCCCGCCCCGACACAGCAGCCCGCGCCGTCAACGACGCCGAACGTCGAGCAGGTGACGCCTAGCCAGGCGCAGCCACCGGCACCCGGCACGGTCCGTTCCAACCATGGCGCATGGTCCGTCGTCTGCGACAAGCCGGCGGGTGCCTCGACCGAGCAGTGTGCGCTGATGCAGAATGTCATCGCCGAAGACCGTCCGGAAGTTGGCCTGTCCGTCGTCGTCCTGAAGACGGCTGACCGCAAGTCGAAGATCCTACGCGTGCTCGCACCGCTCGGCGTGCTGCTGCCGAACGGCCTCGGCCTCAATGTCGACGGCAAGGATATCGGCCGCGCCTATTTCGTGCGCTGCTTCGCCGACGGCTGCTATGCCGAAGTCGTTCTCGAGGACGAACTGCTCAAGACCTTCCGCAGCGGTGCGCAGGCGACCTTCATTGTCTTCCAGACGCCGGAAGAAGGCATCGGCATCCCCGTAGACCTCAAGGGGTTCGCGGAAGGCTACGACGCTCTGCCCTGATTTGGCGGGGCTTGCTCGCGCAGCACAACAGACCTACATCGGCTATTGAGCATTCCCGCTCTTCTTGCGGAGCAAAAGACCATGACCACCGATCTCCTGACGCTTTTTGATGCCGACGAAGCCGCCATGCGCAAGCATGTCGCCGAGGCGCTTTCCGGCGCCGATGACGGCGAGCTCTTCATCGAGCACGCGCAGGCGGAATCGCTGACCTTCGATAACGGTCGCCTCAAGGGCGGCAGCTTCAACACTGAACAGGGTTTTGGCCTGCGCGCAGTGGCAGGTGAAGCTGTCGGCTACGCGCATGCGGGCGATCTCTCCGTCTCAGCGCTGAAACGAGCAGCCGATGCGGTCAGCGCCGTCACGCGCGGCTATTCCGGCTCTTACGCGGCAGCGCCCCAGCGCACCAACCGCAAGCTCTACACCGACGAGAACCCGATCGGTTCACCGACCTTCGAGGAGAAGGTGAAGGTGTTGGCCGATATCGATGCCTATCTGCGCGGCAAGAACGACAAGGTGCGGCAGGTCACGGCTTCGGTTGCGGCAAGCTGGCAGGTGGTCGATATCCTGCGCGCCGATGGCCATCGCGTACACGACATCCGGCCGATGACGCGTATCAACATCTCCGTCATGGTCGGCGAAGGCGACCGGCAGGAAAGCGGCTCTTATGGCCAGGGCGGGCGCATCGGTTTCGGCGATTTCATCGCGACCGGAAGCTGGCAGCACGGCGCCGACGAAGCGCTTCGGCAGGCACTCGTCAATCTCGAAGCGATCGATGCGCCGGCAGGCACGATGGATGTCGTGCTCGGCTCCGGCTGGCCTGGCGTCATGCTGCACGAGGCCGTAGGCCATGGCCTCGAAGGTGACTTCAACCGCAAGAAGACATCTGCTTTTGCGGGTCTCTTGGGCCAGATGGTGGCGGCACCGGGCGTGACCGTCGTCGACGACGGCACAATCGACAGCCGCCGCGGCTCTATCACCATCGACGACGAAGGCACGCCGTCCGCCTACAACGTGCTGATCGAAAACGGCAAGCTCGTCGGCTACATGCAGGACCGGCAGAACGCCCGGCTGATGGGCATGACGCCGACCGGCAACGGCCGTCGCCAAGGCTATGCGCATGTGCCGATGCCGCGCATGACCAACACCTATATGCTCGGCGGCGACAAGACGCCGGAAGAAATCATCTCTTCGGTCAAGAAGGGCGTCTATGCCGTCTCCTTCGGTGGCGGTCAGGTGGATATCACATCGGGCAAATTCGTCTTCGGCTGCACCGAGGCCTATCTCATCGAAAACGGCAAGATTGGCGCGCCGATCAAGGGCGCCATGCTGATCGGCAACGGCCCGGATGCGATGAAGCGTGTTTCCATGATCGGTAACGACATGAAGCTCGATACCGGCATCGGCAATTGCGGCAAGGCGGGCCAGTGGGTGCCTGTCGGCGTCGGCCAGCCGCATCTGCGCATGGATCAGGTGACCGTCGGCGGTACTCAGGCCTGAGGCGGTACTGTCATGGTCGAAATCGAGATCAGAACCTTCGCTCCTGACGATGCCGACGGCGTGATCTCGGTCATCCTACCGATCCAGCGCGAAGAATTCGACATTCATATCACTGCTGACGCGCAGCCGGACCTGCGCGTCATTCCGGACTTTTATCAGTCCGGCAAGGGCCAGTTCTGGGTCGCGGTGAAGGACGGCGCCATCGTCGGCACGCTCGGCCTCAAGGATATCGGCAATAACCAGGCGGCACTGCGCAAGATGTTCGTTGCCTCCGAGGTGCGCGGGCGCGAACACGGCGTTGCCGCCCGGCTGCTAGAAGCGCTCTTTGCCCACGCCGGCGAGGTCGGCGTGACCGACATCTTCCTCGGCACGGCGGACAAGTTTGTAGCCGCGCACCGGTTCTATGAAAAGAACGGTTTCTCCGAGATCGCCAGCAAGGACCTACCGCGAGCATTCCCGCGGATGGCCGTCGACAGCAAGTTCTATCGGCGGACAATTTAGGCTAGCCTCAAGCAATAGAACATCGAGCCGATGGGGCGTTGCTTGGCGACGGAGACATTTCTGCTGAAATTCCTGTCACCCGAGACGGGTTGCTCGGCGCATGAGATGCGCTTCGAGGCCCCGATGGAGGCAGTTGCGGCCATTCTCAACGTAGAAATGTCCGAACTGGCAGAGCATCTCTTCTACCTCGAGAAAAACGAACTGGACGGGCTGTCCTCGATGCTGGCCCTCCCCTTTCCCGAACCGTATGGTGAGGTTGTACTCACCCGGCCGCAATGGATCGATAGCGTGCCCTATCTGGTCCATACCAACTTCGAGCTCGCTCTCATGCTGGATGGCTGCAAGCCATTCAGCATGTTTTCGGACGAAGAAAGCTCGGGGATCCTGAAGGAGATCCGAGCCTACTTTCAGCCCTACGTCGATAGAGGTGTAATCATCGAACGGGTCGAGCCATTCCTTGAGGGCAAGTTTCGCCTGGTTCGCATTCTCTACGCGTTGCCGAAAGAAGAATGGCGGTTCGACGCCTATACCGAGCTGATGAGCGAAAGGCGTTGGACGGACGAAAGCGAGTATCGCCTGGGGCGTCTGCTCGGTTATACAGAAGAACAATGCCAATGGTGGATCGCGCAAGGACGTGAAGCAGGAAACGCTACTGCACCGAAGGCCTGAATTTCCATTTCCGCTCGATCGCAGCGGAGAGATCGATGTCATGGCGACGGGCGAAAAGCAGCAGGTGGCCGAGGATATCGGCGGTTTCGTCTGCGAGCTCGCGCGCCATCTCCTCAGGTGAGCGGCCTTTGGCACGGCCGCGACCGGTCAAGCGGTTCCAGGCCTGGGTCAACTCGCCCATCTCCTCCTGCAGTTTCAGCAGAAACCAGTCGGCATCACGCTCAATGTCGTTGGCGGCGGCGTAAGCGGAGGATGATGTTTCGAACTGGTCGGCGAGGCGCTGCAGCATGACGTTCTCCTTTTGTTTATGAGGAGAGCGCCGATTCCCGGAAATTGTCCAGAGTAGCCAGCTCAGCCCTGGTTCGGCAGAAGCATGCAGTCGTATGAGCGCTTCTTCAGGGCATCGCAGGCGGAGGTCGCATCTTCCTTGCTTTGGAAGCCGACGAAACGGGCGCGGTAAATCGTACCAGGCCCCTTCCCCACAGCTTCGGTGTAGGGCGAGGCGGAAACGAGCGGCGCACCTGCCTCGGACTGGGCCTGCGCAAGAAGCGCGCGGGCAGCATCGGCGCTCGGAGCAGCCGAGATCTGGATTTGCCAGCCACCTGCCTTGCCGACTGGCGCTTTAGGCGCCTTGCCGGCATTCATGATCTCGTCCATTGCCGCCGGGCGCTCCAACGGGATAACGCCGTTATCGGCATAACCGAGCGCCTTCGGTGCGGGTGCTGCTGCCTCGCCCGCAACGCGCGGCGCGATCGCCGGCGCGGGAACATCGGCCTCATCCGCGGCCGAGGCGACTTCGACCTGCTGTTTTGCATTGATGCTGGCGGTCAGCTTGGCGCTGCCCGAGGAGGCACGTCCCATATAGCGGTCGAACAATCCGGCCATCTTGGCGTCGCGACTGCGGGCCGTACGGCCGCCGAGAACCACGCCGACCACGCGGCGATTGCCGTCCTTCACGGCGCTGACGATGTTGAAGCCGGACGCATTGGTATAACCGGTTTTGATGCCGTCCATGCCCTGGTAGCGATACATGAGATTATTGTGGCCACGGATGGTCTGGCCACGGAAATTGAAGCTTGCAATGGAGAAGAGACGATATTCGCTGGGATAATTCTTCAGCAGCGCCACAGCGAGCGTGGACATGTCGCGCGCAGTCGTGATCTGACGCGCGTCCGGCAGGCCAGATGCATTGACAAAGACCGTGCGGCTCATGCCGAGCTGGCGGGCCTTCTGGGTCATAAGCCGGGCGAAATTGCTTTCCGAACCGCCGAGCTTTTCACCGATGGCTGCAGCAGCATCGTTGGCCGACTTGACGATCATGCCATAGACCGCCTCGCGCACAGTGATCGTACCGCCCGCTTTCACCCCGAGCTTCGTCGGCGGACGGGAGGCAGCATATTTCGACATGGTGATCGGTGTATCCCAGGTGATCTTGCCGCGATTGAGCGCCTCGAAGGTGAGATAGAGCGTCATCATCTTCGTGAGCGAGGCCGGATGGTTCAGCGTATCACCGTTTTCGGACGCAAGGACCTTGCCGGTGCGGGCATCGAGCACGAGGGAAGCGCTTCCGGCAAAGGCCGCAACGGGTGCAGTAATTGCCAGCGTCGCGGTCAAAATGGCAGCCAAAAGCCTTCTCATGCACTTCCCCTCATTATATCCGGCGAGTCGCTACAACCGAAATTATGTCCCGTATTGTGATAGATGCCCACAATCTGGCGCGACTTTGAGGCAACGCCCAAGTTTTTTCCAAGCTTTTGTTTCGCTTGGTTAAAGGCCGGTAAATAAACCGCTTTCCAATCGGATTCAGCAAGGTTTAACGGCGGCATTGATAGTCTGTGTGACACGATTACAAAGCGGGGTCACGGAAAAAATGGGGCAGTGGAAGCGGCGTCTGAAGCGCATCGCGATCGGCGGCGGGCTGGAAGCGGCCTGGCTGGCGAATGCCGCCGGGCTCATGAAAGAGGCCTGCGGACGCGTCGTCATCTTCACACTCCATCATGTACGTCCGCATATCGCCCAACCGTTCGAGCCAAACCAACATCTTGAAATCACGCCGGAATTTCTAGACGCGGCGCTTCGGCGGCTGAAGCGGAGCGGCTATCGTTTCGTGCCGCTCGATGCGGTGCCCTCCCTCTTGTCGGACGCGCAGGACGATCGCCTGTTCGCCGCCTTCACGCTGGATGATGGGTATCGCAACAATTTCGTCCATGCCCTGCCCGTTTTCGAACGGCATGGCGCACCCTTTACGGTTTTCATTGCGCAAGGCTTTGCCGAAGGCTCGCACAGCATCTGGTGGGAGACGCTGGCGCTGCTGCTCGGCAGGGAGAACAGCATCGAGTTCAATTTCGGCCTAGGCAGAGAGAGGCTGGCGCTCGATACGCCCGTCCGGAAATGGGACGCCTTCGACCGGCTTGCCGAGTTTATCCACAGGCAAGACGAGAGCCGCGCCATCTCGGAGGTGGATGCGCTGGCGCGGCGCCACGGTATAGAGCCGGTCGATATCACGCGGGAACTGGTCATGGAGCCACAGGAATTGCGCGAGCTCGCGGCAAGCCCGCTCGCCAGTCTCGGCGCCCATACGATCAGCCATCGGGCGCTTGCCCGCCTGCCGCATGCGGAAGCTCGGATCGAGATGGAAATCTCGGTCGATTATGTCGAGTCGATCACCGGCACCCGCCCCCGGACGATCGCTTTTCCCTACGGCACGCCCGAGGCAGCAACGGGCCGCGAAGCGGACCTTGCGGCAAAGCTCGGATTTGCCGTCGCGGTAACAACGCAGCCAGGCTTTCCGACCGCAAGCTTGCCCACCTATATGCCGCGCATCTCGCTCAACGGCTTTTACCAAAAGCCACGCTATGTTTCGGCGCTGGCATCAGGCATTCCATTGAAACTGCTCGGGAAATAAGCCCTTTACGGATACATTCGCACCTTGTCCCAGGCCCCCTCAGGCGTCGGTCGGCGAAACTCGACGCGGTCGTGCAGTCGGAACTTCTGGTCTTTCCAGAACTCGATCGAGGTCGGGCGGATCCGGAAGCCGGACCAGTAAGACGGGCGCGGGATGTCGCCGATGGCGTAACGCGCCGTATATTCGGCAACGGCCTTTTCCAGCGCGAAGCGGCTTTCGAGCGGGCGCGACTGCTTGGAAGCCCAGGCGCCGATACGGCTGCCGCGGGCGCGGGTCGCAAAATAAGCGTCGGCCTCGGCATCGGTGACCAATTCGACAGGGCCGCGAATGCGCACCTGGCGGCGCAGCGTTTTCCAGTGGAAACACATGGCGGCTTTCTTCTGCCCCAAGATTTCGCGACCTTTCCGGCTCTCGAAATTCGTGTAGAAGACGAATCCGTCGGTATCGAAACCCTTCAGGAGAACCATGCGGACATTGGGCAGCCCATCTTCATCGACCGTCGCGAGCGCGACAGCATTGGGGTCGTTGACTTCGGAAGCCTCCGCCTCCTTCAGCCATTCCCCAAAGAGCTTGAAGGGCTCTTCACTTTCGGTAAAGTCACCACCTGTTAACCCGTTTTCCGACATATTAATTCAAATCCCGCGGTTTATGAAAACTGACCCAGCTTTCGAAGCTGGGGAAGGATACAGGGTGGAAGTCATAGCAAAGACACATCGCCATACAAAGGGTTCGCTGCGCCGCAGCTTCAGGCTCTCCATCGTCGGTATCGCGATTCTGTCACTTTCCGGCTGCGTGGCCGGAGGGTTCGATTTCCTGAGTTCGTCAAAGGTGGACCGTTCGGTTGCGACCGGCACGGTGCCGCAGCCAGCGCCCAGCACCGATACGCTTTCCGACGAGATGACGGTGCGCAACGCCGTGACGTCTGCCGATATCCAGAAGCTCGAAGGACAGCCGCTTCCCTGGGCCAATGCGTCCACCGGCAGCGCCGGCATCATCGACACGATCGTGGAGAATAATGACGCCGGCCAGGTTTGCCGCCAGTTCCGCACGACGCGGCATTCCTATGTCGGCATCGCCAAATTCTACGGCAAGACCTGCCTTGTCGGTGGCGGCAACTGGCAGCTTCTGAGCTTCCAGCCGGAAAGCTGATCCCACTGTCCACCTGTTCCGGCACGATGCGCCCCTGACACGTCAGGGTTAATGTGCCGTGCCGATTCGCCTCAATGTTTAGTGAAAGGCTAACCATTCGCGGCAAAACACCCCATATCCAACTTCGGAAATAAGAAGTGATTAGCAACTCTACCGCACGATCGCCCAACGAGCGGGCTTTCCTGTCGCGAGAGCGAACCGGACGGCGCGTCATGAGTTGAGATTCGGTTTCCGGGAACGGCCACGAGGAACATGCCTCCCGGATTGCGACAGCGGTGGTGCGAACAATGCGTGATCCATACAAGGTGCTGGGCGTCAAGCGCGACGCAGGAGCAGACGAAATCAAGACTGCCTGGCGCAACATGGCCAAGGCCGTGCATCCTGATCACAATCAGGGCGACCCGACGGCGACCGCACGTTTCGCCGAGATCGGCCGCGCCTATGAAACGTTGAAAGATCCGAGAAAGCGTAATCTCTTCGACAGCGCCGTGCGCATGGCAGAAGCCAAGAAGCAGGAACAGACGATCATGCAGCAGCGCCAGGCTGCCCGTGAGGCCGCCGTCCGCGCCAGGGCCGCGCAGGCCAATGCCGAGCGCGTGATGGAAGAGCTTGCGCGCGCCAATGCCAATGCGCAGAAGGCCGCAGCAGCAGGTGCCAAACCGCAGCAGGCAGGCACAACCGAAGCCGCAGAAGAGATGGTCGAACGCATTTTTGGCGCACAGGCGCAATCTCACGCCCAGCAGGCACATTCTCAGCAAGCACAAGCCAGGCCGCATGCAGCCGAGGCGGCCAAGCAGCCGGAACAGGAAACAGCGGAATCCGAAACCGCCAGGGCGGAGGACGAGCAGACCGAGTCCACCACCGGCACTGGCGCCAACATGTCGCTACCGCTCAGCCTGCTGACCTCGCTCGTGCGCCGCTTCACCGGCGCCGGCCAGCCAGGCCTTGAGAAGGCGCCGGATGAGGTGGCGACCGCAACCGTGACGATCGAAGACATCATGAAGGGAAGCTGGACGACAGTTTCCCTTCCGGAGGGCCGCGAAGTCGGCTTCGCCCTTCCGGCCGGCACGACTGAAGGCCATCAGGTCCGGCTCAAAGGGCAAGGATTCAAGCTGCCGGGCATGCAACGCGGCGACGCCGTCATCAATATCCACATCGCGCCCGATCCGCGCTTTACCGTCGATGGCTTCGACGTGCATGCCGTGCTGCCGCTCAACATCGAAAACGCAGTGCTTGGCACCGAGGCGCGCGTTGACGGTCCGCAGGGACCGCTCAATGTGACAGTCCCTGCCTGGTCCGGCTCCGACAAGACTATCCGCATTCCCGACCAAGGTCTGCCTAACGACAGCGGCGGAAAAGGCGATCTCGTCGTCGAATTGCGTATTATGTTGTGGGAAAAACCCGACGCTAAAGTCACTGATCTCATGCGGAGCATGCGTGAAGGGCTGTTTTTATGAAATTTCGGTGACAATCGCACCCTTTGTTACGATCCCTAACAGTTGATGATCTTGGGCCTGCTTGAACCGATTAACGGCCTATGCCATAGGCAGGATCATCAGAATTCCTAGGGAAGCGAAATATGGCTCAAGCATCCGGCCTCATGGCAGGCAAACGCGGCGTCATCATGGGTGTCGCCAACAATCGTTCGATTGCGTGGGGTATTGCCAAGGCCATTCATGCGCAGGGCGGAGAAGTTGCCTTCACTTACCAGGGCGATGCCTTGAAGAAGCGCGTGGAGCCGCTGGCTGCCGAAATCGGCGCCGTCATGGTCGGCCATTGCGATGTCAGCGATGAATCCACGATCGATGCCGTTTTCGAAAACGTCGAGAAGCTGTGGGGCAAGATCGATTTCATCGTGCACGCGATCGGCTTTTCCGACAAGGACGAGCTGACGGGCCGTTACGTCGATACGTCGGCCGACAACTTCGCAAAGACCATGCAGATCTCCGTCTACTCCTTCACCTCGGTCGCTCGCCGCGCCGAGAAGCTGATGACGGAAGGCGGTTCGATGCTCACCCTCACATATTACGGTGCTGAAAAGGTGATGCCGAACTACAATGTCATGGGCGTCGCCAAGGCGGCTCTTGAAGCCAGCGTGAAGTATCTCGCCGTCGACCTCGGACCGAAGAACATCCGCGTCAACGCTGTTTCGGCAGGCCCGATCAAGACGCTTGCTGCCTCCGGCATCGGCGATTTCCGCTACATCCTCAAATGGAACGAGTATAATGCGCCGTTGCGCCGTACCGTGACCATCGAGGAAGTGGGCGATGTCGGCCTCTACCTTCTCTCGGACCTGTCCCGTTCGGTGACGGGTGAAGTACATCATGCCGACAGCGGCTATCATGTCATCGGCATGAAGGCTGTGGACGCGCCTGATATTTCTGTCATCAAGGACTGAGGCGTCCTCCCCCAAGCGGAGCCGATCCCCGTGCTCATCTATGTGATCAGACACGGCCAGACCGACTGGAACGCGGAACGCCGTCTGCAGGGGCAGAAGGATATTCCGATCAATGCGATCGGCCGCGAACAGGCAAAACAGAACGGGATCGCCCTTGCGGCGGTCCTGAAGGGCGAAGATACGGAATTCGATTTCGTCGCAAGCCCGCTCGGGCGCACGCGCGAGACCATGGAGATCATGCGATCGGCCATGGGGCTCCCGCCCAAGGATTACCGAACCGACGAACGTCTGGTCGAAGTCTCCTTTGGCGACTGGGAAGGCTATACGCTAAAGCAGCTCAGGGCCTCGCAGGCCGAGAGAGTGACGGAACGCAACATCAACAAGTGGGATTTCATTCCGCCGGGCGAAGATGCGGAAAGCTACGAGATCATGTCGTGGCGGACCGGCGCATGGCTGAATTCAGTCGACCGGCCGACCGTCTGCGTCACCCATGGCGGCGTCATCAGAAGCTTGTTCAAGATAATCTCCAACCTGCCGAAGGACGTCGCCTCTGAGGGCGAAATCCCGCAGGACCGGATTTTGAAAATCGAGACGTCGCAGAGCCTGATCGGCTGGATCTAGCCCAAATGCGGCTTGCCTACTTGACGATGTCGAGATCGTTGATGACGCGCTTGCCGTCGACTTCTGTATAGAAAATCACCACCTTGACGCCGACCTTCAGGCCTTCGAAATCGAATTCCTCGGGCGCCTGATAGGTCTTGCCATCATCGAGCGTCAGGACAAGATTGGCCGTATCGACCTTCTTGATCGTCGCCTCGACATCGGCGCTCTCGGCAAAACTGCTCATGGGTGAAAGAAAATTTGCCGTGGCCAGAAGCGTAGCAATAACGAAACGCATGTCGGCAATCCCTTTGAAACGCTGCCATTGATATCGAGTGGCCACAGATAAACTCCTGAATATGGCGAAAATTGCCCGGAAGAATGGCTTTCGGCGCCCAATTGATGAATAGGATTTTACGGATAATCAAGAGGCTCGATTAACCGTCATTTTCTCTCTGTTTACGCGATTTAGCGGCCGCGAATGCGCGCAATCGTAAATTAACTCCTGCCCCCTAAAGTCGGCCCGAATGTAGGGGTATGTGATTTGCAATTCCGGCTGAGCAACGGCAACCAGCTGCGGCGTGTTCTGAAGAATACGCGTGTCTCGCTGCTGGTTTCAGCCCTCGTGGCCATTGTCGTAATTGCCGTCGGCTTTGCACTCGACAGAGCAAATACTGCCGCCCATCTGCGCGAGCTGCAAATCCGTACTGAAAACGAGACGAACCTGATCCGTGCCCGCATGATGGCGCAGATCAATATGGACATTACCGCCGTCCGCGACCTTTCCAACCTGATCTCACTCGGCACGCAGGCCAACGAGGTCGAGATGGAGCGGCAGATCAACTGGCTGCTGATCCAGAACCCACATTTCATCCATATTGCGGTCGCGCCCGATTTCATCGTCAAGTCGGTCTATCCGGCGCAATCCGGTCGAGACAGGATCGGCAAGGATGTGCGCGAGCGGCTGATGGAGCGCATGTCGATCAGCCGCAATACCGGCGACCAGTCGGCGCGCTTCTACGGTCCCTTCAAGACGGCGGATGCAGAAAACGCCTTCGCGATCTTCTTCCCGGTTTTCGTCAAGCAGAACGGCCAGCGTCGCATCTGGGGCGCGGTCGAGGTGGTCATCGACCAGAACATGTTCTACGAGGCGACCGGCCTGAAGCCCGCGCGCAACAGCGAAAACCAGGAGCGCTATCCGCATCTCGACCATTTGTCGATCGCGGTGCGTGACATCGGCATTCCGGACGAAACGGCCGCGCCCTTCTTCGGCCCTTCCAATATCTACGAGAACGATCCGCTTCGCCGCAAAATCAACTTCGCGGGCGGGCGATGGGAACTGGCGGCAGTGCCGAACTCCGGCTGGCATGCGGTTCCCAATAATCAGCGTGAACTGCGATTGATCATCGTCGCCGCAGGCTGCGTGATCATCATCCCGATCTTTTTCGCCACGTTGCTGCTTGGCGAACGCAACCGCAACATCACGCAGCTCGAGGCCCGGGAAGCCAAACTTATGGAACTGTCGCAGCGCCTCAACCTGGCGCTGGAATCTTCCCGGATCGGCATATGGGAGCTGCAGGAAAACGCCACCAACCTTGCCTGGGATGCACGCGCATCCACCCTTCACGGCCTCAAAGCGATCGAAGGCAGCCGGCCACTGGAAGTGTGGCTTTCGACTATCGTGCCGGAAGACCGCGAAATCGCCGAGGTTCATTTCTTCGGTTGCAGCATCGCTGGAGAAGCCTGCACCGCGCAATACAGGGTGATGCGGGACGATGGCCGCATCCGCCATCTGCGTTCCATCGGCGCCTTCTATACGGATGCCGGCGGCACAGGAAAGACGATCGGCATCGTCTGGGACGTGACAGCCGATGCGGAAGTCACCAACACGCTTCGCCTTGCCAAGGAAACGAGCGAGCTCAAGAATGCCGAGCTGGAACTCGCGCTGGAAGAACTTTCAAGCCGCGAGGCGGAGCTCTCCGAACTCTCCGGCAAGCTCGATCTGGCCCTCGATTCCTATCAATGCGGCATCTGGGAGGCAATTCTCGGCAAGAGCGGCTCGATCTGGGACGAGCGCATGCACGAGCTCTACGGGTTGAAGCAGAGCAATGCCTTCGTGACCGAGGACGCATGGCTCTCCTGCATTCACCCCGATGACCGCGGGCTGGCGCTCGAAAGCGCCGGGCATTTCAGGCAGCTCGGAGACACGCATACGCTGGTCTGCCGCGTGCCGGACGAAAATGGCGGCGTGCGCTACGTGCGTTCCGTCGGAAAGGTGCACCGCACGCCGACCGGCGAGATGAAGATCATCGGCATCGCCTTCGATTCGACCGAGGATGCATTGATGACGCTGCGCCTCAAGGCCGCGAAGGATGAGGCGATCACCAAGAACATCGAGCTGGAACTCGCAAAGAACAGGATCGAGCACAATTCCCTGCACGACCCGCTGACCTCGCTTGCCAACCGTCGCAAGCTCGATATCGCGCTGGAAAACCTGACGGATGCCGGCCATAGCGACCGGCAGAAATTTGCGATCCTGCATATCGACCTCGACCGCTTCAAGGAAATCAACGACACGCTGGGACATGCAGCCGGCGATGCGATGCTGGTCCATGCTTCACGCGTGCTTTCCAGAAATCTGCGTGACAGCGATGTCGTTGCGCGTATCGGCGGCGACGAGTTCGTCATCCTCTCCTTCGACGTGGGCGACAAGGAGATGGCGGAGCTTGCAGGCCGCGTCATCGAGGAAATGCGCCAGCCCGTCGATTTCCAGGGGTTTCCCTGCCGTTGCGGCGTGTCGATCGGCATTGCACTGGCGAACGGCATTCATGTCGATGCCCGCAAAGTGTTGATCAATGCCGACATCGCGCTCTATCGCGCCAAGAGCCTCGGCCGCAACCGCTTCGAATTCTTCAACCACAATCTGCAGGCCGACATCATTAACAATAAACGCACGGCCGATGAAATCCTTGCCGGCATCGACAATGGCGAGTTCACGGCCTGGTACCAGCCGCAATTCTGCGCGCGGACGATGAAGCTGACGGGCGTCGAGGCGCTGGTGCGCTGGCGCCATCCCTCCAAGGGCTTGCTCACCCCGGACAAATTCCTGCGCATTGCCGATGAGATCAACGTCGTGCAGACGCTCGACCGCATCGTCCTGGAAACCGCGCTGCGCGACAAGATGCGCTGGGCTGCGCAGGGCATCTATATACCGAAAGTCTCCGTCAACGTTTCGGCGCGGCGCCTGCATGATGGCAGCCTCCTGGAATCGCTTGGTGACCTGCAGATCCGCCCCGGCGAGATTTCCTTCGAACTGGTGGAATCCATCTTTCTCGACGAAAGCGAGGACGTGGTTTCGCAAAACCTCGAACGGATCAAGGCGCTCGGCATCGATATCGAGATCGACGATTTCGGCACCGGCCACACCTCGATCGTGTCGCTGCTGAAGCTCAAGCCGAAACGGCTGAAGATCGACCGGCAGCTTGTCCAGCCGATCGTCGCATCCTCACAGGAGCGCACGCTCGTCAGTTCCATCATCGAAATCGCCCGTTCGCTCGGTGTGGAGACCGTGGCGGAGGGTGTCGAGACGCTGGCACATGCCGAACTGCTGCGCGATCTCGGCTGCGATCTGCTGCAGGGTTACGCCTTCGCACGTCCCCTTTCCTTCGATGACTTCGCCATTGAGGCGCGCGGCACGGCCTGGCTGCTGGCATCCTAGCGCTGAAGCCGCGGCGGCTATCGGTCGCAAATACGGGAAATACCATTTCCCTGATCGCACCATCAGGCGCAAAGAAAGGCTTTTGCCTGAACGGTTTTTTGGCCTATGAGTGTCGCGCCTTTTCGAGTAATGGCGCGGCCGGTGACGACTGGTTCCGCGCATCCGGCGGGAACACATGTCGCACAATACATTCGGTCATCTCTTCCGTGTAACTACCTGGGGCGAAAGCCATGGGCCGGCGCTCGGCGCCGTCGTCGACGGCTGCCCTCCGGGGCTGCGCTTCAAGCTCGAGGACCTGCAGGTCTGGCTCGACAAGCGTAAGCCCGGCCAGAGCCGTTTCGTCACCCAGCGGCGCGAAGACGACCTGGTGAAAGTTCTCTCGGGCGTGATGATGGACGCCGACGGCGAGACGATGATTTCGACTGGCACACCGATTTCCATGCTGATCGAGAATACCGACCAGCGTTCCAAGGACTATGGCGAGATCGCCCGGCAGTACCGCCCCGGCCATGCCGATTATACCTATGATACCAAATACGGCATCCGCGACTATCGCGGCGGTGGCCGTTCGTCTGCCCGCGAGACTGCTGCCCGCGTGGCGGCCGGCGGCATCGCCCGGCTCGTCGTGCCCGGTGCCACCATCCGCGGGGCGCTAGTGCAGATCGGCAAGCACAAGATCAACCGTGCCAACTGGGACTGGGATCAGGTCGGGCAGAACCCGTTCTTCTCGCCGGACGCCGAGATCGTGCCGGTCTGGGAAGAGTATCTCGACGGCATCCGCAAGGCCGGCTCCTCTATCGGCGCCGTCATCGAAGTGATCGCCGAAGGTGTACCCGCCGGTCTCGGCGCCCCGATCTACGGCAAGCTCGACCAGGATATCGCCTCGCTGCTGATGTCGATCAACGCCGTCAAGGGCGTCGAGATCGGCAACGGCTTTGCCGCCGCAGAGACGAGCGGCGAGGACAATGCCGATGAGATGCGCATGGGCAATGACGGCAAGCCGATCTTCCTGTCCAACAATGCCGGCGGCATCCTCGGGGGCATTTCGACCGGCCAGCCGGTCGTCGCCCGCTTTGCCGTCAAGCCGACCTCTTCCATTCTCACCGAACGGCAGTCGATCGATGCCGACGGCAAGAATGTCGATATCCGCACCAAGGGCCGTCATGACCCCTGCGTTGGCATCCGCGCCGTGCCGATCGGCGAGGCGATGATCGCCTGCGCCATTGCCGACCATTATCTTCGCGACCGCGGCCAAACCGGCCGGCTGAAATAGGAATTTGTCCCATGCCTTATGATCAGAAGCGCGTTGTTGATGCCATCAGGGCTTTCGAAGCCGGCGAAATCGTCGTCGTCATGGATGACAATGATCGTGAAAACGAGGGTGACCTGATCGTTGCCGCAGTGCATGCGACGCCCGAAAAGATGGCCTTCATCGTGCGCCACACGTCAGGCATCGTCTGCGCGCCCATGCCGAAGGAAGAGGCTAAGCGGCTGAACCTCAACGCCATGGTGGCGGAAAACGATTCCGCCCATACGACCGCCTTCACCGTTTCCGTCGACTTCAAGCACGGTACGACAACGGGCATTTCCGCCGACGACCGCACGCTGACGGTACGCAACCTTGCCAACCCGAATGTGGGCGCGTCAGATTTCGTCCGTCCCGGCCACATCTTTCCGCTGGTCTCCCGCGAAGGCGGTGTGCTGATGCGCTCTGGCCATACGGAAGCGGCCGTGGATCTCTGCAAGCTTGCCGGCCTGCCGCCGATCGGCGTCATCTCCGAACTCGTCAATGACGACGGCACGGTGACGCGCGGCCCGCAGGTCGTGGATTTTGCCGAACAGCACGGACTGAAGCTTCTCTCGGTCGCCGACCTCATCGCCTATCGCCAGCGCAAGGAAACGCTGATCGAACTCGGCTCGAGCTTCGATATCGAGACGCCGTTCGGCAAGGCCAAGGCGCATACCTACGCCCTGCCTTGGGATCCGATGCAGCATCTCGCCGTCGTCTTCGGCGATATCAGGGACGGTGTCGATATCCCGGTGCGCCTGCATCCGGAAAACGTCGCCGACGACCTGTTCGGCAAGCGCAAACCGGTCGACTTCTACATGCAGAAAATCGCTGAAGAGGGCCGCGGTATTATCGTCTACCTGCGTGAAGGCTCGGTCGGAGTCGGCCATTACGACAATGGACGCAAGGCGCGCGGCCAGGGCCGCGAGGCCCATGCCGAAGCGCAGACGCGCGACAGCGAATGGCTGGAAATTGGCCTCGGCGCACAGATCCTCAGGGATCTCGGCGTCAGCTCGATCAAGCTGATGACCAGCCGCGAGCGGCATTATGTCGGCCTGGAAGGATTTGGGATCAAGATTTCCAAGACGGAAATCTGCTGACTAGCTATCCCTTCTCCCGTCGGGGAGAAGGGATTACCCTTTCCAGCGGTCGTGATAGACGACGTTCTCCACGCCGGCGAAGCGCGCTAAGCGATCCAACTCGGCTTCCAGCTTTTCCAGCCGCCCTGCGGATGCTTTCACGCGTGGCTCAAGCCATAGGCGCTTGACATCCAGTGTGCCCTTCTTCCTGTCCGCCTTCATATCGATACGGCCGATGAGCCTGTCGCCTTCCAGGAGCGGGAAAACGTAATAGCCGTATTCCCGCTTCGGCTCCGGCACGAAGATCTCGATACGATAGAAGAAGCCGAAAAGACGCTCTGTCCGGTTTCTGTCCCGGATCATCGGATCAAACGGGCTGAGCACCCGGATTCGCGGTGGCGCTTCCGGATAAGCGTCTGTCGTTCCAAGGAAATCGGCAAAGGCCCATGAGGCCCGTGGCTTACCGCCGAGAGCCGGTTCGATCATCACTTCGATCAGCTCATCCCTGTTTTCGGCAACCCAGGCCTTGGCTTCATCAGGCGAGAGCAGATCCCAGAAGGCGGCGATTTCGCCGTGTGTGGCAAAGCCCAGACGGGTAAGCGCGCTGCGGCAGGCCCAGTCCACGAAATCCCCACGGCTGACCTCAGGCTTATGGAATTCGGCGGGAATGACCCGCTCGACGAGATCATAGATCTTCTGGAAGTTGGAGCGGCCGGCGATGGCGAATTTGCCGGTGCGCCAGAAATATTCGAGCGCCGTCTTGTTGGGGTGCCAGTTCCACCAGCCGCCGGAGACGTGGCCGTCCGCCTTCATGTCGCGCGCCAGGATCGCCCCATCCTTGACCACCCGATCATAGGTCTCCTCGAAGGAAGCTTCGAAGCCCTCGCCGCGCCATCTACGCCAGCGCTCGACGAGCGCCAGTTCCTCGTCGCGGAATTTGTGTTTCCAGTATTTGAAGAAGGCGCTCGGCAGGATGGAGGCATCATGCGTCCAGTGTTCGAAGAGCGCACCATCCTTCTCCAGGAGCGCGGTCAGGTGTTCGCGCCGGTATGTCTGATTGCGGGAAAAGAGGATCTGATGATGGGCGCGTTCCACCGTCTGAATGCTATCCACCTGCACAAAGCCGAGGTCGTGAATGAGGTCCAGCAGGCCGGCCTTGGTCAATGCACGGTTCGGAGGCGCGCTCAGCCCCTGCTTGGCGAGAAAGACACGGCGGGCATCGGAATTGGAGAGCAGATTCGTCATGCCGGCATCATAGCGCGGAAAATCTTCCTAGCTACCCGATACGATATTCGAGCCGATTTGATTTTGATCCTTTATCGCGTCGTCACCGCCTTATAGAAGCAGGAGTTCAAACAAGGGGACCAGAGTTGGATATTCGTTTCGAGAGCGCGGGCGCCAGTTTCGGAGCAAGGATCGCGGTCGAGCCGCTGACACTGTCTCTCACCGAAAACCGTCTCGGCGTCATCGGGCTCAACGGTTCGGGCAAAACGACCTTCGCGCGGATGATCAACGGGCTCATGAAACCCACCACGGGCAAAGTCACCGTCAACGGGCGCGATACACTTGAGAAGAAGACGGCGCTTGCCGATGTTGGCTTCATCTTCCAGTCGCCGCAGAACCAGATCATCCTGCCGATCGTCAAGGACGACATCGCTTTCGGACTGAAGGGCCGCGGTTTTAGCAAGGCGGAGATCGATCGAAAGGTTGAGCTGGTGCTGGCACGCTTCAACGCCGAGGAACTCGCCACGCGCCGTGCCCATGAGCTTTCCGGCGGCGAGTTGCAGATCGCGGCGCTCTGCTCGGTGCTGGCAACCGGTCCCCATATCCTGATCCTCGACGAGCCGACCAATCAGCTTGACCTGCGCAACCGCGCGCTCGTGCAGAAGACCATCGATGGGCTCGAAGAAAATGTCGTCGTCATCACCCATGATCTCGAGCTGATATCAGGCTTCGAGCGGGTGTTACTGTTTCATGAGGGCAGGCTGGAGGCCGATGCGCCGGCAGCCGAAGCGATTGCCCGCTACAGGGAGCTCGCCATCTGATGCAGTCGCTTTATGTCGAAGGCAACAGCGCGCTGCACCGGCTTTCGCCGCGGGTAAAGATCTTTTCCCTCTTCCTGCTCGGCGTCGTGTTGTTCCTCGGCGACAATCTTCCGCTGCTTGCCATCGTCACGCTGCTGACGGCGCTGACCTATCGCAGCATCGGCTTGTCGCTGAACGAATCGGCCGTCCGGCTGCGGCCAATCTTGCTGACGATCGTGATCGTGGCACTCTTCACCCTCATCGTCAGTCCGTGGCACGTGGCGCTTGCGACGCTGCTCCGGCTGACAGCGCTGATGCTGTTTGCTGCCGCCGTGACCGCAACGACGACAATCACACAATTCATGGATGAGATAACGGCGCTTGCACGACCGCTGGAACGGATCGGCTGGGTGAAGGCCGACGACATTGGGCTGGCGGTCGGTCTCGTGCTGCGCTTCGTGCCAGAAATCATCGCCCGCTACCATGCGATCAGCGAAGCGCATGCGGCGCGTGGACTGAAGGTGCGACCGGCGACGATCCTTACCCCGCTCATCATTTTAACGCTCAGGGATGCGGATAACATTGCCGCGGCGATTGACGCGCGCGGCATTCGGCGGCATGTCAGTTAACGATTTATGAATTGGAGATCACGATGAGCACGCGCGACCTCGTTCTTGCCGCTCTTTTCGCCGCGATTATCGTGGCTCTCGGCCTGCTGCCGCCCATCTATCTCGGCTTCATCCCGGTGCCGATCACCGCGCAATCGCTCGGCGTCATGATGGCAGGCGTCGTGCTTGGCGCAAGACGCGCCGCGATTGCCGTGCTGATCGTCCTGGTGCTCGTAGCCATCGGGCTGCCGGTGCTTTCGGGTGGCCGCGGTGGATTTGCCGCTTTCGTGGCCCCAACCTCCGGCTTCCTGTTCGGTTGGGTCTTTGCCGCTTTTGTGACGGGCTTCCTCAGTGAACGGCTGGTTCACGGCGATCAGTCCGGCCTCGTCCAGACGGTAAGCTTCTTCCTTGCCGCCATGATCGGCGGCATCGTCGTGCTTTACGCCTTCGGGATCGCCTATCTGGCCCTTGCAGCAAATATCGGCCTGAAGCAGGCCTTTGTGGGCAGCATGGCATTCATCCCAGGTGACGTCATAAAGGCCTTCGTCGCAGCGCTCGTCGGTCGGGCCGTCATGGCCGGTTATCCACTCTTGCGGATTCGCGCTTAATCCAGGAAGCCATAGAGCCAGTCGCGCGTCTCTTCGGGAAGCGAGACTGGCGAGCCGTCGTCGCGGCTGCGCGCCTGCCAGGTGATTTCGACCTCGGCAGCACGCTCGTCGTCAATCTCGGCGGCGATGAGAAAGCCGATGGAGCGCACACCGATCTTGTCGACGCCGGCGGTGAAGGTCACTGCTTCGTGATAGTGCAATGGCCGGTGAAGGATGCAGGACACCTTGGCGGGAGTATAGACAGGCTCGTCCTCCACATCAGGTCTCAATGACCAGAAACCCGCAAGTACGGATTCGGCATAGGAAATATAGGAGGCCAGAAACATCTGGCCGTTCATATCCACATCACGAAACGGTATGCGCAATTCCACCACGTCCGGGCGGTTCGTCTTACTCATTTACAGGTCTGCCTTGCAGGTTATCACTAGGACCCTAGCATGGGGTCCGTCGATGTAAACGAAACAATTAAAATAGCGTAAACGGAGGATGCGGAGCGTTAACCGCGACGATGCAGCGTGTTGAAATCGACACGCTGCGCTCCATCTGCTGTGGATCATGACATTTGCGATCGATAGAGTGCCGGCATGAGCACCCGTCTTTACGAACATCCCATCTTTCTCGAGCACGTGACGCCGTCAGGCCATCCCGAGCGCTCCGACCGCATCCGCGCGCTCAATGTCGCGCTGGAGCATCCGAATTTCGAGCGGCTGGACCGAAAGGAAGCGCCGCAGGCGAATGAAGACGCCGTGCTGCTTGCCCATCCGGAAGAACATCTGATCGCTGTCATGCGGCAGATCCCGGAAGAGGAAGACAAGATCAACCAGCTCGAAGCCGATACCTATGCCAGCCAGAAGAGCCTGCAGGCGGCGCTGACTGGCATAGGCGGGGCGATGGCCGCCGTCGACGACGTGTTCCGCGGCAAGGCCGACAATGTGTTCGTCGCGGCGCGCCCGCCGGGTCACCATGCCGAGAGGATGACGGCGATGGGCTTCTGCTTCTTCAACAATGCGGCGATCGCTGCCCGCCATGCGCAGAAGGCTCACGGCGCCGAACGCGTCGCCATCGTCGATTGGGACGTCCACCACGGCAATGGCACGCAGGATATTTTCTGGGACGATCCCTCCGTGCTTTTCTGCTCCACCCATCAGATGCCGCTTTATCCCGGCACCGGGGCCAAGGATGAAAACGGCGCGCACGGCACGATCGTCAATGCGCCGCTTTCGCCCAATGTCGGCAGCGATCATTTCCGCGAGGCGTTCAAATCGCGCGTGCTGCCGGCGCTCAATGACTTCCGGCCTGATATCATCATTATCTCTGCCGGATTTGACGCCCATCACCGCGATCCGCTGGCGCAGATCAACCTGACCGGCGAGGATTTCGACTGGGCGACGGGACGTCTTCTTGAGGTTGCCGATCGTAGCGCCAATAACCGGGTCGTCAGCCTGCTGGAAGGCGGGTATGATCTGGAGGGACTCGCCGAGTCGGCGGGCATGCATATCCTCAGAATGATGAAGGGTTGAGAATGACTGACAGCGCCAAGCCGGAGGTTTCCGGTCTTTCCTTCGAAAAGGCGGTTGCCGAACTCGAAAGCATCGTTGCCCGGCTGGAACGCGGTGACGTGGCGCTGGATGAATCCATCGAGATCTACGAGCGCGGCGAAGCGCTGAAGAAGCATTGCGAAACGCTGCTTTCGGCCGCCGAAAACCGTATCGAGAAGATCCGTCTTGACCGCGCCGGCAAGCCGCAGGCCGTCGAGCCGCTCGACGGCGCTTAAAGGCGTACCGAAACTCCCTTTCAAGACGCTTGGCGACCAGCTTCCGACCGATCTATGATCCCCTTTCAAAGCAAGAAGGGGACTGACTGATGACGGACAGATTGAAGGGCAAGGTCGCTATCATATCGGGCGGCGCGACCGGCATGGGCGGCGCGGCCTCGAAGCTCTTTGCGGCCGAGGGTGCGCGTGTCGCCATCATCGACCGTAATGGCGAGGCTGCGGCGGAAACCGTCACCGAGATCCGCGCCGCCGGCGGCGAGGCCGATTACTGGACGGCCGATGTTTCGGAGGAAGCAGCCGTCAATGCCGCGGTGGCCGGCGTCGAGGAGCGCTACGGACCGGTCACTGTCCTTTTCAATCACGCGGGTACGATCGTCATCAAGCCGTTCCTGGAGACCACGCTGCAGGAATGGGATTGGCTGCATGCGGTCAACGTCCGCTCCATGTTTCTGATGACGAAGGCGGTGCTGCCCAAGATGATCGAAGCCGGCGGCGGATCGATCGTCTGCACCTCGTCAATCTCGGCGGTCGCGGCGACGCCGATGGAAGTGCTCTACGACACGACCAAGGGCGCGGTGCATATGTTTGCGCGCGCCATCGCCGTCGAATTCCGTGACCGCAACATCCGCTGCAATGCCGTCTGCCCCGGCTTCATCCGCACGCCGCATGGCCTGCGCGAAGTGAAGGAACTGCAGGCGCATGGCGTCGATGTTTCGGACGCAGCGATTGCCGCACAGCAGGGCCGGATCGGCGAGCCCGAGGATGTCGCTCGCGCCGCACTCTATCTCGCGAGCGATGAATCGGTGTTCGTCAATGGCGCCCATCTTTTCGTCGACAATGGTTTTACGGCAATCTGACGGCTTCCCGACGATCTCGCAAACTGGCCCTTTCGCGCCGGACCCGCAGGCGCTATCTGTGGCGGAAGCCTTTGTGATTGGAGTGCGCCATGTCCTTCTTCCCCGGTAAAGATCCCCTGCCCGGTGATGCTTTCGCCTGTGATGCGATCGAGAATCTGATCATTCCGCGCACCAGCGATATCGGCGGCTTCCAGGTGCGCCGCGCCCTGCCAACGCGCCAGCGCCGGCTTGTCGGACCGTTCATCTTCTTCGACCGCATGGGACCGGCGATCCTAAAGCCGGACGAGGCGCTGGATGTGAAGCCGCATCCGCATATCGGGCTTTCGACGGTCACCTATCTCTTCGATGGCGAGATCCGTCATCTCGACAGTCTCGGAACGGAAAAGGTCATCCGCCCCGGCGATATCAACCTGATGACGGCCGGCCGCGGCATCGTGCATTCGGAGCGCACGCCGGACAATCTGCGCGGCCATCCGCTTCTGATGTCCGGACTGCAAACGTGGCTGGCGTTGCCTGACGACAAGGAGGAAATCGACCCCTCCTTCGCCCATACCGAAAAGGGAGAGATGCCTCTGATCGAGACCAACGGCGTGCGTGGACGCGTCGTCATCGGCTCGTTCGAGGGTCTCGCCTCGCCGGTGAAGGTGTTCACAGATACGCTTTATGTCGATCTCGACTTACAGCCGGGCGCGAAATTTCCCTTCGGCGCGGCTCACGAGGAACGCGCCGTGTATGTGCTGTCAGGCGAGGTCGTCATTGCCGGCGACAGGTTTGCGGCAGACCAGCTTCTCGTCTTCCGGCCCGGCGATGCGATCACGCTCGAAGCCGGCACTGAGGGCTGTCATCTGATGCTGTTCGGCGGTGCCGCGCTGAATTCCAAACGCTACATATGGTGGAATTTCGTGTCCTCCTCGAAGGAGCGGATCGAGAAGGCCAAGGAGGAATGGCGCACCGGCCGCTTCGATATCGTTCCCGGCGATGAAGAGGAATTCGTGCCTTTGCCGGAGGGCTGAAGTGCTCTAAGGTGAAAAACTTGCGGTTATGCAAATGTAGTTGTTTTGCCGCAATTCAATCGAATAAAGCAAAGCCGATCAGTCAAAGAAGAGCGCCCGCCCGTGACACAATCCCCGAAGACCCCGCTGCTCGATCAGGTCACCTATCCTGCCGACCTGCGCAAGCTCGAGGATCGCGATCTGCCGCAGCTTGCACGCGAAGTCAGGGACGAAATGATCGACGCCGTCTCCCGCACCGGCGGGCATCTCGGCGCAGGTCTCGGCGTGGTGGAGCTGACGATCGCCATCCACAACGTCTTCAACACGCCTGACGACCGGCTGATCTTCGATGTCGGCCATCAATGTTATCCGCACAAGATCCTGACCGGGCGCCGCGACCGCATTCGCACGCTGCGCCAGGAAAACGGTCTCTCGGGCTTCACGCGCCGGGCCGAAAGCGAATACGACCCCTTTGGTGCTGCGCACTCCTCAACCTCGATTTCCGCCGGCCTCGGCATGGCTGTTGCTGCCGATATCGACAGGACGGACCGCCGCGTCATCGCCGTCATCGGCGATGGGGCACTGTCAGCCGGCATGGCCTATGAGGCGCTGAACAATGCCGGCGCGCTCGATGCCCGCCTGATCGTCATTCTCAACGACAACGACATGTCGATCGCCCCGCCGACCGGGGCGATGAGCGCCTATCTCGCCCGCCTTGCCTCCGGCCGCACCTATATGGGCTTCCGCGACTTCGGCAAGAAACTGACGGCCTATCTCGGCAAAAACATCGACCGGGCGATCACCCGCGCCGTCGAGCATGCCCGCGGCTACGTGACTGGCGGGACGATGTTCGAAGAGATGGGCTTCTACCATATCGGCCCGATCGACGGTCATTCCTTCGACCACCTTCTGCCCGTGCTGCGCAACGTGCGCGACAATGCCAATGGCCCGGTGCTGATCCATGTCGTGACCCAGAAGGGCAAGGGCTATGCGCCGGCGGAAGCTGCAGCCGACAAGTATCACGGCGTCAACAAGTTCGATGTCATCACCGGCACGCAGGCGAAGGTGAAGCCGAATGCACCGAGCTATACCAATGTCTTCGCTGAGACGCTGGTCCAGGAAGCAACACTCGACGACCGCGTCGTCGGCATCACTGCCGCCATGCCGACCGGCACCGGCCTCGACAAGTTCGCCGAGATTTTCCCGTCACGCTGTTTCGACGTCGGCATTGCCGAACAGCATGCCGTGACCTTCGCCGCCGGCCTTGCCGCCGAAGGTTTCAAGCCTTTCGCGGCGCTCTATTCCACTTTCCTGCAGCGCGCCTACGACCAGGTCGTGCATGACGTGGCGATCCAGGGCCTGCCCGTGCGCTTCCCGATCGACCGCGCCGGTTTCGTCGGTGCCGATGGTCCGACACATGCCGGTTCCTTCGATACGGCCTTCCTTGCCACCCTGCCCGGCTTCGTCGTCATGGCGGCCGCGGACGAGGCGGAGCTCAAGCATATGGTGCGCACGGCCGTCGCATATGATGCCGGCCCGATCTCGTTCCGCTATCCGCGTGGCGAAGGTGTCGGCGTCGACATGCCGGAGCGCGGCCAGATCCTTGAGATCGGCAAGGGCCGCATCGTCAAGGAAGGCACGAAGGTTGCGCTTCTTTCCTTCGGGACGCGGCTTGCCGACTGTCTGCTGGCGGCCGAAGACCTAGATGCCGCTGGCCTTTCGACGACGGTTGCCGATGCGCGCTTTGCAAAGCCGCTCGACCACGCGCTGATCCGCCAGCTTGCGCGCCACCACGAAATCCTCATCACGGTGGAAGAAGGCTCCGTCGGCGGCTTCGGCAGCCAGGTCATGCAGTTCATGGCGATGGATGGCCTTCTCGACCGTGGTCTGAAGGTGCGCTCGCTGGTTATGCCCGATATCTGGATGGAACAGGCTAAGCCGGAAGCGATGATCGCCCATGCCGGTCTCGACCGTGCCGGCATCGTCTCGACTGTGTTCAACGCGCTCGGACGTGGTGTTGCCGTCGGCGTGGCCGGTTAAGGCAGCACGCCGACGGGCTTTTCTCACTCAGGCTTTTTTCCATCACGGTAGAAGATCATTCCGCCGTGATGCAGCACGCCGTCGATGAAATCACCATCGGCGGTAAAACCGGTATCGTCCCAATATTCGATATGATCGCCGGTCACTTCATAGCGGCCCTGGTAGGCACTCTTTCGCGTACCCCTCGCCTCGTCATAACGGCCGTTGGACAGCAGTTCCTGCTGGATGTGGCCGTCACCGGTGATCCACATTCCGAGATAGGGGCCGAGATAGGGACGGTTCTGCATTTTCGTTTCCTCTGAAAGAGCGGATGAGGCGGCAAGCGAAAGCACCACCCCGCCGAGAGCCCCGCGGATCCGCATGGTCACAGTCCCACGCTCGCCGTCGGGCGGACGGTGATGTCGTTGACATCAACATCCTCGGGCTGCTCGATGGCGAAACGGATCGCCCGGGCAATGGCATCGGGCTTCAGGGCGATCTCGCGGAAGGCGACCATGGCTTCGGCCGAAAAAGGTTCGGTGATCGTCTCGGCGAGTTCGGATTCGACAACGCCGGGATAGATGCAGGTCACACGCAGCTTCTTGTTTTCCTGGCGCAGACCATCGGAAATCGCCCGCACTGCATATTTCGTGGCGCAGTAGACGGCAGCCGTTGGCACAACCGCCAAGCCGCCGACCGAGGAGACGTTGATGATCTGGCCGCGCTCCTGCGTGTTCATGATCGGCAGTACGGCGGCGACGCCGTAGAGTACGCCCTTGATATTGACATCGATCATGCGGTCCCATTCCTCGACCTTGAGCGAGGACATCAGCGACAGCGGCATGACGCCGGCATTGTTGACCAGAACATCGACGCCGCCGAAAGCCTCGACCGCGGCCTTGGCGAAGGCCTCGGTATCGGCCCGGTCGGTAACGTCGAGCGCGCGGAATTCCACCGTGCCGCCACCGGCGCGGATTTCCTTTGCCAGCTCTTCCAGCCGGTCGGTACGGCGTGCGCCGATCATCAGCTTGGCGCCGGCAGCACTCAGTTCGCGTGCGGTGCCGGCGCCGATGCCACTGCTCGCGCCAGTGATGAGAACTGTCTTGCCTTTTATACCCGTCATGTTCTTTTCCTCATGCTTCAATCGGGACCGCAGCCGAATGCTGCCGATCCATGCGCATAAGATTGGGCTTGGCCAGGCAGCGACCGATAGCAAGCTTTTCCGGATTTCTTGCACGATCTTCCGAAAGCCGCTTCAGGCGCTTGGCATTTGCAGCAGTAGGGTTCATGCTGCTTCCATGGAAAAGATTGCCGAACTTGCAGACTTGATCGATCGTCATACCGAGACGGATGGTAATTTCGACACGGTGCTGCCGCGGGTCGGTATCATACGATCCTCCGCCCGCACCGAACCGATCCATACGCTCTATGAACCTTCGCTCTGCATCGTGGCGCAGGGGCGCAAGCGCGCCGTGATCGGCGAGATCGCGCATGTCTATGATGCCGCGCATTATCTCGTGGTCGGTGTCGACCTGCCGGTGATCGGCGCCGTTGTCGAGGCGAGCGCCAACCGGCCATACCTGTGCCTTCGGCTACAGCTCGACCGCAGCACGCTTGCCGAAATGCTGCCTGCCGTAGAGGGGCGTCTGCCGGAAAGCCCTGCGGCCGGTGTCAGTGCCACGACGCCTGAACTCATCGACGCGGTCGTGCGCCTGTTGCGCCTGCTCGACACACCCGAGGATGCGGAGGTTCTGGCGCCGCTGATCGAGCGGGAGATCCTCTACAGGCTGATCCGCGGGCCGCAGAGCGCGCTGTTGCGGCAGATCGCCAATGGCGAAAGCAGGCTCAACCAGATCGGCCGGGCGATCGATTTCGTGCGGAAGAATTTCAGCGAGCCCTTCGCCATCGAGCATCTGGCTTCGGTGGCTGGCATGAGCGCTTCATCCTTCTACGAGCATTTCAAGACCGTGATGGCGATGAGCCCGCTGCAGTTCCGGACCCAGCTTCGTCTGCAGGAGGCACGGCGGCTGATGGTGACCGAGGGGCTGAGCGCTGCCGAGGCTGGTTTCCGTGTCGGTTACGACAGCCCTTCGCAGTTCAGCCGCGATTATGTCCGCATGCATAGCATCCCGCCGCGGCGGGATATCGAGCGGCTGCGCGCCTCCGCCGGGTAAACCCAAAAAGAAAGGGCGGCACTCAATGCCGCCCTTTCTTTTTCATTTCCGAAGAGATCGCTCTCAGAACTCGGTCCAGTCTTCCTGGACGACGGCAGCAGCCGCGGTTGCCTGCTTGCCGCCGAAGGCCCTAGTGACCTTGCTAGCGAGCGCGCGGGCCGGAGAGGCGACCGGTCGGGACGCGGTGGTTGCTGCAGTGGTTCTCTGGACCGGAGCGGCAGCCTGAGCGCCGAGCTTGAACTGGCGCAGCAGGTCGTCAAGAGCGGATGCTTCCTGGGCAAGCGCGTGGCTCGCAGCAGTCTGCTCTTCAACCATGGCGGCGTTCTGCTGAGTGCCCTGGTCCATGTTGTTGACAGCGGTGTTGATCTCCTGCAGGCCGATCGACTGTTCGCGGGTCGCGGTGACGATTGCGCCGACATGACGATTGATTTCCTGAACCTCGGCGACGATCGCTTCCAGCGCCTTGCCGGTTTCGCCGACAAGGCCGACGCCGGAGTTGACCTGTTCGCTCGACGTGTTGATCAGCGCCTTGATTTCCTTGGCGGCATTTGCGGAACGCTGGGCGAGTTCACGCACTTCCTGTGCGACGACGGCAAAACCCTTGCCGGCTTCACCGGCACGTGCTGCTTCGACGCCGGCGTTCAGCGCCAGAAGGTTGGTCTGAAAGGCGATGTCGTCGATGACGCCGATGATGTTGGAGATCTCGCCCGAAGACTTTTCGATCTGCTGCATGGCCGAAACCGCCCTGCGGACGACTTCGCCGGACTTTTCAGCGCCGAGGCGGGTGCGCTCGACGAGGTTGCCGACGTCTTCGGCGCGCTTGGCAGAGTCGCGCACTGTGGTCGTGACTTCTTCGAGAGCAGCTGCGGTCTCTTCGACGGCAGCGGCCTGCTGTTCGGTGCGGTGGGCGAGATCGTCCGCGGCAGAGCGAATTTCACCGGCGCCGGCATTGATGGCCGAAGCGTTGCGGCCAACGGACTGCAGGGCAGCCTGCAGCTTTTCGACGGCATTGTTGAAGTCGTTGCGCAGGCTGTCGTACTGCGGCGCAAACGGCGTATGGATGCGGGATGCGACATCGCCAATGGCAAGGCCGGCAAGGCCGCCGGCCAGAGCATCGACGGCGAAGCGGATTTCGCCTTCTTCGCGGGCCTTCTGCTCGTCGCTCATCTGTCGTTGGCGCTCGGCTTCGCCGCGCATGCGGTCGGTTTCGCCGGCAAGCTGCTGCTTTTCGATCGCAGCATCCTTGAAGACCAGAACGGACTGGGCCATGCGGCCGACTTCGTCCTGACGGCCGGTTGCCGGAACTTCGATATTGTGGTCGCCGCCGGCCAAACGGTCCATGGCGGCCGTCATGCCGACGATCGGGCGGACGATGGTGCGCGACAGGGCCCAGGCGAGTGCAGCGGCGGCAAGAGCTGCGGCAATGCCGCCGACCAGAAGCGTCGTCTTGAGATCGCTACTGGCGTCCGCCTGAGCAGCGGCGAGTGCAATGGACTTGTCGCGGGCGAGAGACTTGATCTTGGCGGAAGCGGCGCGGAAGCCGTCGAGCTGGCCCTTGGTGGCGTTGACACCGATCTTGACGACCTCTGCGATCGGCATTTCTGTTTCCTTGCGGGCCTTGGCTTGCGGCTCGGCGAGCTCGTGGAAATACAGGTCTGCAGCCTTCTGCATGTCGTCGATCATCGAGACGAGCTCAGGCTGGGAAGCGGCGGTCTGCTTTGCAGCGGCGATCGCCTTCAGCATGCGCTCGCGGTTGGCAAAAATATCGCCATAGGTGCTGTCGCTGCGGAAGAGGATGAAGCCGCGCAGGTTGACGGCCTGCTCAAGCATGGCCTGCAGCGCGTCATCGATCTGGTTGACGAGAAGCTCGGATTTTTCCTGTTCGGCGGAAGAGCTCGCCGACGTCGTTGCCTTGGAATAAACGAACGCGGAAACTGATACGAAAATAAGGATGAGTGCTGCGAAAGTGGCCGCAAGCTTACCATTCAAGGATATGTTTCGAGCGAACATCGGTCAATTTCTCCTGGCGACATCAGGCGCGACAAGGGGCGACTACGCAAATGCGCAGCCACAAGACTTCTTGATGAGGGACATGATCGGCGGGGAGGACGCGGGAGCCTTCATGGCACGAAGCGATTCAAAAGCGAGCCGCTGCAATCAAAACGAACCTATGCGGGCAGGATTTAAAATTGTTTAAATTTGGTGCGTCGCAGCACAGGTCGATTTAGTTTATTGCGGTTCCGGCGATGTGAGCCTGCACTGGCGTGCCCGCGATGCCAACAAAACGCTTGCAACCGGCGGCTTTGACGGTCATTCACAGCCGATGTCAGATCAAAACAGCCAGCGCCTCGACCAGCTTCTCGTCACCCTCGGCCTCTTTGCGAGCCGCTCGCGGGCGCGAGACGCCGTGGCACGCGGCACGGTGAAGGTCGCCGGCAAGGTGGTGACGAAGGCCGGCGCCGTCTTCGGCGACGATGCGACAATCGAAATCGACGACCCGGCGCAGGACTATGTTTCGCGCGCAGCATTGAAGCTGGTGGCCGCACTCGACCACTTCGGGCTCGATCCGGCAGGACGGCACTGTCTCGATGTCGGCGCTTCCACCGGCGGCTTTACGGAAGTGCTGCTGGAGCGGGGTGCCGCACATGTGACGGCTGTTGATGTCGGCCACGGGCAAATGCATCCGCGCATATCGGGCAATCCGCGCGTGACAAATGTCGAGGGACTCAATGCCCGCAATCTGAGGGCTGAGGATATCGGCCAGCCCCTGGAGTTCATCGTCTCCGACGTCTCGTTCATCTCGCTCAAACTGGCGCTTGCTCCGGCGCTCGATATTGCGGAGCCGGGAGCGCTTGCCGCGATCCTCGTCAAGCCGCAATTCGAGGCGGGGCGCGAGGCGATCGGCAAGGGCGGGCTGCTCAAGGATCCGACTTCCGGGCCTGCCGTGGCGGCAGAACTTGAGCGATGGTTCACTGAAGACATGGGCTGGAAGAGTTTCGGGCTCATCCCCTCGCCCATTTCGGGCGGAGACGGCAATCAGGAATTTCTATTGGCAGGGACAAAAGCGTGAGCACGGAAACAATCACCATCGACAGGCTCGGCGCACAGGGCGACGGCATTGCCAACGGCAAGGACGGACCTGTCTATGTGCCCTTCACGCTGCCGGGAGAGACGGTGGCGATCGCCCGCGTCAAGAGCCAGGGCACGGTCATGTCGATCGCCTCGGCCTCCGCCGACCGGCAGGAGCCGCCCTGTCGGCATTTCGGGCCAGACGGCGTCAACGGCACCTGCGGCGGCTGCACGCTGCAGCATATGGCAGATATACCCTACCGCACCTTCAAGCGGCAGCTCGTCATCGATGCGCTGAAGTCCAAAGGGCTGACGCCTGAGGTCGGCGAGATCGTCGCGGCCCATCCCGGCGAGCGACGGCGAGTGGTCTTTGCTGCACGCAAGACCGAGAAGGATATGCTTGTTGGTTTCAACCAGGCCGAAAGCCATCACATCGTCGCCATCGAGGAATGTCCCATCTCGTCGGCGGGGATCATTTCCCGGCTGCCGGCAATCAAGGCTGTCGGGGCGGCAGTCGCGACCAATGCGGATGCCTTCCGCATCGCGGTTCTCGAAACGCTCTCCGGCCTCGACCTTGCGGTCGAAGGCATAAGGAAGCTGTCCGACCAGCAGCGTCGCAAGGCGGTCGAGGTCATACTCGGCCTTCGCGGCATTGCCCGCGTTTCGCTTGATGGTGAAATCCTGATCGAGCCGGCCAAACCTGTCGTCGAGTTCGGCGGTATCCAGGTCTATCCGCCTGCCGGCGGCTTCACACAGGCGACGAAGCCTGCAGAAGAAGCAATGGCAAAGCTGGTGCTTGCGCATGTCGGCAAGGCCAAGCGGATCGCAGATCTCTTTGCCGGCGCCGGCACCTTTTCGCTGCAGCTTGCCCGTCTCGGCCGCGTGCATGCCGTTGAAGGCGACGGCAAGGCGATTGCGGCACTCGACTACGCGGCGCGCAATACGCAGGGCCTGAAGCCGGTGACCGTCGAAAAGCGCGATCTCTTCCGCCGCCCGCTGATGACCTCGGAGCTCAAAGTCTTCGACGCCGTCGTCTTCGATCCACCACGTGCGGGCGCGGAGTTCCAGTGCAAGGAACTGGCGCGCTCGATCGTCAAGAAGGTCGTGGCGGTGAGCTGCAATCCGCTGACGCTCGCCCGCGACCTCGCCATCCTCGTCGAGGGCGGCTACCGAATTACATCGGTCACGCCCATCGACCAGTTCCTCTGGACCTCGCATGTTGAGATCGTGGCGACGTTGGAGAAATAAGCAGCCGTCAGCCGACCTTTTCGCCGGCGAGATAATGGCCCAACTGGTCGAGTTGTCCGGCGATGCCCGCCTGGCGATATTCCACCTTATCGCCGCCGTCGAGAATGGTGATCTGCTCGGTGACGACGACATGCGTGCCTTCGGCAACCGACGTCAGGCTGATGGTCGTCAGTGACGAGGAGATGCGCCGCTCATTGTGCGACATCGTATAGGCGTAGACGATGCGGCGATCCCTGACGATGTCTTCGTAACGCGCATCGGCGACATATTCGTCACTCTTGCCGAAGTTGAACCGGCTGATATCGCGGCCACCGACGCGGAAATCATTTTCGGTATAGGTGGTGGTGAAATCCTCGCCGATCGCCTCCCACTGCAGGCGCGCCTTCGGATCGGACCAGGCGGCAAAGACGCGCGGAGCCGGCACGTCATAGGTGCGCTCGATGGAGAAGGTGGAATGAAGGGTGCTATACTCTTCCTGCATGGTCTTACTCCTTTTCGTTCTGCTTCTCAGGTTTGTCCGGCATTTCCGGATTGGCTTCGAGATATGCGCCCAGTTTGTCGAGGCGATGCTCCCAGAGGGTGCGACGCTCGTTGATCCAGGCTTCGGCTGAGCGGAGCGCCCGCGGCTCGATCCGGCAGGTGCGCACGCGGCCGTTCTTTTCCGATCGCACAAGGCCGCTCGATTCCAGCATCTGCAGATGCTGGAGAACAGAAGGCAGCGCCATGGACAGCGGCTCCGCAAGCTCCTTCACCGAGGCGGGGCCCTTGCAGAGCCGATCCACCATGCTGCGCCGGGCGGGGTCTGCCAGCGCCTGAAACATCAAATCGAGCGCATGTGATTGGTTAGGCATGTACCTAACTATAGATATGAGATGGCGAGAGTCAATAAATAGTTCGGCAAATACCTAACTATTCCACGGGGGGCGCGCGGCTGGGATGCACGTCGCCCAATAGTTTCGCAGCGCGGGGGTTAAGCGCGCTGCGAACGGGCGATAGACGTTGGATGAATTCGGACAAGGGGGGTCGTACGAAACACATCACGCGCCCGGACAGTTCGGGGGAACCATCCTCCATTCATTAGTTAGACTATGCTTAAGAGAGGCTTTAAATTCGCGTCTGACAATAACCACTGATTTCTAGGGCTCAGCGGCGCATGAAAGCCTCGAAGGCAGCGCGCGCCTCATCACTTCTCATGCGGGCGGCGAAGTGACGGGCCTCTTCATCGATACGCGCGATGATCTCCTCCCGCGGGCCGCGAACGAGATCGCGAGCGATCTTCAACGCTTCCGGCGGTTTGGCTGCAAGCTTTGCGGCCGCAGCGATCGTCTGGCTTTCCACATCTTCCGGCGTCGTCACCTTCCAGATCAGGCCGGCTTGCTTCGCATCCTCAGCCGTAAAGGCCTCTCCGGCAACGAGCATGGCGAAGGCGCGCTGATGACCCGTAATGCGCGGGACGATCAGGCTCGAGCCCGCCTCCGGCACCAGCGCCAGATCGACAAAAGGCGTGCGGAAATGGCTGCGGTCGGAAGCAACAGTCAGGTCACAATGCAGGTTGAGCGTCGTGCCGATGCCGATCGCCAGACCATCGACGCCCGAGACGAGCGGTTTTTCGGCATTGACGAGTGCATAGAGAAAATCAATCAGTTCCTGGCCCATGCTGCCGCCCATGGCCACGGCGAGAAAATCGCTGATATCATTGCCGGCCGAGAAGCAGCCTTCGGTGCCGAGAAAGACCGTCACCCGGATATCGGCATCGGCATTGGCGGCATTCAGCGCGTCGGTCATGGTACGGTACATGGCGCGAGTGAAGGCATTCTTCTTTTCCGGCCGGTTGAAACGGATGAGCTGGACGGACGGATGTTCCGCGGATCGCTCGATGATGATGGGATCGCTCATATCAGTCTCCTCAGGCAAGGACGGTGCGGGCAGCTGCAAGGCTATTGGCACCGTTGACGACACGGTCTTTCAGCGCCGCCGTTTCGGACAGAAGGTTTTCGGCTGCGAAACGGCAGAGCGCGATACGGCCCTCGCCTGCCCCATCCGCGGTGCGGGCAAGGCCGCCCTTGGCGAGATAGCAGCCTGTGAGCGCAAGGCCGAACAGACGCTGATAGGGGGTTGCGCCGGACAGGGCCTCGGCGGACTTGCCCTCTGCAAGGCGCGCGAGAAGCCAGTCGGTAGCCTCTGCCAGATCGGCAAGTGCTGTCTCCAGCCTGTTGGCCGTCGTGCCGAAACCGTCGAGATTTGAACTGTGGACAGCCTCGGCGATCGCCTTCAGCTCGGCAATGAAGCCCCTGACCTGCTTGCCATCAGACAAAGGCAGCTTGCGGGTGACGAGATCAATTGCCTGAATGCCGTTCGTGCCTTCATAGATCGGGGCGATGCGGGCATCACGCAAATAGCGAGCGGCACCTGTCTCCTCGATGAAGCCCATGCCACCGTGCACCTGGATGCCGAGGGAGGCGACATCGACGCCGGCATCCGTCGCGAAGGACTTGGCAATCGGCGTAAGCAGCGCAGCGCGCTCCTGCCAGTGTTCGCGTCGCTCATTGGCGCGATGCGCCATATCGATCGCATGGGCGCAAGCATAGGCGATGGCGCGTGAGCCCTGCGTCAGGGCCTTCATGGTGAGCAGCGTGCGCGTGACATCGGGATGGTCGATGATCGGGCTCATGCCGGAGCCGCTCCAGCCAGGGGCCTTGCCCTGCGTGCGCTCCTTGGCATAGGCGATCGCCTTCTGCGTCGCCGCTTCACAGATCGCCACACCCTGCATGCCGACGGCAAGTCGGGCATTGTTCATCATCGTGAACATGCAGGCGAGGCCCTTGTTCTCCTCGCCGATCAACCAGCCGATCGCACCCTTCTCTTCGCCGAACTTGCCGTCGCCATAGACCATGGTGCAGGTGGGCGAGCCGTGAATGCCGAGCTTATGTTCGAGCGAATGGCAGTGAAGATCGTTGCGGGCGCCGAGCGAGCCGTCATCATTGACAAGGAATTTCGGCACGAGGAAAAGCGAGATGCCGCGAGTGCCGGCCGGCGCATCCGGCAGGCGCGCCAACACGAGATGGATGATGTTGTCGGCCGCGTCATGCTCGCCCCAGGTGATGAAGATCTTCTGGCCGAAGATGCGGTAGCTACCATCCTCACGGCGCTCGGCGCGCGCCTTCAGTACGCCGAGATCGGAGCCGGCATGAGGTTCCGTGAGGTTCATCGTGCCGGTCCATTCACCGGACACCATGCGCGCCAGATATTTTTCCTTGAGAGCGGCACTACCATGCACGTTCAGCGCCTCGACGGCACCCATGGTGAGCGTCGGGCAGAGTGCGAAAGCCATTGAGCCGGAGTTCCACATTTCGAGGGCCGCGACATTCAGCATGTGCGGCAAAGCCTGGCCACCGAAGTCCTCCGGCGCGGTCAGGCCGTTCCAGCCGCCTGCGGCCCAATTGCGGTAGAGGTCGCGCCAGCCTTCCGGCGTCTTCACCTCACCGTCGGCAAGCCGGGTGCCCTGGCGGTCTCCGATATCGGCGAGAGGGGCGATTTCCTCCGTGGCAAATCGTCCCGCCTCGGCAAGAATGGCATCGACGAGATCCTCGCCAAGATCGCCGAGAAGACCGTCGTCGATCGCCTCAGCCATGCCGGCGACATGCTTCAGCGTGAACGCGATTTCCTCGACAGGCGCCTTATACATCTTATTTTCCTCCGCATTCAGCTCACGCACGGCAGAGCCGGTGCACAAGCGCCTCCATTCGAAGAGCTAATTGATTTTTACGTAAACGTCAATTTGGTTTCCGTCGATAACCTTGATCGAGAGCGCCTTTTCGCTTGTGCACTTGCACAAACAGACGTCATGGAGAATCTCTAAGCGTGTCGCGATCTTTTCAGATCCGCTGCCACGCTTCAGGCCTTTGTTTTGACGCATGTCGTTATCGCAAAACCGCTACACAGTTTTGCGCGACATGCTTTAGTAGGATTGATCGCTTTCGCGAGAGGATCGGCAATAATGGATACCTTGCCCGTCAACATACCCGGCCTCGTATGGGCCTACCGTTTCTCGCCGGAAAGCAAGAAGGCCGCGCGACTGCAAAACAGCGCGACGGCCGCAGAGCTGACCGTGGACGACGGTTTTTATTGGCTGCATCTCAACCTCGCCGATGCCCGCGTGCCCGCTCTGCTCGACACGCTCGGCGTGATGGATGACGCCAAGTCGGCGCTGACCACGCGCGACACGCACGCGGTCCTGACTGTCGACGAACAGATGCTCTACGGCACGCTGGTGGACTGCCAGCGCGAATTCGATCAGGACACGGCCGATCTCGGCTGGCTGCATTTCGCCATCTCCGACCGTTTCATCATCACCACGCGCCTGCAGCCGCTGAGAAGCGTGGAGCGGACACGTGTGATGATCGAGAAGAATCCCGGCAAGTTCGCCCGTCCCGTCGACCTCTTCGAACTGCTTGTGACCGAGTTCCAGCGCACGCTGATCTCCGTCGTCATGGAGCTCACCGAGGAGCTCAACCTGATCGAGGACTTCGTCTACGACAACGCGCCGCGTGACGAACGCCGCAGGCTTGCTCCCGTCCGCCGCACGATCGTGCGCCTGCATCGCCACCTGCGCACGGTCCTTGCGCTGATGCGGCGAGCGGCAGCCTCCGACGAAGACGAAATGCCCTTCGGTTTCGACGATATTGCCGGGCGACTGACGAGCCGGTTGGAGACAGTCGACCACGATGTCTACGCGCTGCAGGACCGGGCAAGGCTGCTGCACGAAGAAATCGACTCCAAGCTTTCATCGGAGACGAACCGCCACCTCTACATCCTGTCGATCATGACGGCCTTCCTATTGCCGCCGACACTGGTGACCGGCTTCTTCGGCATGAACACGGCCAACCTACCCTTTGCCGTCGGAGACTACGGTACGGAATATGCCGTGGGGCTCATCCTCGCCTCCATCGCCTTGGCCTGGTGGCTCTTGAAGCGGGTGGATATTCTCTGAACGAAAACGCCCGGCTCGATGGCCGGGCGTTCAATCTCGATCTCTGGTTTCGCCTCAGTAGTAGGGCGAGTAGCACTGCTGGCGCGGACCGTTATAGGGCTGGAACGTATTGTCGTAGGCCCTGTAGGAACGGTAGCGGTTTTCGCACCAGGCGACATGGCTCGGATTGATGCCCGAGGGAGCCGGCGCGGGCGCATAGTAGCGCGGCTGCGCCGCGATAGCGCCGCCGATGACGGCACCGGCGCCAAAGGCTGCCAGCGGATACCAGTAGCCGTCATAGTGGCGGTAGCCCGGACGATAATAGGAATAACCGCGATAGCCGCTGTACCAGCCAGAACGATATGCGGGGCGGTAGCCCGGATAGTAGCCGTGGCGGTAGCCAGGACGATAGTAACGGCGATATTGGACGTTTTCGACAGGCGAAGATTTTTCCACCTGCGGGGCGGTCGGCATCTGGATTGCCTGCGACGGCACGAAGCTCGTCACAACGACGGCGGCGGCCATAACCGCAGTCGCGACCTTCTTACTCAGCCCAAACATTGCGTGTCTCCGATCAAGAGCAAAAAAGCCTGCCGGACAACGGACAAAACGGAAAATTGTTCCCGAAAGACCCGAAAACGGCATCCACACTCCATTTTTACCGGAGGCGAAATGAACCGGACATTAACCGGTGGCGATCGCCCTCAGGCAACGACCGAGAGCTTGGCCTGATCGCCCTGCAAACGGTTGATCATGAAGTTCGAATACCATTCGAGGAACTGCATGACACCGCCCTCGTGGACCTGCGAATAAGGACCGGGCTCATAGGCCGGCGAACGGATGCCGAAGGCGTTCTCTTCGACGATGCGGCGGTCCTGATCGTTGGTCTCGGTCCAGACGTGCGTCAGCTCCTCGAGGTTATAATCGACACCTTCGACAGCATCCTTGTGAACGATCCATTTCGTCGTCACCGCCGTCTCGTTGGCGCTGAGCGGCAGTACGCGGAAGGAGATGGCGTGGTCGCCGAGCAGATGGTTCCAGGTCGTCGGGTAGTGGAAGAGCAGCATCGTGCCGATGTGGCTGATCTTCACGTCGTCGGAGAGCGGGCGCTTGACGGCGGGCCTGCCGGACATCGTGTAGCTTTCGGCATCCTCGATCAGCGGCATGCGGGCGGTGCGGAACTGTCCATCCGGCGAGATCTGGAACTTGCTCGGCAGACCGGCGGCCTCGCAGCGCGCCCAGTGGCCGGCAATCTCGGGATCGTCGGCGCCGCCATCAGTGCCGGTCACGCTCGGCGCTTCCGGATAGGTGCGGCAGAGCTCAGGATGGTTTGCGGCACAATGATAGCACTCGCGATTGTTTTCCCAGACCAGCTTCCAGTTGCCCTTCTCGATGATGGTGCTCTGGAAGGCGATCTTGGCCTCGCCGATGTGATGGGGCGCCATATAGGGCTCGACCTTGTCGCGCACGGTCTGGAAGTCCGGCGCGACATTGGCGAGGCAGATGAAGACGTAACCGGCGACGATTTCGCAATGGACCGGTTTCAGCCCGTAGCCGCTCTTGTCGAAATCATCGCCCATGTGGCGCGCGAAGGCGAGCTTGCCGTCGAGATCGTAGGTCCACTGATGATAGGGGCAGACGAGGCGTACCGACGAGCCGTGCTCCTTGGTGCAGACGCGTGAGCCGCGATGGCGACAGCTATTGTGGAAGGCGCGAATGACATTGTCGCGTCCGCGCACGATGACGACAGGATACTCGCCGATCTGGACGGTAAAGTAGGCGCCTGGCTTCGGCAGTTCGCAATCATGGCCGATGAATAGCCAGTCGCGATAGTAGATCATCTCCATATCCAGACGGAAATAATCCTCGTCAATGTAGAAGGGCTGTTCGAGACTGAAACCCTCGCGGCGGCTCTTGAGCTGGCGCAAAACGTTGCTGCGAATATCCATCTGCCTATCCTCGTGCATGTGGCTGCTACTCTTTTCGAGCACGGCAGCGGAAGCGCGCCCGCTTCCTTCTCCCTCCGGAGAACTGGTCATGGTGTTATTTAAGCACCGAGCATGCCGGTCGCTTGGTTGTAAAGCGACATCCGCTTCGAAATTGACGACAGGGAGCCGGGTGGTCCTCAGAAACATTCACTCGCCTTTGATTATCGTCAATTGCGACATTTCGTGACCCGTCAGACATAAGTAAATCCAATGTGGCTGGCGAGGCACTGTCGCATTTGCGACATACCGCTCGCAAACCCAGCTCTCGCGCCTTCTTCGCGCTATTTTAACAGCGTGTTAAGCACGAAATCCTATCCTTGCCGACGACCCACACAGCGAAGACTGCGAAAGCCATGGCCAAACTTCGATATTTCGACACGCGGGAAGAAATCAAGCCTACAGAACCACGGCTTTTCGCCAAGCACTCTGAATTCCTGCGCACCGGCCGCATCAGCCGCCGTCGCGAAGACTGGCTCCCGGACGAGCGCCGCTATCTCACCCATGAGGAAGTGGCTGAAAAGACCGCACGCAAGCTGCAGGCCGCCGGCGAAAAGACCCACCAGAACATCAATGGCTTCCACCGCGCGATCCAGTTTCCGAAGATGATCTTCCACCGGACGCTGGCGGATAGCCCGCATCTCGGCTACTGCCACGTCACGGCCGCACGCACCAAATTCGCTCGCTACGACGAAGTGGCATGGGCCTTCTACATCGCCAACTTCTATTCCGACATCGGCGACAACGACAATTTCTTCGACAATATCGCGGTGCAGAATTCCCGGATGTATTTCGCCGTGGCGATCAAGCCGGGTGAAAGCACGCCGGAGAGGATGGTGGTCGACCGCTCGGTGCGGGGCAACGGCCTGCTCTTCCGCACCAACGATCCGCAGATCGCCATCCGCAACATCCTCCTGCTCGGCGCCCGCAACGAGCAGCTTCGCCAGATCATCCGCCAACTGTAGGTTCGCCGGCAGTTGATCTGCAAGCTTCGGGCGGGATTGATCGCGCCGCAAGGAAAGCCTAATGACTGCCGCAGTAAAACCGGGCAGGACATGGCAAGAATAATCGACATCAAGGCGGACAGGCAGACGGCACTCGAAGCCGGCTGCGCGGCGCTCGGCGAAGGCTTTGCGATCGCCATTCCGACCGAGACCGTCTACGGCCTTGCCGCCGACGCCACCAATCCGGCGGCGATCACCCGCATCTATGAGACCAAGGGGCGGCCACGCTTCAATCCGCTGATCTGCCACATGGCGGATCTTGCGATGGCAGAGACCTATGCCGAATTCGATCCGATCTCCCGCGGTTTGGCAGAAGCCTTCTGGCCTGGCCCGCTGACGCTGGTACTGCCCCTGAGGACCGGCACCGCGATCCATGCGCTGGCGACCGCCGGCCTCGACAGCGTCGGCGTCCGCATACCGAAAGGTTTTACCGGCGATCTGATCCGGGCCTTCGGGCGGCCGCTTGCGGCTCCGAGCGCCAATACATCCGGCAAGGTGAGCGCCACAAGCGCTGCCCATGTCGAGGCTGATCTGGGGGCAAAGATACCTCTCATCCTTGACGCAGGCGCGAGTACCGTTGGCGTGGAATCGACGATCGTGAAGGTCGAAAACGGCGAACTGCGACTGCTGCGGCCCGGCGGACTGCCGGCCAAGGAGATCGAGCGGGTGGCAGGCAAGCGTTTGCTGCGTTCGAAGAAGGCAACCGCAGCGATCGAAGCGCCGGGCATGCTCGCTTCACATTACGCGCCGGGCGCGGCCGTCCGGCTCGAAGCCACGGCACTGGAACCCGGTGAAGCTTTGATTGCCTTCGGTCCAAACAGGGTGGCAGGCGCCGAGCAAGCGGCGATGGCGCTGAATCTCAGCCCGCGCGGCGATCTCTCGGAAGCGGCCGCCAATCTTTTCGACTACATGAAGAAGGCTGATGCCAGCGGCGCGGCCGTGATCGCCTTTTCGCCGATCCCTGACGAAGGGCTTGGAGAGGCAATCAACGACCGGCTGCGGCGAGCGGCAGCACCGCGCGAGTGAAGAAGAGGGACCGGGCTCCATGAGCAGCACAAGCATTTCTCCAGAGAACATCGAACGTTTCACCGCCATCGTCGGCGAGAAATATGCGCTGCACAGTGAAGCTGATCTCGCGCCGCACCTCATCGAAAACCGCGGTCTCTATCACGGCTCCTCCCCTCTCCTGCTGAAACCCGGTACGGTCGAGGAAGTCTCCGCAATCATGAAGCTTGCCACCGAAACCGGTACGGCCATCGTACCGCAGACCGGCAATACCGGCCTCGTCGGCGGGCAGACGCCGCGCGCGGGCAAGGCCGATGTCATCCTTTCGCTCGAACGCATGAACAAGATCCGCGATGTTGATCCGGTCGCAAACGTGCTGGTCGCCGACGGCGGCGCGATCCTGGCCGAGGTGCAGAAAGCGGCCGAGGCGCACGGCCGCCTGTTTCCGCTCTCGCTTGGCTCGGAGGGCTCCTGCCGCATCGGCGGCAACCTTTCCACCAATGCCGGCGGCACGGCGGTTCTCGCTTATGGCAACATGCGCCAGCTCTGCCTCGGCCTCGAAGTCGTGCTGCCGACCGGCGAGATCTGGGACGGACTGCGCCGCCTGAAGAAAGACAATACCGGCTATGACCTGCGCGATCTCTTCATCGGCGCGGAAGGCACGCTCGGGATCATTACCGGCGCGGTCCTGAAACTCTTCCCGCAGCCGCTCGGCCATCAGGTGGCCTTTGCTGGGCTATCCTCGGTCGAGGATGCGCTTGCCTTCTTCAACCTCGCTTCCAGCCTCTGCGGCGCCTCGCTCACCGGCTTTGAGCTGATGCCGCGCTTCGGTGTCGAGATCACCGCGCGCAATATCGATGGCGTGCGCGATCCGCTGGAGACGCCGCATGACTGGTATGTGCTGATCGACATCTCCACCTCCGATTCCGCCGAAACGGCCGAGCGGATGATGAATGCCGTTCTGGAGCAGGGTTTCGAAGCGGGACTTGTTCAGGATGCGGCAATCGCCTCCTCGGTCGCGCAGCAGAAGGCGCTCTGGCACATGCGCGAGAGCATGTCGGACGCCCAGAAGCCGGAGGGCGGCTCGATCAAGCACGATGTTTCCGTGCCGGTTTCGAAGATACCGCACTTCATGAACGAAGCTGCAGAGGCGGTGATGGCGGCAATGCCCGGCGCGCGCATCTGCGCCTTCGGCCACATGGGCGACGGCAACATCCATTACAACATCTCGCAGCCGGTTGGTGCCGACAAGGATGCCTTCATCGCCCGCTGGCACGAGATGAACCATATCGTGCACGGGCTGGTGCTTGCCAATGGCGGTTCGATTTCCGCCGAGCATGGCATCGGTCAGCTGAAGCGTGATGAGCTCGCGTCGATTCGGCCGGAAATCGAGATGGAACTGATGCGCCGCATCAAGCGCGCCTTCGATCCGGCCGACATCATGAACCCGGACAAGGTGGTGAGCCTCTAGAACCTTTCCTAGGCTCCAGGAGGCTCACACCATTATTAAAGCAACGATGACGCCTGGCCGGTGCCGCCGGTCAGTAGCTGAAGCGCCGGCGACTGCTGCGTGTTGTTCTTGATGTCGTACATGGCTGTGAAGCGCTTGACCAGCTTGTCAACCTTCTTGGGATCCTGCAGGTCCTCTAGCTTTACGAAACGGCCGAGGAGATCGACCTGCTTGGCGACATCCATCGACGAAATCTGCGCCGGCAGGCTATAGGTCGTCTGGACGACCTGATAGAGCGCCTTGTCGCCGAGGATCTGGTAGAGCGAGGTGACGTCACCGGCTTTGCGCTTGAAATAGAGTGCCAGGCGAACGCCATCATTCTTTTCGCCCTCCTGGGTTTCCAGGGTCATCTGCACATACTGCTGCTGCGTATTCGCCTCGGCCTGCTTGTCCTGGATCGTACCCATCTTGGCGCGTGTCAGGTTGCCGTCCTTGTCGAAATTGAAGGAGGCGACGATCTCCTTGAAGCGCGCGTCAGCCGTGGTGTTGAGATAGCTCTTCTTGTCATCGGGATCGGAGGTGAAGATCTTCTTCAGCGTATCCTTGTCGTATTTCTTCGGATCGAGGCCATTTGCTTTCAGCACGAGATCCGTCAGGCGCTTGTCGGCCAGGAAATCGTCGAGCGAGGTTATGCCTGGAATGGTCTTGCCGAAATAATCCACTTCCTTGGTGGCATCCTTGGAAGCGCGGTCCTTTGCGGGGCCGTCTTTCATGAGCATGGTCACGTGCGACTTATAATCGGTCGCATATTTCGCCAAGGTGGCGGCAGACAGAGCCGACAGGGGCTCGGCAGCCTTGCCATCGGAACCGAAATTGAAAGCGCGCACCATCTTGGTGATACGGTCGTCCTTGAAGGATGCGACATATCCCTTCGGATCATAGGGGTCGCTGACCAGCAGCTTGCGCATGGTGGAGCGCGACACGTCGTTCGTCGTCAGGCCGTAAGCCTGCAGCGACATCTGATAAAGATCCGGATAGGAGTCGTTGCCGAGGAGCGTATCGGCGGTGGCATTGGTTTTCATGAAATCATTGATGCTCTTTACGCCCTTGGCGTCGTCCATTCGCGACTTGTAGTTCGCGATGATGCGGTCAATGAGATCGTCGCCCTGACTGTTGACGCGAGCGCCGTAATTGTCTGACGTGTTCGTCGTCTGCTCGCCAGTCTGGGCGGTGGTCGAAGTCGGCAGCGATCCATCCGAGCCGAAATTGAAAGCGGCGTTGAGATCGCCCTGGCCGACGGAAGCAGCATGGGCCGGATCGGTGAGGATATTCTTTAGCTCGGCGTTGCTCGTGTCGTAGGCTAGGCCGTAAGCCATTTTCAGATAGTCCGTCAGGGACGAGTCAGCGAGCAGCTGATCGACATCATTGACGTCGCCCATCCGGTCCAGAACGCCTTGTTCCCGCGCGTTAGCCGCCGAATTCACAGAAGCCATCTGTGCGGAGGTCTGCGCCCAACCGGGAGTGACAGTGCCGTCCGCCGCGAAATTGAACGCCGCCTTCACATTGGCATAGGGTCCGGTGTCGCTCTGATCGGTGAGAATGTTGCGCAAATCGGTATCCGAAACGCTCGTCGGAATACTGAAGGCATAACGGATGTAGCTGTTGAGCTTCTGGTCGCCCAGCAACTGATCGACGCTGGTGATCGAAGACATAGTGCTGCCGTAATAGGTGGCAGCGTCGTCTGCCTTCTTAGTCATCGCGGCCACCTGGCCGGCGCTCTGCGACAGGGTGTTTTGGGCGACCGTGCCGTCCTGGTGGAAATTGAAGAGCTTATAGACGTCGCTATAGCCCTGGGCAGCCGCGACCGTTGGATCGGTCAGAATGCTGCGAAGCGTGGTGTCGCTGATGTCGTTGCCGATCTGCATGCTGGAGCGCAAGAAGCTCACGGCTCTGCCGTCGGCTAGGAATACGTCGACCGCCGCGGTCGCGCCGTTGTTGGAAAGGTCGCTGAGCTTGACCTGATAATACGAAGAGTTGTTCGCAACGAGCTGATTGATGCCCTGAAGCTGGAGAGTATTTTGGGCGCCGACAACACTGCCATCCGGCTGCGTCTGGAAGGTGACCGAGCCATCCGCGTTGAAATTGAAGGCATCATGGATGTTCTGATGGCCTGCGGTAGCGGCATAGGCGGAATCCGTGAGGATGTTCTTCAGTTCGGCATTGCTGAAATCCTGACCGAGACCGTAGGCATCCTTAATATAGGAGGCCAGCATCTTGTCCGAAAGTAGTTCGTCGACGTTGTCGATCGGGCTGACGCCACCCGGCGGCTTCATCATGTTCGAGAAGTAGCTCGAGACGTTCGACGCGGCATTCACTATGCCCGTCAATTGATCGTAGGACTGTGCGCGCTCGGTCGGAGAGACCGTACCGTCGGATTTGAAATTGAAGGCCTCGTAGGCATCTCCCAAATCGACCGAACGGGCATAGGCAGGATCGGTCAGGACGTTTTTCAGCTGCGTAAAGCCCGGATCCATGCCGAATGCGGCACGAACATAATCTGCAAGCCGCTTGTCGTTGACCAATTGATCGACATTGGTGATCGTGCCGATCTTGGACAGATAGTAGCTCTTGTTGAGGTCGGACATCACCTGGCTGGTATAGTACACATCGCTCGCCGTGCCGTCGCGGTCGACGATCTGCGGCGCAGTCTTGATGTTATACTGTTCGATGACGTTGTTCTTCTGCGTCGCGGTCTGGGCGGCGCCACCGACTACGGGGGCGCGGAAGGCGTATAGCTCCGCGACCGTGTCGGTCTGGCCGGAATTCTGCGCCGAACCATTGACCGAACCATCGGCGTTGAAGTTGAAATAAGAACGAAGTTCCTTGTATTTGTCGCCGACATAGTTGAGCGATGGATTGGGGTTGTTGAGTGGAGCGTCGCCGCCAAGTGTGGCCGGATCGCTTGTCAGCACCATCTTGATGAAAGCGTTATCGGCCGTTGCCGGATCGATGCCGACGGACTGCAGCGCCACCGTGCGCAGGCGCGGATCGGCTAGAAGGTCGTCGACCGACTGCACCGAACCGATATTGTTGCGGAAATACTGGGTGTCGCCGTTGTCAGGCTTGAAGTTGAATTGCTGCGCGAGCGCATAGAGCTTGTCACCGATATATGTCTTGGTCGGATCGTAAGCCGGATCGCTCGGATCAGGCGCATTGCCGCCAAGCTTGCTGATGTCAGTGGTCAGGACATTGGCGATGTAGTCCTTCGACATGTATGTCGGGTCGATGCCGACGCTCTTCAACGCGTAGTTCAGCAGGCGGGAATTGCCGACGAAGTCCTGGACGGTCTTCACGCCATCCATCTGCGCGCTGTAATATTTCGTTTCGGTGGCAGTCTGTTGTGCCGCGTCGGCAAAGGACTGCTTGTAGAGGCCGATCAGATCGTCTTCCTGCGCGTCCGTTTGAATATCCTTGGGCGGCGCATTGAAGTTGAAGGCGGCGGCGAATTCCTTGTAGCGCGTGTCGGAAAGCTTGTTGGCGAAACTGTTCGCATCCGTGAGATTGCTCTCCAGAACCTTCTTCATGAAGGCCTTGGCATAGATCATGTCATCAAGACCATAGGCTTTCATGGCGTAGCTGTAGAGCTTGTAGTCGCCAAGGAAGTCGTCGACGTCCTTCACCTTGTTGATGTTGTCGGCGTAATACTGGGCGTCTTTTTTGACCTGCGTCTGATTGGCGACGCGGTCCAGACTCTTAGGCATATCACGAGACAGAATGACGTATGCCAGGGATGCCGTGATCATAAATGCGCCCTTTTCAGCAAAGTCTTTAAAGAATGACGGACCATTGGTGCGAACATTTTGCCACGCAAAGCTTACCCGAGACTTACCTGAAGCTGTCCCGCTTTAAGACACGGGCGCGTTCACCATCCGGAAACCCTGCCATATTCAGTTTTGCTAACCATTCCGGGAGGCAGGATTTCTTTAACCGCAATTTTTAAGCTGTACGGAACGGGGGCCGCCTATTGTCAGACCACAGAGGACGAAAAGTCCCGAGGAGAAGACCGGAAACCGGCTCTCAGGTAAGACAAGGGTAGAAATGAAATGAAGAATACCGTTCTGAAGCCCGTCTGGGCTGGCACGACATTGCGTCTTGATCCGTCTCGCTTTCCGCAGCAGGTAAGCTACGCCATCCACGACCATGCCAGTGACGTCAGCATAACGATCGACGAACGCGGCGCGGTCCTGCGCAAGATTCTCCCCTCCAGCGGCCTGCCGCTCTCCATCGCCTTGCCGCGGCGCGTCTTCAAAGGCGTTGCAGCCCGCGCCATCGACCACGGCAATGGTGAAGTCACCGTGACGCTCGAGTTGCATCACGAAGATCCGGAACTCTGCATTCCGCTGCTCGTCGCCCACGATCTCGGCGATATCGCGGCCGACTGGCGCAGCTGGTCGGAAGCCTTCGGCATTCCCATGCTGATGGTGGAAGCCGACGGTGTCGCCCGCCCTCTCGAAGAACATCTTGGCGGACTGCGCACCAGCGAAATGAAGCCGCGCCGTCGTCACTCCTATTTCGCAAACCGCCGCCCGCGCTTCCTCGTGCGCCGCACGACCGGCAAGCTCGGCGTCATCATGAAGATCGAAGGCAAGGAAATCATCGCCCGCAGCTGAGCGATACGTTCTGAGCCGATTTCAAAACCCGGCCATCGTGCCGGGTTTTTCATTTCGGGGTCATTTTTCACTTCAGATCAGGGAATGGCAAAAAGCAGCGAGACGAACAGGCCGAGAAAGATGATCAATCCGACTCGGGTGTTCGATTTGAAGAGCGCGAGGCACTGGGCGCCGTCGTTGATATCGAGCGTCCTGATCTGCCAGGCGAACATTCCGGCGGCAATCAACAGACCGACAAAAGCCAGAAGGCCGACACCAGCAAGCGCAAAGGACAGGAACATCAGCACCAGCGTCAGTCCGTAGAGGCCGACAAGCGCCAGACGCGTGCGCTCGCCGAACAGGCGCGCGGTGGAGCGAACGCCGATCAGCTCGTCATCCTCCTTGTCCTGATGGGCATAAATCGTGTCGTAGCCGATCGTCCAGACGACCGAGGCTAGATAAAGCAGGAAGGCAGAGAAGGAGAGGCTGCCGAAAATCCCTGCCCAGCCCATGAGCGCGCCCCAGGAAAAGGCAAGACCGAGGAAGAATTGCGGCCAGTCGGTAAAGCGCTTGGCGAAGGGATAGAGGGCGACGACCCCGAGCGACAGCACGCCGAGAAGCACGGCAAACCAGTTGAACTGCAATAGCACGAACAGGCCGACCAGCGCCTGTAGCCCGATGAATATCTTTGCCTGCCGGCGCGTCACACGACCCGAGGGCAGTGGACGAGAGCGAGTGCGCGCCACCTGCATGTCGATCTCGTGGTCGACAAGGTCATTATAGGTGCAGCCTGCGCCGCGCATGGCGACAGAGCCGATAAAATACAGGAACAGATGGTAGAGCAGCAGGGCGCCGGAGAAGACGCGCGGCTCGATAGCCGCATTGGCGGCAAGGGTCGCCGACCAGAAGCACGGCCACATGAGGAGTTGCCAGCCGATCGGCCGGTCCCAGCGCGCAAGCTGCGCATAGGGCCACAGCCAGGGCGGCAGGATGCGATAAACCCAATTATCCGAGGGCGCATCGGCAACGCGCCCGTTGAGACCGTCAATCTGTTGCATACGGTCATCTAGCGATGGGCAGGACCCATGGTCAAGACTCCATCGCCGGCGAGCTTCGCCATCTGCGGCTCGATGGAATCCGCTTCGTCCTGCAAGGCTCCTGCTCTGAGGAACGAAGGAAGGTTCATCGGATCACCGGCCAGCCGGCGTATCTATCGCTGACGCGCGGCCAGGGCACGCCTCACATCTTCCTCGGCCCCGTCCAGCAAAGAAACCAGGGCCTTGCTCGCGCCGGCGGAATCGCGATTTGCCATACTCTCCACGACCTGCTGATGCAGCGGCAGCGAATGGCTCTGGCCCTGCGGATTGTCGTCGGAAAGCCGGAAACTGATCACCAGCGCAGTCTCGATCAGCGCCGCCAACGAACCGATCAATTCATTGCCGGACATGCGTAGGATCGCCTGATGGAAAGCAAGATCCGGCACGGCAAAACGCGCTCCGTCATCGCCCGCCCGCTCCATCTCGGCGAGCAGACCACGCAAATGCTCGATCTCTGCCGCGGTGGCGCGTTCGGCCGCCAGCGCACCGGCGGTCGGCTCGATCGCACGGCGCAACTCGAAAAGCGAACGGGCGTCCTCGGCGGTGGTCCTGCCGCCGTAGCGCCACAGGAGCACATCCGGATCGAGAAAATTCCAGTCCCTGCGCGGACGCACGCGGGTGCCGATTTTCGGACGCGATTCCACCATGCCCTTGCCGGCCAGAACCTTGATCACTTCACGCAATACGGTGCGGCTTACCCCATGCGCGGCACTCCAGTCATCCGCATTCGGCAACGGATCGCCGGGCAAAAGATCACCGCGCACGATGCTCTGGCCGATCTCATTGAGCACCCTCGTGTGAAGGCTGCTGCCGACCATCCCCTCCATGCGCAACGGCGCCGCGAGAGCCAGACGGGCTTTCGCATTCTTCCTATTCTTCATACTATTCATACTATTCATACTATTGTCATATCGCTCCCCTATTACCGCTCTCATAGAACAGTCTCTTTAGTGACGTCAACTCGCAATACATGAATAAACTTGGATAAACGTGTTTAAGTAGAATCAGAGTCCCAGAAATGGAAGATTTATGATGGATTTACTGACAAAATTTCGAGCTTAGATCCCGATTTTATTCTATATTTCTGTGTCTATATTTTCAACATTTGAAAATGACGCGATTTATAACTCGAATATCGCAAATGTATAATCGCATTTTCGATCGGTTCGACTACGCGCGCTGAACCAGCACGCACCCCACTCTCCATGAAAGCATCACGACCGACCGGCCTTCGCGGCCTGTCAGCGGATCACTGCGCTTTCATCACGCCGCCTTCACCGCCGCCGCCTGCCATCAGGTCGGCGGCCCCTCTCGGCTGCGATCAAGCAGCCTTTGCCCTACGAAAAGGAAACTTGAAATGCCATTCATGACCAGAGGTCCCTCAACCAGGGCGCCCATGGCGCAAGCGGCAAGACCGCTCGTCCTGACCGCTCTCCTCTGCGCGACGGCCATGCCTGCTTATGCCGTCGAGCCCTGGATCATGGTCGAGAAGTTTACATTCACCGACGATCCCATCACCTATCGCGGCCAGGGCGTGACGACGGACGGCAAGAACTGGTACTTTTCCGGCACGAACGCGCTGGACAAGGCGGACGGCAACTTCAACACGATAACGCGCGACAACAGCGCGATCGATCCGGCCCTGGCAAACCCGTTTGCCGGTGCGCCCAGAGGCCTCAATCATATCGGCGACATCGATTACGCCGACGGATACCTCTACATCTCGCTGGATACCAGCACCCGCGATCCGATCACTGGCGAGAAATACAACACGCCGGTCTTTGCGATCTATAACGCGAGCGACATGACCTATACGGGCAAGTATTTCGCCCTGACCCCTCCGCATGGCAAGCATGACGTCGCGAGCTGGGTGGCCGTGGATGCCAAGAAGGGCCTCCTCTATGGCATGGCCTATGACAACTCCACGGAGATCGCGGTCTACAATCTCTCCGACGGCTCCTTCAAGCAGTACATTCCCCTTTCGAGGACGATCGACCAGGCACAGGGCGGCAAGATCCTTGATGGCTGGATGTATTTCTCCACCGAAAGCGATACAAAATCGCTCTATCGCGCCAATCTGACGACAGGCGAAGTGGAAGAGATCGGCCAACTCGACACTCCCGGCGACCAGGAAGTCGAGGGCCTCTCCTTCGGCTGGACCAAGGATGGCTGGTCGCTTTATGTCATCAACCGCGAACAGCCCGATCCGCTGATCGACGAGTCCATCGGCTTCTATCGTTATCTGCGGCCCTACGGCAATGCGCTCTCCGGCGAGATCCATTCCAGCGTCAAGGGCGCCTTCATCCAGGACAGCCTCTATCTCGACGATGCGGTCGGCCAGCGCCTCCGCTCGGCGTTCAGCGCAGTGGGCACGCCCATGTCGGAGGTCACCTCCTATGACGAGAACGGTTTGACAGGCGCTATCAGCGACACCGAAGGCCTCGCCATCTGGAGCCAGGCGATCGGCGCCAAGAGCACGACCGAGGGAGCGGGCTACGCGGCCGATTTCGATCACTCGACCGGTGGCATCGTCTTCGGCGTCGATGCGGCGGTCGGGACATGGCGCTTCGGCGCAATGGCCGGCTACAGCAATACCAGTTTTGATGTCGATGCCCGCACCTCATCCGGCTCGAGCGATAACGTCCATCTCGGTATCTATGGCGGCACGCAATGGGGTGCGCTGGGCTTCCGCACCGGCGTCTTCTATACCTCGCACGATATCAGCACTAAGCGCCATGTCGTCTTCCCAGCCTTCAACGAGACCCTGTCGGCCGACTACGACGCCCGCACCACCCAGGCCTTCGCGGAACTGGCCTACCGGATGGATTTTGAAGATACCGCTTTCGAGCCCTTCGCCAACCTCGCCTATGCTCGCCTGAAGAGCGATGCCTTCTCGGAAGAAGGCGGCACGATCGCAGCGCTGTCAACCGGATCGTCCAGCATGGACACCGCTTTCACCACGTTCGGCATTCGCGCCTCCACCGATATCGATCTGCAGGATACCAAGGCGACCGTGCGCGGCATGCTTGGCTGGCGGCACGCCTATGGCGATGTCACGCCGAGCTCCAAACTCGCCTTCAATACCGGCGCAAGCTTCGATTCCGTCGGCGCCCCGATTGCCGAGAATGCACTGACCATGGAAGCCGGCCTGGATTTCAACCTGGCGAAAAACGCAACGATCGGCGCATCCTACGCCGGTCAGATTGCGGGCGATACCCAGGACCATGCGGTCAAGATCAATTTCAACGTGAGCTTCTGAACCGGGCCTGAAGTCCGCCGCAGGTCCGGGTTCTGAACACCGTTGAAAAAAGACGCCGCAGCGCTTCCGGGGTGCCTGCGGCGTCTTCCGTTTGATACAGTCGGGCGGCACGTTCGTGCGCGGCCCACCAGCCTTTACGACATTCTTTTCCGGAGTTCCCGATGAGCCGAGATGCCAGCGACAATCTTGTGACCTACGCCAGCTATCCGAGCCTCCAAGCCAGAAGCGTGTTCATCACCGGGGGTGCAAGCGGCATCGGCGAAAGCCTGGTGCGGCACTTTTGTGCCCAGGGCAGCCGGGTCGCCTTCGTCGATATCGCCGAGGAGAGCGGCCGCGAGCTTGTCGCTGCGATAGATGCCGATGGTCATGCCGCACCGCTCTTCATTCCCTGCGATCTGCGCGATATCGAGGCGCTGAAGCACGCGATCGGTGAAGCGGTTGCGCAGAACGGCCCGCTTCAGGTTCTCTGCAACAATGCCGGCAATGACGACCGGCACCAGACGGAGGACGTAACCGTCGCCTATTGGGATGACCGCATGGCGATCAACCTGCGTCATCAGTTCTTCGCCGCACAAGCCGCCCGACCCTTCATGAAGGCGCTCGGCGGCGGCTCGATCATCAATTTCGGCTCGATCACCTGGATGGTCGGCGATCCGGACTGCCCTGCCTATGTGACGGCGAAAGCGGCAATCTGGGGCATGACGCGGGCGCTCGCCCGCGAATTCGGCCCCGAGCGAATCCGTGTCAATTGCATGGTGCCCGGCTGGGTGATGACCGAACGGCAGATGAGCCTCTGGCTGAATGAGGCAGGCGAGCGGCAGATCGCCGAGCGTCAGTGCCTGCCGGACAGACTGCAGCCTTCCGACATCGCCCGCATGGCGCTGTTTCTCGCAGCCGACGACAGCGCCATGTGCACAAGTCAGCAGTTCATCGTCGACGGCGGCTGGGTGTGATTTGGACCCGTTCGGGCGGCTGGATCAGTTCAGCGTGAAATTGAACTTGTAGCTCGCAGACAAGCCGATCAGGAACTGGTTCTTCGAACCTTTCTCGCGCACAAGGCTGCTGTCAGCGGCCGGACCGGCAAGGCGCTTATATTCCGCGAAGGCGCTCGTCGACAGGTTCTCAGTCGCGTTCCAAGTGAGTGCGGTGCCGGCACCATAGGACTGGATGCCGCCCGAGGGATCATAAGGCTTCAGCCCGCTTGCGGCTGACTGCGCTTCGTTGACGCCGTAATAGGAATGGAAGTAGCCGCTCGTCGCAAAGGTGGCACGCGGGCCGCCGGAGAGCTGCAGATCGGGCGCGATATCGGTGAAGGCGTCAAGCGCCACGTCGGCCACGAGACCGTCATGGGAGCGGATACCCTGGCGGACTTCGGCGCGGGCGCGCAGCCAGTCGGTCGGATAAACCTCGGCAAAACCACCGATTTCCGCACCCCATTTGACCTTCTTCAGGCCGTGCAGATCGCTGTCGTCGTCTTGGTCACGCTCAGGCACATAGCGACCGACGATACCGGCGCGGAAGCCGCTGTTATCGACGAGCGCGAAGGATGGATTGTCGTTGCGCGAGGAAAAGCGCGGACCGGCGCCCTGACGACCGACCGAAATCAGCGGGCTGAACTTGAATTCGTTGCTTGAGGCGCCTTCGAATTTCGGCGCGGAAAAGCCTGATACGCCGACTTTCAGATACCAGTCGCCGGACCACCAATGGCCGCCTTCCTGGGCGGAGGCGGTGCCGAAAGAGGAAAGAGCAATAGCTAAAGAGATCGATACGACAGATCGATTAAACACATCCGCACTCCAGGAAACGCAATACAAGAACGGCCGCGGACGGCGGCGATCGGTACATTTATAGCGAGGGTGTTACCTCTATCTTAACCAAGGCGGAAAGATCGAAGGGATGGGAAATTACTTCTGGTTCCAGCGGCGGATGACCGGTTCGGTCAAATCGTGCTCATAGCCGAGAACGCTGATGCTCGTCGTATCCAGAATGAAACGGGAGCCGTCTTCCGGGGGCAGGCCGAGCCAGCGGGCGCCGAGCACACGCAGGAAATGCGAGCTCGAAAAGATCAGGACCGGGGCATTGGCCTGCCGCAATTCGGCAATGATGCGATCGGCACGAGCGCCGATATCGGCGGCGGCTTCACCATCCGGACAGCCGTCGCGGAAGAGCCGCCAGCCGGGACGTTTCGACAGGATTTCCTTGGTGGTGATGCCTTCGTAGGCACCGTAATCCCATTCGGCGAGATCGGGCTTGATGACGGCGCCCTCGCCGAAACCTGCGAGTGCGCATGTGTTGCGCGCCCGCTGCGAGGGGCTGGACCAGACAGCGGAGACGGAAAGACCTGCGAGCCGCGGAGCGAGCGCGCGGGCCGCAGCCTCGCCATTGGCGGTGAGCGGAATATCGCTGCGGCCAGTGTGCTGGCCGGATAGCGACCATGCCGTCTCGCCGTGGCGTACAAGAGTGATTTCGGGAAATGCGCTCATATCCGTCTCTCCAAAAAAAGAAAAAAGCGCGGGCCAGGCCGCGCTTTCAATATCAGAAGGTAAACTTTTCCAATGGCGGACGCGTCGACTCGAATTCCCTAAGCTTCGCCTCGTTCTCCGGAATATAATTCCGGTTATCGGGCGTCGCGAACTGGTTCTTGGTGATCTGGATCTGCTCGATGAAGAGTTCATCCCAGCGGAAGCCCATTTCGGAGCCGGCCAGATAGAATTCCCACATACGGAAGAACTTCTCGTCGTAAAGCGCCACGGCTTCGGCCTTGCGGGCAACGAAGCGCTCGCGCCAGTGGCGCAGCGTATAGGCGTAATGCAGCGGGAGCACTTCGACGTCGCGCGTCAGCAGTCCCGCCTTTTCGAGCGGCACCAGTGTTTCGGCGATCGAGGGAATGTAGCCCTGCGGGAAGATGTACTTCTCGATGAAGGCGTTGGTGGCGAAGCTCGGCTTCGGACGCGCGATCGAATGCAGCAGCATGATGCCGTTGTCATCCAGGAGCTCGTGCACCTTCTTGAAAAAGTTGCCGTAATTGCCGATGCCGACATGTTCGAACATGCCGACCGAGACAATGCGGTCGAACTTCCTGCCGTTCATGTAACGATAATCCTGCAGCTCGAAGCGGACGCGATCGGCAAGACCGCGTTTCTCTGCCCGTTCGCGGGAAATCTTCAGCTGCTCTTCGCTGAGCGTAATGCCAGTGACATCGAGGCCGGGCGTCGATTCCGCCAGATACATGGCCATGCCGCCCCAGCCGGAGCCGATCTCCAGCACGCGCTGGTTCGGCTGCGGCATGAGCTTTGCCGCGATGTGGCGCTTCTTGGCGACCTGCGCTTCTTCCAGACTGATACCGGGCGGATCAAAATAGGCGCAGGAATATTGCCAGTCCTCGTCGAGGAAGAGTTCGAAGAGCTTTTCGGAGAGGTCGTAATGGTGGGCGACATTACGCTTGTTGTGGTTGATCGGCATGCGGCTCTTGAGTTGCTGCATGGCAATGCGGCCGATCAGCAGGGCTGCCATCTTGAAATCGAAGATTTCGTTGGTGGTGTTCTGCTTCACCAAAGCGAGGAAGTCGTAGATGTTGCCCTGTTCGAGAATGAACCGGCCTTCCATATACATTTCGCCGAGCTTCAGCGTCGGATCGCGACGGATCGCATCCTCGGCTTCCTGATCGGCAAGACGAACGGCAACCAGTTCCCCGGTGCCGTCACCAATCGTGTGGGTCTCGCCATTGGCAAGAGTAAGGGCCAAAGAACCCTTTCGGACAATTTTTTGGACAATCGATAAGAATGCCGACGCCATGGACGCCTCGCAAATGTGACAGGATGGTCACATCAACTTAATAGCTCTCTTCTGCCTTACAAGCGCCGGATTTAGCACTCCGCAGATTCAATTGCCAAAGTGTGACATTTTTGCCATTTCGGGGCCTAAGCCCTTATTTTCGCTTCATGGCTTCGGCCAGCGCCGCACCGAAGGCGCCCTGGCTCTGCGGCTTTGCCGGCGTGGGCTTACGATCCTGCTGCGGGCGCTGGCCGGTATTGCCACGCGACTCACCACGCGGAGAGCCGGCCGGAACGCCGTCATCCTTGCGCATAGAAAGGCCGATGCGCTTACGCTTCACATCCACCTCGACAACGCGCACCTTGACGACGTCGCCGGCCTTCACAATTTCGTGAGGATCCTTGATGAAACGGTCGGCAAGCTGGGAGACGTGGACCAGACCATCCTGATGCACGCCGATATCGACGAAGGCGCCGAAGGCCGCGACATTGGTGACGGTGCCTTCCAGCACCATACCTGGCTTCAGGTCACTGATTTCATCGACGCCTTCCGCAAAAGTCGCAGTCTTGAAGCTAGGGCGCGGGTCGCGTCCGGGCTTATCCAACTCGGCGATGATATCCTTGACTGTCGGCAGGCCGAACTTCTCGTCGATGAACTTGCGCGGGTCGAGCGCCTTCAGGGTGGCGCTGTCGCCCATCAGTGAGCGCAGATCACGGCCGCAGGCGGCGACGATCTTCTTTGCCACGCCATAGGCTTCCGGATGCACGGAAGACGCATCGAGCGGCTCCTTACCGTCAGGGATGCGCAGGAAGCCCGCGGCCTGTTCGAAGGTGCGCTGGCCAAGGCGGGCAACCTTCAACAGGTCCTTGCGGCTTTCGAAAGCGCCATTCTGGTCTCGGTGCAGCACGATCGCATCGGCAATCGAACGACCAAGGCCGGACACGCGCGACAGAAGCGGCGCGGACGCCGTATTGAGATCGACGCCGACGGCATTCACGGCATCTTCCACGACCGCGTCGAGCGAGCGGGAGAGCTTCGTCTGATCGACATCGTGCTGATACTGGCCGACGCCGATCGACTTCGGCTCGATCTTGACGAGTTCGGCGAGCGGGTCCTGCAGGCGCCGCGCGATGGAGACGGCGCCGCGGAGCGAAACGTCGAGCTGCGGGAATTCGGCGGCCGCGGTTTCGGAAGCTGAATAGACGGAGGCACCGGCTTCAGAGACGATGACCTTGGTGGGCTTTGGCGCAGGAAGTGCGGCCAGCATATCGGCCACGAGCTTTTCCGTCTCGCGGCTGCCCGTGCCGTTGCCGATCGCGATCAGTTCGACATTGTGCTTGCGGATGAGGGAGGCAAGCTCTGCCTGCGTGCCGCGCACGTCATTCTTTGGCGGGAAAGGATAGACGGTCGTCGTATCGAGCAGCTTGCCGGTACCATCGGTGATCGCAACCTTGACGCCGGTGCGGATGCCCGGATCGAGGCCCATCGTGGCCCGCGAGCCGGCGGGGGCTGCCAAAAGCAGATCCTTGAGGTTGCGGGCAAAGACATGGATCGCCTCTTCTTCCGCCCTTTCGCGCAGTTCGCGCATCAGGTCGAGCGAGAGCGACATGGAGAGCTTCACGCGCCAGGTCCAGCTTACGGCATCCATCAGCCAGCGATCGCCGGGGCGGGTTGCACCGATTTCGTAGGCGGTCGCGATCATGCGCTCGACCGGCTTGTTCGGCGAGGCGACCTCGGCATCGGCCTCGATCGTCAGCGTCAGCACTTCCTCGTTCCAGCCGCGCAGCATGGCAAGCGCGCGGTGGCCGGGGGCGGTTGCCCAGCGTTCGGAATGATCGAAATAATCGGAGAACTTTTCGCCGGTCGCCTGCTTGCCGTCTACGACCTTGGCCTTCAGAAGGGCGGCATTGCGCATATGGGCGCGCAGCCTGCCGAGCAGATCGGCATTTTCGGCAAAACCTTCGGCGACGATATCGCGGGCCCCTTCGAGGGCCGTCTTCACGTCAGGCACATCGGCCGTGATATAGGCCTCCGCCAGCGCGGCCGGATCCTTGCCACGATCGGCGAGGATCGCTTCGGCAAGCGGGCCAAGGCCGCGCTCGCGGGCAATCTCGGCGCGGGTGCGGCGCTTCGGCTTGTAGGGCAGGTAGAGGTCTTCCAGCTCGGCCTTGGTGGCGGCCCTCGAGAGCTTCGCCATCAGTTCGTCACTCATCTTGCCCTGGCTGGTGACGGATTCGACGATCGTATCGCGGCGGGCTTCAAGCTCGCGCAGATAGACAAGCCGCTCGGCCAGCGTACGCAGCTGCGTATCATCCAGCCCACCCGTCACTTCCTTGCGGTAGCGGGCGATGAACGGCACCGTTGCACCCTCGTCCAGCAGCTCGATCGCCGCCTTGGCCTGATCGGGCCGGGCGTTGATTTCGGCGGAGATACTTGCTGCGAGCGAACGAAGGTCAGCGGCCATGAGATTTCCTGCAGTTTATTAGGGTTGGCGGACCATAGCGGCGAAAAGCAGCAAGGCAATGCCTCCCGCCGCTTTCCACAGCGGAAGGGAACGCTCCTGTGGGTTTAAGCCATATATCTGAGGCGCAATTGAGCCTTTCGCCTCCTGTTTTTGCGGTTGTGCAGATGCGGCATTCTTTGGTAGCAGAGGCGACCATTTTTGATTGCCCCTGCCCTGCAGGCGCCAGGAAAAGAGTACCATGCCGAACCTGCTTCTCGAACTTCGCTCCGAAGAGATCCCCGCCCGCATGCAGCGCAAGGCCGCCGGTGACCTCAAGAAGCTCCTTACCGATGCCCTGGTGGAAGCAGGACTGACCTATGAGGGTGCGCGCGAATACTGGACGCCGCGTCGCCTGACGCTCGACATTCACGGGCTGACGGCCCGCTCCGCCGATATCCGCGAGGAGCGCAAGGGGCCGCGCACCGACGCCAACGAAAAGGCGATCGAGGGCTTCCTGCGCGGCGCCGGCCTTTCTTCAGTTTCCGAGGCACAGGTCGTCAGCGATCCGAAGAAGGGCGATTTCTACGTCGCCGTCATCTCCAAGCCCGGCCGTGGCGCCGAGGAGATCATCGCCGAAGTGATGCCCGGCATTATCAAGGATTTCCCCTGGCCGAAGTCGATGCGCTGGGGCAAGGCCTCCTCGCAGCCTGGCTCGCTGCGCTGGGTTCGTCCGCTGCAGTCGATCGTTTGCACCTTCGGGACCGAGCATGAAGAAACGGTCGTCATCCCCTTCGAGATCGACGGCCTCGTTGCCTCCAACGTGACCTACGGCCATCGCTTCCACGCGCCCGAGGCCATCACCGTCAAGCGCTTCGACGATTACGTCGCGAGCCTCGAAAAGGCGAAGGTCATTCTCGATGCTGAGCGGCGCAAGGACATCATCCTGCATGATGCCCGCGACATCGCCTTTGCGAGCGGGCTGGAACTGGTCGAGGACGAGGGCCTGCTGGAAGAAGTCTCCGGTCTCGTCGAATGGCCGCAGGTGCTGATGGGTTCCTTTGAGGAGGACTACCTTTCGATCCCCTCCGAGATCATCCGCCTGACCATCAAGACCAACCAGAAATGCTTCGTCACCCGCAAACAGGGTGAAGAGACGCTTTCGAACAAGTTCATTCTCGTGTCTAACATCCAGGCGAAGGATGGCGGCAAGGAAATCGTTCACGGCAACGGCAAGGTCGTACGTGCGCGCCTGTCGGACGCGCTGCATTTCTGGAAGCGCGATCAGGGCAACCTGCCGGACCTCGAGACGCTGGAAGCTTCCGCAAAGAAATTCGGCCTCGACCTCGCCAAGCCGCTCGACCAGCGCATGGCCAAGCTCGATGCTCTCAACGTGACCTTCCATGCCAAGCTCGGCACGCAGGGCGATCGCGTCGAACGCATCCGGGCGATGGCCGCCAAAATCGCCATGCCCGTCGGCGCCGATTACAAGGTGGTGGACCGCGCCGCGGTTCTCTGCAAGGCGGACCTGCGTACCGAAGCCGTTGGCGAATTCCCGGAACTGCAGGGCGTCATGGGCCGAAAATATGCGGCACTGCAGGGCGAAGACGCCTCCGTTTCGACCGCGATCGAAGACCATTACAAGCCGCAGGGTCCGTCTGACCGTGTGCCCGACGACAAGGTGGCGATCACGGTGGCGCTTGCCGACAAGCTCGATACGCTCATCGGTTTCTGGGCAATAGACGAGAAGCCGACCGGCTCGAAGGATCCATTTGCGCTTCGCCGTGCGGCACTCGGCATCATCCGCATCCTGCTCGAAAAGCGCGCCCGCGTGACGCTCTTGCCGCGCATCACCTCGCATATGCAGCGCATCGATACGGATATTGGCGCCAGCGTCGATACCGACGACCTAACGCGGCAGTTCGATCTGCTCTCCTTCTTCCACGACCGCCTGAAGGTCTATCTGCGCGAACAGGGTGCTCGACACGACCTCATCGATGCCGTGCTGACACCTGAATCCGACGACCTCTTGATGGTCGCCCGCCGCGTCGAGGCGCTGACGGCCTTCATCACCTCGGAAGACGGCATCAACCTGCTTGCCGGCACCAAGCGCGCCACGCAACTTCTGGCCGCCGAGGAAAAGAAGGGCACGGTTGTCGCCGACGGCGTTTCCGAGGCATTGCTGAAGCTTGATGCCGAGAAAGAACTGTTTGCCGCCATCACCAAGGCTTCGTCGGAAGCTGCCGGCGCGGTTGCGCATGAAGACTTTCGCTCGGCGATGGAAGCGCTGTCGAAGCTGCGGGCTCCCGTTGACCGCTTCTTCACCGATGTGCTGGTCAATGACGAGGATGCCGCGATCCGCGCCAACCGCCTCGCGTTGCTGCGGATGATCCGCGCGGCGACGGGGACAGTCGCGGACTTTTCGAAGATCACCGGCTAAACGGCCGACAAGTGAAAATGGGGCCGAATGGCCCCATTTTGCTTTTCTGCCTCATCGTCCCTTTTGCATCTTGGCGATGGTAAGCGTTTCGCCTGCGCGGCCATAACCGCCGTCGATGACCTCATCGACGAGGACCATGGTATAGGGGCGAACGCCCTCCCCGAAAAAGTCGACGAACATGGCCGTCGTTCTGAGGATGATGTCCTCCTTCTGCTCTGCGGTCAGAATACCCTGGGGAAACTTGTAGTTTGCGAATGGCATGATGTGCTTCTGCCTGGTTTACGTTGTGACCCGGCAAGCCTAGCGGCATCGGCAACATGCTTGAAATTGATATGAAGTATATGCATTCATCCACGCAATGGATTTGCATGGTATCGATCTCAACCTGCTCGTTGCCTTCGACGCGCTCATGAAGGAACGGAGCGTGACGAAGGCCGGCATTCGCATCGGCCGCACGCAACCTGCCGTGAGCGCTGCTCTGGCGCGGTTGCGCAGCCTTCTCAAGGATGAGCTTTTGGTGCGGGGACCGCAGGGCCTGCAGCCGACACCAAGAGCGCTTGATCTCGCCGAGCCATTGTCGCGTGCTCTTGCCGATATCCAGCGCACACTCGATTTCACCCAGGCATTCGATCCTGCGACCTGCCGCCTTCACGATCGGCCTCTCCGACCATCCGACTTTCGCGCTGCTGCCGCAACTCGTTGCGCATCTTGTCAAGGCGGCTCCGGATGCGACATTGCAGGTCCGGAATTTCAGCGCCCGCGACGACGCCATCGATCTCTTGGATGCCGGAGAGGTCGATGTGACGGTTGGGGTGCCGGCAACGAAAACGGGACGTATTCTGACCCAGCCTCTGTTTGAGGAGCGTTTCGTCTGCATCGTCAGGAAGGATCATCCAGCTACACGACGCACGCTCGATCTCGACGCCTTTCTGGCTCTCCCGCACCTGCTCGTCTCGCCGGAAAACGAGCGTTTCGGCCATGTCGACGCGGCGCTGGCAAAGACAGGGCTTCAGCGGCGGCTCGCGCTCACGCTTCCCAATATGTATGCCGCGCCGCTCTTGATTGCCCGTTCCGACATGATCGCCACCTTGATGGCCGGCGTCGTGGAGGCCTCCGGCCATGCGGACGAACTTGCCCTGTTGGAGCCGCCGCTCATGCTGGAGCCCATCCCCTTCGTCATGTCCTGGCATCGGCGCAACGATGCACATCCGGCGCAGCGCTGGTTCCGGAATTGCATTGCCGAGGTTGCACCTGATGTCAGGCGATGACGTCCGCATGAATCTCCATTAAACCTCATCCCATGGTGTCCAAGATCCTCGTCAGTGCCTGTCTCATGGGCCACGCCGTCCGATATGACGGACGCGCGAAGCAGCTCGTCCATCCGGCAATCGAGCGCTGGATGCAGGAAGGCCTGATCGTGACGATCTGTCCGGAAATGTCGGCCGGCATGCCGGTGCCACGGCCACCCGCCGAAATCGGCGATGCGGCTGATGGCGAGGATGTGCTGGCAGGAACTGCCCGCGTCGTGGAGTTGACCGGTGGCGACGTGACCGATGAATTCCTACGGGCGGCGGAAAGTGATGAAATTGCTTTTAGTCACCCCGGCTTATGCGGCGCGGCGACCCTGATGCATGGCAGGAGCTGCGGCAGCATTGCCGACGCGGAAGCCACGGATGAGACCGAGCAGTTCATCGGTGTCGGCAGCCAGCGTTTCGGCCGATGCCGTGGTCTCTTCGGCCATGGCGGCGTTCTGCTGGGTGGCGGCGTCGAGCTGGTTCATCGAGGACGAGATCGAACGCAGCGTCGTATCCTGTTCGGAGGCGCTGTGGGCGATCTTGGCGACGATCTCGTTGGCAGCCTTGATCTGGTCGGAGATGCGCTTCAGCGCTTCGCCTGCCTCGCCGACGAGGCGGACACCATGGTCGACCTGGCTGGAGGAGCGGGCGATCTGATCCTTGATCTCCTTGGCGGCAGCAGCCGAGCGCTGGGCCAGTTCACGCACTTCCTGGGCGACGACGGCAAAACCCTTGCCGCTTTCGCCGGCACGGGCTGCCTCGACACCGGCGTTGAGCGCCAGCAGGTTCGTCTGGAAGGCGATCTCGTCGATGACGCCGATGATCTTGGTGATCTCCGACGAGGACTTTTCGATGCCGCTCATGGCTTCGATCGCCTGGGTGACGATCGCATCGCTATGGGTGGCTTCGGTCGAGACCGAGTGAACCCGCTTGCTGGCTTCATGGGCACCATCGGCCGTCTGGCGGACGGCAACGGTCAGCTCATCGAGAGCAGCCGAGGTTTCTTCCAGGCTTGCGGCCTGACGCTCGGTGCGCTGCGAAAGCTCGTTGGAGGCGCGACGGATCTCTTCCTTGGCGACACCGATATCACCGCCCTTGGCGCTGACCTGGGCCATCGCGGCCTCGAGATGCGAGAGCGCATCGTTGAAGTTGTCGCGCAGGGCCGCATATTTCTGGCCGATGTCGGCGCAACGCACCGTCAGGTCGCCGTGGGCGATCTGCTCCAGCGCCTGACCGATGGTGCTGACGACACGGGCCTGCAGCGAGGCTTCATCCTGCTGATGGCGCAGGTTGCTTTCGCGCTCGCTTTCGAGAGCCAGCTGCTGGGCAGCCTCGCGATCGGACATCGCGTGACGTTCCCTGATCTTTTCCTGCAGCGACTGCGTCGCCTTCGCCATCATGCCGACTTCGTTGTTCATGCCGGTATGCGGGATCTTCAGGGAAACATCTTCCTCGGCAACCGCCTGCAGAGCGTTGTGCACGTCCTTCAGAGGG